>PLTA01000040.1 GCA_003164295.1 Candidatus Bathyarchaeota archaeon
TTGCAACCGGACATAAATGTGTTTAACGTAGCTGGTACTTTTAGCTTGATCACGTCTATCTTTCACTTGACTGAAAAGCAGCAAATATTCATAGCCTTGGCCAATGACTCAGGATAATTTGATCCCACAAAGAGCATTCGAGTTATTTCTCGAAAATATTCCTGTTCAGAAATATGGCTTATACGCATTTTTTTGGTCGAGCTTGTTCAAGCGGAGTTACATTAAGGGCTTGTCAGCAAACATGGAAGGAATCGAAAAGGTAACACATATATTTGCACCAAATCAAAATAAGTAGTATAGGTGAACACATGATAAATTTTGAAGAAATTATAGGGTTAAAAGTAGTAACTTCAGAGGCACATATTATTGGAGAAGTGAAAGGAGCAAAAATTGACACCGCGACTTGGTCGATAAAGTTCTTGAACGTGAAACTTACTGGCGATGCGGCAGAGAGTCTTGGATTGAAAAAGAGATTCCGGAGTTCCAAAATATGCATTCCAGTTGGGATGGTTCAAGCAGTCGCGCATGTAGTGACGGTCACAAGGACTGTAGAAGAGTTAGAAAACTCTCAAGAAATTGTAGAGTGCAAAGATTAAAACACAACAGGGCTAGGATTGCGTGTGTGTGAGGTAGTAAAAAATTACTAAGGTTAAGGCGGGTTACAATCAACACACCCAAACCCCTCACCCCAGCTCAAACCAAAGCTATGTTGTTTTTACGGTAATTCACAGATTTTTGTGTCTTTGTTGAAGCGTTGCAGGTCTTTACCTTGTGAGTAAACGGTGTCGGCTTTTTGTTTGATTGCTGTGGCTACGATTAAGACGTCGGAGAGTTTTCCGCCTCTTTTTGTGCATAGGTTGGCGGCGAGGTCGGCCATTTCGAAGGTGACGGCACTATTTTGAAACTGTTGATGGTTAAGTCATTTAATAGTTTTTTTACCGTCAAGGTCTTTGTGGCTTGCCTGAGTTGAGGCGGGTAAAGGTTTGGATTCAAAATTAAGGTCGTATGGAGTGGGGGAAAGGTTTGTTTTGGCGTTATTTCTAGTTTGGCACTGGTTCAGGCGACGTTACATTAATAATTTGTCCCAAGCAAAACCAGAGGTAACAGGTCAATGAAGCTTGAAGGTTACAAACTCGTTTTTTGTTGTTTACGGGCTTAATTAGCGTTTTGTTAATCGCATCTCAAGAACCAAAACCCCAGAAAGCAAATGCAACAGCTTGAGATACATTAAATGCCAATAAACGCATTATAATTATGAGGCACAACATCATGGCAAAAGAGACAAAGCGTCAAGTCTGCTTCCGAATCGAAGCCTCAATCGTGAATGAAATGGAGAACATAAGAGATAAGACCGGAGTCCCAGTCAGCACTCAAATTGAACTCCGACTAAAAGGCTTCACCATAACCAGCATTAGAAAAGAAGGCACCCGCAAGGAATTATACAGTGGTATGAAAGCTTTCACCAAAACGAAAACTACGCAAAAAACCTCGACGAAACAGTCAGCCGAACGCGGGAGCTGAAACTCCACTAAAGTCTGGTGCTTCAAACAAAAACGTGTGGTACGCATAATCGAACCAAACCCTAACTCACCAAAGCTTACCTCAAAAAAGCATAGTTCCATTTTAAGAAAAGTTAATCTCCGGAGTGATGTCTCACCATAGATTTTAGATATGATCACTTAAGGGGTACTATCTCTATGGTTAGATGCAATAATAATTAAATAGGAAACAAGCCAATAGAGTTTGAGAAGACATGACAATTGAAGTTGAGCTAAAGGAAATAAAAAGTCTGCTCTCAGAGTTAAAACAGAAAATGGATGTTCTGCTTGAAGAAAAAGAAACTTCAACAATGATGGGTCTATCCGAGAAATCGCTTAAGGACTTCTTTGCAAAAGAACCTGAAATTTACACAATTAAAGATATAAAAGCCAAGGTTAACTGCGTTTGAAGGGAAAAATAGTTCTTATACCTTTTCCGTTCACAGACCTAACAGCAACCAAACTAAGGCCTGCACTTGTTCTTTATGAAGGAGAAAAAGATGTCGTAGTAGCCTTCATTTCCTCCAGAACGGACAACCCAAAACCCGTCGACATCACCATCAACGAAAAAAACGCAGAATTCAAACAAACAGGACTCAAACTAACCTCAACCATAAAACTCGACAAGGTCGCAACAATATCAAAAAATCTCATTATAGGCGAAATCGGTGAAATAGGACCTAAACTCAAAAAAGAAGTAAACCGCAAAATCACTGAAATCTACAATTTGTAAGGTATGCTTTTTTCTTTTGAGAATCTCCAAAATTACTTGGCCGGACTGGAAATTTCAGCATAGCCGCAAGCCAAGCAGGACAGCGTACTCCCAATCACCCAACAAATCACAGACGCCGCTCAAAACGCCAACAAACCGCCACAGTCTCAGATCAAAACGCTTTTTGGTCCACCATAGCATTCACAACAATTGGTGCTATCGTGTTTGTTTTGGCTTTATTTCTAGTTTGGCGCTGGTTCAAGCGACATTACATTAAAAGTTTATCTGAATCAAAACCTGAAGTGATTAACCAATGAAGCTTGAAAGTTACAAACTTGTTTTTGTTGCTGTAGGCTTAATTGGCGTTTTGCAGATTACAAGGCGCTTATGGAATTTGACGGTTTCCCTGGATGGAGAAAAGGTGATTCTATCTTGCAAACTTGCAAGGGGCGTAGGCTGATTAAGTAATGCCGCTGATGAATGAGAAATTTAGAGTGCTTGCCCAATTATTGTTTTAGAGTTTTATTTTTCTAGTTTTTTTATGAAGGATTGAGTATTTGCCCTGGAACCTTTGGAATCGCGGGGGACTGTGACTTACAATAAAAATTAGGTGGAGTCAAGTTCGTGTAGTTTAGAAGGGTATTGGTGTGCGGGTCTCTTCTATGATTGGTAATGCTTGTGTGAGTTCATGGAAGTATTTGAGCACCGTTATGCCACGTGGCGTGATTGCAAAAACTACACGGCTCTTTGTAAGTGTTATTTCTTGGACAAGATTTTGCTTAATTAGAAAATTTAAATCATCATAGAGCACACTACAGTTCACGTTTGCCTTGTACATGATGTGAGTAAGTTTTAATGGTTTTTGCGTTAACACTTTTAGAATAGAGATATAAGTTTCTAATTTTGACCGTCTCATTTTCCTTCCTCTTTTCTGTGGGTTTATTGTATATCTCTACATGTTATGCTGCAGGGCGGTATAAGCCTTTTGTTTTTCACCGTTGTTTAATTCAAACAATTATGCTTTTTATTAACAAAAATAATAAATTAAAGTTAGAATGAATTAAAAACTTCATAAATGAACATTATTATTAGTAAAACGCAGTATATGTGTGACTGTGTCATGCCTACCACAATAAGTTATATTTGATGCAATTAAACACAAACCATTTACTCTATATTGGTCTAAAGAGAATAGGTAGGACAAAAAATAACACAAAAAATTAGCTTTAATTCTAACCAAAACCGCAGCAACAAAAAAAATATGCCCACCATCAAATGCAGTTGTGGCTCAGAAATTTTAGTCGTTCCTGATGTGAAAGCTATGAGCATTGCCATAGAAAATCATGCAGTAAACAAGCACAAACAAACCATAGTTACGGCGACGGCGTTCTTAACGGAACAGGTTCTGATAATGGCAAGCAAAATAAATCAGGCACCTTAAAATTAGTTTCCAATAAAGACTTCCAAAAATTTACCCCAAGAGATTGCCTTAACTGCAACCCCGTTATCCTCGTATATCACCCGCAATCCACCAGATTCTTCCTCATTATAGTAGATTTTTATGGTTGTTGAGTTTTTTCCATATTTTCTAGATTTATCGATGAACCTCGAAGGTTTGCCGCTTTTCTTGAGAAGCATTTCGTTTGTTCATGAAATAATTGGGGTGGTTCTATAACGATCTTTATGTTTAAATGTATGTTTAAACATTATTTGGTTGTGGTTCGACATGGTGAAAACTATAACTATTAGAGATGAAGTCTATGGAAAACTGCTAACCATAAAAGGAAAAGAGGAAAGCTTTAGCGAACTATTTGATAGACTAGTTAAGTGTACATCACCTGCGGAAACGCTCAAGAAACTCAGAGGCAAAGTTGAATTCACCGACAAAGAGAAAGAAACGGTACTCTCAGAGCTTTACTCTAAAAGGGCTGAAAAAAGAAATTGATCATCATTGATTCTGATGTACTAATTGAACTTTTAGATCGAAAATCCGAGAAAGGCGACCAAGCCCTTAAGCAAACCATTGAAAGCAATGAAGAAGTAGCAACAACAGTCATTAGTTTACACGAAGTTCTATACGGCTTACATAAATACGGCAAATCAGCCCAAGAGCTTCTTTCACTCCCAATTCTAAGCTACACCAAAAAAGATGCATTGCTATCTAGCAAAATTGAACTTGAAGCAGAAAAGAAAGGAAAAATTATCTGCCGAACTGACGCAATGATTGCAGCCATAACAATTAACAATAACGCAAAATTATACACATTCAATCTAAGACACTTTCAAGCTCTTCAAGACCTCGGGCTAGAACTCTACCCGCGAATATGCCCATCCAAAAGTGAACAGGCATCACCTACAATATAACAATGTATTTGATTAGCGCCCAAAATATTTCTCGAAAGTTTACTCAAAGAGGTTTCGCTCAAAGAGTTAACAGAAATCGTTCTCCTCTCATTTATAATAGCTTACCACATTCCAA
>PLTA01000014.1 GCA_003164295.1 Candidatus Bathyarchaeota archaeon
GTTTGCAAAACCTTGGGCAGGTTCCGACTTAGAGCTGCAGGGAGTGGATTGAGAGCTCATTAAGCTACTATCATGATAGTTTGCCTCTGCAGTAAGTCCAACCATTCCCTCCCACCCCTCACACGCGTTTATTGCTCAACAGCGCTGGTTTTTGTCGGCTGCAGAAACAGGATTGTTTTTCTTTCCACACCGCGTTTGAAAAGTCCAGGATGTTCTTTCTTGAAGAGCTCTAAGGCGTCTTGGTTTTCAAACACCGGCACAGCATACGCTTGTTGATTATCCAAATGCAGCTGACAAAAGGGCACGCCAATCTTGCTTGTGCCGTCAACCTGAAAGACATAGCTTGTAACTCCTACAGACGGTTTACCGCATACGATGCATGGTTTTCGCCGTTTCTTGTACGGCCTCTTTTCAGCCTGAGGCTCTGTTATAGGTTCTTCAAAAATGCAGCTCATAGTTTCGCCTCGCTGATTACTTGAAGAATTCCTCATCCCGCAAGTGCTCGCTTATCTGAATATAGCGATGTTTCTTACAGAAATCAAGAATCTTTAACAGCTCCGAATCATCGCCGGCTTTGAACTCTTTCTTAAAGCCGATCCGTCCTGTTTGTACCCTAATTTCAATGGCGCCTTCATTGCCAAGGAGTTGGTAGAAACCAAGCTTTTCCCCAGCATATTCAGCGAGGACATCCCAGTCCTCAATAATATTTACCACTTTTATGTCACCTAACACTATGTCGCGCCGATTAGCTAAAGGAATTCTGGCAGTCGGAAAAAATAGTATTTTTTATTCGGCAAACAAAAAATAGTATTTCGAAAAGCCCCTGCTACGGAGCCTATTTGTTTAAATACTTGAACCTTGGGCGAGCTCTTTGAAGGCGATTATTTTCTATCGGGCAATGTTGGCGCGCCTGGAAGGTAAACTGCTTTTGCGCTTATCTCAGCGCTGCAGGATCCGTGGTGTGCTCGGCAATAATCTTCGCATTCTTGAGCGGTTACTCTGTCAGCATAACCAAGACCACAAATGTCGCAGAGAAAAACCGTTCTATCCCCAATCTTTTTTTTCGTCACCAAAAACAGCACTCTCATTCATAACTAATTAGAATAGAGTTTTAAGATTTGCGGGCTCGTATTCGAGCCAAAAGGGCAACAAATTCCATGGCATCCATCTCGTTCATGAGCTCGAATAACTCGTTCTGATCGGTTCTATTCTGTTCGAGCGCTGCCAATGCTTTGAAAGTTGCCTCGTAGAGAATGCCTTCGCTGCCTGGCTGAGTCTTTCTAATTCCAACCTGTTTGACGTACCCAGTTTCTTCAAGAATCAATATTCGCTTCTTAATGGTTCCGTAGTTTGTGTCTTTGAAACCAAGTTTAACCATAGCTTTGTGGACATCGTATTTTACGAGTGCCTCTTTGGACAGGGCTAAAAGTATGGCATGTGTTAAGTCAGGTTTTCTGCCTTTGAACACGGCAAGCTCTGTGCCTTTTCTCTTCTTCCCAGCCAAAGTTTTCTATCCCCCTCCAACTCAGGAAGGGAGAAACAAGTCGCTGAAACCTGTTTATTACATTACTTCAGAAATTTCGAGGCGCTTTGTCTGGGGCAAAATTTTGCTGTATACAGGAATGCCTTAGCGTAAAATTCAAACAACCGCTCAATGTGCCACAATTATCAAATTTTTGTTAAAAACACCGAGACACCGCCAGCTCGCAGATTAAATTTTACCGAGGACCAAAGTGGTGATTACTATATACAGGAACGTTTTCACGGGCATATTTCAGGCACTTTAGAACACGATAAATGAGATGCGGGGGGAAAAAATCAGTGTCCGAAGAGAGGACAAAGAGGGCAAACAATGACTGGCTATTTAGTCGTCTAGCTCTGTTAACGTTATATGAACCGTTTTGTCCTTCTTCGAAACATCGATGGCTAAGTGTCTGCCCTTAAAGGGTATGAAAAACTCGTGCGTTTCTTTGGGAAAATGAAGAGACACCTTATCAGACAGATAGGTGTTTTTACCATTCAAGTAGTCTCTTTTGCTTGTGCTGAATTGAAGCTTAATCTTTATTTGACGCAACTTAATTTCACCTGTGGAATCTTTGATGACTGGTACGGTTTCATGCGCTGTTTTGTAGGTTTTTTGGATTCTGAATGGTTTTTTCCAGGCAGTTTTGGCGCTGGCGTCAAGGTAAACGTTAACACGCCATTGTCGGTTCTGAGGTCAAAGTCAAAGTCTTCTGTAAATACTGGGCTTAGGATTTTGTTGTATTCCTTGGGAAAAACAAACTCTATATCCTCAAGCTGGCTAAACCACTCTTTCTTATTAGCTTCTGAAACAGGCTTTCTAACTGTTCGTCTCACAATTAAAACAACCGTCTTTGCTCACCTCCATTTGGAACGGCTTGAACGTTCCCCTCAGATTTGAATTCGAGTGGCACGCTTGCTTCATAGCTTTCTGAAGGGCTGACTGCTTGAGGTTTGATCGCTTGCAGTTCTCGCTCTAGTTGTCTTATTCTTTTTTGCTGGAAAAGTAAAATAGATATCACCATAGGCTCAAACTCTGTAAGACTATCAACACAGGCGAATTCTGAAGCATAAGTTCTGCACATATCCATCAGCTCGTCAAAAGCTTCTCTATCAGGCTTGCGCAAAGCTCTAGCGAAGCCACTCCACCGAGTGATTTCCTTCTCTAACTCTTCGTTGCTTTGTTTATCAATTGATTCCAAAACCGCTTGCCCCCTTGAATTCTCTATTCACCTGCGTTCCATAGGGGATCAACATATCTAACTAAACTGCTTAAAAAGTAGCTGAAGAAACTGATGTTTTCAATAGGAGAGGGGTACGTGAAAGTGAAAGAAAGAAGCATATTGGTGTTTTCTTTATTGGGCTGGTTGATAATCTTTTGTGGATAATCTACTACATAAAATAAGCCAAAAAATTGGTTTCAACAAAAAAATAATTTTGAAACAAATTGCTTGCGATTGATGTTAGGTCTCCATAATCTTCTTAAGCTTTTTCAGCGACCATGTTTCGTATTGAGAGTTTACGTCAGTGTCTGACAATTCTCGTGCCCCTTCTGAGTCGATGATTGAAATTCTGATTTGCCCACCAACATCTCCATCAATCTGCATAGTATCATAAATTGATTGAGCGACAAGAATACAGAGTTTTTCCACAGTCATGTCATCGACATATTCTTTGGCAAACAGATAATGAGCAATCAAGGGCTTTCCGAGTATGGCAAAAGGTTTGCACAGTCCAAGTCTAAATCCATTGTCATTGTGCAGACTATAAATCAAAGGAGAGCATTTTCCGTCTTTGACTTTCAGACCACACACTAGGAAACCGAATGAAACATATGATTCTGGATTCTTGGGTACATCAGCAATCGCCCGTTCTTCATTCTGGCAGAATTTACAGAAATCCTGAGCGACTTTGTCAACATGTTCAAGTTTGGGATTAATTTGCTCGCGGTATTTTTCCACGAGCTGATTTCCCTCTTCTGAGGAGCCATACATTAAAACTGACACATATTTTGTTAATTGTATAAGCTTCTTGTGGGTGTTAACTTCAATTCTTCCAGCACCAAAATCTATAACACCCCGGCTGTCGGCTCCAAGGACTATAAAGTCTTTACCAGGAGCTGCAATTACCAAGGTCATTACTCAGGCACCTGCTTTTTGTTTTCGATTATCCACTCGGCTAAGATTGATTGGACAAGTTTTTCTGGGGAGCACCTTTCGTTTTGACTTTTTGTTTTCAAAAATTTATAGTCGTCTTCGCCCAAAGGAATAATTATTAAGTTTATTTTTTCGATTTTATCTTTTCCTTCTACTACTCTCTTCCTAAAGTCATCCAATGGCGCATCAGGAAACTTTTTGGCGTATTGAAGGATTTCTCTAGCTGTATGAGCAGGCAATCCGGCGATAGCTTTTGCGGCTTCAATCTGCCTGTTTTTGTTATTAATCCTTGCAATTCTTTGCCCAGCGTCAAAAAGAATTTTGTTATCCCGTATGAGCGCCTTTACTTCCTCAGGAAGAGTACTTAGCTTAAGAATAGATCGAACTAGCTCGTAAGAAACAGCTAATCGATCAGCGGTTTTCTTAGCTGAACCATAATATTCTGACAATTGCATACAATCTTGTGCAATTTCCATCCAATTATTTTGTTTTTTCTTTGGACCTTTTAGGTTGAGATACAACCTGGCCAGTATCTTCTCCTCGTTTTCAGGGTCCATTCTGTTCGCCTTCCAAAAAGTCGTCAATTAAGCTCTTCACCAAAGTAACTTCATCCACGTTCCTTTGTTTTGCAACTCGAGAAAGCAATCTGTTAGTGTCTGAATCTAAAGGTATCACGAGTTCAAAAACAACCTGTGGTTTCTTCGCTTCTCTGACTATTTCTTCAGGAGATGCATCAGGTTTTTTTCTGCCAATAGTCAGCGCTCGTTCCCATTCTGACTTGGTCATTTTTGTCATCTGTTCAGCTATTCGCACAATTTTTTCTGTGTTCGGCCAAAAGGCAGAAGTTATCCGATAAGCCACGCTCGCACCCAGTTTTTCTTCGGTGACTAACTTACGCACTTCATCTGGAACCAAACGATACGATAAATATTTAGAAACTGTCTGAGGTGAAATCCCGAGTGTCTTAGCAATTGCTTGTACTCTCTCAAACTTTTCACCTTTAGAATTCTCAAAAAGTTCGTCACATACTTTGATGGTATCGTCATAAGGTAACGCACGTCTGTGAATGTTTTCTCCGAAAGAAACAACTGTTTCTGTAGTTTCTCCCACTGAGCCGATCACTATGGCCGGGATTTCCTTCCGGCCTAATTCTTGAAAAGCAAGAAATCGACGTTGACCCACAATTAGTTTGAACCTGCCATCTTTCTTTTGGATGATAACAACCGGTTGTATTAAGCCAAGTTTCTCTATGCTTGCCTTCAATTCCTCCAGACCCACTGTCTGTTTTGTTTTTCGGACATTCTTGTCGGCAATATCTATCTCTGAAAGCGGCACGTACTTGAATTCTTGAATTGCTATTTCTTCCAAATTCTCCATTTCTTATTCCTCAATTAATTTTCTTTACACCATTTCATCATTGATTCTCTATATTCCTCTGGAGAAATCATCCCTAAACTCAACTTAAGTTTAAGCCCCTCGACATAATTCCTAAAAGATGTTTTCTTCTGTTCGTTTTTTTCGCATTCGCTTACAAGTTGTTCAAATTGATTCATGTCTTTTATTTCATGGTCTAAAGCGAAGTGCTTTAGAATATCGACAAACTTCTTGCCGCAAATAGGGCATTTTGATTTCTCCAATGTAGGTCACAATAGAATTGTTTGTTTGAAATATAAGGTCTTCCAAAATGCAAATGTAATAAAAATGAAGTCAAAATTTAAGATCAAATTATGCATTCACTGCTACAGAGTCTTTTTACATATACTTCAGGTAAGGCTTCGTTATTTTCCAATTTCTCTTGAAGAGTACTAAGAGTCCACTTCATTAGTCTTTGTTTTGGAAAGTACTTTGAGTTTTCCTCGAGCTCCTTAGCTCTTATGAAAAGATCTTTGTGCTTTTCAAAGATCTCAGTCCACCTTGAAAGTGAATTGAACGGGCAGAAAAAGCAGCCACTTCTAACTGGCATAGGAAAATCAAAATCTGCAAGACAAATTATATCGGTGCAATCCTGTCGTGTCAATTTATTTTCAACTAGAGGAAAAATGTTCTTAACGAATGAAACTCCGCTTTCCTTCATTCGATCCCGTTCTTCAAATGCTATTCCAAGATATTGATTAACAGGTAAACCAAAAGAACGATAGTGAGCGTATATCGGAGTAATCTTATAATCCCTAGTAGACCAACGCCAAATTTGGGATGGCGTCACTTTTCTGCGCTTGCAAGTATCGTATAAAGTCCCATTTTTGGACCTTAAGATTGTTAAAGGTATTCCATGTTTATGAAGGTAAGTGTCAACTATTTTTAAGTGGGCATAAGTCTCTGGGACTTCTCCTCCAGTATCTGCAAAAACGACTTCGTCCAATGGATAATTTTTTTCTACTAGAAATACAAGAAGAGCCGTCGAATTGAGCCCAGCGCCAAAACTTAAAACATACCTTTCGTCATTTCTTCTCAAAGAACTCTATCTCCTGCAATGTCCTGCATATGCAGGATAACATTTCTCTCCTGCAAATATAAAACTTGCGATGATAAATTCGATGAAAATCAAAAGTAGCGAATAATAAACCACTGAAGCATCAGTTATTTATCTTTTTTTAGGATTTTTAACGCATCAGCCATGTCCTTTTCATCTATGCCTTGATACGCCATGATTTGAGCTATTTTAGATTTTTCTCTTCCTGTAGATAGTTTTGGAGATTTAATTGTTGCAGATTTTTTGGCAGGCTTTTTCCTACTTTTAGGCGAATTAATCCACCCAATTATTTCTTCTCCTTTTGCGTTTTTGAATGTCATTTTGGGGGTAGGCTTTACGGTAACCATGCATTCTAAAAGTAAACCACTCATATTGGTTATCCATAGTGCTATTTCGGGATGAAGTGGCTTGTTAGGTTCCTGCAAACTTGTTAAGGCTTGAAGTTGAGTAAAACCCATAATGCACATGATACGTATTCTTTGACATTCATCTTTAAGTTCCTCGCTAACAAGAGGGTCATGAACCAAACGACAAAGTAAATACTGATTATTATCAAGAGCTTTCATTGTTTCAGTTACATTATTTATCTTTTTAACATTATTAGAAAAATTACCTACGGAAATTTTGAAATCGGTTATACCAACGCTTGCGCCACTAAGAATAACTTCTTGAGCAGTGTATTTAACAAGACGTTCACAACAATCCTTTCTTAAAATAGTAGCGATCCGAGATGCAATCCCCATGAATGTTCTTCCCAAATGTCTTTAATAGCTCAGAAAATTTAAGACTTTGGTATTATAAAAAAAGAAAATAGCCTTTGTTTAGTACTGCAAAAGTTAAATCTTAAAAACAACAATTAGGTAAGCAATCCGTTAAAGAGCGGTAATACCCTTGCCCTGCTGATAAGTTGATACTAATCTAATCTATTGACGCTAAAAATTATGATATCAACTGGAACCAGAAAGGATCAGCCTCAAGGGCAAGAAAGAAATGGTTAGTAGAAGGTCACTAATTTGACAGAAGATACAAGCTTTAGAAAACCGGAAGATAAGGCGAGACATGACCTTATTAACCCTAAACTGAGGCTGGCTGGTTGGGAAATACAGAGTTACAAGACTGCTAGCCCCAAAAGTTGCAAAGGTGTTGCGGTTGAATATTTTGAGATGGGCAAAGGAGTCGGGCAAGCGGATTATGTCCTCTTTGTAAATGGCGTAGCTGTGGGAATAATAGAAGCCAAAAAGGAAGGCGAATCGCTAATAGGTAAAGAATTTCAATCGGGAAAGTACGCCAAAGGATTCCCCGAAGAATATGAGTGCGTTTCAATTCCGTTGCCTTTTGTATATGAAACAAACGGCGAAGAGGTACGATTTACTAACTTATGGGATCCTAAACCCCGAAGCAGATTAGTTTTCCATTTCCATAAGCCAGAGATATTTCAAGAATGGATTGAGAATGGGAAAGAAACCCTGAGATATAATTTAGAAAAAAGATGTTCCATCGAAAACAAGAAGTTGTGGGAAGTACAAAAAGCGGCGATTGAAAATACTGAAGAGTCATTGTCGAAAAACAAGCCTAAAGCATTAATTCAGATGGCTACTGGTTCCGGCAAAACGTTTATGGCAGTCGATTTGTGTTATCGCCTCATAAAGCACGCTAAGGCAAAAAGAATTCTGTTTCTCGTAGATAGAGACAATCTGGGTGTTCAGACGTATCAGGAGTTCGAAACATTTGAAGTTCCAGGTGAAGGAAGAAATTTCATCCAATTGTACAATGTTCAACACTTGACAAGCAACAAAATTGAAGGTGTTAACAAAGTATGTATTTCTACAATTCAAAGAATATACTCAATGTTGAAGGGCGAAAAAGAACTTGATCCATTATTAGAAGAGAAATCAGGATTTGAAGAAAAATATTCGCTTGAACCCGCACCTGTAGAATATAATCCTAAGATTCCAATAGAAACATTTGACTTTATCATAATTGACGAATGCCACAGGTCAATCTACAATCTCTGGCAGCAAGTTTTAGAATATTTTGACGCCTTCTTGATAGGTCTAACCGCTACACCATCTAAAAGTACTCTAGGTTTTTTCAACAATAACCTAGTAATGGAATATAGTCATGAAGAAGCAGTAGCTGATAATATTAACGTAGACTTTACGGTTTATAATATCAAAACTAAAATCACCAATAAAGGCTCTAAAATAGATAAAGGCGAGTGCATAATTAAGCGAGACAAAAGGACAAGAAAAAAACGATGGGAAACTCTGGAAGATGAAATTGTTTATGATAAAGGCCAGCTAGATCGGGCTGTGGTTGCTAAAGACCAGATACGGACAATTATTAAGACATTCAGGGATAAAGTGAAAACTGAGATTTTTCCTGGAAGAAAACATGTTCCCAAGACCTTAATCTATGCAAAAGATGATAATCACGCCGAAGAAATTGTTGATATTATTAGAGAGGAATTCGGTGAAGGAAACAACTTTGCTATTAAGATTACTTATAAGACCGAAGGCGAAGACCCAAAGAACCTAATTAGTCAATTCAGAAATGGGTTTAACCCAAGAATAGCTGTTACCGTAGACATGGTTGCCACTGGCACTGACATAAAACCCTTAGAAATTGTCTTCTTTATGCGTCCCGTAAGAAGCAGAATTTATTTTGAGCAAATGAAAGGCAGGGCGTGTAGGGTTATGAAAAATGATGATTTCATGTCAGTGACGCCTGACGCGATGGCCAAGGAAAGATTCGTAATAGTCGATGCAATCGGCGTTTGTGAGAACGAGGATCTAAACGAGACCCGCCCTCTCGAACAAAGCTCTTTGCCTTTAGAAAAATTGCTCAAAGTGCTACAATATGGAAAACCCACGGAAGAGCTCGTATCGACTTTGGTAAGTAAACTATCGAGACTTCAGAAAAAGCTAACAACAAAACAGATTGAAGAGATACAGAAGCTCGCAGATGGAAAATCCCTTTCCGACTTCAACAAATCTTTTGTAAATTCTATAGACGAAGATGAAATATACGACCAAGCTCAGCATGAATTTGGCGAAAAAGGCAAGGAAAACGTCTACGAGCCGACACTAAAAGAGATAGAGTCTATTTCGCAAAGAAGAATGAATGAGGTGCTAAAGACCTTCATTGGCAATGCAAGTTTAATGCAGAGGCTTCTTGAAATCAAGAAAGAAACGGAACAGATAATTGACATTGTTTCGATTGATGTCGTCGAAGAAGCAAGTTTTTCGTCAATTTCCAAAGTAAAGGCGAAACAGATCGTCAGTTCATTTAAGGAGTTCATAATAGCGAACAGAAAAGAATTGGCTGCATTGCAATTGTTCTATAGCAAAGGTAAGATGGACTGGAATGATCTCAAAGAGGTTGTCGACAAAATAAAGACCCCTCCTTATTCTTTGACTCCGAGCAAACTTTGGTATGCGTATCAGCAATTAGAAACCGACAAAGTCCACGGGAAATTTAATAGAATAGCAGATTTTATCTCGATGCTTAATTTTGAGCTCGGAAGAACTAGTGAACTTGAACCTTACCTGGATACTGTGGACAAAAGGTTTGCCGAATGGCTAGGCAGGCAAAAGGAATCAGGCGTAAAATTTAGTCAAGAACAACTTAACTGGCTTGAAAAGATAAAAGATCACATAGCAACTTCCGTTGAAATACTTCCAGAAGACTTCGAGTCCGCACCGTTCAGCCAAATAGGAGGGCTTGGTAAGGCAACTAACGTGTTTGGAAAAGAAAAACTCAAACCGTTACTTGTGGAACTAAATAGTAAAGTTGGGGGTTAAATGAACATTCAAAAAGGATGGCAAGAAATTCAATTAGTAGACGTTCTAGATTATGAGCAGCCGAACGAATACATAATTAAGAAACCCCTAAAAAAAGATGAAAACTTAACACCAGTTTTAACGGCAAATAAATCTTTCATAAAAGGCTACACGGATGAAAGAAATGGAATTTATAATAATTTGCCGGTTATAATTTTCGATGATTTTACTGCTGACACTAAATTTGTGGATTTTCCATTTAAGGTTAAATCAAGTGCTATGAAAATTTTAAAATCAAAGAATAAGAACATTCTTTTAAAATTTGTTTTTTATCAAATGCAATTAAATAAAATGGACACAACAACGCATAGACGATATTATATTTCAAAATATCAAGATTTGAAATTTTTATTCCCGACAAATAAAGATAATACCATCGATCTACAAAAACAAATAATAATAGTATCTGAGATCGAAAAACAACTAACTAGACTTGAAGAATCGATAAAATCTTTAAATGATATTAAGAAAAACATAGACATTTACAGAATGTCTGTTTTGAAATCAGTTTTTGCAGGTAACATTTTAAGTAAAGACAATTTTGAAACAAAACAAATTGATGTTTTGGGACTTCTTATAGGGGTTTGTGCTTCGTGGAAAATAGGAAAAATCTCTGACCTTGGTGAGTATAGGAGGGGAAAATCAAAACACAGGCCAAGGGATGACCCAATTCTTTATGGCGGCAAATACCCGTTCATTCAAACTGGAGAAATAACTAATGCTAAAACAAGATTAACTGCTTATTTGAAAACATACAATGAAGAGGGTTTAAGGCAGAGTAAGTTGTGGAAAAAAGGTACACTTTGCATAACCATTGCGGCAAACATTGCATATACTGCAAATTTGGACTTTGATGCATGTTTTCCAGATAGTGTGGTAGGGTTTACTTCGAGTAGCGAGACCACAGCCTACTTTGTAATGTATTACATAAAGTACATTCAGAGTTTAATAGAATCTAAAGCCTCAGCCACCGCACAAAAAAATATCAATATTGCGACGCTATCAGAAATTGCAATCCCGGTGCTTAACATAGATACCCAGTCAAAGATAGTTGAAGAAATAGAATCCAAATTTTCAATTGCCGAAAAAATAGAAAACGTTTCTGATCAGTCAATATTCAAAGTTAAAACTCTAAAGAGTTCAATTCTAAAAGAAGCATTCGAAGGAAATTTAGTAAAATTTGAGGAACAAAAATGACGGACCCAAAACAATTAGTTCAAAAGTTATGGAATTATTGCGATATTCTGAGAGACGATGGTCTCTCTTACGGGGATTACGTGGAACAATTGACATACTTGTTGTTCTTGAAAATGGATGACGAAAGAACAAAAGATCCGTATAACAAGAAGTCAGATATACCAAAAAAATACAATTGGCAAGCCTTGTTTAAAAAAGAAGGTTCAGAACTTGAAGTCCAATATGTTGAAACCTTGCAAGAACTTGGCAATGAAGAAGGAATAATCGGTGTTATTTTTAAGAAAGCTCAAAACAAAATTCAAGACCCAGCTAAACTTAAGAAGCTAATCGTTGAACTAATTGACAAAGAAAGCTGGTTAAGCCTCGAAACTGACGTTAAAGGCGATGCATACGAAGGTTTGCTTGAAAAAAATGCGGCCGACGTGAAGGGCGGAGCTGGTCAGTATTTCACACCACGTGCTCTCATTAATGCTATTGTTGAAGTGATGAGGCCAGAACCAGGAATGAAAATACATGACCCTGCATGTGGAACAGGTGGTTTCTTACTCTCAGCGTATAATTATTTAATAAAGAACTACAAGTTAGATCGGGACCAGATAGAGGAGTTAAAACACAAGACTTTCACGGGCAATGATATTGTTGCCATGGTAGCAAGACTGTGTGTAATGAACCTCTATTTACATGGAATAAATGGAGAGCAAAATCCAATATATTTGGTTGACTCCTTGAAAAAAAACCCGGGAGCCATTTATAATATGGTTCTTACCAATCCCCCTTTTGGCAAACAGTCGACTGAAACCATAATTACTGAGGACGGGCAAACTGCCAAACAGGAGTTAGTTATAGTTAGGGATGATTTCTGGTCTAAGACCAGCAACAAACAGCTGAATTTCCTTCAACATGTGAGAAGTATTCTCAAAATAAATGGCCGTGCTGCCATCGTTTTACCTGATAATGTTTTATTCGAAGGCGGGGCAGGAGAAACTATAAGAATAAAATTAATGGAAACTTGCGACCTCCATACCATTCTTAGACTACCAACAGGCATATTTTATGCTCAGGGCGTAAGAGCTAATGTCCTATTCTTTGATAAAAAAGCAGCGTCAAAAGAAGCCCAAACTTCAAAAATTTGGATTTATGATTTCAGGACAAACGTTAATTTCACATTAAAGGAAAATCCCTTGAAATTTGAGGACCTTGCAGATTTCATCAAATGCTACAATCCAGAAAACAGGTTCAATAGGAAGGAAACGTGGTCAGAAAAGAATCCTGACGGTAGATGGAGATGCTATTCCCACGAAGAGATACTAAAGAGAGACAGAAAGAGCCTAGATGTAACCTGGATAAAAGACAATAGCTTAACAGATGTGAATAAACTACCTCGACCTGGCATATTAGCTAAAGAAATTGCGGACGATCTTGAGGCTGCTCTTGAACAAATAAGAGAAGTCGAAGATGATTTAAGTGATAACTTGCCTGAAACGTAAATGGAGTAAATTACTATTTTTTCTCGGATTGTAAATGTTGTTGCAACTGCCTCTATAAATCAATCTGTCGATTTTCAAGAACTTAGGAAGCATAAAGAAATCTCTTATGATTCAAATGTTTATCATGGTCGAGTTGCTTATTTTAAAATTAAAGGGATGGAAGGAAAGGTCTCCATTTTCACGTCAGGAAAGATGATAAGTGTAGGAACAAGAAGTGAAGCCCAAGCCTTTAGAGAGTTGAAAATAGCTTACAAGTTTCTACTTAATGAAGGGCTTGCCAAAAAAATTGACCTTCTACCAGATATTCAAAACTTGGTTATAACGGCGGATCTCGGAAAAACCATAAATCTCGAAGAATTTTCAGAAAAGATAAGAGCCATTTATGAACCAGAGCAATTTCCAGGCGCAATTTTGAGATTGGACAAACCCTTCAAAACAAGTATCCTAATTTTTGCATCAGGAAAAGTGGTAATTACAGGATTAAAGAGTTCAAAGCAGATAGAACCAACAATTCAAATGCTAAAACAGCTTATCCAGTCAAATCAATTATTCAATACTTAGATAACAGCTTCTGCTAAAACAAACTAAATGCCTAAAAATAGAAAAAAGAAAAAAATTGTATTTAAGATGCAGAACTCGTGGCGGGAACTGAAGGTGGCAGAGTTGAAGAAGGCGGTGCAGGTGTTAGATCCGAAGTGGGTATTTGTTTTGCTGCTTCTGTAACTATGCCTTCTATTTGTGATAGTAGTTGAGTGGGCACTTCTTTGATGTAGTTGAGTCCTTNNTCGTAGGAATTTGGTTTCGCTAAACACTTCTCCACTTAGTTTCCATGAAAGTAATGCGGTGAAGATTGCCATGGCTACAGCAAAGAGTATTCCGTAATATGGTGAGATATCCATTTTTACATTCACCTCCAAAAACATGGTATTCCGTAAGTTAGGAACCGAGAACGAGCTATCTTTACAAGTACATTGAAAACAAACTAGAAACTTTGGCAAAAGGGCAACTGGTTATGTGCCAATTGCAAATGTGCCAACCAGCGGGTTGCCGCCCACGAAAGCGACGCCTGCACCGAGAATGTCATGTGTCAACATAAACAGGTATTGATTAGAGTATGGCCAGTAAAAGTACCCAAATAGCCCTATCTCGTTTATGGTGCCAGAACCGCCCGCAGTTACTAGGTTACCAAAGCTTATGTTGCCGTTAGCATATGTGGCGTTACCACAGCCGAACGGGTTCTTCTCTGGAGCAGTTGTGAACGCTGATTGTATGGCATAGTTTGTTCTTGCAGCAGCTGTAGTGCCTGAGCCAAATTGAATCTGAAAGCCAGCGGGGTTGGAATAATTGAAGCCGTTCGAGTAAGCACTCTGAACGTTGGTTCTTGCCGTATTTGTAGTGTCATATAATGTATATCCACCGATCTGAGCTGTGGGAGGCTGGATCAAGTATGATAAGAATGTTCCCCAATTGTTGAGAAACAAGTCGTCTAGTTTGTTGAAGCCTATTTCCTTGATTCTGAAGTCACTCGAACTCCTCAGGACCGCTGCACATGACGATTCAATAAGTCGCTGCTGCAGATTCTTGCTAAGCTCGATAAGTTCAGCATAAGACGAAGTCTTCTTGTTCTTTAACAACGTTAAGTCTTCGTTTGAGCGCCATTCTCGAATTTCCATCTGGTGCTTTAGCATTACAACGTCTTTGAGTTTTGGAGACCATTTTAATCCGCTTAGGTTGTCTTCCCAATGCTCGCTTCTAAGAATGTTCTGAACGATTTCTTCTTCAATCTTTGTCATCTGTTTCACCTCCCTACACGAAATTGGCTGTTAAAACGTGACTAGTACCGACTTGTTGAGCTGGACAAGTGTAAGAAACGCTTGTGCTGACTATTTCCCCGTCAAGCGTCCAGTACAGAAAACTATGCCCACTGTTTGCAGTAGCAGTAACGCTTATTGTCTGCCCACTTGCTACTTCGAATGTTCCAGTATTGGTTGTCGTTCCTGGCCCAGAAACCCTTATCACTGCTTCCCAAGCCGCAGCAAAAACTGCTACCAAAAGGTGCCTTGAACCAAGAGGCTGTGCCGCGAAGGCGTAAGAATGAGCAGTGTTTACAGGTTCGAAGGTTGTTGCAGAGTTGTTGTTTACGATTGTTCCATCCGCTATCTCGTAACTGTACAATGAATACTGCTTTGTCGTTGCAGTTGTGGAAATGTTCACGCCGCTCCCCGCAGATGCCGGGCTACTAGGTGAGACAGTACCTTGGCTAAACGCAGGATCACCAGCGTATGCCGTCTGGATAACAAGTGTCCAAAAAGTTGCAGAAGCAGCAACAGAAGGAGTTTCCGCTAAGCTTTCAGTCTGTAAAACAGAACTGTTGGCCGCTGGAGTTTCCCTCAAGCTTTCGGTAACAGCAGGAGTGATGCTTGCTGAAACAGAATCCGACATACTTTCATTTGTTGTAGATGTTACAGCTGCGGATGCAGAATCTGACAGGCTTTCTGATATAGCCATGACTGGAACCTGAATTGGATTCTGCGGCAGATTCAAAACCTCATTCTGCGCCGCCTGAGTAACAACAATCAGGTAAGAAACGGTTGTTGAACCGGTCTTTGATACTATAACGGTGTACTGCCCAAAAGGCAGATTGAACGATATGTTGCCGTTGGCATCCGTTGTACCTGCAGTAATTAAAGTGCTGCCTTGATAAACCTGAACCGTTGCTCCCGATATTGACCCGCTCGTCATTTTCTTATACTCCCGAACATGTCCATTGGCAGCTTAACGTATGTGAAGTCCCTGCAGTTTGAGCTGGCACAGTGTAACTACTTTGACCATAGCCTACAGCGTTGCCGTCAAGATACCATTGGTAAGTTGAATAGTGGGAATGATTCTGCACGTCATAGTAGCAAATTGGTGCAGAACCCAGATTCTGAGTCGCAGTGTAGGTTTGGCCTGCAAGAACTTCGTAGGTGCCGTCGGCAGTTGACCCAGACACTGCAATCTCCCAGCAAGCTCTGAAGAAAAACACCGCTTGGTGTACCGTTCCGCTTGCTTGAGCAGGAACAGTGAAGTTATGTGCTGTGTTAATTAACTCAAAATTCACTGCGTTACTCAAAACCTGCTGCCCGTCTACGAGAGCGTAGTTGAAGAGTGAATATTGTCGTGTCGTAGCGGCGATTGTTTCGGTTGAACCGTTAGCGACAGTTTGAATGCCAGATGGGCTAACGACTCCATTAGTCTGCAACGTGCTTGTGTCGTAGACGATTAGAACGTTGATTTGCCAGGATTGGTTACCTACCGCAACGGACGGAGCTTCACTAATTGCTTCATTGACAAGTGATCCTTCACTCACTAAGGGTCTCAATGTCAAAGCTTCAGCCAATACGCTCGACGGAGAGGGAACATTAGCAGATTCGCTCATACCTTCATTCGCAGTTAATGCAGTAGTGGCTGAGGCAGAGTAGGACATGCTTTCTATAGCGACAGGATAAGCCACACGCTTAGGCAAGACCTCAAAACTAAACACAACTNNGGCTCAGAAACTGTAACGTTTAGCGTGAACTGCAATTGACTAAAGCCAGGTGCGTTTACCGTCACTGTATAGGTTCCAACGGGCAAGGTTGTGCTCGCCGACCCCGTAAAATCGGTTGTTAACGATGCAATAGTATTTCCGCTTTGAGTAACCACGATCGTTGCTCCGACTAAAGGTGCTGGACTAAAAGACATGCTTCTCACCTAAAACGGCGGGTCAAAATAGACCACTTGAATGTTCAATGCACATGAGGTTGCTCCTCCGCTTTTGGCTATAATTCGCGTAAGGGGTCGAAAAAATAGCTCCTGCACCTCCTGGCCACTTAATGCTCGACTCCAAACCATAACTTCAGCAACTACGCCTTTGTAGCCTGACGCAGCTAAGTAGAGATCAGCTGAAGAGCTATCGAGACTTCCAGTTTGCGCTTGACTATAAGTCAAAAGTTGGTTTAACACTTGAGGGTTGGCAACGTAAAGATACATTTTAGACCCATCATAAACGGCTAAAGTGAAACCTCTACCATTCGTCGGAATTGTCCCCGTGGGAGCTGTTAAGTAAACCCAGGATCCGCCAATATGTAGCCCGAAGCGTAAGGCGCCTGAAGTGCCTGAGATCTCGAGGAGGTAGTTGTTGTTTTTTCCAATCATAGCTTCATGATCTATTAACTGTGAAGGACTAAACCAACAGCCTATAGCCAAAGCATTCGTTAATGCATCCGTATTTGGACAGTCGACATATCCACTTCCACCAAAGCTAAGAACTTTGGTTCCAGATATCGCTCCATTAATCCAGCTTCCATTTGTTATTACTCCGTTTTTGGCTGTTCCATTTGGAGAGCTATCAGTTGCTGCGGTTCCAGACCCTTCGCTTAAATGGTAAAGATGCAGCAGCCCTTGAAGTGTTAGGGCTGTTGGCGTTTGAGTTGTTGGCTGAGCTTGATAGGTTGCGAGGTCTCCGTATTGGTCTGTTTCGATAAGATAAATATCGTCCTGGTTAACTGGAACGTCCACGTCAATGGTAGTTAGAACGTCACGTTTTGTAATTCGTTGAATAATGAAGGATCCTACGAGCGTTAAATCTACTCGGTTAATACTGATGTACTGGCCAGGTTTGCAGGTGTAAGCTTGATCTGTCAAAACGCTTAACGGGTTCCCGGTAGATGGATTATTGAGCAACGTCAGCTTATAGGCTGCGAGACTGTTTAACGACGCTACGTCTGCAACTTTTTGGTCGGTGTAGTATTTTATGGCCCCGCTTGAGCCTGCAGATCCTTGAATTTGAACGCCGCTAACGTCCGTTCCTGTAATAACCACTTGCCCAATTTGTTTGCTGCGATCTATCCCTCTTTTAGTTCCCTGCTCGTAAATAGTTGGAGTGAAAACGGTTGCATCTCGATTGCCAATGTTAATGGTTAAGGCGTTCCCATCGCCCCAATAGAACAAGCCAAGCGCCTTAGTCAAAGTCACCATAGCATCGAAAGGGTTCGCGTTGCTGTATTTGATGCTCACCTGAGTCGAAGGGCAAGATCCAGCCGTTATCGCTGGAATGAAAGGACTCGCTTGAGCTGAAGTGAGCGCTAAAATATCTTGGAGAATAGAGGTTGCAGCCACAGAAGTGTAGCTCTTGGTCAAAGCGCCTGTTGCTTGTTTGAGCGCAACGAAAACTGGATTGTAAACTTTACATTGAAGGTTTGCAGCGGTGTAGTCGGCTCCAGTTAGTAGGCCGTAGAAGATAACGGATCCGTTGTAGCTTGCGTTCAATAAGACGTTGTTTGCTATGATTGCTCGGTTTCCTGGAGTGTTTGGCAAATTGAAGATGAATTCTTCAGTTCCATTCAGCTCCTCGAGCGTATGATCAAACGTTACGCCTGAAAGGGTGGTCCAGGTTGCGCCATTGTAGTATTGAAAAAGATATTTCGCAGTCACCTTAGAGCACCACTATGCTTTGACCTTGCATGAGTGTAATCGTGTAAGTGTAGCGGACTTCAGCTCCTTCCGCTTCCCGTTTAAAATCGGGCTCCTTTATAATCCAGTTTCCGCTAAATTGGCTATCGGGATCTGTAACTGTGACTAACTGTCTGGCCATAGCTCGCAGGGGCGCCAAATAAGTTGTTTCTAACTGCGCATTTGTTTGGCCATGAACCCAAATGCTCCCTTCTAAACGGATAGTTCGGGCGTCAAGATCAACTCCGACAAGCACCGGGGCTGCGCCTTGAACTTTAACAACTGTAATATCAGCGGGGTTCTGATCATTAATTACCTTAGGCGGTGTTGGCAAAGTGACAGTTGTTGACCCTTGAGTTATAGCCCAGCCACTTGTCAATTTTAGCGGCGCCTCCGAACTTGCTCAGCAAACGCCTTATTTAGCGCGTCGATGAGCGGTTGAGCCATGCCATTATTGACCGCAGTTGTTATCGCATTAATAATGTCGGTGAGGCTTGCGTTGCCGCTAAGTTGACCAATAGAAATCTGAGGGCTAGTTGTCATCTGAATTGAAATGGTCTGATTCGAATCACCACTGTTAACTATGCTGTTACTGGTTGTTTGACCAATTGCTCCGCCTCCGGTTATGTCGCCAAGGACATCACCGACATTCTCATCTAACGGAATAACAGCTTCAGGACCATCCTCGCCAACCATCGCTACCGTTGGTTCAGTAACAACTCCTCCGCTTGCAAGTCCAAGCATTTTCCCAACACTGCCTAAACCGCCGCTGATAGTCTTCCCAACACTGCCTAAGCCGTTGCCAATGGTGCCCAAAACATCGCCGATTGGCTTTAGAACTTCATTGTAAACCTTTTGCAGAGCATCAAAAACGGGTTTTATCAAATTATTGTAAGCCCAGCTAAGACCATTAGAAAAAGCATTCCATTCGGCTAACAAGACATTGCCAAAAAATGTAGCTAACGGCTTTAGAATATTATTCCATAGCCAATTTAATCCATCATAAACGGCGCTGACGGCATTTTTGAGTATGTTCCATGTGGCGATCCAACTTTGCAGATACAAGTTGAAAACTGAGCCTAAGAATTGTCCCAGCGGGACGAGCACGTTATTCCAAAGCCATTGAAGTCCCTGGTAAACCGCATTAACAGCAGCTGATAACGCGCCTCCAAGAACGCTGGCAACTGCATTTACTGCGTCTCTGAAGGGTCCACAATGCTGGTAGGCTTCATACAATCCAATGGCGAGAGCGGCAATTCCTGCAATCACCAAAACAATCGGGTTAGCCGACAGAAAGTCCATGGCGACGCTTAAGCCTTCAGTTGCAGCAGCAGCAGCTCCTTGAATAGCTGTCCAGGAGGCTGTAATGGTGCTTAAACTGCCGATAATTCCTATGACGCTGGGAATAACGGTTAGTGCACTCATCATCATAGTGTTGTTGACATTAACTTGCGCTTGATCAGAACGTTCATGAGCAACAGTTAAGGCATCTTGCGCAGCTTTCAATTTATTTGCTGCATCCGTGGCTTCTTGGCTGTTGGGACCATATTTGGCGACGGCTGCGTTGTATTTTTCTTGGGCTGCCTGAACTGCGTTGGTGTCTTTCTCTAAGGTTACGTGTGCCCGGTCAAGAGCAATTTCTGATTTCTGGATTTGGTCATAACTCATATACAAATTAGCGCCGGATAATGCCAAAGTGTTCATGGTCATAGCGGTATTCTTGAAAGAAACTGAAGCGTTCTCGTGAGACTCAGCAACGCTGCTCATGGATTGTGAGGTTGTTGTTTCAAGTTCCTCTGTCTGATTTTGCACTCCTTGAAGGCTAGAATCGATTTCTTCGCTGGCATCTGCTATAACACCGCTTGCCTCATCGTTTGCAGTAAGTAAAATATTGATTTCTTCAGTCATGCCGTTTTTTCTCGCTTAATTATTCCTGCCCACTCTAACCAGGATATTAGAAAAGAAATTTGGGAATCTGTCAAGTCGCCTAGCGTAGCAAAGTTAAATTGGGGAAATTCATGCAAAATTATGCCGATGTTTTGAGCCTTAACATTTGCCGCTATGTCGTTTTTGGTAAAAAACCCCGAACTTCCTTACCTATCAGAAAAGACATGCGAGCAACTTTTTCAAAACCCCAAGCTTCAACATCTTCAATTGTCAGCTCTGGGTAGGCTTTTTTGAGCATCAGAAAGACCATGTTTGTTGTGCGATCTTCCATATCAGGAATTTCTTTGATTTTCTTGTTTTCTTTGTAGGTTAGAGAGCCGTATTTGATGACGCCGAATTTCTCATCGTAAATTTCTTTGATTGCGTTAGAATCGGCTAGGGTTTTTATGGGGTCAAAGTTGCCAACTGCAATAGCGGCTGCCTTACGCTTTTCTTCGAGCTCCTGAGCCTGCTTAACTAAGTCATTTTCATTCAAAGAATTTCACCAATTTACCAGGTGCCATGTGTTGGTTTAGCAATTACTTCAAGTGAGACTTTCAAGGCAGTTACGTTTTCATGCTTGACAACTGTTTCAACATCTGTGACTATTGTGCTATAGGTGTCTTTGGGGTTGCCGCCGCTTGAGCCAAGAGGACCGCAAATGACTGTTATGGGAGCGTTATTTTCAAACATGTTTACGTAGGTGTTGTCAACATAGAGAGCATCAATGGATATTGTTGCTTTTTTGTTCCCGCTAAAGCCTAGTGCTGGCCAGTCTCCGCCGCCGTTTGGATTAAGACAGTATTCTGTTACTGCTTTGCCTGTTTCTTTAATGTTGTAGCCTTGGGCATACGCAACTGTTACGCCGCTGACTTGAACAATTGCTATTCTGCCTAATTGTGGTGTACTCATTTTTTTTCCTCCAAAATTATTTTTGTTCTCAGGAATCTATCTTAGCCAAAGCAGCCAGATCCACGTGGCCACCCGGGCGAGATAGAATATGCAGATAATACGCCAAAACATCCGGCGCCAACTGTTCTTTCACTTCCGAAACCGCTTTATCACTTAAACAACCAGGCGAGACAAACCACTGCGCTTGACACCAATACTTAATTTCTGCAGGCGTGATTGTTTTGAGCCATTTGTCATATTCTTCTTTCGCAAGAATAATCAGCAGGCCAAGCCATTCGCGATAGTAACGGTCATCATCGCCGATCGCCGTTAGTAATTTCTGGGAAACTCTAAGCATCCGTTGAAAGTTGCCGTCGCCCTCAAATTTGCCAACTTCTTTAAAGACGCCCTGGGCAACCTCGAGGCGATAGGCTTGATACATCCGTTTATACATGGAATCCAAAATCTTGGTTTGCGGAAAAGTTGGTTCGCGTTCAGGCAAGAAATGATCAAGCAGCAATACCGGGATATTGAGCAAGGTTTTTAGGAATTTTAAGCGAAGATCTAGATGCAAACTCTCTAACCCCGATTATTTGGAAGCTCTATTTATGAAAGTGATCAACAACCAAATTGCGTAGATGACGCCAATTCCAACTAAGACCGATTCGGAATATCTTATCCAGGCAGTGTTTTCATATAATTGAAAAGTTTGGTGTAATCCGGCGATTGTGTAGAATATCCAGCACATTACCAGGGAGCCGCCAAGCAAAGAGGAAATTCCAGCGATATGAAAAACATAACTAAAGTGCTTTTTTACTCGGGTAACTCGATCAAAGCTCTTGTTGCCGAAATAATAAAGAACCC
>PLTA01000003.1 GCA_003164295.1 Candidatus Bathyarchaeota archaeon
ATTCACTCTGACGAGCCCGAGCCCAGCTCTTCCGACACAAAGCAATCAGAGTTCTCCTTCGCCCACTCAATCCCATTTGAATAGCGGTATCCTGCTGTTAATTATCGCCCTCATTGCCGTCGCGGTTGCCATAACACTGGCTTTGTCTCGACCTCGGAAACATCGGAAACATTGATTTTTCTATTTTTTCTATTGGTGGCACATCATTGAAAGTTGTGGTAAAGCAGACAATTGTGTTGGCCCTGCTGGTTTTTCTTGTTGCAGGATTCGCAGTACAAATACAGCAGGTTTCTGCTGATTCCTTCGTAATGGGTACCTCCGTAAAATTGCCATGCACTTGATTGTACCTGTATGTATATTATTCTAGTGAAGGAGAAATTTGGATGGCTTCAAAACGGGGAAAAACCAATTTCGCAATACCGATCAACGGAACCTTGGCAGAAAGCATTGAAAAACTAAATGGTGAATTGCGAAGAATCCTAGTAGAGGACATTAGGACAGCACTAGAAGGTCGAGTGGTTGTTCTACTGAAAGCCAAACCTGATTAACCGTCGCCCAAGGGCGACGAGCCCCCCCTTTCTTACAGGCTATATTTGCTGAAGGCGAAATCTTGGAAGTCGTCGGCCTAAGAGGATCAGTGCGGCTTGCGTATCAATTGAAGTCGAGGCTGTAGCATGCTGTTCTCTTTGAGGATTAGGGCAAGGTAGGCTTTTATTTTCAGTTCGTAGTTTTGGGCTTTGGTCTACAAACGAGGATTAAATAAGAAAATATAACTATGTTACGGTGAGGCATCAATTTGTCAAATGGTGAACATGCAGATGAAAAAGATAGGCAACAAGCAGAAGTTTTTGATGCATTAGGGCACCCTACACGCATAGTTATCTTGAAGGCTTTAAGCGAAGGACCTGCTGGTTTTGCTGAATTAAAAAAGAAAACTGGCATCGAAAGTAGCGGACACCTTTTACATCACTTAAACAAACTCAATGGTTTAGTAAAAACTGATGAGTATGGCAAATACTGTCTTTCTGACCAAGGAAAAGATGCTTTGCTGAGCGTGCAAACTGTGGAAAAAGTTGCAGACCTAAAGGCAAACAGGAAGGCTGCAAATTATATTGAGCATGCGGAAACAATCTTGAAGGCTATTACTGCTTTGTTTGCGGTTCTGTTGGTGATAAGTTCTTCAACAGCTTTTTACCAACTGAAAGATACTGGGCTGTTTGAACAGACTATTTTTCTCGGTGTTGGCTTCTTTGTGTGCTTCGGTGGCTATCTTCGAATACAGGCAGAGTTTGTCTCAAAAGTAAGAGCTAGCGACAAATAATGAGGTAAAAAAATGAATGCTAAGTATTTGGGTTGGCAGAAAGTAGCACCTGCCCTTACTCTTCTTGTCTTATCGGCAGTCATCGTGGAGATTCTCTTCGGTTCAACTCACCTAACCATCATTACTGCTCTGATTCCTGAAATTGGCTTCTACGGTGGTGCCGCGCTGTTTATACGATATACGGTTCGGCGCTTGCATCGCTGATGGTTCTCTATTTTGCTGTTAGGCATAGCTTTTGCCGTGTTTGAAGAGTTTCTGATCGTGCAGACGTCGGTATCTTCGACCCTCTTTGTTGGGATGCCAGATATTTACGGTCGCATATTTGGAGTAAACTGGGTCTATTTTCTCTGGGCGGCTGGATACGAAAGTGTTTGGGGCATTGTTCTGCCAATATATCTCACGGAAATCATTTTTCCAAATAGACGAGCAGATCAATGGCTCAGCAAACGTGGCCTTTCGATTGCTGTAGTGCTATTCGCTTTAGGGTCACTTGTCTCTTGGGCTATCTGGACTCAAGAAGTTGCGCCTGAAACTCTGGGATATATTTACAATCCTCCACTGGCATTGATAATTTTCGCATTAATTATGATTAAAGGATTGGTGATTGTTGCTTTGGGTCCTCGACCCTCATTGCATCTTGCGCATAGAACAACTAGAGTGGCTTTGCAGCCTTGGTCGCTGGGAGCACTTGTTTTTGTATTGAGCCTGTTATGGTTTGTCTTAGTTGCTTTCGCTTATAATATATTTCCAATGATACCAGTCGCGATCGCTCTCGCAGCCGGTCTTGTCATAGCTGGGGCGGTTCTTTTCTTGGTCACGACGCTTTCCACTGCTTGGGGAGATGAAAAACGGTTGGCGATAATCTTTGGCGGACTTGCTGCAAGTATGCTTGCAGGATTCTGGGCGAGTGGAATCATTTTGGCAATTGATTTTGTTGGCAAAATAATTTTCAATGTAATTTCGTTAATCCTGCTGGCCTATCTTGCATGGAAGCTCCATAATCGTAGTCACGAATAAGCGCAGACGCAGAAAATATGAAGCCATTTTTAATTAAATAGCAATTTCTTAGGCTAAATTTTGGTTTCAAAATTAATTTGATTTTAAGATAGTTGTCGCATGCAAGATGTGACCGCCCTTTTCGGGAATATAACTGGCAAAGTCTGGAAAGAAACGTGCAAACATCTGCGGTGGTCCCTCATCTTCGATCGCAACAAAGCCCATATCTGTCAATTTGGCATGGAGTTTGTCCGTCTCAAAGTAAGTAAGGAAAGCTTCGCCAAGTTTTTCTACTTGTGCAGCACGTCTCTCGTGAGCGATACGCATTTTCGGCGAGAACGAAGACGGCGGATTGCTGTAGTCGAACACTACATGCGCACCACCGGGCAAGCCAGCGATGAAACCAAGGGTCGACCACACAGCCGGCTCGGTCAGGTACGGGACAACTCCAAGCCAACTAAAGAACGTCTGCTGTTCGGCATTGAAGCCCGCAGACGCCAGACCATCAGCTAGAGTCTCGCGTTCAAAATCAATAGGCACATAGGTCAGCGAATCAGGCAACTTGATTGCCGCATCGGCGAGAAGTTGGCGTTTCCAGACCTGCGTGGCTGGATGATCCACTTCAAAGACGTGCAGGCGGTCGCTAAACGGGTTGCGGTAGGCATAGGTATCTAGGCCCGCGCCGAGTATCACAAGTTGACGGACACCGTGTTCCACGGCGGCAGCCAAAACGTCCTCAGCGAACCTTGTCCTCATTGCTATGAAGATGCGCATTCTGTATATAGATGGTTCCTCCGCAGCCTCTCGGACCGCAAGTTTGGCGTCTTCACCTAGAATGCGCAGGGCCAGTGGATCGGCGAAGATGCATCCGTTCTCCAAGACTTGATGGGCGGCACGGTGGGCGGCCGCCGCTAGAGCCGTCCGGCTTGGCTGCCCAGACTGCATTAATTTATGTTTAACCAAAAGCAACGACACGGTCTCCAAACGTCAGTCCAGTTAAACAACCACTACGTAGCTGCACATTTAAGAGTTAATGTAACCCAGCGCGCCCCAAGGGGTGATATCATCCACAAACTTTCGGAAAATCCGCGATAAATCTACGCGTAGAAAGAGCTTTCGCCGCGCCAAGTGTAACCAGAAACGCCTTGAGCTTCTTCTTGTTTTGAGTGAACGCGAACAAAAACCTTTTCCGCATCTTGTTGATAGGGATACAGGAGATCAAGACCTAAAACCTAAGTTTTCTTGGAGACCAATCTCGCCTTTCATTTCTCAAATACTTAGCCAATAAGAGAGCCTCTTCACTAATTAACGTCTCAAAAGTTTCCTCTTGCCCGTCTTCATTCTTAGAATTTCAACCCTTCAAATAACACTTCCACATGTGCTAAACCATAAAAACGTAAAACTTCAGTTAAAAAAGAGCAAGTATGGAATGGAAAAGTGTCGTTACTTCTTTTTCAATGCCAAAGCCGCACCTATTACCCCGAGAATCAGGCCTACTAACCCTATTACTCCGAAAGTCAAGATGCTCAGTAAAGAGAACAATAGCACAATTAATCCGCCTGCAACTTCTTGTCCAAGTTGGTATAGCATGACCGCGCCGACTATGATTATAATTCCGAATACAATAGCGATTACTCCGACTACTTGGAATGCAATGCCCGCGAGAATTCGACGCCTGATTTCATCCTCAACTCCAGAGATGTCCAGTGCCCTGCCTTGCAGAGAACGCACTATGCCCTGTATCAAAATCAATATTCCTGCAACAAGAGACAAGGCAAATGCGGCTGTGGTTAGTTTGTTTCTCTTTATCGTGGTCGCCAATTGTTTTTTCCCCTCCTTTTCTGCTTCCTTAATTATCGTCTAATTACAGAAGTTTAAAAGGATTGTGCGCCAAAGATGAATCGCGTTTTGTATTAGTCATAGAAAAAGGCAATTATACAGACTTATGATATGAATTAAAAAACCATAAACGATTTAATTCTTTTTTACAATTTGGAAAATATAAAATAGAAAATTTTAGGTGAGGGCAGGTGAGACTAGATAGATAAACAATCTGCGCATTTACTGGTGGAGTCCAGTGACGCCAACATAGTCGAATCAACTGATAATGTGAAGGATAATGTGATCCAATTCCAAGATGTCGACTGCAGGATTTCAGGCAAGGACATTCTTAGAGGAATTACGCTAAACGTCCGTCGCGGAGAAATTATGGGTTTCCTTGGAAAAAACGGCGCCGGAAAGACGACGCTTCTCTCCCTCATATCCGGGTTGCGAAGCCATACGTCAGGTAAAATCACTGTGCTAGGGGAAAAAATGCCTACACATTCAGCTGAGTTTCGAAGGAGAATGGGTTTTGTTCTTCAAGACAACGCGCTTTACGAAGAGTTAACCGTCTTTGAAAACCTGAAATTCTCAACTAGCCTCTACGACGTGCAAAATTCGCGGAAGAGGATCCTTGACGTCCTTGAAATTCTCGGCCTCTCAGACCGGCGCGACCAAGTCGTAAGCACTCTTTCAGGAGGCCTCAAGAGGCGCACTGCGATTGCACGAGCTTTCCTTCACGACCCAGAGCTGTTCATAATTGACGAGCCCACACTTGGAGTCGATGTGGACACGCGTCATGCGCTTTGGGCCTACCTTCGCCTTCTCAGATCAAAGGACAAAACGGTTATTGTTGCCACTAATTATCTCGACGAGGCCCTAGCTTTATGCGATCGCGTTGCAGTTTTGGGAGAGGGCGCATTATTGGAGGTTGCGGAGCCCCGCGAACTCGTGAGGCGTACAGGCAGCTGCATCGACATCGAATGCGACCAGCAAACAGCCAAAAAAATCGCCTCAGAAGTTCTTAATCTCCAGCAGGTAACCCGCACAGNNGGATTCTGTTTTCGCGCACCCGATCTTTCGGAAGTATTCAAATCGCTCGGAAACCGCCACCAATGAGAAAGAACCTGCGAGCATTGCTAGGCGGAATGAACGCCGAATTAAACAGGATGCGGAGGTCCCGCCTGCTTATTGCAATTGTTGTAGTTCAATCAGTGACGTTTCTTATTCTCGTGACACTTTTCGGCATGACCGGCGCTTACGCTCCAACAGCGCTGGTAAATTACGACAACGGTCCGCTTGCACAGCAATTCATCCACAGCCTCGAAAACGACCACCACTCATTCGCCTTAATATTCATGAATAATGAGACGGCTGCGAAGGAGCTGGTTGAGCAGGGTGTCATCGTGGCAATGATCGT
>PLTA01000046.1:0-1914 GCA_003164295.1 Candidatus Bathyarchaeota archaeon
CAAGCGCGTACATGCTGGTTGAAATACAAACAAGCAGCAAAACAACCCTGCCCGACTGGGCTCTACCGGACATGACTGAAGGCATATACAACCGGAAAATATTCTTCGAAAAAACTCTTCCTACAGAGTTCCTGACACGGATTGACCGCATAATCATCAGCTGCAAAAAGAATGTGTGGGCCAGAAAACAAGTACTCATCAACGCCATAGCCGTCACAAAGTCAGCGTCAGCCGGCGGGGCCCAAAGCAGATGACCGAAGACACCGACGCAACTGAGACAGAAGCAACCGAAAGCATAGTTGAAACCAGTAGCACCAGCAAAGAGAGCGGTTTTGCTCTTGGCTTTAATCCTCTCGTTTGGTTGGAAGCTCTTTTTAAGCGTGTTATCGACGGCGTCAGCGGTAGAGGCGGAGTGGAAGCTTTCTGCAGTTACCTGGACAACATAGATTTTATTCCAGAATTAATCGCGCTGCGCCAAGAAATGAAAACTAACAGTATCTTCTTTGAAACTGCCTTAGCTAAATGCAACAAGGAGATGCTTAAACGGCCTGAAGGTATGCGCCAGGAAGAAATCTTCACTTTAATGGGCGCTACCTGCAAAAAATGCGGCGGTCACACAACGATCTGGGGCATGGCGATGGCTGGCGGCGTATGCAAATGCGAGGGCGATTACGTGCCTACATTTGTAGAAGCTTTACAGACGCTTCTGGCCCAAAAAATCAATCCTTCGCCTGAAGCCGTTTTAATGTCCGTAGCCTATGACAAGATCGCAAAGGCTTACGTGGATGCTTACGAAGCGATCCAGCTAGTTATGGCCCGGACCGCTGAGTTTTTTAATTGGGAGCAGTTTCGCATTGAAGAACCCAATTTAAGAAGTTACCTGGACCAGTTTTTTCTTGGAAAAATGACTGGCGAAAGCAAGATCCCCCGCGAAGAGAAGGAAACCCTGCAGTTCATCATCAGAGCTAACCTGGCAGGCGTGGACCTTGAAACAGCTAAAAAAATCATCAATCTGGCTATTAACTGCGTTAAATACGGTTACCTCTACCAGGTCTTAGGAGCTGACGGCGCCTACCCTTTTTACGACGAAACCCTCCAAGTTTTTAATCCCCTTTACGATAAAATTAACACGTATATTCGCCAGGTCTTATCTGTTGGGCAAGAAACCAGGCGCGTGCACATCACCGTTAAAGCTACTCTCGGCGGCTACTATGCACCATGTCTATTGATGCCGAAGAACTGTTGGGAATCTGGAAAAATAGCAGGTACCATCGAAATGGAACCAGTCACGCGTTTCCCAATCTTTCCCAAAGCAGACTTTGGCGCTCTCCAAGCAATTTTCGCTCCAATAGGCGGAGGAAAAACCTTTCTCTTAAGCGGCATCATGTCTTACTCCATTTTGAACAAGCAAGAACTGATTTTCAGCCCTTTAGGCGACAAAAGCAACAGCTTCACAACAGCTTGCCTGCCCCTCTTCAACTATGACGAACGAACAAAAAGGTTACTGCACAATTTAACTGAAAAATTAGGCGTAGAACCCGCCGGGATCCCTCTGTTAACGTTGACTGTTTTGCAGGAAGGCGACAAAATCACAGATAACGACAAGAATCCCCCCACAATATTTGACCGCGTAGTCATGATTAAGGATCCCAAATCTTTTGAAATTGACTTTAAAGAAGTTGTCAACGAACTCAAGGGCATCGCAGAAACGTATGGGTACGCAAAAACAACCGGGCTCATCACGGTCCGCAACCTGGACCGTTACTACACCGGAAAAAACGTTAACATCGACGTGCAAAACGCTATTTCACTGTTGCAGCAGTTTGACGCTTTCCGCAAAAGCAACTTGCGCCAGTACTCACGAGTCTTCATTGACGAAATAAGCTACTTAGCATCAGCCCAAGTTACCCTCTA
>PLTA01000046.1:2020-15700 GCA_003164295.1 Candidatus Bathyarchaeota archaeon
CTACTGCCCAAAGGCTACTGGTTCTGGTACCGCGCAGAAACAAGAGACATCAATGTGATCAACCCCTGCCCACCGATCTTCTGTCTCCAGGACCCAAGCAAAACACCCAGGCAAATCTTCAAGCTATATGAGAAAGCAACAGGCCAAAAAATCTTGCTGGACAGCTGGAAAAATGTACCTCAAATAACAGCATACCGATCAGACATGGCTGCACAGAAAAAAGGCGGATTCGACCAATAAAAATGGATACCATTATCTGGAGCTTTATCGCGGACTCAGCCATTATTGTTTTCTGTCTCAGCTGGGAAGCAATAGATAAACTTGATAGGTTTTTGAAAAAGAGAGAAAAGGGTAAAAAGCTTTAGTGATGCTTTTTCTTTGTCTTTTTAGTCATAAGCAGCCCAGCGACTACTGCAACTGTTAAGCCTACGCCGATTAGGACTCCGCCGAAGAACTGTGGAGTAATGATGAAGCTTACTGCGTGGCCTTGAAGACTCATTTGTTGGATTGTCACCGAAGGCTGAGAACTGATTAACTGCGCTGGCGCCATTTCCGCTAAGCCTTTAATGTGATCTGTGCCCCAGCCCCAAACAAAGGCTATTGGTAAAATCAAAAATAGCAAAAGAACGTAAGGATGGCTCCATATGTTTCTGAAAACCCCGAATAAACTGATGATCCACAGCAAACCGATGCCTGCCAACAAGTAAATCATAGCGCTCACAATGCCTAACGCAACCAATGCAATGTACCCGATCAGGAACAAAACACCGACAATGATCAAGCTGGGAACAACGCCGATAACCGTGACGCCTGCTATGCCTAAGTCGCTAATTGACCAACCCACAATATTCACCTTAAAAGAAAAAGGAAAAGTTATTCTTTTTTCCTGGATATAGAAAAAATCAATTTTGTTTTTGTTTTTCTATCATGCCCATCATGTCTTTCTACGCTTACAAAGCAGTCAAACACAGGCGCATAGCGCTCTTAACTATTAATGATTGGCCGACTGATTGGCAGCACTTGAAAAGTCTTGTTGCTGAATGCTCTGTTAAAGCATACCAGGAATACAAAGTGACTACTGTACTTATGACGCTGGAGCTGCATTTGCCAGGCAAATTTACAAAAGCAACTAAGCCTGGCAGCTACCGGGAGATCCGCGTTCGATATCGGCGCGAAGTCGAATGGTCTGGGCGGTTGCGTTATAACCTGAAAACCACTGAAACTACTGTGGACCAGTGCTCTTTCGGGCCTCACCTATGGTCACTGGCCAGCGACTACTACGAGGAAAGAGGCATCAAATACCGTTCTCCCTCACTTATTCCTAAGGCGCTGCCGGCGCCAGGAGATCCCAAGGCCTTGCTTATGGATCCAAGCGGCGTAAGATACGCAGATTACTCCAGGCAGCCGGAAGGTCCCTACACCTTTAGCGAAAAAACCCCGAAAAAACGAAGCCTATATGACCAAATCAGCGAAAGCATCTATTTACCTGAAGAACTCCAAATCAGAGAAGACGAAGAAAACAACGGCTAATTCACTTACGTTTGTAGTTTTCCTTCTCAATTTCACCTCTAACAACAAATTTTTATGGAATCTATTAAGCAAAAAATGCTGAAATTAACTGTTCTTGGAGTAATCGTTACAATCTTGGATTACTGCTCCTGTTGCAACAGGCATAGGCTACTCAGACAGCGGATTAACCGTTGTTGGCGTTATCTCGATTGTTAAAGGCAGGGAAGAACTGATAGACGGCAACCTTACTGACGCAGTAACAGACATTGTTGACGGCATCAAGAAATACGAGTAGATTTTGTTTGATTTCTCTTTTGATATTTTACCTTTAAGTCTCAGTTTGCGTCACTCTATTGAGTTTTTTGAACAGTTTGCCCTTTTGTTTAAAGTGAATTTGTTAATTGAGAGATAGGCAAGTTTGTGGTTGTTTCATAGGGTAGAAAACACTTATGATTAACCACTTGTTCCATCTGCTTTCTGTACCCAGCACAAAGTATAGTTCGTTCTTGGTTAGGAAGCGGTCTTTGTACTTCTCCGAGACCTGAGCGAGTGCGTACTGCTCATCTTTCGTATCCTGTTTAGTTTTTCTATAAAGTTCGCATATCTCCCAGTCCTCAATCATTAAGTCATGATTTTTCGTGCAGTCTGAGTCATCGCACTTGAAGACATAGGAGAACTTGTAGGGAATCTTTTCCAGTGGGGATTGATAGTGTTCCCCATCGAGTGTTTGCTGGATACCCATAATGAGAGCTTTCTCCCACAGTCTACACTTATCAATCGGAGTTACTTTGAAATCGACAATCAGTTTAGGTTTGATTACTCCCATTGAGGTGTGGTCTAACTTGTATTGATTCTTGAGGTCTTCTACACTCTTTTTCTGCATGGGAATGATGATACTTTTCCTTTCTTCCCAGTTGTTCTTAGTGTCGATATGTCTAAGTTTCTGGATGGATGAATCGTGTGCGTGATGGCTTTCTTTACGGAGATACTTGTCCTTTGTCGGTTCAACTTCTAACTCTATTACATCCCACTTGCTGAATCTTTTAGCATATTCAAGGTCGAAGAACCTGATGGGGAATATTCGAATCCATGACTTAGCTTGTAGGTCGATTCCAGCAGTACATACGGTTCTATCATACTTTCTGCTGAGGTTAGGGTAGGTTTTAGCTACTACTAACACCTGTTTCTTCTGGTAGGTCATAGGTCTACCACTCCGAAGCCATCCGAGATTAATCGTTCTTTGATGATTCGCCTATGGCACTTTTCCACCGAGTACTCGAAGCACATGATGACTGTCTTCCGCATATGCGCAAGTTGAGCAAGTTTTACCAATGCCTTTTGCGGTTCTTCATTCTGGATATATGCAGTGTATTCTTTGAAGAACTCGTTATAGTTCCAGTCTTCATGGAGCTTATGTCTCATTTCGCTAGGTGAACCGAGTTCTGGAAGGTGCTTGTAGATTATCCCATTATTATCGAGTGCTTTTTTAAGTGCGTTCTTTGCGAATCCGTTCTTCCTACTCAGTGGAATTTCTCGCACATCTACCAGTTGTTCGATACCTATCTTCTTCAGTCGCTCGATAAACTGGGTGATTGATTTACCTTCATACCCGATTGTGTAGACTGTGCCTTTGTTCGGCATGTACCAGAAGNNTCTTTGATTGATGTCCACGTTAAACCTGTTTGATTGTTAGTTAGAAGTTCTATGATTTTGGTTTTGAATTTTTCATAGGTCATTTTGTCGGGTGTTGAGATTTTGTGCTCCCTCTCCACAGTACACTTGATTTGTTTGCTGGTATGGGTGCTGTCTTGATTTAATATTTTGCATTACTTGTGAGTTCCGTTCCATTGTTCACCCATAAATAATAGCGATTTTGGTTGTTCAATGTTGTCTACCGAGAGTACACAAAAGTCCAGTAGCGAGTTTTCAGAGGGTCAAAAACCTGATAGTAAAAGCGGTGTCTTCTTTACTCTACTTCCCACGCAATTTCAACCGAACAAAGCGTATTTAGTGCTCCCTACACCTGTTTGCATTGTTCCGTACCCATGTTTTCCACGGATCCAGCTAGTTTTCTGAGGGGTAGGGTTTTTTTGGCTTTTTTCAACAACAATTATTCTCTCAAAAATATCGATTTTAATTTTCTTTTGTGTAGCTTACGGTTAATCCTACACATTGCAAAGACAAAACTACACTGCAAAAGCAGAAACAACACAATAAAAGCCAATAGAGCAACAACAGTCTTGGATTTGTGTGAAAGGTTATAAACAGAACCAATCAGTAGAATAAACCATGCCAAAGCCTAAACAAACAATGCTTCCAGTCATCACAGTCTCAAAGCAAAGACGAGACGAACTCCATAACAAACTCAAGGAAATCTACAATGAAGTCAAAGCAAGATTCAATGACTTTGGCAAATTCCAAGATGTACTAACATATCCAACTACGAGTTATGGGTCAAAAGACCTCAAAGACCAACAAGAACCAGAAGAATTCGTTAAACAATTCGTTATAAAACCACTAATCGAGTTCTTAGGATATGAAGGAGTAGGAGAAACCACACTTCCAACACCATTTGGCATGAAAAACCCAGACTACAAGCTTAAACCCATCAATCAAGAGAAGCCACTGTTCTATGTTGAAGCAGAACCCTTCAATATGGACTTGTTTAGTCGGAGTCACGGAGCATCACAAGTCAACGACTGGTTACTCTCCAAAGCATCCAAGACCCTTTATGGCATAGCTACTGATGGCTTCATCTGGGTATTGCTCAAGTTTGAAGAAGCATCATCCAAAGCAAGACCCATCTACACAGTAGACCTAAGACCAGTATTCTCAAGATTCTTACACAAAGTAGTATTGGGAGCAACAACAGAATCAGACCAAATAGAAGAAAACTTCCTACAGTTCGACTCACAAACAGCACTCACATTCTTAGAGAAAAAGTTAGAGTTCCTTGAAGATGAAAAAGAGGCTATCTCAAAGAACTTCTACAATGACTATGTGGAATACGTCTTCGGATATGACAAAGACGGTAAACAAATTACAGGAACATACCTACTCAAAGAAGTCAGTCCACCTGAGAACATAGCAACAAACCAGTCTAACCTGTTCGCTGTAGTCTTAATGAACAGACTCATATTCATCAAGTTCCTTGAAGAGAACGAAGTAGTAACAAAAACTCTCCTGAAAGACCTCTGGGGAAGATACAAAGAATCAGGAAGCGCAAGTAGCTTCTACGAAGCCTATCTAAAATCATTGTTCTATGAAGTATTCAACAAAGGCAAAGAGAACAGACGAACAAACGTAGCATCAAACCCACTCTACAAGAATATCCCATACCTCAACGGTGGATTATTCAGACCAGTTATCTCAATGGAAACAAACTATAGCATAAGCGATGAAGGTATAGAATTAGTTCTAAACACTTTCTTTAAGAAATACAAGTTTGGTTCTAACCAACAAATCAACGCAGACATGCTAGGCTACATCTTTGAAAAAACAATCAACTACATCTCAGGACAGGGAACAAACAAGCAAAAAGAAGAAGGAGCATATTACACTCCTGATGACATTGTAAGCTTTATCATAGAAAAGACGCTAACACCAGTAATCTTTGAAAAGATGAAAGAAGGACTAAGAAATGTCGGGTGGAGAGACATTGACCTCAAAGACTTCGACAGCATTGAAACCCTATTAACATCTAATGACAGACCGAAAAGTCCCAAAGCAATAAGGGAAATGATAAAGTCTATCGATACCATCAGAGTTGTTGACCCAGCTTGTGGTTCAGGACACTTCTTAACAGCTATGCTATCACGAATTCTCAGGGTACAAGAAAGCCTACTGAGGTCTATAGACGAAAAAGTTGACAGATACCACCTTAAGAAGCAAATAATCACAAGAAACATTTACGGAGTAGACATCGATGAAAATGCAATAGAAATCGCTCGACTAAGACTATGGCTATCCCTAATAGAAGAACTACAAGACACAAAACGCATTGAACCATTACCAAACATCGACTTCAACATTGTAGCTGGAAACTCACTCATAGGATGGATGAATGAGAATCTTGCAACACACCCATTCATGGAGCTACTGCAAGACCAAATAGTACAATCAAGTCTCGACAGCTTAGAATCAACTCACCCCAAAGAAGTTGCTCAAGTCAAAAAACTACTCGAAAAGAAAACTCTAACTGACACCATCAAAGCATACGAAGATCTAATCAGCGTATACTGTTCAGAGAGTGGAGAATCTGCGGTTAAAATCCGTGAAGCCATCGCAGAAATACGACTCAAACTCTATGAGGTTTACAATAACTCTTACAACAGCTTCATCCATGAAAACAGCACCCTGTCAAAACTGGACATTCGGAAATTCAGCGAACTTGTGGACAACTTGAAAACTCGTAAACCGTTCCATTGGAAAGTCGATTATGGAGCAGTGTTTGAAAACAAAGGCTTCGATGTAGTAGTAGGTAATCCACCGTACATTGAGGATGGAAACTATAACCAGTCAGAACTCCAAGTTATCGAATGCACCAAAACAAGTAATGGGAACGGAGACAGAGACAAGAAAGAACCTCTCCTGTACACTTCGAATGATTGTGGAAACACTCACGCTTACTTTATTGAACGCTCAATCAAGGTCTTAAAAGACGGTGGAAAATTCGGGTTCATTGTCCCAGTGGCATTAGTTTCAACAGACCGCATGGACAGCATAAGAGAAGTCATACACGGAAGCTCTTCAGATGTCTTTTACTACAATTTCGATGATAGACCCAGCAAAATATTCCGTGGAATAGAACACTGTCGGTCAACAATTGTAATCACAGAGAAAGGAACAGGTGTACAGAAGGTAACAACTAGCAAATTCCAGAAGTGGAAATCAGAAGACAGACCTAAACTCCTAAAGAAACTCAAGACAATCCAGTGGAAACTTGAGAATCTAGAAGCAAAAGTTCCAAAGATAGGCACGGTTGAAGAACGTGACATAATCAAGAAGCTTACTGACTGTTCTGGTGGAAAAACCATCAATGAAGCTCTCAAATCTACTGGAACAAAAATCTGGTATTACAACGCCACGTCAAACTGGATACATGCACACACTCAAGAGTTCATTCCGAGAACCGAGTATTTTGACAGCTTTAGAATGGATGGAACAGACATTATACCTGTAGGAACTGGAAAAGTACAGATTTCTACACATTACAAGGCTCTAACACTTGACGACAAGTACTCGCATATTGTTAATGGTCTACTGAATACTTCGCTGTTCTATTGGTGGTTTGTGATATGGTCTGATGGAAGAGACTTACTCAATCAACACGTCACCAGCTTCCCCATTGATATTGAAGCCTTACCTAGCGATAAGAACGCAACTCTCCAAACTTTGGTTAATCAATTAATGCAGAGCTACTTCGACAATTCAAACATCAAAATGAACACCAGAGACAACGGAAAATATGCAATAAGAATCAGGGAGATTCTACCTAAACGGTCAAAGGCAATAATCGACCAGATAGATGACTTATTCGCAGACTACTTTGGTTTCACTCCAAAAGAAAAGGAATTAATCAAGACCTTTGACTTGAAGTTCAGAATAGAAGAGGAATAACAAACTTGACATCACAGAAAGTAATCGGTGCAATCTACCCACTTACAGCATCACAAGTTAAACGATTCTTTTATGAAGGAAAGACTGGGTTCGTCAAATTCACTAACATGACAAACTTCAAGGCTAACTCGAAGATTATCTTCTATGTAAAAGGAGAGAAGGTACTCTTTGGAGAAGGAACAATAAAGAGTGTTAGTAAAATGTCTCCTTCAGAAGCATGGAGCAAATATTCCAAAGATATTTTTCTAAATCAACAAGAGTATGAGTCTTACACCCAGTGGTCACCAATCGAGAAGAAACCCAGAACTAACGCAGAGATTACAGTCTTCTTTTTAAAGAACTTAAAAAGGTTTAAGACGCCTCATCAATTCAGTGGGATAACTCCTTCAGGTCGCTACATCTCGGAAGAAGAATACAACAAGGTTATCAGCGAAATGGAAGTTCAAAAATGAATGAGCTTGAAAGTTGGAAGAAGTCCCTGTCAAAATACAACTGGACTGTTGACCTAAGCAACTATCCATATCGACATATCTACGATGGCTACTTCAATCAAGTGGTAAACAACAAAAATACTATTGCATTTGAAGACAGATTCAGGTCATCAATCAACTCTGACACCTTTGTGGTAGCTAGTGAAGTCTGCTATTGGAAGAATTACGGAAGCCACACTTCGAGAGACAAACTAACTAATAATCTGCTTAAACTATTAGCGGAAAAGAACAATTGGATTGAGTTCAAGAATAGACTGATAGAACTAGCATCAAAACCCACTTACCACAATATTGAATTCTTCAGAATGGCCTGTGGTCAACCTTACGGTTTTGCCACACCAGTGACTTTTCTTTCATTCTATAATCCTACTCTCTATCCAATGGTTGATAAGATAATTGGTAAATGGTGGAATAGAAACAAATCAACGTACTGGAAAACAAGCGCATCAAGTTTCTTTCAGAGAAGTGATGGTTGGCTTGGACTGAACGAACAAAACTGGACTACATATCTTGAATGGACTAACTTCTGTAGAGAATACTCAAACTTCCTTAGTTCAAAGTCTGGTGAGCAATGGAGAGCAAGAGATGTCGAGATAGCGGTATGGGAAGCAGAAAAAAGAGACCTCACTCTCAACACACTAACCTAATATGGTACAAGCAATGGCTACACTTGAAAACTGTCCCTGTCCTAAACAAAAATGTGTCAGACACGGTAAATGTGTAGAGTGTACACAACATCATGCAGAGAAAGGCAAACTTCTATACTGCAAAAGACCGAAGACTTCACTGTTTGGGTTTCTGAAAAAGAAAACATAAGGCGATAACATGGAAATCGATAAACTAACAGTCCAGAAGAGAGGTCGTTTAGGCGAAAAACTAGTCGAAGCCTGCATCAACGATGACTTAATTCCATCGCTTAAGAAGACCGAAGGATGGACAAACATTATCTACACTGTCGCATGGTTCAAGGCGACTTACCCTCAGAAAGATTACGAAGACTTCATCAAATTCGAAGAGGAAAAACAAACAAGGCTTCTCCTTGCAAACGGATTCTATCCGACAAAAGAATTCGCTGATTACTTCAACAAACTAGTCGATTGTCTATCAAATACTCCTGATGGCTTTCTGATTAAGATGAAGAGAAACGGAGCATTCAGAAAAGTCAAACAAGCAGTCGAAGAGTACAATCTCACTAGTAAGATTCAACTCGAAGACTTTGATGGCAATAAATTCCTTCAATTACCCAAAGAAAACGAAAAGCTCCCAGTGGTTGATGGCAAAATAGAAGTGGTTGAAGTCAAAACAGGAAAAGGAAATCAACTTCAAGTGGATAGCTACAGAAACGCAGTAGCTAATGGTTATCCGTTACGTCTATTCAAAGTTGACCTCAAAGTTCCTCAAATATGGGAGAAAGTCATAGTGAATCCAAACGAAGTAGTCTTAAATTGCTTCAAGGATTTGAACACCTTTGCAAAAGGATGGAGCATATGAGCTAAAAGAACCTAATCTCTAACTTATGTCGATAGGCACTCCATATTTAGGTTCGGTAACTGCATCTCCAAATATTTTCTTAAACGTTGCAACAGAAGTCGTATGGATGGGTATGATTCTCGATGGCTTAATCGCACGTATCAATTCGACTAATTCTTTCTGACAAGCATGACCTGAAACATGTCTTCGAGTGAAAATCTTCTGCTCCTTTTCTTCATCCGCATATTCCCAGTCATAATGAACCCCAAAATAATCAAACCAATTCATGAATTTGTCTTCATCAATCTCCATCTCTTCACAAAAAGGTTCGGTAGAAGCACAAATGTAACGTGTATTATGCTCGGAATCCATCGGGACAAGGTCAAATAATTCATTCAAGTCCCAGAAAGAGAACATAACCACAAAATCTTTCGGTCTATCTCTAATTTGATATGCTCTAACTCCATTACTCAAGTGGTGAGTTGCTAAGTCATACACTTCTTTATAATCACAAGTCGTCTTCTCTGTCAACAAAGGATTGTTCTTGTTTCCGACCTCTCCACCTAAGCCTAAAACTTCAGCGATACGAACTATGTTTCTGTCAGCTTTTGCCATGTTTCTTCCGTGGAAACTCAAATAACCCATTTTGGACTTGTCTTTAGTGTAATCTGCTTTTGAATATAACAAGTCACCTTCTCTTTGAAGATACACTTTCAGGTTAGGCATCGTTCTTGGGTCAGGATATTCCTTTGGAAAAGCTACATGCATCTCATAAAGTAGGTAAGCAAGTTTGTAACCGATTAACAAAGTACGATCATTCTTCAATGAAGCTTGATACACTGTCGAGAAGCGAGTCAAATCCTTCCATCCGAAGTTAATGAGGACTAATCCCTCTGCTTTCGCAATGTCCTTTGTCATTTCATCGAAAATCTCTTGTTCAGTAATTATATTCTCCTTTTCAATCCGTGTTCCTTCGGTAATTAACACATCAACTGGCTGACCAATCGCTTTGACATAATCATCGAAGGTTGTCTCCCCTAGTCCATGAAAACGAATGTCACCAGTGTAGAGAACTCGCTTACCATTTGGAAGAGTCAGTAAAACCGAACAAGCACCTGAGACTGAGTGTCCAACAGGAATCAGCTTGTACTTGATTCCTTTGACGTTATCTTCTAAGTCTGTTTTAAACTCTCGATATTGCGGTGTGTACTCATGGGTAAAAAGAAATTTAGTCTTCGGGTCTTCGATTACTGGTTTTTCTGCTTGAGTAATTTCCGAGCACTCATACTCATTAAGGCATAAAGTCTTATACTGATTTTTTGGGTCTTGACCAGTCTCCTTTATGACCAGATTTCTATTAACCTCATAATATTGGTCATCAACACCTGAAGGAGATACATCGGTCATTGCTCTTGCAAGAGTTTTGGTTTTATCGGTGCAGATAACTGGAATTCGTGGGTCTAAGAAACTAACGTCTTGGATATGGTCAAAGTGTGCATGACTTACAAACACTGCATCTACAGCATGTTTCTCCTCAGTGTAAGGCATAACTCCATTGAATGTCCAGTAGTCAGGTGCTTTGTCAAATGGGAATTGTTCATCTCTCGGTTCTTCTGTGAAAAGGAGTGTGGCATTTAACAGATTGGGTGTGTAGATTCCATCTATTTTCGGTAATATGTTAAGCCTTATCATATCTCGTAAGGCATTCTTTGACCTAATCTGAAGAAACTGTGAATAGAAATCGTGGGTGTAACCCATTCTTCGACCAAAGTCTAAGAGAACTGACCCATCTTCCGTCTCAACAAGTATTTTGTTACCGCCAATCTCGTCTACCCCACCATAGAAAGTGACTCTTGCCATTGTCATAACCAACTGGTTATCTTGAAATTCTTGTTATAACACTTTCGTAAGTAGGCTATAGAGACATTGAAGGTGGTTTAACACGGCACTGTTTGGGTTTCTAAGAAAAAAGAAATAGTTTGCTTGAATTGATTAACTAAATCGAAAATCCATTTCTTGACAAAAATTAGTCCGGGACCGGAATACTCTTCAGAAGGCCTTCTTTTTCCATCGTGATTAAGGAGTCTAAAACCTCAACCACATTTATGTTTAGGTCCTTGGCGATTTCGTCTTCTGTTGCTTGAGAGTGACTTTTCAGGTACTCCAGTATTTTGTTGTTGTTTTCTTTTTTTGCCATGTTTGTCACCATAATTGGGGTGTTACTGGTTTGTTTGCTTTTTGTGTGCTTGGTCCGGCTTCGGCGAGCATCCAGCGGCGTCGGCTTCTTTTATTTTCTGCCAGCATTATCTCTATACCGAATTTGCTTCCGTCTTTGTTCATTATTGGCCTTAAGAAGCCAACGTACATTTTTCCGTATCCATGGCTGAACTCTTTGATAGCACCGACTTTCCCGGTCTTCATAAGATCCGCACCCATTTTCCGCAGGCCATCTGTATCTGAGTCGCCTTCGCCCCAAACTTCCAGGAAGCTGTACGGCAAGAAGTTTTGTGGCACTTCAGCATCTACAGGCTCCACTTTAATTTCTTTAGTCTTAGCGACAATCACTGGCTTTAATGATCCATCAGGCATCACTTGAGCGGTGCCCACATCTGCTTTAGCTACCTCATTACCGTTTTCATCGAACCACTTCTCAACTTTGGCAGGACCGACAAACTCTCGATGAACAATTTCACCCTTAGATCCAATATGCTTAATCTGAATCAACGGATCCGTCTTCTCAGTCTCATAGCGAATATCAGCCGAAACCTTAACACCATCTCCACCATAACTCAATTTTGCTTTGAAGCCCGGCGGCAATTTCTCTTCAATCACATCAGCTGCAGGAACAGTTTGAGGCACCTTTAGAACCATAGTTTTCTGTTTCTGATTCTGAGCAGCCTTCACCGACCTAATTTGCTGTGCAGCTGATTTGCTTTGAGCGTTCTTCAGTTTTGCGCTAATCTTGGTATGTATGGCAGTTTTGCGTTTAACAACGTACTGTTGAGTTGTTTTTGGCTTTTTCAAGCTCTAACACTTCAAAAGAAAAATGAAAAGAAAATTTTTCTTAGACTGAGGCGTTTATCTTGTTCTTCGCCAAATACGCTTTAGCCCTGTTGAAAACGGCTTTCGAATTGGTTGAAAACTCCGTTGACCCTAACGGGTGACGGTGATTACTTCAAAAATCTTCTAATTTTTTGTAATTAGAGTCCTCAGAGATTTTTTTCTGGAAAATTATCCTCAGGAAATCTTTGTCAAGCAGTTTGTCACCATATTTATTATAGCAATCTTCGCAAAAAGATTTGGCATGCAAGGTCTGCAAAAATTGGTCTTCATCCGTTTCCCTGTAATAATAATCACCAACTATAATATTTCCACACGCAAAGCATTGGTGGGTTACTCTACCCTTGACTTTCTTAAGGTATTTTTTGTACTTAGACATCTTTGCCCCTTTCCCTTAGAAGAGATTAAGCACTAACTTGTTAATCATAGAAGTTAGCTTAAGGCTTTCCTCATTACTCCCAATCCCCGAACGCTCTTACGACTCCTGGGATGCTGCTCGTACATGAAAGAAATGGTTTTAAACCTTGGGTGCTGGTTGATTGGGAAAATCGGTTGACCTGGAAGCTTGCCATCTTTGGCTAGAGAAAGTGTTATCCCATTCCTTCAGGTCCTGACCGTATTTGGCTCTTACGGAGGCATCGATTTTTTTCTGTGTTTCAGGCAGAATGGAGCGTTCAGCAAACACGTGAGAGTTGCCGCCGCAAAGAATCTCGCCAGTGCTGGGATCCGTGTTCAGGTCCTCATATTTCTGCAAAAGAGGCTCAACCTTATCTAAAGCAGGGCCATCGGCCCAACAAACATGAATGGATTCACCCATCGAATAACGACTCGTTTTAACGCGGAAATCGACACCTGGAAACTTCTGTTTCAGCATCTCCCTTATGAGCTTGGCCTTAACCGTGACATCCTGGTCCTCTATTGATTTCTTTGGATCGTAACCAGCTGGCGTCTTCGTTGGTATCGGTGCAGCAATTGCAGGAGTCTTGATAGGCGGTTTAGGTTTAGTTAAAACACCCAGACTAGGCAATTTCGTTTGCTTTTGTCTTTGGTCATACTGTTTTTTTCCAGACTTCTTGTAACCCGGCACTGAAGGCTCCTCGAGAGAGAAATAAAAAGTTTAAGAGTTTTGTACTTAGTCAGGTAGGGTTACTTGAGATGCTGGTTTGTCCGGTCTTTCTCTGAGGAAGTCAGGCATGCGCAGGACCCCGTTTGGTGTGCGATTTAAGTATTTGACTTCGATGACAAGTTCTGGTTTCACCCAACTGAGCGCTTTAACATCTTCTGGAACTGCTGCCAGTGGGGTCTTCGTTGTCTTGAGTGCTTGCATCTTCTTTAACATGGCTGCCAGCTCAAAATTCTTTAAGCCGGCAGCTCTGCCGATGTAGCGGAGTTTTCCATGCTTATCCCTCTGGGCCAGGATCAGGGCGCCAAACGTTGATGATCTTGAGTTTTCACCCTGCGTATAGCCAACAACGATGGCTTCGTCGCTTTTCCAGTTCTTGACTTTGGTCCATTCAGGCGTTTTCTCTCC
>PLTA01000013.1 GCA_003164295.1 Candidatus Bathyarchaeota archaeon
CACCAAATAATAGTATGTCGCTTGCATTACTGGTCACGCGCGCGCACTACAACTTTTGGATGAAGGGGGCGAAGACCGAAGGAGCTTGAGCGATTGCTCGCCTAAATTTCAGCGCAGAAGATATAGCCTCACTCTTAAAAAACTATCTGAAACATTTCAAAGCTGAAAAAACAAGAAGTGATTACATGAAACTTCTTATTGAAACCAGAATCTCTTAACAACCTGAATTAGAAAAAATCAATACAAAAAAAAGGAAAAAGGGAAATGTCGGCTGCGTTTTCTTATGGTTTTATTTTGTGTGCTCTTAGAACTATGGCTATGGTCGTGGCAACTCCGATTATGACGGCTGTAGCTATGATGAGGGCTGTGTAGGTTAATGAAAAGTTAACGTTGTTTTGAATTGGGGCTGCTGTGGATGAGGCGGAGTTTATGAAGAGTGCTGTTTCTGCTGATGAGGGACCGTAAGACTGTGTGCCTGCAAAGTTAGCGACGACCGTGTATTCGCCTGCGTTTTGTGCGGTCCATGCGAAGTGGAATATGCCACTTGAGTCACTTGTCACGGTGGTTTGTTGCACTACTGTTCCGTCTGGGGCTTTGAAGGTTAGTTGTACTGGAACGCCTGTGACATTTGGTTGTGCGGCGGTGTGTTCAACGATGTAGTCTGTCCATACCCCTTGGTCTGCGTCAGATATTGCGGGTGTGCCCTTAAGCGTGGGCGATTGGTCTGTAACTGTACCTGTAACTTCAACCACAGTGCCTAACGTATTGGCGGCGTCTGATGCAGTGACTGTTGTGGCGCTTGGACCTGGACCCGTCACGTAGATTTGCTGCTCGTTTTGGTTAAACCATACGTAGTAGCCGTCGGCGACTGCTTGCTCTTCCCATTCGCTGGTTCCATATACCTTCCATAGCTGCGTGCCGTTGGACGCGTCAAGGGCGATTGTGGATGCGCCTTGGTAGGGTGGCGACTCAAAATCGTATTCTCCAGTGATTAGGTATACTTTGTTGTCGGCGACTGCAGCTACTTGTGTTTGATAGTTGCCGAATGGTGCGTTAGAGCTGGCGGTGCTGTTGTCTGGGTTGTTTGGGTCGTTGCCGTAGGTGAATTTTAAGTTGCCTGTCTTTAGGTCATAGGCGTAGAGTGTTCCGCTGTAGCCTGTTGAATAGAGTGTTCCATAAGCAACTGCGTAGGGGTAGATGTGGCTTGTAACTCCACCATAATAATCCAGTGGGTTTTCTGGTGCAGTGGGGCTCCATAGGTTGTTTCCTGTAAGTAAGTCATAGCCGCTCCATTGCATTGTTTCTCGGTAGTACAGCGTGAAAACGTTGGTTTCACTGTCCACGGGTCCAAGTTCGACAGTCAAGTTGTCTTGAGGAGCAGGGAACGTCTTTTGCCACAGTACTTCACCTATTGCTCCACGGGTAGAGTTCAGGTTAATTGCCCATAGCGTGAAGGGGTCTGGTGTACCGAAGGCTCCGGTGGAGGTTGTAGATGTCTGCTGTAGCCCTGAGCTTTGTCCAAAGATTAGGTCACCTGGCAATACTTTGACGATTGTCGGCGTGTAGGTGCCAAACTGGTTTGTGGTACCGTAAAGTGCTTGCGTTAAGGTAACGTTCCAGTCGTATGCGGTGCTCATATTCCAGTTGGTGGTTCCAGGACTCCAAGATGTAGCTGAACCTACTTGATCGATTCCCGGCAGCTTAGTGTTGTTCCACTGCCACAAATAAGTGTACGGCGCAGTTGCGTTTGCACTTCCAATGCCATATTCCAGCCATTCACCATTTGGACCTTCTGCCTGCGCACCCGAGGGCGCGTTTGTTTCGTTGAACAGTAGTCTGCCAGTCTGGGCGTCAATTGCTATCCATGAACCAGCAGCGTTAACGGTTTGAGTGTTGTTAGTGACTGCAGTGACTTGGGCAAGGTCTGTGGTTCCTGGCGCGTAGCTTGAACCAAGAGCGTTGACTGCAATGACGCCAGGGTTATTGATTCCAGTTCCAACTGCGGTTCCAGTGGCCCACAGATACCCTGTTTCAACTCCATGTTCGCTGGATGACTCGAAATCATAGAGTTGACCAAAAGTGACGCTGTTAATGGCTGTGTTAGTCCATAATGTTTGTCCAGTGCGTAAATCCACCGCGGTTACTCCGCCACCTGTGCCAGCGTTGGCTAAGGGTACACTGTAGTAGAGAATTCCGTTTAGTATTAGAGGGTTAGTAAATTTTTCTTTAGAGTCGCCTTCATAATATGTTGCTGCCGAGTTGACCGTGTTACCGCCTCCAACGATGCCTCCCCAATTGAGCGGTATCGTCAACAGTACATGTGCAGTGTTGGGCGCCCATCCGAATGGCTGGAACTTTAGGTATGTTGCACCCGGCAAATTTTGCCCCAACCAATTTGAACCTATAACACTCCACCCTTGGTCGTTTGCATCTATTGGGCGCGTCCAGTAGCTGATTGGAAGTGGAGGCTCTTGGAAGGCAGTGTTTGGCACCGAGCCTTGCACGTTAAAGGATGTGGTTGCGGTACTGGCTTCGTATGTGTCGTTGATGTAGACACTGGTGGATGCTAGATTGGTGCCTTTTGTTAGGACTTGGGCTGGAAAGTTAACTGTTACGTTGTATGTGCCTGTTTGGAGAGCGTAGTACTGTAAGTTGCCGCTTGTACTGTAGTCGGCTGTTAGTGGACCGAAATGGGAAACTGTGCCGTCTGGTTGCGTGATGTCGATGGTGATGTTTTGCCACAGGTAACCTTCTTTGGGGCCTTCTGTGGGTGATGCAATGTCGATCCAGTAGAAAATGGTGACTGGATTGTTAATTGCTAGCGTGTTTGGCGAGGCGACGGTGTATACGTGAATTGGGATTGTCCATGCGGGGGTGTGGGCAAATGCATAGTTTGAGGAGGCAAAAAAGGTTGAGCCTGTGATTGTTGCTAAAAGTAACAATGTGATTGCCACAGTTTTTGCTTTATTGGATAGAGGTTTCAATTTGGGGGTCTCCTGATTTGTTGACCCTGTTTATGGGGGATTGTTTGGTTTTTGGGTTTGACTCTTGAGTCTGCAACAGGATGTGTGAGGTCCTGTTCATTTTGCAGAGGAAGAGGGTTTTGTTTTTTAGACATTTTTGTTCTCCTTTTTGGTTGCTTATTTGGTTTAACATATAACGGCGTTATATGCTTTCTTGCGGGTTTTATTCCAAAAAGAATAACTGAAAAGTCGGGTTTTTTGTGGAACCAGAAAATTCCCTCAAAGCTGACAAGTGTCTGCCAGTGAAAGGCAAAGTAAAAAATCGCCGAATTATGAAAAATGGAAGTTGAAGGCAAAATTTAGCCTTATTTCAGTTCAACATTTACTTGAACAGGCACGCCGTTCTTCAAGACGTCTAATACTGGGCATCGTTCTTCAGCTATTTTGAGCAGCTCTTTTATTTTGTCAGGGTCGCCTTTAGCTTTCAACTTGGTTGTCGCTGTTTTCTTTTGCTAACCAGCCCAGAGTTTTGCGTTCTACTGCTTCTTCAATTGGTTGCTGGAAGTTTTTAAAGAGAACCTGGTCTTTGTAACGGACATAAACAACCGGCTTGCCATAGTTCTCATTTGATTTACCATCTGTTTCAGGATCATTTTTTTGCCTTTTTGCCAGTTCAACCATGTCTCTCCAACCTATATTTTTTAGGGCATGTTTTGTGGTGTGGGTTTTGTTAGTTCGCGTTTTGTTTCCTTTTCAAATGAGCATGACTGGAAAATTCAAATTAATATAAGGATGAACTCCGAACTTCTTTCTTAATACCTTTTTCACTTCACGATGTTCCAAGAGGATGTTAGGAAACAATAATTTAAGGCAATCTTATCCATTTTGTGAATATAACTGTCGAAAAGAAATAGTTAATTTGTTGCGCAAGCATCTCTTTCTTAAAAGATGAAGTATCCAATTAAGAATATGCTTCTTCATTATGGACAGTGGAAAATGTTATAATATTAACGCGTTGTGTGAAAATTTTCATAGTTGCTAGTTTAGTTTCTTTGTTTATCTACAATTTGTACATTCTAAGAGGAAGTTTTGTAATCCTGTTCGGGTACCTAAGTAGCATGCCCGGAGACGTTACGTATGTTAAATTTGTCGGGTTGGCTTACTGGGCGGGGTATGTGAGTTTAACTGCTCGATTCATTTGTTTGGTTCTAGCGCTGACCGCGGTCTTTATGCTTTGGATTAAAGGCTGGTCTTTTATGCGTGTTAAAAAACTTGTGTTTGCTGCATTGTTTTTAGAAGGAATGTATTTTGTAGGACTCATTCCGTCTCTCTGGTTTTTGTTTCGTTCGGGAACGATCGCTTTCGTTCCTTCTCTGGGTTATGGATACTTGTTGCAAATCATCTTCACTGTGCCTTTTCTTTGGGCATTATCTTACCAAGTTATGAAGTACCAAACAAGCAGTCAAAAACCGATTCTGTTGAAATTCGGTGCACTTGCTTTTCTTGGGTACACGACAGCGTTGGTGGCAAACGAGGTTTCAAGATGGGCAACTATGATATCTCTTGAAAGCCTAAAATTCATAGTTGGTATTCGTGCGGTGGGTTTCTTTAATGCACTCGCGTTTATGCCATTTGCGATTGTTTTTGCCGTTGCGGGTGCCTATCGACTCTTTCAGGAAAAGGAGCTTTCGGCAATGAGGTGGTTTGGAGCATCTTTGATTGTTGTAGGGTTGAATTATACGATTTACTTTGGTTATGTATATTTTGTCCATGCATTAAACACTCTGCCTCTGGTTGACATCTGGACAGTACCACTGCTAGGTTTGGGAATTATGCTGATACTTAATGCTCGTAAAAAACAGGGTTGATTATACTTGTGCACACAATGAAAATTACGTTAAATTGACAAGCCAGCTTTTTTTTAACTGAGCCCGAGAATTCCCCGAGTAATAGTATTACCTGATAATGGTTGTGCAGTTTTTTTTCTCACAATATCGTGCACTTACAAAAACTATTATAAACAAAAAGGGAAAAAATAGACACTTGCTTGAAGTTAAATATCTTTTAAAATTGCTGTTGAGATTTTTTTGATAAACCTGCTAAAACAGCAGTTGCCAGTATAAGCACCAATAGGACTACGCCAAGAATGGTTAGTGGGATTCTTAATGTAGGCTGGTCTTGCAGAACGTTGGTTGTGGGTAAACCGCCCAGGTAAGCAGCTAAGAAAAGAACGACAAAAACTATGCCTATTCCTTCAACTGAGAGCAGTAGCGTGTTTATTTTTTTACTTGCAAGAGTCATTTGCTTTCCCTTTTTTAGCATTGTTTAATGATTAACGTTAAATTGTATTTAACATTAACCTTTATTGAAACAAAAGAATGATTCGCCTAAAGTTAGAAAGTGTTAAACCGCAAAAATAATATACTGAAAACAACGAGTTTGTTACACCCACAGGTTAAATTTATGTCGGAAGAAAAATTCTACATTCCGCTTAAAATAGGATTATTCACAGTGGTCTTAGCGTACTTTCTGTTTACCCTCCACGGAATGTTCACCCTCTCGTGGGTCGGCGAATGGAGCCGAAATGGACACTTTTCATTTTTCGTTTATGTAACTGATATTTCGGGTTTTGTTGGAATTATCTTCAGGTTTGCTGGAAGCATCATAGCTTTTGCAGGAATACTCTACTACTTTGCCAAAAGAAGCATCTCTAAACCTACGGTTTACAAGTTACTGCGGTGGGTTCTGGTTTTAGAGGCACTATATTGGCTAAGCCTCCTCACCACTGGAGTAACAGAAGTACAGAACTTGTTTACATTTACAAGTCATATTTCTACGGAGCTGTTGTTGCGTTCATTCGCGCTTGGCGCTCTTCCCAGCTTAGTGGAATCGATTGCTCCTCCAATTGCTCTCCTCATACTGGCATTCAAATTAAATCCAAACAAGCCACAAAAAAGCGTTATAAAATGGGCGTTTATAACAGGCACTGTTTACGTCTTCGTGTTTTGGTTAACAAATACCAGCCTGTGGCTTTCAACGTGGTTGGCGAAAGGAACCATATACTTAACTACTTACCCGCAAAACCTATTCAGCTTTGTCACAACTATATTTGGGCTTTTAGTGCTGGCGTTATACACAGCATACTTTGCGAAAAAATCCATCGGAGCAGAGAGTATGCAAGAGCTCAAACTGAAAACAATCGGGGCCATCCTGATAGTGTTTGGGCTGTTTTTCCTTTGGAACTACTTAACGTGGATTTTCTTCGGAGGCTGGAGCTCGTGGTATGCATGGTTCCTAGGTCATAACTTAGATTTGTGGATGCTTTCGCTGCCGCTACTAGGATTACCATTGCTTTTCGCCGATGAGCGTCATCAAAAACCAAATCCTGACAAACTTTAAAAGCGCAAAAGCAGCAGACAAAGCAGTCTCACTCACATACTTTAACACATAATAAAGGGACAAGCCAACTGGCTCGGAAGGCTTCGAAGAATAGCCCTGCTTTGTTTAGGTTATTTAGTTCATCTTTGATTCTGCCTTAGCCATGATCATTTCTAGGAATGCTTCAAGCTTTGTCCGAATTTGCGCTGAATCCTCGCGGGTGTAATCCGATTCTACATTGATCAGCGGCATATCCTGTTTTTTGAAGAGGTTCGCTATCTTCACTCCTTCGACATTGAAGGCATGGCAATACTGCAATGTATAGTTGATTACTCCATCTACTTTGAAGACACATGATAGGTCGCTTAAGTTTTGCAGTCTCGAAGGATTGGGTGTTGCACAAGCGTAATCTATGGCTGCATAGCGCTCAACCAAAGCATCCAGTAAGGCCGCCATTGAATCGCCCTTCGGCGAGACAAAACGGTTGAAGTACCTTGTTCCACTGCAGGATTCTTCCACAACCACTGAAGCCCCCCGAGATTCAGCGATAGCGTGAAGTTTAAGGTTCGGTAAAGTCATAGGACTGCCTGTGACCAGCAACCTGACCGCATCTTTAGCCGTTGCACCAACAACTTTTTGAACGCGATTTTAGTTTTCACAAGTCTGGTTTGGGTTCAAGTTCATAGAGACTCAAACCGCTTCAGGCTCGAATCCAGAGTTTTGAAGGTCTGGTTCATTTTTAACTTTCTTTTGCTGGCAAGTTGGTGATTATTGTACAGAGAAAAACCCAATAGTTAACAGTATGTGTAAAAGGCGATTATGGCCGTTACCAAATATAGTTTTCTTCAAAAAGGTACTTCGGCGATTGAAGATGACATGACAAAGGGGTATCAGTGCATTTTTAAGCCGTAGAGAAAAGTTTATTCCGTCACTTTGAAGCAGCAATTACAGCTCTTACAGGTGTAAGCTTCAATGTGGAACCAATGGTTTTCTAATGATTTGTCAGGTTTCGCAACTTCTTTGCCACAGTTAGGACACTTAGCCATATATAGCGACTCAGTACGGTATTATACCGCACCATTAAGAATGCACATTCACTTGAAGATTTGTTGGCACAAAACGATATAACAAACAACCCAAAACTGGACTGGACGAATTTTCGCTTATCGCTCAACTGTCAAAAGAGGGATTTATTGGCTATGACGTTAGTGAGAACCTGTACTTACTATTCTGAATTCATAAGTGACTAATAATGAATTCATTAAGTACTTGAGTTGGGGTATGGCTAATACAGCACCTCGACCAGAGCAAGATAGTTGTAGAAGTAACTGACTTGGCGGCTTCAAACAAAAAGAACTTAATCCGAATTTTGCATGTTGACGATGACCTCTGTCTTCTGGAAGTTTCAAAACAGATACTAACAATGGAAAACAACTTCGACATTGACAATGTCCCATCTGTTGACGAAGCAATCAAAAAAATGGAGCAGCAGCCCTATGATGCGATAGTTTCTGATTATGAGATGCCTCTGAAAAACGGATTAGATTTTCTAAAAGACCTCAGAGAACAAAACAATTCAATTCCTTTTATCTTATTTACTGGTAAAGGCAGAGAAGACGTAGCAGTTAAAGCTTTGAATTTAGGCGCAGACAGCTACATCAACAAAAACGGCTCACCTGAAACAGTTTTCTGTGAATTAGCAGATGCAATAAATAAGACTGTTGAACGTAAAAAGTCAAGAGAACTGCTTGCAAAATCAGAGGCAAAATATCACGCCCTAGTCGAGAATTCACTTCAAGGAATAGCAATTCTGCAAGCAGCTCCAATTAGGATAGTTTTTGCAAATGGCGCATTGGGAAAAATCTTGGGTTATTCATCTCAAGAGTTAACGTCGCTTTCGCCCGAAGGAATCATGAGTCTGGTGTATCACGATGATAGAGCTGTCTTTTTTAAGCGTATGGAAAAACGTTTACGGGGCGAACCCGCAGAAGCATGCTTTGAGTTTCGTGCGGTGCGAAAAGACGGCTCGATTATCTGGCTGAGCTCATTGGCAAATCGAGTTGACTATGATGGACAGCCTGCGGTGCAGGGCATGTTCTTAGATGTTAATGAAAGCAAGAAAGCTGAGGAAGAACTTAGGGCAAGCCAACATCTGAATGAAAAAATACTCACTTCTACACCTAACCTCATCTACATATACGACCTTATCGAACACCGCAACGTTTACGCCAACAGAGAGATACTTAACTTCTTAGGATACACCTCAGAACAAGTCCAAGCTATGCAGTCAGAGTTGTTTACCAACATCCTACACCCAGACGACGCTAAAGCTGTGGCTGAACATCATGCCCGCTTTGCAAATGCACCTGACGACGCAGTGTATGAGGTTAAGTACAGAATGAAGCACTCAAGTGGAGAGTGGCGATGGCTACGTAGCCGTGACGTACTTTTCGCTCGAACAAAAGAAGGTTTAGGAAAGCAAATCCTCGGCTCAACCGAAGACATTTCAGAACGCAAAAAAGCAGAAGAGGCGTTGAATGAAAGTGACGCAACCCAGAGAAGTTTGATAAACGGGATGAGTGATACCGTTTGGGTTGTTGATTTTAACGGAAACTTTGTTGATGTGAATGATGCAGCTGTCAAAGTTTTAGGGTATTTTAAGGATGAACTGTTGTCTTTGGGGATTAAAGACGTTGATAAATATCTGACCACTGAGCAAGCTAAGGAAATCATGAGTAGGGTGGCTTCTGTTGGAACGCAGGTTTTTGAAACAATTCACACAGCCAAAGATGGAACAGAAATTCCAGTTGAGATAATCGCCAGCCTCATAACCTACCATGGAAAACCAGCAGTTTTAGGTATAGCCAGAAACATTTCAGAACGCAAAAAAGCTGAGTTGGAACTGAAACAGTATAATGAAGTTCTTGAAAGGGTAGGTGAAAGCATTGATGCTGGTTTAGCAGTCATCAATAAAGATTACCGTGTTGTTTGGGCCAATAAGCGTCTTATGGATTTGGGTGTAGCTCCAAACAAGAAATGTTACGAAACTTTCAACAATTTAGGTATTATGTGTCCCGATTGTGGAGTAGAGAGAATCTTCCAAAATAATGCTCCACGTGACGTTCGTGAATACAAAACAGTAAATTCAAAAGGTGAAATTGTATGGGTTGAATTAAGAGTAACTCCCCTCAAAGACCAAAAGGGAGTTACGATGGCAGCCCTTGAACTTGCAGTCCCCATCACCGAACGCAAGAGTATTGAACAACAATCCGCCGCCGAACATGCACTCGTACATGAAGTTATCAATAGTACCAATTCACTGATTTTTTCTGTTGACCGAAACTACTGTTATACGAGTTTTAATCGTGCCCACGCTTTGGTCATGAAAACTATCTTTGGCGTGGACATCCAAATCGGCAAGAGTATGCTGGACTACTTGACAGTTGATTTCGACCATGAGAAAGCCAAACGGAATATTGACAAGGCTCTATCGGGTGAACAACTTGTTGAAGAATCATATTCGGGTGACGAAAAACTTTCCCGAAAGTATTTCATAATTTCTCATAGCCCCATCAGAAACGCCGCAGGTGAAGTTACAGGAGTCGTTGTTGTCTCCAACGACATCACTGAACACAAAAAAGCCGAAGAAGAGCTAAAGAAAAATCAGGTAAAAATGGAAATTATGAACGAGAAGCTCAACGTTGTTGGCAGGTTTACTAGGCATGATGTTGGCAACAAGCTTATGGTTATGAAGTCAAATATTTATTTGCTCAAAAAACAAATTGGCGACAACCCTAAATTAGCTAAGTATCTTGAGGGCTTTGAGTCTGCAATTAGCCAGTCGGATGAGATGTTTGAGTTTAGTCGTTTCTACGAGAAAATTGGAGTAGAACAGCCCTTAGAAATCGATGTTGCCCAATGTTTCAATCAAGCTGTTGCACTCTTACCTGATTTGGGCACCATAAAAATCGTCAATGATTGTCAAGGGCTAGAAGTTACTGCTGATTCACTGCTCAAGCAACTCTTCTATAACTTTCTCGATAACTCGCTAAAGTACGGGGAAAAAGTTACCCAGATTCGACTGCACTTCACTAAAGAAGGAGATGGGGCAAGGCTGTTCTACGAAGACAACGGAGTAGGCATATCCGAAGCCAACAAGCCTAAACTTTTCCATGAAGGCTTCACCACAGGAAAAAGCACGGGACTTGGACTTTTCCTGATAAAGAAAATGGTTGAAGTCTACGGTTGGACAATAACGGAAGAAGGAGAACCTGGCAAAGGAGCAAAATTTGTAATAACAATTCCAAAGGTTAACCAAAGTTAACCAAAGAAAAAGCTAACCCGTCATCAGTTCTGAAAAATATTTTAAGAGTTACTAATTTCAGTTGAAGCTTCTTTAACGTTCATTCTTGAAGGGCAAACGTACAATGAAAGTTGTTCCTTTGCCCTCTTGACTCTCAAAAGAGACTGTGCCGCCTAATGCTTCAGTCATCCGCTTAATCACAGGTAATCCGAATCCTTGACCCTTCCCTTTAGTAGTGAACATAGGAGTAAACAGTTTCTTTTTTAAGACTTCAGGAACACCAACTCCTGTATCCGTGACATCTATTACGACGTCATTTGCTTCTTTGTAGGCTTTTATGACTAGTTTACCACCAGCAGGCATCGATTGAACAGAATTATTAACCAAATTGACCATAATGCGTTTTATGAAAGTAGAGTCAGCCATAACTTTTTCAGCTGCAGCTTCAACTTTAACAGTTGTTTTAACATTTTCAGGCAAACCGTTCTTTGCCAATAAGTCTTCAATTAAGAGTTTCAGGTTGGTTTCTTCTGCATTTGGTTTAAGAGGTCTGGCAAAGTCTTGCAGGTCCGCCACAATCTTGTTAATATAATCAACGTTCTTCTCGATACCCTCCAGACTTTCTTCTGCATTGCTTTTTTCTTCGCGTTCAGGCATGCCTTTGAGATCTTCTCTCAACAAATAGACATCACCCGCAATAGCCTGCAGTGGATTACGAATATCATGACCAACCATACCAGCCGTCGCGCCAATAGCAGACAAACGCTCAGCATCAACCAGTTCCTTAGCTTGCTCACTCACCTTCTGCTCTAAACTCTCAGCGTGCCGCTTTTGCGCATTCTCCAATTGCTTCCTATCAGTGATATCTACCAAAGACAAAACCGCACCGTCAACCTTCTTATCCTCAGTTAAGTAGGGTTGAATATGCATTTCATAAACACGACCTTGACCACCTGAAACTTCTTTGGTAGCTGCCACCAATTTAGTAGTTACCTTACGAATTGCCTTCTCCAATTCCTCCGCCGAAAGCCCCAGATGAAAGTCAGTGATTGAGCGTCCAACATCTGAAGGCTTAATTTTAAAGAGCTCTTGAGCAAATGGCGTAAAACGCCTTATCTGCAGGTCATTATTTACAATGAGAACGGACAATTCAACATTTTTTAAAACGTTGAGTAAATCATCATTAATTACATTTAATGATTGATTGCGGTTCTTTAGCTCTTCATTTAGCGTCTGCAACTCTTCATTACTTGATTGCAACTCCTCTTTAGATGTCTGCAATTCTTCGTTTGTACTCTGCAACTCCTCATTACTTGACTGCAATTCCTCCATAGCGGCACGCAACTCTTCACTGGTTGCCTCACGCTCCTCATTAACAATCTGCATAGACGATTTACATACATCCAAATCCTCCTTAAGCGCGCGTATTTGAACACTCTCTGAATTTTTTGTCATATGTCGTGAAAACGAGGATTCGGTTTCTTGACGTAGATCCACTTTAGCCTCTTCAAAGGTTATCAGAAAGAAAGGGTCTGCATATTGGAGCATCTTCAGGGGTTTGACTTTCAAGTTGACTATTCGTGATTGCCCTTCAAGCGTGAATTGCACCTTTGTTTTGAAAGGTTTGTTTGCTTTTCTTGCTGTGTAAATTGCGGTTTGAACCTCTGCCCTCAACTCCTTTTGAACTATTTTGTTAACGTTAAGGCTTGCGGGACCCTGTTCATGGATAAGGTAGGGATTAATTTGTCCGCGGAAAGCTAAAATCTCTAATTTATTATTAATCAACAATGTTGGTGGGACATACTCACCCATTAACTGACGGTCCACTTCATCTTTAAGCAATACAGTTGCGTCCAGTTTCTGGGGCGGTTTGATATCGATCTTGGCTAAATACGGGGCAAACACCTCATGACTTAGCCCAATTTGAGGCTGCGCTAGCTTCTTTCTGTAGATTACGCCTTTGTTGGTGAGGGCTTCAAACAGATTCTGGAATTTGCTTGCACTTTCAGATTCGCCAAGAATCAGAAAACCCCCGTCCTTTAATCCGTAATGGAAAATAGGTACAACCCTTTCCTGAAGCTGGGAATCAAAATAGATCAACATGTTTCGACAGACAATGAGGTCTAATTTGGAGAAAGGCGGGTCGCTTGTTATGTCCTGCTTTGCGAAGATGCACATTTCTCTTATTGATTTCGCGATTTGGTAACTGTCATCCTGATCTTTAAAGAACTTTTTTAGTCTGCTTTCAGAAACATTCTCTTCTATAGATTTGCGGTATGTTCCTTGGCGAGCTTTCTCAATATTCTTTTCATTCACGTCGGTGCCGAAAATCTGAATTTTTACATTAAGAATGACGTTTTCTTCCAAGTATTCTTGAATCGCTATTGCAAGGGAATAGGCTTCTTCGCCTGTTGAACAGCCTGGAATCCAAACGCGAACGGGTTCGCTTTGAGACTTTTTCTTGATGATTTCTGGAAACACTTTTTCTTTCAAAGCCAAAAAGGTTTTTGGTTCTCGGAAGAAACTTGTTACGCCAATTAGCAAGTCGTCAAAAAGTGCCTGCAATTCAACTGGGTGGGTCTCCAAATGTTCTAAGTAGGTTTTGAGGTCTGTGGTTTTGTTGATGGCCATTCGGCGTGTGATGCGTCGGTTCATGGTTGTTTCTTTGTAATGTGTAAAGTCAGTTCCGAAGGCAACTTTGAGCTTCAGATAGATTTTCTTAGGGTCAGAACCCTCTTTTGTGTCCTCAAGTTTTTGGAGTTGGCTAAGTTGTGGGTGTTTAGCAAGTGTTGTTAGCTCTTTTGCAATTTTTTCTGGTGGAAGAACAAAAAATGCGGTGTTAGCGGCTATGGCGTTTTTGGGCATGTCAGGGTACTGGGCGGTTTCAGGATTCTGGGCGAAGGTTATTCCGTCTTCGGCTTTGATTGCCCTCAGCCCTTCGGTTCCATCGTTGCCTGTTCCTGAGAGTACAATTCCGACTGCTTTAGTTTTCAGCTCGTAGGCTAAAGAAATCAAGAAGTCGTTGATAGGTTTAAGAGCCATGCCTTTGGGAACAAGTTTTAGAAAACCATTCTTTAATGTCATGGTTGTTCCTGGCATGATGACGTAAACGTGATCCTTTTCAACTTTCATGCCATCTGTTACTTGGAGAACTTTCATTTTGGTGGATCTTGACAGGATTTCAGGCAGCATGCTTTCTTGTCCTGTAGCCAGATGCTGGATAACCACAAACGCCATACCCGTATCGACGGGCAAGTTTTCTAGCAGTTTTGTGATTGGGTCTAAGCCGCCTGCAGAAGCGCCAATGC
>PLTA01000019.1:7500-52285 GCA_003164295.1 Candidatus Bathyarchaeota archaeon
TGGCGGTTGTGCCCAGAAGCAGTTTATTTGCCTCCAAATTTCCCGTTGTACATCAAAGTTTCCGAAGAAATCATGGAAATAGCGCGTAAATATGCGGATAAGTTTGAGCAGTGGGGGATTGATGAGGCTTTTTTGGATGTAACCGGCAAAGTTCATGGTTATGTGGAAGCAGAAAATTTGGCTCGCCAGATTAAATCTGAGATAAAAGAAAAGGGGGGTCTAACTGTCTCAATAGGAGTGGGACCTAACAAGCTTGTGGCTAAGGTTGCCAGCGATTTTCAAAAACCTGATGGTTTAACCGTTGTCCGAGATGAAGAAGTGGAGGTTTTTCTTGCTCCTCTTCCCGTATGTAAACTGTTGTGGGTTGGGCGTAAAACTGAAGCTAAACTCAAAGAGCTTGGAATAAACACTATTGGAGACTTGGCAAATTATGATGCAACAGCTTTAACAGAGATGTTTGGTGTTATGGGGTGGCAGATGCATCTTTTGGCAAGAGGCATTGATCGAAGTGAAGTTGAAGAACGTGTGGGCGTTAAAAGTGTAAGCCACGAAACCACGTTTGAACAAGACACTGCACACGCTAATGTAATTTTGGACGCGTTAAACGCCCTTTGCCTAGACGTTCAAAAAGAAACTGAAGCCCAAAACTTACTCTTTAAAACTGTTACATTAAAAATTCGTTTTGAACATTTTGAAACCCACACCAAAAGCAAAACCCTGCCTTTCTTAACCAACCGCCTCTACGACCTACAAAAAACTACACGGGAACAACTTGCTCCTTACTTAATGAAAAACCGCAAGGTCAAGCTTATCGGCGTTAGAGTTTCCAGTTTGGTTTCAATGGAAAAACAGAAAACGTTGATTTAAGGCTCCTCGACATTTTGGGGAACTAAAGGTTTTCCAAAGATTTCTTCGCTGCAAACTTCGCTAAGAGTTTTTCTTGAACGCACAAGATGCAACAATTTGCTTGATAAATCAATTTTGTCACGAGCATAGCCAACTGCCAGCATTACTAGAACGTCATAATTATCAGGAATCTTTAGCAATTCCTTAACATCTTTCTCGTTAAAGCTTCCCACGCAACATGTTCCCAATCCTTCGCTCACGGCAGTTAAAATCATGTTTTCCACCGCTAATGCGACGTCTATTGCGTACCAGTCAGGAGAGCTTTTTGGTCTCCACAAGCGACAATGACCAATGGCGACTGCATAATAAACTTCGCTTACAATCCCTTAGACAAAGCCTTCCTTTTTTGTTCATCAGTTACTGCAATAAAATGCCATGGCTCAATGTTTCTTGCTGAAGGTGCAAGGCGTCCAGCCTCTAAAATCTTCTCGAGTTTCTCTCTCGGAATAGGCGTATCTTGGTAGGCGCGGATGGATCTTCTTTCCTGTACAGTTTCGAAAACATCCATAACTTTTTGCTTCCTAAAATAGATGTGGATTTTACGGTATATTAGCTTATCAGAAGTTTGATAAGGGAACGATTTAGAAGTTTATCCCCTGTATTTTTCTGCTGAAATTGATTTTATGTTAAGTTTCTGCGTTTTTTCATTAATGTTTGCTTTGAAGGTTAATTGCTTCTGGATTTTTGTCATTATTTGTCACAAAGTAGCAGATGAGTAACTTTTCAAATTGTTGCAAGTAACTTCAAGTTTCGTCCAAAAAAGAACAACAACAGTCGGTGGTAGCACCGGGGTGTTGTTCTTCTTTGAAAGAAGAAGGAAGGATGGTGGTAGCACCGCGTCCTACTTCTTCTAACTTTAAAAGAAGAAGCCCTAAAAATTCACTTCTTCTTCTTCTTCTTCTTTCAAAACTAAAAGATTAACTTTTGAGGCTAAAATAGACTTAAGATTCATTTTCACTTCCACCATTCAATTTTTGATTAATACTTTGTTTGGTCAACTATGCCAGCCTCTTGGAAGGCTTTTCTGCGGTCTACACACGATTAACATTTACCGCGGTACTTCTAGGCATCAACGGTACCAAGACCAAGCCAAACTCAACGGGAACACAGAGTCGGCTCTTTTCTTTTCAAGCGAGTTTTATGCAATAACAGTAGTTTGAATATAGAGATTTGTAGCTTCATAATTGCATTAACAAATCGAGTGTTTTGCTGAGTCAAATTTCAGATGTCATTCAATAAATTAATATTTTAGCAGATTACTTTTAGGGAACAATAAAATGAATGTAACATCATTTTGGTAGACTTAGACTAACTTTAGGAGCATAAACGATTGAAAATTGTGGTTCTCGGAGCTGCACGAGAAGTAGGTGGTTCATGCATCGCCGTCGAAACCGACTCAGGCAAGATTGCATTAGACTACGGAACAAAACTTGATGGTGAAATGCAAAAGCTGCCAACTGATTTTGATGCAGTAATTATCAGTCATGCTCACCTGGACCATTCGGGAAGCCTCTTAAGTTTAAGCAAAGAGAACCCTCTCCTCATTGGATCTCCAATTACACGAAACGTCACTGGCGACCTTTTGCGTGATATGATTAAAATCCAAAATGAAAAAGGTAACTTTGATTTTGCAATTAGCCATGCAGAAAACATTGACGGGTGCTGGCACACTGGGGATTCTTACGCTATACAGGGGCTAAAAATTCAACTTCAATCTGCCGGACATGTTGCCGGCGCAAAAATAACAACTCTCCAATCTGAGGGAAAAAGAATTGTGTACACTGGAGATTTTTGTTTTCACGACACTGAAATATTACAAGGTTGCAAGCCTGAGTCAATTCCCAAAAGGCCAGCTGTTTTGATTACTGAATCAACATACGGTGGAAAAGTTAGGCCTCCCAGATACCAGTTGATTAATCAACTCCTAAAACAGTTGCTTTTCACTATGAAGCGTAAAGGCAATGTTTTGATTCCAACCTTCGCTTTTCATAGAAGTCAAGAAATGGCTAAAAGAATAGATTCAGCGATTGAAGCGAGAATTTTGCCGCGTTATAATGTTTATACAGTATCCAACCTTCCAACAAAATCACAAGATACTATAACCAAAATAAACCGTTGTTTACTAAGGAAATTAAGCAACAAAACAATCCTTTCAATTACAAGTATGTCAAGCACGTTTATACAACAGCCCAAATTATTGAGCCGGCCATTGTAATTTGCACTGCCGGGTTTGGCCATGCCGGCGCAAGTCTGCGTTTATTAGCTGACTGGTCAGGCAATAAAGCGAACTCAGTTATCGTGACTTCGGGTTATCTTCCACCCGATAGCCCACTGAAATCTGCCAAAGAAAACCAGTATTTCAAAACCGCTGAGGGTGAAACGGTCTCGGTGAAAGCTGATGTTCACCAAATTGAACTCTCAGGACACGCAGACCAACTTGAACTTATTCAGTTAATTGCTAAAGTGAAGCCTGAACGCACTCTTCTTGTTCACGGCGAAATTGACCAGGCAGAAGCGCTCTCCAAAAAAATAGGCAACATGACCGACGTCTACATACCTGAAAGAAATGAGGTCATTGACGCATAAAAGCGCAACTGAGTGTTTTCCCATTTTAAGCGTCGTATTTTGACGGATCAGCAATGCCCGAATCCTGAAAAGCTTTTTTGCGGTTCACGCAGGATTCGCATTTTCCGCAATGCTTCTCTGCGTCGCGGTAGCAAGACCAAGTGAACTCGTAGGGCACGCCTAGTTCTGCTCCTTTTTTGATTACTTCGGATTTCAGTTTGCCACTGAAGGGCGCTTGGATAATGATGTGCTCGCCCGTGCCTAGCTGCGCTGTCTTCTCGAATGCCTCGTAGAATTCACGTCTGCAATCAGGATAGAAAGGTTCGTCTGAGCCGTGTGCACCATAAAAAATCCTGTCTGCGCCCACTGAAACCGCGTAGGATACGGCTACTGAGAGGAAGATGGCATTTCGAAAGGGGACAATGATTGGTTGACTGAACTCGGCGGTCAATGGAATCTCGCTGTTGCAGAGAGAGGTTACATCACCGAAGACTCCTTTTAAGGCTGAGAGGTCAACGATTTTCGTTTTTGCGCCGAGACTTTCTGCGATTTTTTCTGCTGCTTTGGTTTCTTTTACCGCAATTTGTCCGTAATTGAAGGTTATAGGGTAGAGGTCATAGCCCTCTTTTTTTGCCCAGTACGCCACCACGGCTGAGTCTGGACCGCCACTAAGTACGATTACGCATTTTTGTTTTTGTGTCATTTTTCTCTATCTCTTTCTTACTTCTTTGTTAGACTCTGATTTGGAAATTGGGAAAAAACCGGTTCTTTTTAGCAGTTTAAACATTGGCCAACCGATTAGCACCGTTGCAATAACATTTCCTATAGCTACGTATGCTATGGTAAGAAACAGTGGCAACGCGTAGAGGTAAGATAGCATCCATCCAACCGTTGTTCCCAAAACGGCTGAGTAAGCGACGCTGGTTACAATTACAGTATAGTCATTCTTTGTTTTTTTGTATACGTAGTAGACTACAAAAGACATGACAAACGAAGGGATCGTGTTTAACAGGTCGAGTACTCCGTCAGGTGAAAAAATATTGCCGATGAATACTCCAAGTGTGTGCCCCAAAACACCAGGTAAACCCAATAATGGAACTGCACCAAGCATGGAGTCTGCAACGCGGACTTGAATAGGCCCATAAGAGAAACCTCCAAGAATAACAACAAGTGCTGCATAAAGTGCAGCATAAATGGCGATTAAAGCTAAATCTTTAGTTTGTAGTTTCAAAGTTTAATTTGCCTCCCTAACCCGGGTTTTATTTTACGTTGGCGGAACGGGTAGGAGACTAACTCACCCGCCAATTGTCCTTTGAAACTTCATGGTTGCCTAAAAAGCTTTAGCAGAGCATTTACAGGTTTTAACAAGATGAAGCTTTGATGCGAAATATTAATAAATCCCTCGGAAAGATTACATGTTGCTACTTCCTAGTGGATGGCATTCCGCGAATTGGAATTTTAGGGAGCACCAAACTATGTCACAAAATAATACAGCTAGTCAACTAGTCCTTAAAGGAACAACTACAATTGGCGTCGTCTGCAAAGATGGCGTAATTTTAGCTTCTGACACCAGAGTAACCATGGGCTATTATGTTGCCCATAAAGCAGGCAAAAAAGTCTACAAAATCGCCGATCACATCGGCATGACCATTGCAGGGACAGTAGCTGATGCCCAAAAAGTCGTGGATATTCTTACAGCAAACGCTTCACTCTACAACATAACTATGAATCGTCCAATGCCCCTTAATTCAGCTGCACGGCTTGTTGCTAACTTGCTGTTTTCTGCACGTTACATACCTTTAGCAACCCAGGTTCTTGTCGGCGGTGTAGATGAAACTGGACCACATGTTTATAATCTTGATCCATATGGCAGCTTAACTGAGGAAAAATCGGTTTCAACTGGCTCAGGTTCACCAGTAGCTTACGGCATTCTCGAAGACAAGTTCCGTGAAGGTATGACAATTGCGGAGGCTCTTCCGACAATCGCTAAAGCCGTTAATGCAGCTATGAAACGAGATGTTGCAAGTGGAAACAATTACAATATTATAGTAATTGACGACAACGGCTATCGAGAATTATCGGCTGAAGAAAAAGACAAAGTCCTCAAAGCAGGAAGTTAATTATTGTGGCTCGAACTCAAGAAAAAGATAAAGATAAGATAGAAATTAGTCAATTTATTTTGCAGAAAGTTCCAAGAGAAGCAGAGGTCACTAGAATAGAATATGAAGGACCCATGCTTGCAGTTTACACTAAAAAACCAGAAATTTTGGTAGAACAAAGCGGCATAGTCGCCGAAATAGTCGGTGTAATTCGCAAAAGAATTGTTATTCGTCCTGACCCATCAGTTAGGTTGCCTGAAGTTGAGGCAGAAAAAATTGCTAGGGAACTGATTCCAGCTGAAGCGGAAGTCACGGACATAAATTTTGATCCAAGTCTTGGCGAAATAATAATTGAAACAAAAAAACCCGGCTTAGTTATTGGAAGAAACGGCGCCGTTTTACAAGAAATTATAAAAAATACCAAGTGGCGCCCGCATGTCCTGCGTAGCCCGCCTATCAAATCCAAGATTGTCACTCACATGCGTCATTATCTGCACTCTGAAAGTAAAGAACGGGAAAGAATTCTGCGCACCGTAGGCGAGCGAATCTTCAGGCCAAAGACTTATGACGTAGGAGATATACGAATGACCGTTCTGGGCGGAGCACAAGAAGTCGGTCGCTCAGCCTTTTTAATTAAAACACGCGAAAGCAGTGTGCTACTTGACTGCGGTATAAATCCTGGTTCAAATAGGCCATTTGAAGGCTTTCCAAGGTTTGATTCACCCGAATTTCAGATTGATTCATTAGACGCTGTTGTTATCAGCCATGCCCACCTTGACCACTGCGGTTTGACACCATTTCTTTATAAATACGGTTACGATGGGCCAGTTTACTGTACTGCTCCAACGTCGAATTTGATGACCATGCTGCAACTTGACTATCTTGATGTAGCTGGCAAGCAAGGGATCACGCCTTATTATGACCAGAAAGACGTGCGCGAATGCGTTTTGCACACCATACCGCTTAGGTATGGAGTTGTTACTGACATTGCTCCTGATATTCGATTAACTTTGCATAATTCAGGGCACATTTTGGGCGGCGCAATGGTTCATTTGCATATTGGTGAAGGCTTACATAACATTGTTTATACCAGCGACTATAAATTTGCACGAACTATGCTTTTGGAAGCTGCTGCCACAGAGTTTCCACGTATTGAAACGGTGATTACTGAAAGCACTTATGGTGGCGCAGATGATGTTATGCCTTCTCGCACTGAAGCCGAAGACGCTATGACGCGTGTCATAAACACGACTTTGGAACGTAAAGGCAAAGTCTTAATCCCAGTTCCAGCAGTAGGCAGAGCTCAAGAAATCATGCTCATAATTGACGGATACATGAAACGCGGCTTAATGAAAGAAGCGCCGGTCTTCATAGAAGGCATGATCAGCGAAGCCACAGCCATACACACAGCCTACCCAGAATACCTCGGCAGAGAAGTACGTCATAGCATCCTACATGAGGGTATCAACCCATTCCAAAGCGACTACTTCACTATAGTAGAACACCCAAGCGTACGACAAAGTATCATAGAAGGCGAACCATGCATCGTTTTAGCAACCTCAGGCATGCTTGAAGGCGGACCAGTTATAGAATACTTCAAAAGCTGGGCAAACGACGAAAGAAATACAATAATATTTGTCAGCTACCAAATCGAAGGCACTATGGGCAGAAGAGTACAAAAAGGCGTAGGCGAAGTCACTATGATGGATAACGAAGGCAAAATGGCAGCACTACAGGTTAAAATGCAAAACGAATCAATTGAAGGCTTCTCAGGCCACTCCGACAGACGACAACTAGTTAATTACTTAACTCATTTAATGCCAAAGCCCGAACGAATCTTTGTGGTTCACGGTGAAAAACAGAAAACCATTAACTTTGCTAACTTTATGGATAACAAATTAGGCTTAAACACTGTTGTTCCAGCTATATTGGAAACATATCGGCTACTATAGAAAAAATACTAAAATCAGGAGCTTTAGGCTGTTGACGGTAAAGGCTCACTTGAAACTGGTGCTGGCGATTTTTCACGCCAAATCCTTATCGTTTTAGGGCATATAACAACTCGTTCTTCTCCCAAGCGTGCGATGTCACCGCCAATGGATTCTGCGAACTGGTACAATTCGTTAACGGCATTTTTTACATCCTCAATACTTTTTGTGGCAAGGGGGGTAACACGCAAAATTATGATATTTCCGTTTTTGACCTCATTTTTAATGTTTTCAAGGTCTGATAATTCTTTAAGAGGCATGGCTTTTAGGTAGGTTTTACTTGGAGGTTCGGCGACTTCCTGCTTTTGTTCTGGCTGCGGTAAAACGACTTCTGCTGGTTGCTCTAAGGGTGGCGAGATGGCTTCTAGTGCAGGCTCTTGAGATGACATAATTGGTTCTTGTTTTGTTTCTTCTTGAGGTTGAGTGGCTACTTCTTCTTGGTTAGGCTCTTCTTGAGGAGGCACAGCTGGGGTTTCCTGTTCTGGTTGTTTCTTTTTGCGGAATATATTGAACGGCATGTTCTCCTCTCAATCTTATATCTATGCTTTCACAGTTAAGCATTTCTTTAACTTAACTTTGATGTGTAGTTATATTTTAGATTTATCGGCACATGAATATTTGATTTGTGTTTTACCGATTAGTATTATCTATTTTGGAAAATTAGAAATGGATTTTTGGCTTAAAAAAATAGAACTATCAGGTTATTTGAGACTACAATGAACAAAAAGACCAGAAGACCCGCAGAGGCGATTTTTATGAGTTTTGAGGTGTAAATGAATGTTTTTGTGCTTTTGTTTTGTGTTTTCATCAAGGTTTTGTTTGCTATAATAAATGAAGACGCTGCGATCATTGTGGCTGCAAGCTTAATCACTAAGAAGGCTCCGATGTTTGTGCTAACTATGCCTGCCATTAAGGGGTTTAACTCTGTTGCGCCATGGTACAAAATTCCTATAACGGTTGTTAAGCAGTCTATAGAGCCCATTATGATAAGAAGTAAACTTGGAATTATCTGTGCCTTTGACATAATCGCCTTCTCCTTTCTCCTTAGAAAATACTAATTCGCTTTTCTGTATTTATAATAATCATACGAATCTCGATATATTTTTGCTCAAAATAAGCTATCGCTTGCCAATTCAGAAGATATTTTTAAAAGCGGTTAGTTGTTTAGGAAAAAGAGGCTATTAGAATCGCATAACCCTTATATTTTAAGTATTAACTTTCTTGCTGGAAGGCTTTACGATGCACAAAAAACTCTTGATTCCTGGCCCAACAGAGGTGAGCCAAGAAATGCTAAACGAGCAAACTCATTTTCTTATTGGTCATAGAGAAAAAGAATTCTCGGACCTTTACGGTGGAATAACTGCTAAAATAGCCAATTTTTTTGAGTTACCTCCAGACTGCAAACCAACAATCACAACTTCGTCTGGTACATTGTGGTTTGACATAATCGGCCGAAGTATCGTAAAACAAAAAGCGCTAGTTTGCGTCAACGGTGCCTTCTCCCAAAGATGTGCCCAAACCATAAAAGCATGCGGCAAAGAAACTGACGTCTTAGAAGTAGAAATGGGAAAAGCAATTAAACCTGAAATGGTTGCAGAAAGACTTGCCGGAGGCAACTATGACACCTTAACGGTTTGTCACAACGAAACCTCTACCGGCGTAAGAAGCCCCATAGCTGAAATTGGTAAAATGGTCCACAAAGAACACTCCGACATAATTTTTGCTGTAGATGCGGTTTCTTCGATGGCAGGCGACAAAACCTTGCCTTCTGAGTTTAATTGTGACATCATTTTTGGTTCTTCACAAAAATGCTTTGCCTTACCCCCAGGTTTAGCAATTGGGTTAGTTAATGATCGTGTGATTGAACGTGCCAAACAAATTCCCAACCGCGGTGCATATACAGACTTAGTAGACATATTTGAGTTTGAGAAAAAACATCAAACACCTTTCACTCCAAATGTCTCACTACTATACGCTTTAAACAGACGAATGGATTTACTCCTAGAAGAAACATACGACAAGGTTTATCAACGACACAAAGACATGGCAAACTATACCCAGCAATGGGCAAGAAAACACTTCGCAATGTTCCCAGAACCAGGTTACGAATCTATAACAGTCAGTTGTATTCAAAACACACAAAACAAAAACGTAAAAGACCTCAACCAAAAACTAGCAGAAAAAGGCTACATGATATCGGGCGGCTACGGCAAATTCGCTGACAAAACTTTCCGTATTGGACACATGGGTGAATGGAACCTGCAGGGAATCAAAGAAGTTATCGGTTTAATTGATTCAATTTGGGGTCTACAATAACCCCCTTTTTCAGTTAAATTCAGACTTCTACTTCTTCGAATCCTACTTTTCTATTATTTTTTCTTTTTTAACGCCACTACAGCGAATGAAGCGCATGCCATAACGGCGACTAATGAGACACTCAGTATTTGGCTTGGAAACTCTGCAACTGCTGGTGGGGATGGCTGAGGAACCGAAATTGCGCCAAAAGCATAAATGTTGTTGTCGTTTGAGCCGACGTAGACTACGCCGTTGGCAACTGCAGGAGAGGAATCCACGAGGTTACCCGTACCGTAGCTCCATATGATCGTGCCCGTGGTTTCGTTTAAAGCGTAAACATTATTGTCATCAGAGCCGATGTATATTACACCATTGGAGATTGCAGGAGAAGACTCCACTTCGTTATTTGTAGGGTAGCTCCATATTTTGCTACCGCTTGCAGCATTCAACGCGTAAACGCTGTTGTCTTGTGAACCCACGTAAACAACGCCGTTATCAACTGCTGGAGAACCAGCCACGTAATAGCCGGTGCCGAAGCTCCAGACTTTGCTACCTGTATTGGCATTGAGTGCATACACGTTATAGTCATCTGATCCAATGTAAACTAAGCCATTAACAACTGTTGGAGATGAATCTACTTGGTCACCAGTTCCAAAGCTCCATTCTTTGGCGCCTGTTGCAGCATTCAAAGCATAAACGTTATTGTCTTCTGAGCCAACGTAAACCACGCCGTTGGCAACGGCGGGAGATGAAACTACATAGTTACCGGTTCCATAGCTCCATACTTTTGATCCGTTATTGGCGTAAAGAGCATAGACATTGTTGTCGTCTGAGCCAAAGTAGACAATGCCATTAACAACTGTTGGAGAAGATTCAACCTGTCCGCCTGTTCCATAACTCCATATTTTGGCGCCAGTGACAGCATTTAATGCATAGATATTGTTGTCTTCTGAACCAACGTATACTACACCATTGACAACTGTTGGAGACGAATCTATAGAATTGCCTGTTTTGTAACTCCAAATATAGGTGCCTGTGGCAGCGTTCAAAGCGTAAAGCTTGTCGTCATCTGAACCGACGTAAACCACGCCGTTCAAAGCTGCGACTGAAGAGTAATCCACAGATTTCCCAGTTGTATAAATCCAAAGTCGCACGTTTGTAAGGGGTTCTGTTGAAGTTGAGAGGCCAGTGTGAGTTATGTCGTGATGGAGTGTGGGCCACCAATCCACTGAAGATTGCTGCGCCTTCACTTCTGCGAAAGCTGAAAACATTGATAAGAATAAAAGCCCCACGAGAACCACCTGGAATAGTCGCTTCATTTTAGTTCATCTTGAAACTCGTTTAACTTAGTTGCCGCTTTTATAATTTTCCAATTAGAGATGGCACGATGCAAGTTCTTTTAGGGAAGGCTAGACATTTAGCTTTAGAAAATTCCACTGCAAATATTACATTGGGTTTGGCGGTTAACCCGCGGATTGTAAATCAAACAAAACAAGTCAATTCAAGCAGTTTTGGTTATGCTAAAGGTTTTATTAGTCGAATACTAGTTTAAACCGAAATCACTATAGACGCTTGAAAACTGGGGGATTAAAGTGACTTTCAAAATCCTTGTAAGTGACAAGATTTTCGATGAGGGCATAAGGCTTCTTGAAGAAAAAGGCTATCAGGTTACTTGTGCGTGGGATAAGCCAAAAAGTGAGCTTCCCAAAATAATCGGTGATTATGATGTTTTAATCGTGCGGTCAGCAACCAAAGTTAAAGGCGAAATCCTGGAGAATGCAAAAAATCTCAGGGTAATTGGGCGCGCAGGCGAAGGATTAGACAACGTAGATTATGAAAGAGCAAACATCTTAGGCATAAAGATCGTCAATACCCCACATGTCTCTTACATGAGCGTCGCGGAATTAACCATTGGGCATTTGCTGGCACTTGCGAGAAATATCGTGCAGGGAACCACAAGTCTTCGTGAAGGTAATTGGGAAAAAGAAAAATTAATTGGTACAGAAGTTAACGGCAAAATCCTGGGCGTTATCGGCTGCGGTTTTATAGGGAAAACGGTTGAGCGCTTAGCTTTGTCTTTGGGCATGAGGGTGCTTCCCGTTGAAGAATGTGTTTACGATCGTTTTGTGCCTCTTGGTGAAATGCTGCCCCAAGCTGACTTCATTACTATTCACGTGCCTTTAACACCTCATACTCATCACATGATTTCCACAAAAGAATTTAACCTTATGAAGGATGGTGTGATGCTTATTGATTGTTCTCGCGGTGGAGTAATTGATCAAGAAGCGCTCTACGAAGCTTTGGTTTCTGGAAAAGTTAAGGGCGCTGCATTGGATGTTTTTGAAGAGGAACCGCCCAAAAACAACAAGCTTTTAACATTAAACAATGTGATTGCCACGCCGCACATGGGTGCTCAAACGTATGAAGCCCAGTTTAAGGCAAGTATACAAATAGCTAAAGCTGTTATAGAAGCGCTGGAAAAAACTTGAGCTGAAATCCTTGGTTGACATTAGACCCTTCAAAGCAATTCGTTACACGGAAAAAGCAGGAGATCCAGCCAACCTTATCAGTCAACCGTATGATAAAATAGACCCAGAAATGCAGAAAGAATACTATCAAAAATCACCATATAATTATTGCCGAGTCATTTTGCCCATGGAAGAAAACAAGTACCAAATAGCCCACCAGCGACTTGAGCAATGGCTAAAAGAAGGCATATTAGCCAGGGAAAGTGAACCCGTAATTTTTGTTTCCCGTCAGGAATTTAGTTTAGATGGAAAAAAATATGAGCGCACAGGATTAATCGTAGCTTTACGGCTCTATTCTTACAGCGAAAACATGGTTTTTCCACATGAATTCACGTATAAAGCGCCCAAAGCTGACCGATTAAACATGTTACGTGCCGTACAGAAAGATCTTGAACCAGTTTTTCTGATTTACTCTGATACAGAAAGAAAAACAATCAATTTCATTGACGAAGTAGCTAAGACAAAGCCCATAATCCAAGTTACAGACCTGCTCAAGGTTAAACATACGGTTTGGATAGTTGCCGACAAACAGAAAATAAAGCAGTTGCAAGCCGATTTCAGCGGGAAATCTATGGTGATAACGGATGGGCATCACCGATATGAGAGTGCATTGACTTACCGAGATGAAATGCGTAGCAAAGTAGATTGGACTGAGAATTCGGCATTCAATTTTTACATGTGCTATATTGTTCCAGTTCAAGAAAAAGGACTTGTTGTTTTGCCCACGCATCGACTTCTCAAAGAGTTTAAGTTAAATAGCGAAGTTTTGGATGAGTTCAAACGTTTCTTTGAAGTTACTGAAATTATGCCAACAGTAGATGCTTTGGAACAATTTTTGAAGAGCCATTTTAACGAACATGCATTCTGCGTCTATAGTGGCTTACATGCTTATGGTTTAACACTTAAGCATAACGAAGATGTTTATGATTTTGTTAACGCCAACGTTTCGAAAGAAACAAAAATCTTCGATGTCGTCATACTTCGTGATATAGTTTTTAAGCATATTCTGAAAACGGGGCAACTAAACATAGATGAACACATCCTCTATGCACGGTGGACCACAGACGCAGTGGAAAAAGTCGACCGCGGCGAAGCAAGCATCGCATTTCTAGTTAACCCGATAAGTGCCCAAACTGTTATGGAGATAGCTCAGCAACATGAACTTTTGCCTGAGAAAAGCACTGATTTTTATCCTAAGATGGTTTCGGGTTTAATGATGATGGATATTTCAGCTAACGAAAAACTTTAAGCTAACTAGCTACAGGGAAACTATTATAAGCGCTAACTTAAAGAACAGACAGCCTAATTAAAATGATGAAAAAAGAATGGACGGAAAAATGGAAACAACAATTAATGAGATACCAAATCCACCACCAGCTGTACCTGAAATTTCTCCAATGAAAAAATACGTCGCTGAGCTGATTGGAACTATGGTGCTTGTGCTTATAGGCTGTGGCAGTGCTGTTATTGCTGGTCAAATCCTTGGAGTGCAATATGCTTACTTAGCAATAGCTTTTGCTTTCGGTCTTGCTGTATTAACTATGGTTTATGCGATAGGCGGAATTTCTGGTTGCCACATTAATCCGGCAATTACGATATCGATGTTGGTCGCGGGAAAAATAAGCGTAAAAGACACAATTTTCTACGTTGTTTTTCAATGTATTGGCGCTATAATTGGAGCAGGTATACTTTACGCGATAGCATCTGGTAACCCAGCTTACAGCTTAGCAGCTAATGGCTTGGGCGCAAATGGCTACGGTAGTGCTTCTATAGGTAATTACTCCTTGGCTGCTGTCTTCATTACCGAAGTAGTCCTAACTTTCATATTCGTACTAGTAGTTCATGGCTCTACTCACGACAGGGTACCTAAAGGGTTCGCTGGAATATCGATCGGCTTAAGCTTAGTACTTATGCACATTGTTGCAATACCAATAGATGGAACATCAGTTAATCCTGCAAGAAGCCTTGGACCAGCAGTCTTTGCCGGCAGCATAGCACCGTATACCGCGTTAAGTCAACTCTGGGTCTTCTGGGTTGCTCCAATAATCGGCGGAATCATAGCTGCAATAGTTTGGAAGCTCTTCAAGTAACCTTAAAATTCAATCTTTCTTTTTTTTTAGAATTATTTTCATTCTTATTTGTTGATGTTTTTGAATACATTTTCTTTTTGGAGGTGACGCTTTTTTTTTCTCTCTCTCTCTCTCTCTCTCTCTCTCTCTCTCTCTCTCTCTCTCGAGTAGTGGGTCTCTTTAGGTCAAAATATATGCGTTTTGTCAGTACAATTGTATATACAGAATAAGAGTTGTGGTATTTTGATTTTGAAAATTTCTTTAGACTTCTGTTACTCTGAGGCTAAAATTGTGGTATTATCTATCAGTCCATTCGTAAAAAATATCTAATAATTATTTAATGAATTTAGTGGCATGTCTCTTGAACTTCTTTTTGCAAGCAAGACTGCAAAAATGAACTGTTTCACCCTCATAAGTAATTTTGAATTTCGCAGTTTCCTCATTAAGAACCATGCCACAAACTGGATCTCTAAACGACATTATTTACTTTTAAGCCTCACGAAATCATTCTACTTTCTGCCTTTTATGGTTAATGGTGGAGAAAACTAAAATGTCGTTAAATTTAGAGTTAAACAGTTTATGAGGCTAAAGTTAACTTCTTTTTTGTCTAATCGTCTTCTGAATCTTCTTTAGCTAATTCAACTGAAATTGAGTCATCGTGGCTGATTGCGTTTTTTCGGGTTTCTTTTTTGCTTGGCGGTTCCTGCTCTCGTCCTTGCATGAATCCTTCTTCGGCAGCAGTTACCTCATCATCCTCCAACATCGTTTCTCTCTCCTCAGTGTCGTAGATGTCGTCTGTTTCTTCTTCCTTATCTTGTTTAGTTGGAGGCGGTCCTTCGTACAGGTACGGTGCTGGTTTTTTTCTTGCTTTAGATTTACTCATTTTATTTCTCCTCAATGTTAAACGTTCAAGCACTATCTCTGAAGGACAGAATACAATTCAATTACTTTTATGACTATGTGACTGAAGTACTACAACAACAACTGAAAACTGCCTTGATATGTAGCTGTGGTTTGATTGATGTTTTGATCTAAATTTTTTCTTTGTGTTTTGCGTTGGTTTTTTGAATTAGGCTTTGTGTTGTTTGTAGGTTGAGTGCAAATTAGTGTGGATTGGTGTGGAATAGTGCGTTCTAATGCAAATCAGTTGGAACTGTGATTAAATTAAGGGAGAATATTGTTCAGTTTGGTTCAAGTTGCATTTGTAATTTAGAGCTCAGAATGATTCTGGGTTGCGTCTTTATTCGTCGCCACGTGGTCACTACTTGCCACCAAAAGTCAACACAAGTTGGGCAAATAAGTTAAAATCAAATTTAGATAGAACTTGTTTTCTTTGCCATTGTGCACAGCCTTAGCAATTCTACTGAACCTGTGTTTTGGCGAAATTCAAATTTAGACTGACTCTGTTCATAATCTAGACAATTTTGCAAACGCCTAAAACAAAAATGTGTTATATGTAAACTATATTACCTTTTTCTAGTGAAAACAAGCTTTCCAGACGTATGCAATTGATTGAAATCTTGCTAAAGCTTTTTATACGCCCCGAACCATTTTTGGGATGTCACATTAACTCATGTATCACCCTAAAGCTCCTGAAGTTTTTAGAGAAATCATGAACAAGCTGTGGCAGGAGAAAAAATAGTATATGCAAATTCAAACATTTCAGGATTTACCATTAACTGGGGAAATCCTAAGAAGTATAAAAGAGCTCGGGTTTGAGAGTCTTTTTCCAATTCAAGCCCAAGCAATAATGCCCTTGCTTGAAGGCAAAGATGTAATTGGGCAAGCACAAACAGGAACAGGAAAAACCGCTGCTTTTGGCATTCCAATGGTTCAACGGTTAAACCGTGAAATTCGCGGAGTTCAAGGCTTAATTTTAGTGCCAACTCGCGAGTTAGCCGTTCAAGTAGCCGAAAACATGGCATCTTTTGCAAAATATGCAAGAGTCAAGGTTTTGGCTGTTTACGGTGGCGAATCAATCAACAAGCAAATCCACGCCTTATCAAGCGGTGTACAAATTGTTGTCGGGACACCTGGCAGATTAATCGACCTTATGGAAAGGCGCGTATTAAATCTTGGAACCGTTAAAATGGTAGTTCTCGATGAAGCCGACCGAATGTTAGACATGGGTTTTATACAAGACATCGAATTTATCCTATCAAAAACACCATGCGAAAGACAAACAAGCCTTTTTTCAGCAACAATTGAACAGTCAGTTATGCGCATCTGCAACAAATACATGAAAAACCCACAGAAAATCCTAGTCAGCAAAGACGAAATCGCACTCACACAAATGAAACAGTACTATACAATCGTTAATCAACATGGTAAATTTGACACTTTATGCGATATAATCGGCAGTGAAGGCGTCAACAAAGCTATAGTTTTCTGTAGAACACGCAGAGAAACAAGCAGACTTTCAGATCAATTGTACCGAAAAGGATTCCGCACACAAGCATTACACGCCGGATTTACTCAAGCACAAAGAGACCGCGCAATCAGCGACTTCCGCTGCGATAGACTTAGTTTGCTTATTGCAACAGACGTTGCGGCAAGAGGCCTAGATATCGAAGGCATAACACACATAATCAACTACGATGTACCAATGGATCCGCCAGTATATTTCCACCGCATAGGAAGAACCGCACGCAAAGGCGAAGAAGGAACAGCAATAACCTTAGTAAGCTACGGCGAAATGTCAGACTTCAACAACATCAAAGCCTTAACCAAAACTAAGATCGAAGAAATCAAATCATCATCTGCGTCTGGCAACGACGATTCACCAATTAAGAGCTTCTTTTAAACCAGCTCTAATATCCCCTCCCTTAACCTCTTTAAAAAATCTAGATTAATCAACACATCTTTATTAGCCAGTTTACCGTAACAATGTAACCTGATTGGTGGATATTTTTGACTCAAACAATCCATGGAAGAATTACGAATTACAGAACGGGGCCAAAATCGCAAACATCAAAAGAATGCTTAATCACGTTTGAAGCAGTCAACTCAGAAGCTTTAGCATGCAAACTTATCGGGCAAACTGTAGCTTGGACTAACGGCAGCAGCAAAATACTCGGAAAAATTAGAGGAGCACATGGCAAAAACGGCATGGTTCGGGTACGTTTTTCACGCGGAGTTCCAGGTCAAGCGATCGGAACAATCGTTGAATTAAAAAACTAATTTTGGCTCAAAAAATAATTTGGTTTTTTTAATTATTTTTGCAATTTTGAAAATTGAAAATTATTTTATAAAACTTCGACTTGACGAATTACTTAAAGTTCGCCGAAGTCTTTAGCTTCATAAACGTAATCTTCTAAACGAATTTTACCATCTTTAACGCACGCAGTATAGTCAGCTTCGCAAATTGGGCAAGCGACTATTTCACCATTTTTAAGATCTTCTTTTTTGAAGGTATTTCCACATTCAGAGCATTTTAGAATCATTTTTCTCAAACCTCTTTCTACATTTTTAAGTAATTGTGCGCTCTTAGCCAATCTGACTGATTTTTTCGGTATCGCCAAAAAATGTCTCCTCGAGTGTCTGCTTGAAAATCCCACGGTGACACCAAAACAATATCTCCCTCTCTGATCCAAACTCGTTTTTTTAGTTTGCCTCTTACTCTGCATAAACGTTCTTTGCCATCTTGGCATTTAACCGTAATTCGTTCAGCGCCAAGCATCTTAACAGCCATACCTAATATATCATTTGATGAAGGTAAAACCATGCTGTCGAGACTGCCTTCATTTGTAACTTTTCTTTTTCCCATTTTTTCAACTTCTCATAATCAGAATAATTTGAGAAAAAGTTGAAAGCTTTGGTCGATCTTACTCTTCCTCTAAGAATTCTAACAATTGAACAATTAAGGATTTGCCACCTATATTAATGTGTTAAATGAAAAAACGTTTTTTTCCGTGCATTTCGTCATTATGACGATTTTTGAAGCGCTATTCTTAAAAACTTGAAATCTTTATTTTGTTTTGGCAAAAAAGTCTTTTTCTTATCCATGTGTTTATAAGGGCGCAAGCTCCATCGGATAACTGTTGAAGAGTCTCTTTTATCCTCTGGGACATCCTATCAGTATAACAGATTCTTTTCAAAATAACCAAATAGAGGTAAATAACTTTGTGTATATTAAGAGCAGGATTAGTAAAAAATTGTCGCAGATGCAAGTCATCCGTAAGGCTAAATTGCGTTTATAGAAAGAAAGTAAGGCAAAAAGTATTTTCCGATGTAAAGAAAAAGGGCGAGAAAACTCCATAGTTTCTTTTTCGGAAAAATAGATTAATCGAGGTGAAAAAATGTCTCAAAGAACCACTTATGAAGCAAAATGTTCAGTTTGTAATGAAGTAGCAGTTGTACCATTCAAACCCACTCCAGGCAAGCCTGTTTATTGCAAAGCATGTTTTGCCAAACGGTTAACCAGTTCAACAACAAGGACCGATGCAAGTCACAGTTTCGAGCCCAAACAAGCTTGGGCACGACGAAGATAACCAAAAAGTTATTCTTCAAACAACCTAATTGTAAAGGTGAGCAACAATGAAGTTAATTAAAGGCTGGAAAAAAATAAGCAATGAAGGTGGCTTTGTAAATGAAACTACTGGCCAAACCTTAATTATTTCAAAAAAAGAATTCAGCCAAAATTACAATGTGCTCCTATTTGTTGGAGAACAAACTAGTAAAAACGAAGGAAAAAAGATTTCACCTGATTTTCAAACTGAGGCTAAAGCGGAAACCTTTGCCATCGATTGGATGGGAAAACACCCGAACGGCTTGGTATAGTAGCTAAGTTTGTCTTTGATAAATTTTTTCAATTGTTTTTTCAAGCAAAGCCAGTTGTGCTAATAATCGTGTTTTATCATTAAATTTTTGTTATTTGATTATTTGCTTTATATGCCTCTTTAATAATATTAATATGCGTTGTAATAGTTAATTTTAGAAGTCGAGGAGAATGGAGATTTGATGTATAACAATTACAAAAATGTATTTGGCGAAAGTTATAAGTGCAGAATTTGCTCTGCTCATTTTAAAAATCCTGAAGAACTAAGAATCCATAGAATGGAAAGTCATAAAGGGCATATGCTCACTATCAAACGCTAAACATAATTTCTTTTATTTTATAATTTCTGCGTTGATTGTGGCTTCAAGGATGTGAGTATTTTGGGTTTGCCTGATGAATTAAACAAAGAGATCAAAGTCATCGTTGACTCCGCTGCTGGTGCCGATCAAATCTTATAAATACCCCTCTTCTGGGATTGCCCTTTTTTCAGCAGTAATCTTGACTTCCAAAAGCAGCTCCAAGTTGCGTGAGAGCAATAGAGGATACAACGGCAAGTTGCCGACCAAAACATCTTGGTTTTTTTGTAACATAAACTTAATTAAGAAAATTACAGGCAAGTTACATGAGGTCACTTAATTTGTCTTGGGAAAAACTAGACGAGAGCACACTTAACAAAATAAAAAAACAAAAAGAGTTTGAAGAACAAACAGCAAAAAGCTTAAAACCCGTTTACGAAGCAGCACAGAATCCGCTTGTAAAAACTGTTCTTCATGGCTTAATTTTAGATACTACCAAACACGCCGAAACATATCAGATGCTCATTGACTTAAACACAAGTGCTTTAGTGGGTGAAGAAAGCAAAAATCTCGGCAAAAAAGAGATTGCTAAACACCTAAAAGAAGAAGCGTTCATGCTGAAGCAAACACAGGACATAAGCGAGATTGTTAAAGATAAGAGCGTTAAGCAAGTAATTCTGAACATATTGGAAGACGAGAAAAAACACCACAAAATCCTAACTGAATTGCTTGCACTGCTGGACAAAGAATCTAAAGAATGGGACGCCTACATTTATGATCTGATAGAAGGCTTCCCCTGAGAAGATCAGCCCGTTTTTCTTATCATTATTTTCTTTTTATGCATAACCCTTTTTTTGGCTCTCCGTGAAAAATAATTCAAGATCACCATGTTTTACTTTCAGCTTAAAGTGTGCGATAAAAAAGTTGAGACTGAATATGAAGAATGCGAATGTACATATGCATAGTACTGCAATGAACCCAAGGATCCCAATTGCTGCGGTCAGCAGATGCTTGAAAAAATAGATGACTGATGATCATTAAAATAGATTCTCTAAACAGAGACTTGTTTCTTCTGATCCCAACTAAGGCGCTGGTTTTTAATTAATCCTAGTCTACTCCAGAAATCAAGCATTATTGAGGTAGCTTGGAACCGCAGAATGGGCAGAATGCTTGATATTTGGAGAGCTTTTTCCCGCAGTTTGGGCAGAAGGCAGGTTTTGTCTGCTGAGCCTCTGTTTCAGGTGAGTGCGGTGGTGGAATTTCTGAAGGTGGCTCTGATGTTTTTGAGTTTTCATACTTGACAGGTTGGGCAAGATCTTGATTGTTTTCTTTTTTATTGGATCTGCTGGATTGGCGCAAATGTTTTCTGCTTTTGATAACAAGTACTACAGCTATCATTATGACGATTATCAGGAGAATTAGGACTAAAAATAAGGTCGACGACAGAAAGTTATTGAAGGCATTTAGAGCATTTGTAGTAGGCGTAACAGCTAATGGAGAATCAGCGGATACTGTAGGTGTAGCGGTGGATGTTATTTGGGTCCACCATTGGTTTATTGATGATGCATCAAAGTTTGATTGATAAGACTGTAAGTCTTGCTGGCTAAATCCAACCTGTGATTGAGACGTCGGAAGCGTCAACATCTGGTTAGCTGCAATAGTTATCGAATTATTAGTGTATTGGTCGACAAATATTACTGAACCATCCATGACTTGGATTGTAGTAATTCCGTTGGAAACTTGAACAACATAATCTGTTCCTTCACCCATTACCAATCCTTGAGGCACCTGTACCGGTCCTACATCATAAGTTCCTTCTTGAGGAGATAATTGCTCGTTAATATAGGCGATGCCTGTTCCCAACAATAAAGTTCCCTCAACAACTAATGCGCCTGTTAAAGTTATTGGCGCTCCAGTCGCTGCCAAAAAGACTAAGCCAACTGCTACTTCCGCTGCAAGCGAAGCGCCGGCTTGACCAAACTCACAAGGCTCTATTCCTTCACTAAAACTTGTTGGTAATGGCGGCACAGTATAAGAAATGTTTCCAGATAGTGGATCAGTTTGCGGCTCAAGATAAACCCATCCTGCATCCGAGTTTGTTCCCAAATATACAGTTTCTCCCTGATCTGGATCATTGAAACCTACAATTGTGTTGCCATCGTTGCCTGTCTTAATTTCTGAGCCTGAACTAATTTGACTTTGAGTGGTGACAGGCGCGCCTGTGACAACAAACCATGTTGAACCTTGCACGAATGAAATACTGCCTAAATTGCTTGATGTAGGTAGCGCTGGTCCGAGGGTTGGAGTTGGCGTTGAAGTCGCGGTGGTGGTTGGAGGCATAGTAGCACTTGAGTCTGACAGCAGTACAATTATGCCGTTAGTGTCTGTAGTTTCAGCGTTCCCAGTTAAAGTCGCAGTTATGATATCGGTAGTGAATGTGCCTGCTATGTGTTCTGCGGTTAGTGTGCTTCCCATTTCATCAGCGGCAAAACTAGAGCCAGAAACCGTGCCCGTGAAGTCGATTTGGTTATATCCCACAGGGGGAACACCAGACATCTGATACTCATTCCAGTATGCCGTATCTGTAATCCAACTCGACTTGTAAACATCCAATTCTATATCTATCGAGTTGCCGGTTTGAGTTATTACCATACTATAAGTTACTTTTACATCATTCATCCGTGTATTTGGATCAGAAGGATCCATTTCGTAATATGTTTCAGATATTGAGTTTTTCCATGTTCCAGTTAAATCTCTCACGGGTGTAAGGGCATGAAGCGGCGCTACAAATGCCGCCAACAGCAAAACACCCAATAAAATAGGCGTAATAATCTTAAACGAAGTTCCTTTTTGCAAGTAAACACGCACACCCAGTCGCGGCTAAAATGATTTTTTTACTTATTAACCTTTGTTAACCCAAACTAAATAGGACTACTCAACCGAGTTGTCGCAAAAAGTTTTATTCATAACATTAATCAAAAACAAAATAAAAAAAAATCAAGCCCTATTTCCAACATACATAATTACTCCTTTCCGTTTCCCCTTCTTTACTGCAATGTTGTCACGATTACTTGGTTTATACGAAAATGATTTCAAAATAAAATATTTAACTAAAGCATAAATCACATAAATTAGTTACTTTAATTCTAAACAAGCTGAGACCTAAATAGAAAGAGTATTGATAGATTGAAAAAAACTGTGAGATGTTATAAATGCTTGATATTCATAACGGTACTTGTTGCTTTGGCTAGTTTTTCTTCTTTTCACAACGGTGTTACAACTGCCTATGTAAGTGCTAACCAGTTCACACCCAAGAATTCTTTATCTGAGAACTTTGGAAACATGAGTTTAACTGAGCATAAAATTACCGCAACAGAACTTTCCACATTAAAGGGTAAAGTTGGAGTTTACCAGCAGGGCAAAAACTATAGCCAAATAGTTGAAGGCTACGGCACCGGATTGCAACCCCCCACCTCAGATGGTTGGACTGCTTTGTCACAGAACACTTACGTAATTGACAACGTAAGCTTATCAAATATTCCTTCTTCTGTTGATAATTCGCAATCACCATATTTTCCACCGATTGGAAATCAAGGTATCCAAGGATCTTGTGCTTCTTGGTCCGTTGGATATTATATTGCAACTTTTCAAACGGCAAAAGAGAACGGGTGGAATCTTACTGGAGCAACATGGAATGGAAATCAACCAACACTAAGTTACCAAAACAGAATAATCAGTCCTGCATTTGTTTATAATTTAATTAATAATGGCCAAGACGATGGCTCAAGTTTGTTCGCACCATTTCAGCTGGTTTGTTTCGTTGGTACGTGTTCCTGGATGAATATGCCCTATAACCAGAATGATTATACTTCTTGGCCTTCCCAAGCAGCTTGGACTGAAGCCCCATTATATCGTGGAAATAGTAGTGGCGGCCAATACGTTTCTCTCACTGATGATACAGGCATTAATAATTTGAAGAATATTTTAGCCGGCGGAAATTTAGCTTCAATATCGGTTGACGCAAATAAGTTTACTAACCTTTCAAGTAATGATGTTTGGACTTTAGATAATTATAACTCGCCTTCCATTAATCACGCGGGAACAGTGGTGGGATATGATGACAATTTTTCTTATGTTGAGTCGGGACAAGTGAGATATGGAGCGTTCAAAATCGCTAATTCTTGGGGGATAGGCAGTTGGGAACCCGTCCAAACAGGATTCTACTGGATATCTTATGCGGCTATGGAACAGCGAGTATCGTTCTGCTATTACTATTTTGATCAAAGCAATTATCAACCTACTTTGTTAGCGAGTTTTAAAATTAATGATAGTGTAAGAAGTAACTGTATCATTACTGTTGGTTTGGGAACCAAGTAATCCAATAGTGACCAAATGTTTTAACAATTACATCTATGGAGGAGATCATCCTTTTTGCTCTAACAACATTGTAATGGATGTTAGCGAATTCAGTAATTATGTGCCAAGCATTTATAATCAAACATTTTTCCTAGAAGTATTCGACTCACAATTATACCAAACTAACGGTACTCTAATGTATTTTGCGGTTGGAAACTGGAGTGCGGTGGGTACACCATGTCAAACTGTAAATAATCAGAATATGTTTTTCAATGTAACTTACAATCCTTATTTTAACTCAACCATAACATTGTTTCCTGCTGGCGATTCTGTTCCCATTTTTGCACCAAATTATTTTCAGGTTCCATATTATTTAAACGGTCAACTACACGTTGCACAAGCCCAAAATGGAACTCTAACATTAATTGCCGACGGCGGTACCAACATTACTATTTTTGGAGTATCAAGCAATTCGAACTCCACGGAACAATGGGTTTTGAATTCACAAAATGCTTCTGTAACAATTCCCGTTGGTTCGTCAGTAACTTTCTATTACTATGAAATCCTTAATCAACAAGTAGCTTATGCAGTATCTGGTGGCGGAAGCCCTATCGTTCCAACACTTACTTATTTTACTGCTCCCTCGACTTCCTCTTCTCAACTCAATCAAACGGCTAAAGTATCGTCTTTATTCAATATTACTCAACAAACGTTTATGGTGCTAAGAGGCACAAATGCCTCGGTTAGTAATAATATCTTTGGAGTTTCGCAAGATCAATGGGCTACTCCTATATCCTCTTGGAACATATCTCAGGTGAGCCAAATTCCAGGTCTAATTATTTACTTCCACCAGTTTCAAGTCACAGCAAACTATACTTCCTCAGACGGATCAGTACCGTCCTCCCTACCTTGCCTATCTGGAACACGATTTGGATTAAATTTCCAGTTACATCTTTCGCTCTTAAATCAAACAACTTGGTCAGATGCAAACACGCAGTGGTCAATATCTTCTATCATAACGGCTCCATCAGGTACTGAACAATGGAATTGTATGTCAAGCACGTCTGGAAACGTAACTCAAACAATTTTGATAAATCCAAGTTATATTCATCAATATTTTTTAACTGTAATTTCACCTTTTGGAGAATCGTCAGGTCAAGGCTGGTATAAAAGCGGCAGCGTAGCTTACGCAAGTTTAAATTCTAACTATTCAAGCGGGACCGGCGTTCAATCTTCATTCATTTCATGGAGCATAGGTGGAACTAATTACCTCCAAAGCAACGCAATAAACATGAATTCTGTAACTACGGTTAATGCAAACTGGAACACCCAATACTATTTAACGGTCAATTCACCTTATGGGTCGCCTTCTGGCTCTGGATGGTTCAATGCTGGCACTTTAGCAAACTTTAATGTAACCGATTTAGTTAGCGGTGGATCAGGAATACAATATGAATTTGCTTCATGGACTGGCGGGGGCTTAGATTCTTACAGTGGAACCAGTGTCAATGGAAACTGCATAATGAATAACCCAGTAACCGAATCAGCCTCTTGGAATACACAATTTTATTTGACAATAATTTCTTCTTACGGTTCTCCAAGCGGTGGCGGTTGGTATAATGCCGGTGCAACAGCTACTTTCTCCGTGACAACGCCTTTTTCTGATGGCGCAGGAACACAATATGTGCTTGACTCATGGATTGGCTCGGGTTCAGGTTCCTATGAGGGTTCATTTCCTTCTTATTCAATACCAATTAACAATCCAATTACTGAAGAAGCAAATTGGGCAACTCAATATCAGTTGACATTCGTTGTCACACCTTCAGGCTGCGGGTCGACCACTCCAACAGGCACCTTGTGGGAAAACTCAAATCCGTTTTCCTTAAGCGCAACACCTAATTCGAGTTATGTTTTCCCAGTGGAATGCCAGCAACGGTTTAATCACTTTTGCTAACTCTAATTCGGCATCTACAACAGTTAGTGTGAATGGACCAAGCACGATCACAGCAAGCTTGACACAAAACACAACGCCACCGCCGTCTCCAGCTCCATCTTCCACTCCAACGCCTATGACATCACCCACCGCCACTCCAAATCCTACATCAACTCAAACACCAATTCAAACAGCTACGCCCACTTCAACAACACCTCCATCAACTAATCCGTTCCCATCAACTGTGGTAGCTACGACAAACACTGGCAAGACTGTTGACCTTACTGTTGCCGGAAACGTAACCTGTTCGCAGATGTCCAACGCTACAATTGCAACAAACGAATCCGCTTCTACAACAACCCTCTCATTCACTATTACAGGACAAGGTGGCACAGGTTTTGGAAATATCAGTATTCCACTAAATGAAGTGGCTTACGGAACTACGCCGACAATCTACATTGACAATCAAACTGCCCAAAACCAAGGTTACTGTCAAGACAGCCGTAACTACTACGTATGGTACACCACATACTTTAGCACACACGAAGTGTCAATTGTGTTCAACAAATCGTCTTCAATTCCTGAATTTTCATCTTCAATAATATTGTCAATGGTTATCATATTAGCAGCTTCCACTTTAGTTGTGCTTACACTTAGAAAATATAAGATAGTTAAAAGCTGACGAATCCCTGAAAGGTCTATCAAAATTTTACCTTTTTTTAAGCTTTGGAGGAGGATAGTGCTTCATGCCTTTTTCGCATCTTTTTAGGCGAGAAGGTTTTTTATTCAGTATTTACATCTTCTATGTGCGATAAACATGTACAGGAAGTTGTGTGCATGAGTAATATTACAGTGCGAGTTCCCGAAGAGCTAAAAGGGCGCATGAGGCGCTGCAAAAGTGTTAACTGGAGCGATGTTGCAAGAAAGGCGTTTGAAGATGCCGCACGTAAAGAAGAGATGCAATGCGCTGCAGAGGCAATCAAAAACCTTCGATTGGAAAGCAAAGCCGAATGGGACGGCGCTAAGGAGATACGAAAATGGCGAGACGCCGCGACATAGTACTAGACTCTTCAGTAGTCGTCAAATGGTTTAGCACAGAAACAAAATCGGATGAAGCACTAAAACTCTTAGATTCGTACATACAAGGGACAGTTGAGTTGACAATCTCGGAAATTCTAATTTGTGAGGTTGGCAACGCCTTAAGATATAAACCAGATTACGATATACAAAAATGGAAAACCGCCCTAACGCAACTATTCAACCTCCATATGAACGTGACTCACCTGAATGAAAACCTCATAAACAAAACAGGCGAGATAGCCTACCAAGGAAAAATAACGTTTTATGATGCTCTGCCCGTTGCCATTGCTGAAAACAGAAAAATATTCTGCATTACAGCAGATGAAGAGACACAATATAAAAAACTTCATCCAAAAGGTTACCCTATCGAACTTTTATAACAGGCGAAGAACTTTGAACCCTCAGCCCTCAATTTTAAAAGGTTGTTGCTCGCATTATTCTTAAATATTACATGTATACATTTTAATTATTGTGTATACAGGGTGAAACTGTGACCGAAGTGTTCTCTGTAAGGGTTAAGAAAAGTTTGAAGCTTGAAGCTGAAAAGCTAGGAATCGACTTAAAACAAGCGGTCGAGAAAACTCTCGAGGAACTCGTAGCCGAGAAGAAAAAAAATGCACAAAAAATCGCAACAGATCTCAAAGTCCTCATGGACGTTAAACCTGAGGCGTGGATTGATGATGTCAGAACGACAAGGCACGAGATGTAAGTATCTCATAGATACTTCAGCACTTTATCCGATGCTTATTTCAGGCATTCCAATCAGCTCCGAGGAGTGCGCAGTGAGTTCACTTACTGAATACGAAGTTGGTAATGTGCTTTGGCGGGAGAACAAACAGGGAAAACTCAAGGATTCCCGAAAGGTTGCCTCAATTTTTTCTGAGGTGATGTCGCCCCTGAAGAAGATGGCGATTGATTCAGTCGCTGATGTTCTGGCAATTGCGATAGAACGGAACCTAACGTTCTACAATGCTTCGTACGCCTACATTGCTGAAAAACAAAACATAAAATTGGTAACACAAGACACAGATTTGCTCAAGAAGTGCAAAGTCGCAATTCCAATAGACAAAATGGAATAATTTTTAACGTTGGAGGAAGATGCTATGGCGGGCGGGGAGGGATTTGAACCCTCGACCCCCAACTTAGGAGGCTGGTGCTCTCTGCGGGAAGATATCAGAACAAAGCGGGAACCCCCTCTTTATAGAGAATTCTTCAATCCGTACTGAGCTACTCGCCCAAATCCATAAAGCAACAGCATAGAGTAAGCATTGATACTAAAACCCTTCTAAAAATAGACAAAGAAAAGCTCCATTTAGAATGTAAAGGCAAAACAAAAACAATCATGTAGCGTGTACACCTTCTTTAGGGCACCTCCTCGCATCTAAGGGCTCTGTTTTTCCCATTTTCTGATAACTAGAGACACTAAAATTACACTATTTTTATCCAATAAGAAATCAATTCGACCCAAGATACATTTCTTCCAATAACCGGCTACCAGACTCTGTTTTAAATATCTCATTCCGGAGCTTCTGAATTGACTCTTGACTCAAAGAATCTTCAAAAATGTTTACCAAGAAATCTGCTTCTACCAATATTTGAAAATCGATATCATCTATTTTTGAGTAAGTGTGATGATTTCCAATAATGAAACGCAATCGTTCAATAAATTTGTCATCAAGATCATAAGGTAATAAAATCTTAGTGGCAATTTGAGGCCCTTCTATCTCTTGAAACTTCCCAGAAGACGACTTATATTTTCTTTCTGCTTCCTTTATTCCAATATCATGCAAAAGTGCAGCAACGGATATCATCAATAGTTTATCCTCGTCGATATTGGTTTCTTTGGAAATTAAATATGCAAAATCGTATACTTTCAGTGGATGATTGATTCTTTTCACGTCTCCCTGAAAATACTTGATTATGTCACTCATTATAGTTGTAATCATATTACCGCTTGAATTCAGGCTCATTAATAATAATTTCCTATCTTTTGTATTAACGTTATTTTCAATGAGTTGCCAAATTTTCTCTGGGTTTGGCCGTAAGTCTAAATCTTATCGCGCAATAAAATAGGGTCTTCAATAACGGTCGACTAAGTTTGGTTAGTTACAATTTTGATAATTAGGTATGTATTGATTGATTAATTGTAACTTTGAAGCTGTGATGGCATTTTTTACAATTGTAGGCTTGAATAATGAAATAGTGGTTTTTTAGTTCTCTTGAAGGTTTGTTAACTTCTTTTCCACAGCTAGGACAGTGCGCCATTGAGTATCTAATTTTCTTCTTTGCTCAAGAGATGGATATGAATATTATGAACCCAGCCTACACATTTTTCTAAAATCAAAAAAAGGTCGTTTCAGTTTATTTGAAAGGGGCCAAAACTAATTGTTAGGATCACTGAAGGACGGGTTTAAAACTTGTTGACTAAATTCTGCGAAGGTTATTTTAAAGAAAATAAGTTATATTCATTTTACGGTAAAAATGTCCTTACGTAGGTTAAAAGCAGGCTATGCAATTGGAGCGGTATTGGTGTCTTCATTTTTGCATTAGGACTTTGTTCTTGTCCGTACTGTGAAGCACTGGTATCCGCCCATGCCATTAAATGTGAAAAATGCAAAAGAGAATTGTCTCTGCAAAGCAAGAACAATAACGCTCTCATTGGGATCGATAGTTATTTGCGTTAATCAGAAATTCTTGATAGACTACAATCATTGCTTCTTGAAAACAAGTATTTTTAATGTGATTGTTCCCAAAGTTTTAAAGCAACATTATGGAACTATGAGTGCAAGTTAACTGTGATTGCTTTGACTTTAAGTTACCATTACATGCAACTTCCCCGCGAAGTCATCATTGGAAAAGGAACCTTGCAACGTGTTCCCGAAGTCACAAAACGCTTAGGCCTTAAAGGAAAAGCACTAGTTATGTCCGATCATATTTGTTATGATTTGGCTGGGAAAACAGTTTCTGACTTTCTTATTCAGTCGGGTTTTTCGGTGGATTTTCTTCTTGTTAAAACTATGACTCCGAGAGATGTGTCAGATATTCAAAATCAAATTAAAGAGTTAAAGCCACAAGTTCTTTTTGGTGTGGGCGGCGGAACAATAATTGATTCTGCTAAAGTCAGTTCTGGATGCCTAAACATCCCCTTCATAAGCATACCCACCAGCGTCGCTCACGACGGCATCGCAAGCCCATTAGCCTCCATTAAAGGTTCAGATAAGCCCTATTCAATAATGGCGCAATCGCCGTTGGCTATAATAGCTGATACAGAGGTCATTGCTCAAGCACCTTGGCGGTTTGTTATTAGCGGATGCGGAGACGTCATAGCCAAATTCACAGCCGTAAAAGATTGGAAACTAGCCCATCAAGAAATGAATGAATACTACGGAGAATACGCGGCAAGCTTAGCGTTAATGAGTGCAAAACTAGTAATTGAAAATGCAGACTTAATTGTATTCCATAAAGACGAAGGATTACGTGTTCTTCTTGAAGCTTTAATCAGCTGCGGAGTTGCCATGAGCATCGGCGGAAGCAGTCGTCCCTGCAGTGGCTCAGAACACTTGTTTAGTCATGCCTTAGACATGATTAATCATCACCACGCCATGCATGGCGAACAATGTGGAGTAGGCTCAATAATGGTAGCTTATCTTTACAAGTCAAATTGGCAAAAAATAAGAAATACCCTCAAGCAAATAGGCGCACCGACAACCGCAGCCGAATTAGGTGTCAAAGACGATGACGTAATCAAAGCGTTGGAATTAGCAGCAAAAATACGTCCTGAACGCTACACAATTCTGCATAAGCTGAATCTTAATTTTGAAGCCTGCGAAAAAACAGCAAGGGCAACAGGCGTAATAAATTAGAGTTGACAAGAAAATTATAAGTGTTCAAATAATGCGAATTGATTTCCCTCTGGATCTTCCGCAGCGGCTATCCATCCAACATTAGGAACTTCCTGTTTGGGCGAGATAACTTTGCCACCAAGCTTCACAGTTTTAGCTAAATAATCATTAATCGATTCAACAGCAAAATAATTTATCGGTTTAGCTTCAGGTTGTTGCTTTCTAAACATTCCACCATTTACTCCCGGTCTTTGTGCAGTGCCATTGTCGTTAACAGGGATAGTTTGGATAACCCAATAATCTAGCGGAGAAGGATACTCAATAATTTTCCAATTGAATAGTTGTTCATAAAAATGCCTTAGTTTTTCGACATCTTTAGCTGGAATTTCAAAATGGACAATGGTATGGTCCAACCTGATTTTTCACTTCCACTTAAACTTAACTTAAAGAAATTGGAAGCACATACATACTACAATTATGGAGCTTAGATAAATTTATTTTTTTAGCAATAATTAATACTTTGAAAAATTTGTTAAAATAAAGAAAAGAATTGTTTGATGACGCTTTTATGGGGCGGTAGCCGGAGTTTCTGGTGCTGCTATGGGGGCTGGAGGCAGTGGCGCTGGTTTAGGTTCAGCTTTGAAGGTTTCAATGAATTTAGTTTCAATCAAGTCAGGGATGAATTTCTGGATGTCTGTGGCGATTCCTCGTTTGTAAATTTCGATGTGTTCAATGTAGAATGCGTCTTCTGGCATGTCAATGGTTAAGCATGTGTCTTGTATGGTTATTTTGAACTTGTTTTCTTCAACTATGGGGATTCTGTGGTGGATAAGAGCGCCTATTTTTTCCTCTCTGCTCTCAAATTTCTTCGTTATTGTTACATCGTAAACTAGAGTTTTTCCAGCTAATGGAGGATTGAAGTCTAAAAGTACTCGTCCTGCACCAATTGAACGAACAACAGCATCTTTCCCTTGAAATTCTATTTGTGCTCCAACGACTGGATTGATTTCTTTTGCATAAAGTTGCTTAATTGGAACGCGCTTAATTTTTAGTGGGTCTCTTGGTCCAAACGCTTTTTCTGGTGAAATTTCGACTGTGCAAGGTTTGCATATCTCCATGGTTATCAATGCTTCATCTAGTGGCTTGAGTACCCAGCCAACTTCTCCAACAACTACCAGTTTAGGCTCGTATATTCTTCCTTCTTTGAATAGGTGTTCTTTTTTGGCAACATCTTCTTTTGTTGTGTCGAAAACTTCGTTTGTTTCCTTAACTTTCGCCACATAATCAATTAATATGAAATCTGCTTTTTGTAAGGCCATTTCGAATCATCCTTTATCTTAACGGACGATGTTTAAGTTTCAAACGCGAATAAAAACTTTGTCCAGCTAAAAACTATTTAGACTGAAATCATGGGCTTTTTAGAAAGATAATGGCAAAAAATTTTGATTTTACCTCTATATCAGGTCTCATTTACTAATTTAATTTCTTAATGCACAAACAATCTTCTTAATGTAGCTTTGAGTATTTCTGTTTGGCTATCATAAAATCAATATTTTATTGAGAAGCCGGTTAATTTCAAGGATTAGTCATTGTTGACAAATCCGATAAAGCTTTAAATTATGCTTAGGTCAGAGAAAGGTAACGAATAGATCTCAATGTCGTTTGTTTGGATTTGTGCCGGGGTATCCTAGCCAGGCAGGGAGCAAGCCTGGAGATGTTTGCCGAAAGCAATCACCAATCAGCTTGTGGTCTCTCGGGGCCGCGGGGGTTCAAATCCCCCTCCCGGCGCCTTTTTTTCAGGCAGTTTTTGAAGCTATTTTTACTAAATAGCCACAATTTTGGCTTATTTGTCAATATTTCTGAAATCACGGCAAAAATTTTTACTGGTAAAAATAAGCGAAAGTGGGGCCGCTAGGATTTGTACCTCGGACCAACCGTGACATCACCAGTTTTTCCCTTTTTTTGTTCAATAAAAGTGTCATCACATGGTGACGTTCATATTTAAGATGTCTATTTGAATAACCGTAGTGGTTCCATTGAGGAAATAGTGTTAAGGGCGAAGCTTCCAACAGAATTGTTAAGCGCAACTAATACACACAAAAAATAGAAAATGGTGTTTGTCTTAGCTTAGTAGTTGGGTTACGAATTGAGCGCTTTCTGCGCGCGCTGTAACCAAGGCAAACCCACATAACTCAAAAAACCTTTTAGAAAATCCTTTTTTTACGATAGGAACAGCCATGCGCGCAACTTTAGTGCTTATTGTTTACGGCGGGTTTTTTCGTTTTCAATGCAGTTCCATAATAGTGGTAAAACTTCTTTTTGTGAGGGAAGACTGTATCGTGCTTTGCTTGGAGTTACTCCCACTTTGATTGAGTATGCTTCTTTGGGAAGAGCTGCAAAGAGGTCTTCGTCGGTGTTGTCGTCTCCTGTTGCAAGAATGAAGGTGTATTGTTGTTTTGAAAGCCAATTCTGTGCTGCTCGTCCTTTATTAATTATGGAGCTTTTGATCTCGATTACTTTGTTTCCATCCAGTACTTCTAGGTTAAGGTTTGAGATTGATGATAGAAGATTATCTTTGAGTTCTTTAGCGCGTAGAGCGCCAAGGGTAGGTTCGGTCGCGCGGTAATGCCAAGCTAAAGAGAAATCTTTCTCTTCCACGAAGCTGCCGGGTGTTCGGTCAGCGTACGTTTCCAGAATTGGAAGAATTTCTTTTTTCCATGCGTCGGAAAGTTGTTCAAGGGCTTTCCAGTCTCCTGAACGTTCTTTAATCCATGCTCCATGCTCTGCGACTAATCCAACTTTTAATAATCGGAACCATTCGTCAAATGTTCTTTTGTCCCTGCCACTGATAAGTACAATTTCATTAGAAGATGATTTACTAAGCTTCCTTAGCATTTTGGTTACATCGTCTGTAGGTACTGCTTTTTGTGGTTTCGCAGCGAAAGGCACTAATGTGCCGTCATAATCAAGTAGAATTAGCCTTCTTTTGCTATTGCTGTAGCTTTCGACGAGTTCCGTTCGATTAGCTGGAGTCATGATTTGTTGAGAACTTTCTTGTTGTCTGATATAGGCGTCACTTAAGCGGTTGAGAAAATCGTCTGCCCACCGTTCAACATTATAACGTGACAATCGTTTTTGCATAATACGATTTCGTTTTATTTGTTCGTCTATGGGCATAGCAAGAGCTGACTCTAGAGCTTCAATTATGTCTTCTTGATCGTTGGGGTTAACGATAATTGCCTCTCCAAGCTCTTGCACCGCACCTGTCATTTCCGAAAGAATAAGTGCTCCTAAACCATTGATTTTAGTTGCTATGAACTCTTTGGCCATAAGGTTCATTCCATCGCGTAATGGTGTCACTAAACCAACGTCGGCAATTCCATATAGGGCTACTAATGTTTCAAACGGAAGGAATCTTGAGAAATAGCTAACTGGCGTCCAATCTGTGGTGCCATATTTCCCGTTTATTCGACCTACTAATTCATCAATTTGTTTCTTCAACTTTTGATACTGACTTACGTTAATCCGCGAAGGAACTGCAACCAAAATGAAGGATACTTTTCCACGGCATTCTGGCTTTCTCTCAAGCAAGGCGTCGAAGGCTTCAAGTCGAAGTGGAATTCCTTTAGTATAGTCGAGACGGTCAAAAGAAAGAATTATTTTTCGCTTTCCAATCTTTCGCAAAGTGTGCGCCATCTCTTTCTGAACAAGCGGGTTGCTGCCTGCATCTGAAAATCGTTGATAATCAATACCCATTGGAAAAATGTCAACTTTCGTTTGCCTAGATCCTATTTGAATTTCTCCAAGGTAGTTCTCGTTTCCTAAAATACGACGAACACATGAAAGAAAATGAAAAACATAATCGTAAGTATGGAAACCAACCAAGTTAGCACCAAGTAAACCTTCAAGTATTTCTTCTCGCCAAGGAAGAAGCCTAAAAATTTCATGTGATGGAAAAGGGATATGATGGAAATATCCTATCTTAGCATCAGGTAAATGCTCCCGAATCATTTGTGGAAGCAGCATCAATTGATAATCATGAATCCAAATAGTATCATTAGGCGCAGAGATTTTAATTATTTCGTCACAGAATTTTTGGTTGACTTTTTGGTAAGTCTCCCAATTTTTGCGGTCGTATGATGCATAGAGGTTAAAATAATGAAATAATGGCCATATAGTATTGTTGGAGAACCCTTCATAATAGCCTTTAATTTCATACGGCGTAAGAAAAACTGGGTGATACTTTTCATTGCTCAATACATCAACAATTTGTTTTCTCTCATCCACCTGCTTTTGATTAAGGTAGATTCCAGGCCAACCAATCCAAAGGCTGTTACCTAATTTATGAATAGAATTAACACCTGTTGCCAATCCTCCGGTGCTAGGTTGAATTTGAAGTGTAGAATTCTTTTTAGATATTTGAATCGGTAACCTATTTGAAACAATTAGAATTCTATCCATTAAAAACCCGGCACAGAATGATCATAATAGCAAATTCTCTTGAATAAGTTTTATGGTTAAAATCCAGAAGCTTAACAAACATTATTATTTGCGAAGAGTGATATTAATTTTGTTGCGTTTTGTTAAGGCGCAGAAAGTCCAAGGTCTTTTTATGTTGCATGTAGACTCTCTTCGAAAAATTCAACTTGATGATTACGTTAACATCGTTGGTGCAGAGGAAATCAATTCGGTCCGAACTTTGGCCGAGAAATTAAAGGGTAAATCTGTCACTCACGTTAATTCCACATCATTTGGAGGAGGCGTTGCTGAGATACTGCAGAACCTTGTGCCCCTAATGAAAGATGTAGGTTTGGATGTTCATTGGGAAGTAATCAAGGGCTCTCTTGATTTCTTTAACGTAACCAAGAAAATACACAATGCCCTTCAGGGAATGAGCTTAGATCTTTCAGAAGAAGACATGAGAACATATTTAGAGTATAATAGGCTGAATAGTGAAACGACAATCTTAAGGTCGGACTTTGTGGTTATTCACGATAATCAACCAGCCGCTATGATTCAATTTCTCCCAGCAAAGAATGACCAATGGATATGGCGCTGTCATATTGACCTTTCTACGCCTAATACTGCCGTTTGGAATTTTCTGGAGCAATACATTAGACGCTATGACGCCGCCGTTTTTACGTCTGAAAAATATGTTATTCCCGGTATCGATATGCCGAAAATATTCATAAGGCCACCGTCAATTGACCCATTAAGCGACAAAAACAGAGAAATCTCAGCATCCGCAATTTCTGATGTTTTAACAAAATACGGCGTTAATCCCGAAAAACCCATAATTACTCAGGTGGGGCGATTCGACCCTTGGAAAGATCCTCTAGGAGTTATCGACGTTTACAAACTCGTGAAAAAAGAGATTCCACAGGTTCAACTGCTTTTGATTGCAGGTATGGCGAATGACGATCCTGAAGGTTGGACCTATTTTGAGAAAACCGCTAGGCATGCAGGCGATGATGAAGATATTCACCTCTTGACAGATTTAAAAGGTGTTAGAGATCTTGAGGTGAATGCTTTTCAAAGAGCGTCGCAAGTTATGCTTCAGATGTCTACTCGGGAAGGATTTGGATTAAGCGTGACCGAGGCTCTTTGGAAGGGTATTCCTGTGGTCGGTAGGAGCGTGGGTGGAATTCCTCTCCAAATAATTAACGGGACAAATGGTTTTCTTGTGAATAGCGTCACTGAGGCCGCCGAAAAAACTCTTTACCTTCTAAACCACAAAGAAGAAGCAAACCAAATAGGAAACAACGGCAAAGAACACGTAAAGAAAAACTTTCTAATTGTAGATGATTTGAAGGGTTATTTGACGATGTTCGCTGACCTACTCCATCTGTAATCTCAACAAAAGATTGTTGAGCGCTTGGTATTTTGTCGGAATCTTGGAGCTTTCTTAGCGAAGTCAAAATTTCGCTTCCAACGGCACTTTCAGATCGCAGCCAGTAATATCTTGAGGAATTGCTTTCCGTAACGTATTAAGATAAGTTGGGTCAGACCTTTTAACTCGCTAAAATTAAGAAAGTTACGTAGCCCTCGGTTAAGATTGTGTTGTTGCCCACTGCTTAACTTTCCGAGATGCGCACGAAATCCATGGGTTCTCGGATTAGGGTAAAGTTCTTATCAAGATAACTTAGCAGGCTTTTAACGTATCTTTAGTTATGGCGCTTATATTGCAAATATTCTACTAATTCAGCATTATTTGAGCCCATTTAAGCTAATACGCCTCTGGATCATGTCTGCCACGCTGACGATCGGGTTCAAATCTCGGCGGACCTAACAAGTTGGATTTAGGTAAATTCTAAAATCCCCTAATTTTTAAGCAAGGGGACTTAGGTCTTTTCTGGGGTAAGCCCGGTCCGGCCCACTCCATCTCTGGTCTGAGTCCCCACAACGCTTTTATGGCAACCTCTCTAAATAATTAGTTATGGCACCAGCCGCAAAGTCTTCTCCTCCAAAACGCAAGTACCAGTTCTTGTTAGATGACGCGGACGTGAGACGCTGGCACGATAACGTTTCTCGAGGCTCATCTGTAACAGCGGATGTATACTTGAGGCGACTTGGCTTTTTCTGCGAGATTCATGGAACTAGCCCTAAAGAATTGATTGCCCTCAGTGAAGTCGAATTGTATAACATGCTGCTTGATCTTGTCTCCTCGATGGAGAAAGCAGGTCACGCGGGAAGCTAATGTTGCGAGCAAAGAAGCTTCGTCAAATGATAACCAACCTCGGATGCCTCCGACTATGGTTCTAATAGCTGTCGGAGAGGGGAGAGAGCTAGTTTCGTTAAGCATGTCAATCTTTTTTATGGGATCACACATAGCCAGAAGTGAAAACGATTCCCTATTTTCACTAGCAAATAATCCCAAACAGGCATCAAATTCGCCTAGGGTTATTAGATGCTCTATTGCACAACCTTTCCTTCTTCTGTTTAGGTTTGGCGCTTCTTTGTTGCAAATTGGATTCAAGCCTAATAGTTCAAGATCAAACCTTCTTCCTGCCAAACCTAATGCTGATGTTGCTATTTTTTTTTGTGCATCAACCCTCTTGTATAGTAGAACTGATCGAAGTTTGGAAACAGCCTCTTCGCCAAAACCTAATTTTACTAACAGACGTGCTTCTATCAATACGTTATCTGGGGCGCTATTTTGGTTAGTAATGTCGGTTAATGAACCTGTGAGGTCGTTGACAATTTCACGCATATTTGCTCGAAGTTGACGAAAGGTTGTTGAGTCCTGTCTGATAATGAGGTCGTCAAGAGTAGGTAAAGCTTGAAGGTACTGTTCTTTGTCAAGAAGGGTTCTTGCATACCTTAATTGCTGGAGTATGTGCATATTTTTGCTTTCTTCAATCAATTTGTCTTCTTTCTCTCTCTTTCAAAGACTAAGTATTGAGTAGTAATAGTTAATAAAAGCCTTTCTGCTTGGTTTTAGGATCCACTGCTTCGGAACAAAACCTAAACGGGATAGGGAATCGTACTTGAACTCAAAAGCCCATCCCCAGTACAAAAACTGACACGAATGAACAGGGTTCGGTTCCCTAATCCGATGCTTTTGTTTTAGGCAAAATCCTATATTCTGAAACGACAATATAGTAAATATAGTAAATTAAGAAAATGGAGGTGTTTTTGTGAGCGAAGAAAAAACACAGAATCCTAAAAATGTTTCAGGCGGAGGAGGAATAACTTCTGGCGGAGACACAAACATTGGCGATGTTCCAGGACAGTTTGCAGTAGGCAACAACAACACTCAAACGCAAACTATCACCTAAACGCTATCAGGCGGAGATATGAAAGAACTTTTTGATAATTTGCAGCAATTTCAGAAAGAAATAGGCAGCATGAATCTTCCTACTGATGAGGCAGAAAACGTTAAAAGCAACGTTAATTTGGCAATAAAAGAGGCACAGAAACCGCAGCCAGACCCCAAGAAAATCCAAAGCAAGTTTCAGGGCGCAATCGACACAGTTAAAGAAGTTGGCGATACAATTCAGACAGTCTCTAAGTGGGACTGGACACAGAAAATATTAAGCATTCTTGGCAAAATAGGACTAAAAATACTTCTATAGGACTTTTAGAAAATGTCAAATACGCCAACTATTCAAGCAGGCGGAAACGTCAATTTTGGAAACATCACAGGACTGGTTGCCATAGGCGACAACATAGTACAGTACCAAAACTGCAACATTGTTCTGCCTGATGGATCAACCGTCCCATGGAAATCTTGGAAATTTGTCCAAGGCGTTAGACCCACAACAGACCCTAAAAGCATTTTTGGCAGACAGCAGGAACTCGAAAAGATCAAGAACATTCTAACTGCAAGTCCAGCCTTAGCAATTACTGGTTACAGCGGAACTGGGAAATCCACTCTTGCCAGCATGTACGTTGATGAAATTGAGGAGTGTGGCAAGTACGCAGGAATCTACTGGCGCAAGGTAAATGAAACAACAGACCTCACCGACATTGTAGGGAGCTTCTTTAGAGTAATAGGCAAACCGATTGAGAAACTTGAATCTTACAAGGTTGAAGACTTGATCTCCCTGCTGTTTGCCGAGCTGGAGGTTCTGCCTTACTTTTTGGTGCTTGACAATTTCGAATCACTAGTCAGTCCGCAGACCAATAAGCCCGTTAAGCCAGGATTTTCCGAACTGATTGAGAAAGCTGTGGAACTCACTGGTCAGAGTCGAATATTGTTTACATGCTGGGAGTGCCCATCCAGTGATCGAGGCATTACGCCAGAACTCTATCAAATAAGTGGATTAGACGAGCAATCTGCAATCCAACTATTGCGCAAAAAAGGCTTGACTGACCCAGAAGACCAACTACTGCACGCAGCTAAGAATTCTGGTGGTCATCCGTTGGCACTTATTCTCTTATCACAGCTTATAAAAAAAGGACAAGAAACTCTCTCCGAAGCATTAACCGATAGTTCGCTTTGGCAGGGTGAAATTGCAGAAAACATCATGGACAAAGTGTATCTCCAGAGACTGTCGGAGGATGAACGTTTACTTCTTCAATATACATCGTTATTTCGAGAGCCTATACCAGTGAACGCAATAGTTGCCGTTGCGAATGACTCAAAATGGACGGTGCTTTCTGTCAAGAAGCTGGCGTTTACTCTAAACGAAGAATCGCTTTTAAACAAAACTGTTGAAAATTACTGGGAAGAATATTTAATCCAAACCTATGCTCAAAATAAAATTGACAGTAAAGCTTTGCGACATAATCTTGCGTGCGACTACTATCTCTCGGTTAATCGTCCCGAAAAACCTTCAAGAAAAGAGGATGTTCAGTCGCTTATAGAAGCGCATTACCATGCTTGTATGGCTAGAGAGTACGATAAAGCTGCAAAAATCCTCTTCGACACTGGTTTGTACGAAGCTTTGGATTTATGGGGTAACAACAGGACCCTTGTTGAGCTGTGTCTCATGCTACTTCCAAAAGATGACCCACTGAAAGGTCAACCGCTCCTAAGCAATAAACAGTACCAAGAAGACGCCCAAGGACAACTAGGCCAAGCCTACTATTATCTAGATGATTATGCGAAAGCCTTTGATTGCTACAATCAGGCTTTGGCAATCGCAAGACAAATTGGCGATAAGCTAGGCCAAGGCATATGGCTTGGAGGCATAGGCAACGTCTATGATTTTCTTGGTGATTATGACAAAGCCATCGAATACCTTGAACAGGCTTTGGAGATCGCAAAGCAGATCGGAGACAAGCAAGGTGAAGATGCAACCCTTGGAAACCTAGGTAACATATTCCATCGTTTGGGTGATTATGACAAAGCCATCGAATACCTTGAACAGGCATTGGAGATCGCAAGACAAATCGGCCGCAAACAAGACGTAGGTGCGTGGCTTGGAAACCTAGGCAACAACTACATCAGTTTGGGTGATGACGCCAGAGCCATCGAGTACTACACTCAAGCTTTGGAGATCGCAAGGCAGATCGGAAATAAACGGGACGAAGGCACAGCTCTTGGGAACATAGGCGCTGCCTGTGACAATTTGGGTGATTATGACAAAGCCATTGAGTACCGCAAACAGGCATTGGAGATCGCAAGACAGATTGGAGACAAACAAGGCGAAGGTGCAATCCTTGGAAACATAGGCGTTACATATGGTAGTCTGGGTGATTATGGTAAAGCCATTGAGTACCACAAACAGGCATTGACTATAGCAAGACAAATCGGCGACAAACCATGCGAGGGCGCTTGGCTCAGGAGCTTGGGGATTGAATTCAACCATTTAAATAAATACAGAGAGGCATTGGCTTGTTACTTGTTGGCAGTCGGATTAATTGAAAAACTGGGGAATGCTCAGGATTTAGCAAATGTCAGTAATGATTTAGAGAACCTCAAGCAAAGAATCAGCGAAAATGAGTTTAATAAACTCAGGAATGAAGTAGTTCCAAAAGCTGAAGAAATCTTGCAAGAAGCACTAAAGGGAATTGCCAATTAGGGATTAAGTTCTAAAGAACCGCATGAGGTTCATTTTTATATGCCAGTTAACCCACTGGATGGTCGGTAATATGTATGCAAACATCTCCCTTAAAGTCTAAACGAGGTCGGGAATCGCACCTCAACTCAAGAGCCCATCCCCAGTACAATTACTAATATGGATGTTTAGGGTTCGGTTCCTCAGGTTCGGTTCCTCACTATGGCGCTTTACTCTGCTCTATCGCCTATGAAATTTACGATTATGACGATTACTTTTGACATAGGCGTTTTTTGGTTTAGGTTTATTTTCTTCGTTAGGTTTAGGTTTATTTTCTTCGTTAGGTTTACTTTTATTTTCTTCATTTTGGTTACTCAATTTACTCCGACCTCAAACTATTATTAAACATCCGATACGATTACTGCGACCATTCAGAGATTGGAAACTTAACGACGTTTAGGGCTATTAAGAAAATATTAGCATCAAAAGCTATCCTATTACTTTCGATGTTTGTTTTGCTATTTTTTAGGCTTGTTAGGTTGGTTTGGTTGTTTATTTTAAATCTCGCCATATTTTTTAAGGAATTCATCGGCTATATCTTTTGGGTTGCCATATCGTACCTTTTCGCCCAAAAATTCAGCCCATCTTTGTTCAAATAAATTAACTGTATAATTTGGGAATGATTTTTCAAATTCAAGAGCTGAAGCTTTGGCCCGTCGTTCATCGGTTGTTATGCCTTTACGTTTTTCTATTATTAAAAATTCCTCTGGGGCGTCTGTCGGGAACATTACTGAGCTGCTATCAGTCATAAACATATCTAACTCTGATGCCTCCGGGTCGGGGCGCGCCCGGCTCACTTCCGCTTAGAAATGCTCGCTGTTGACTGTTTTTGTTATTTTTTGCTCTTTTAGTTATTTGTGGTTTGAACCCAATTGGGTTCAAATCCCCTCCGATTCACTTTCAGCTAGAAATGTTGTTGTAGGTTCTTTTTCCAGTGTTTTTCTCAAAAGTTGCTGATTTTAAAATATGGTTCCGCCCCCTTTTGGGGTCTAGTCCCACCGGACCCGCACCTTAAGAAGCTGAACTGTCTTAAGACTGCAAGAAGCTAAAACCGACGGTTTAAACGACGGTGTGAAGCTATCCCTCGGCACCTTAGATATACTCTGAGAGCAAGCAACTTTACATCGGATGGCATTAACTGAAGTTGTACTATGACCCCCGCTCAGCGCCACTTCTGAAGCTATAATATCGATTTATTAATAACGAGGTTTTAAACCCAAAAGAGATTGTGTGAAAAGTCTCTTTCTTTGCTGCTATTTACCGTTAACCTTAAATCTAGTCCGCAGCACCAAAATTCTAAGAAGGGCTTTATGATTTTTTAGAAAAAGCTTTCGCTTCGTGGTCGTGGACTTAAAAAAAGCTAAAAGTTATCCTCAAAATTTTGTTCGCTGGCAAGACACATTGCGTAGAAATAGCCTATACGTGAGTGAAACTCCAACACCGTCTAATCCTCAAGCTATTGGGAGTGCCATTCTGGAATCGAAGTAGGGTATTACGACCGCTTAGACAACAAATATTGTTCATATCTGAGACAGGACTTCCCAAAATCAAGTGAATAAAAAAAATACAAATTGCCTCTTGAGTCTTTGGGGGGGCCTGCAGCTTCAAATGTTGGCTTAAACTTGCGAAAATGGTCTTATTCATAAAGTTGGAGCTTAGAGACCCAGCCCATCTATGGGATGAGCCCGGTCCGACCCACCCTCAACATCTTTTTACTGGTAAATTGGGGCTAGAATCCCCCTCCCGGCGCCATTTTTTCAGGCGGTTTTTAGGCTTATTTTTCGTAAATAATCAATAATTGCGCTTATTTCCCAAAATCTCTGGAATAAGTGCAAAAATTTTTACTGGTTAAAATAGCAAAAGTGAGACCTCTGGGCTTTGACTAGGATCGCATATATCACGGCATTGATAATGGACGTGCTTACGAAGAACTCATAGGGAAGAAATGAGAAATTACAATGTAGTTGAATATTCATGAAAATAAAATTCTTAGGCGCAACACATCAAGTGACAGGATCAAGCTACTTACTGGAAACTGCTGAAGTGAAAATCCTCGTCGATTGTGGTATGTTTCAGGAACGGGACTATTCCCACAGAAACTGGGAAGCCTTCCCTATTCCTCCCAACCAGATCCAATATCTCCTCCTGACCCATGTTCACCAAGACCACTCTGGACTTATTCCTAAGCTTGTCAAAGAAGGGTTTCACGGAGATATTCTGCTAACCGCTGCGTCTAAGGAATTGTTCCCAATAGTTATTTTGGATTCTGCCCGCATCCAAGAAGAAGACGCTGCCTTCAAGAAAAACCGAAACAACAACGAAGAACCTGATGAGCTCTACACGGAAACCCCTTTATACACAGTCCAAGATGCAGAAAAGTGCTTTCCCCTCCTGAAAGCTGTTCCATATGAAGAGTTTCTGACATTAAACGATCAAATCAAGGTTTGTTTCCACGATGCCGGCCACATCCTTGGCTCAGCCATGATTGAGATCGTTTTCCAAGACGAGAACGAGTCGCGAAACATCATATTCTCTGGCGATATCGGACAGTGGGACACGCCCCTACTCAACAACCCCACAGTATTTGATCGAGCAGATTACGTAGTTATGGAGTCCACATATGGAGATCGAAATCACGATAACCTACAAGATATTGATGATAAACTCAGCAAGATTATCAATGATACAATAAAATCTGGCGGAAACGTCATTATCCCCACCTTCGCTATTGAACGAGCCCAAGAGCTCTTATATCATATTAGCTTGTTGGCGCGTGCAAAAAGAATTCCTTACATTGTTACGTTTCTTGATAGCCCTATGGCTGTAGAAATCACGAAGGTCTTTGAACAGAGCAAGAAGTACTTTGACAAAAAAACTTTGGAACTATTCAAGGATGGTCAAACACCCTTTGACTTTCCAGGATTGAAGCTAGTCAAATCTGTTGAAGGATCCAAAGCGATCAACTTGATCAAAGGGTCAACAATCATAATGGCTGGTTCGGGGATGATTACAGGAGGACGAATTAAACATCATCTGGTCAGAGAAATAACTCGTCCCGAATCCACACTTATTTTCGCAGGATACCAAGCGGTTGGAACGCTTGGACGACAAATCTTGGACGGCGTTTCCCCTGTAAGTATTCTCGGTGAATCCTACCCCGTTCGGATGAGGATAGAGAACATTAATGGTTTATCTGCGCATGCTGGTATGAATGATTTGCATCGCTGGCTTAACAACTTCAAAGCTCCGCCGAAGCATGTTTTCTTGACGCATGGCGAAGAAGGAGCGATCTTGAGCTTAGAAAACTACCTGCATTCAAAGGGCGGATGGGAAGTGACCGCTCCCGTATACTTGGAAGAACATGACCTCTGACTCCTTTAGAGATGTTAGGCTTTGCAAATTAGCGTACCTTCAGTGAATACAAGGATTCTCCTATAATGAAGACTACGTACGATCTCATTTAAGGTTCAACATATTTAAAATGCAATTTCAGGAAAATTAATGAAAAACAAGTGTGTGGGATTAAAATTTATTCCAACCAACCAA
>PLTA01000033.1:0-15296 GCA_003164295.1 Candidatus Bathyarchaeota archaeon
AAGTCAGGCAACGATCGAGACCCGCATCCACTGTTGCTACTAGCTTTGTGCTGGGCACACTGTGGAGACCGCCACTGATAAAGTGGAGGAAGGAGCGGGCCACGGCAGGTCAGTATGCCCCGAATCTCCCGGGCCACACGCGAGCTGCAATGGCAGGTACAATGAGTTCCGACCTCGAAAGGGGAAGGCAATCTCGAAAGCCTGCCGTAGTTGGGATCGAGGGTTGTAACCCATCCTCGTGAACATGGAATCCCTAGTAATCGCGTGTCATTAGCGCGCGGTGAATACGTCCCTGCTCCTTGCACACACCGCCCGTCGTTCCACCCGAGCGACTTTTGGGTGAGGAGCCGTCTTTCATGGCGGTTTCGAATCTAAGTTTCGTAAGGGGGGAAAAGTCGTAACAAGGTGGCCGTAGGGGAACCTGCGGCCGGATCACCTCCTAAGAAAATAAGCATTCGATTGCTTAATTGGAGGAGCAAGGAGAACATTAGAAAGCCAGGATATACGTCAAAGCCCAATAATCATTAGCAATATAGCCTTAAACCGGGTTACAAAACCTATTTTCTTTCTTTTAAAAAAAAAATAATTTGTCCCTTTAAGAAGGGATTTTTGTTATTTGTGTTGCTGGTTTAGCCTGTCTTTATGGGTTTCGTTTGATAAGGATGTCTTCATTTTCAGTTTTCACAATGTAGGTTTGCTCGTCGGTTATTTTTGGGTGAAAGAAACCAATTTTTGGACCAGAAACAACCTTGCCCGTGGTAACGTCGAATTTTGCTCCATGGTTTGGGCAGGTGACAACGTTGCCTTCCAGAACGCTCATTGACAAGTCACCGTTTTTATGGGTGCACCTAGCTCCGATAGCATAGTAGTTGCCGCTCACATTAGCCACTAAAACGTGTTTGCCATCCAACTGAACCTTTTTGGTTTTGCCAACTGCAATCTCGGATTTTATGGCGACTTTTACAAAGCCTGTTTCCAATTAAATGCGCTTCCTGGTTTTGTTTTAGAAAAGTTGTTCATAATTTATTCTCCAAAATTACAAAAGTTAATTTACTAAGTAAAGCATTTAAGCGTAAGCTAACCAGAGGTAAAGTAAGTAACATAGGCGAAGCAGTATGGTCGATGTACCCGAGTACCCGCAGATCCGAGGACAAGCAAAACTGCTAGTGGAGCAAACAGTCGCTATAATAGGGGACAAATGGAGTCTACTCATAATTGGAGAACTCGCCTTCGGAAACAGCATCATACGCTTCAACGAGCTGCTCCGAAACCTCTCACCCATAAGTTCGCGAACCCTCTCGATAAAACTAGCCAAACTCTGAAAACGGCATCTGCCAAAAAACAATTAGAAATGCCTCTCCCTCTTACACCCATTACTCACCAACTGAAAAAGGCATAGACTTGATCACCGCGTTCAAAACGATAGCTGACTGGAACCTGAAATGGTGCTATAAAAAACAATAACCCAAACCCCAACTATGTTTTGACTTCTTCCAAGTTAAGCCCTCCCAAGAACTCTGAAAAAGAGCTCCAGTAAAAACTCTTAAGCAAACCATTACTTACATTCATAGTGGTGAAGTGTTTTGTCAAAAAAACAAAAAGAAGAAGGCGGAATAGTCGAATCTATTGAGGTAGTTGTTAATAAAAAACGGGGTAACGCAAGTTTTGAAATAAAACATGACATAAATGGAAAAGAAACGATGGCTATAACTTGCAAAGATGAACATGGCAAAGAAGTGAAAATAGAAGTTCCATGGGAAAAAGTTAAACAGTTAAAGAAATAATTTCATTTAAGCATATTTTTCTTGGCTGAGAATTTTAATTTCAACTCTATTTTTTATCCTGCATTAAGACTTAACCCAACCAGCAAATCAATCACTGCCTTACCCTCTGCTTCAGTAAAGACCAGTCTATATCTGCGCTTTTTAGGTTTCAGTCAGGGTTTTGGAAGCATCCCAGATTTTGTCGCTGACCCAATGTAGCGTTTTGACTACTGGGCCCTTTTTAGTTTGCCGCGCAGTGTCGGCGTCAAGTAGCGCCTCGCCCAGTCCCAATGCTTTACCAAATTTCATGTCGATAACGAGAACTAAGTCGCCCTTGCCGAAAGTTCCTTCTATCCGAACAATGCCTGGTGCCATAACGGTTGCGCCCTTGCAGACATATGGCACTGCGCCCATATCCACCACGATTTTCGGGGCTGCCGCAGTGAACTCGGCGAATAGGAGAGTGGGTAGGGTTTTGTCACCTGCCTTGAAAAGCAAGGGTTTACAACCGATGAGGTAAATTGTGGCAATGTCGGATTCGACAACTTCAACAGTCGATTTGATGCCATAGAGCGCCTCTAAATCTATTTTTGTGGCGACTGAGGCGTCTGCGAGGATTTGTTTTGCCTCTTTAGTTTTTAAGGCGTATCTGCGCTGAGTGGGCATAATTGTTCTCAATGGCTATTGCGGCGGGTAAATTTAACTTTGCCTCAGCTGCTTTTTTATACCAGCCAATAACCTCTATTTGGATTAATAAGTTTCAGATTTGAGGCTAAAATTATGGCTAAATGTTATGGTTGCGGCAAAATTTCCAAAGGCGGCATGCCAACCGTTAAGATAGAGGGCGAAGAAAGACCTTACTGTGCAGACTGCTACTGGAAGGTCCAAAAAGAATACAAGGGCAAGAAAAACTGCGAAGACTGCAGCTATTTCAGTGCTGAAAAATGCAAAAAGAGAAACAAGAACCTTGAACCGGTGACAGTTGGGTACTTGACCTATTTTGTGCAGGCGGAGGACTGTGGCAATTATTCAACCGACAAAGATGTTGCGTTGGCGGAAGTTCGAAAGCTGGAGGAGGCGGGGCAATTCGGTGAAGCAGCTTCAGGATACGACAAACTAGGTATGTCAGAGGAAGCTGAGGCGGCACGGGAAAAAATTGCGCAAGAAAGCGTAGTTAATGCTAGGTCATCGGTGACGAATTTAGCCAAGAAGGGCAAGACTTTAACTTATTACTGTCCGCACTGTGGAGCGCCGCTTAAAGTTGGAGCGAAAGCTGAAGCGAAAAAGAAGTGCCCAAGGTGCAAAGGCGACCTCGACGTTCTCAACCTGGCAAAGCTCATCAGCCAGCACCAAGACGAATAATTTTTCTTTTTATCAAACCCTATTTTTCGCAAGATTTCTTGAACCATCTGCCGACATAATAGATTAAGCATTATCACGGTGACTGCAACGGTCCACCGAAGGATAACCCGATCAATGCTTTTCAGCTAGGAGAGGGCCTAATTTTTTTATGCAAAAAACAACCGCAAAAATTTGCAAAAACCAATCCCTCTAAGAGAACGCCCCCATGACCGAAGATCGTTCTGATTTTCTGCATGCTAGGATAGGTTTAAATGTTCTGAGTTCAAGTATAAAAGACATAATTAAATTTCATGAGGATTCCAGCATGAGCGAAATGACAACCGAAATCCTTGAACAGAACCTCGGCAAAGTCGTGCTTGTACGGCTTAAAGGCGGCAAAAGCCTAAGGGGCAGGCTGAAGGGTTTCGATCAGCACCTAAATCTTGTCCTAGAAGAGACAGAAGACACAACAGCCGTAGAAAACCAAAAAAAACTTGGACTAATAATAGTACGCGGAGACAACGTAGTCCTTATATCTCCTCCGCCTAGGTGAGCGCTGTGGGAAAAGGAACGCCATCAATGGGCAAGCGCCAGGGCAAAACCGTTCACATTAAATGCCGGCGATGCGGAAGACGTGCATACCACGTGCGCAATAAGCGTTGCGGAGCATGCGGTTTTGGGGAAACCAGAACCATCAGACATTACACTTGGATGAGAAAGACTCTTCAAAGAGTAAGAATCGTCTAAGCAGTAACCAACAATTTCCTTATTTTGAGCTTTCACTTCTTATTTTGAAGTTTCAACCAACAAAAAAATTCTTTAAATTAAAAAATATAAAATGAGGGGTTATTCCCGCTTTAAATTTAGTTTTCGGTTGGTGGACTATAGTAGCCCTTGTCAACCTTCACAAAGATCAGTGGTCCTTTGCTTTGAGCCATTTCACGAGCCTTGCGTAGGACATCGTTGACTAAAGTGAAGACCCGTTCCTTCTCGTTGAGGTTGTCAAATTGTTTTTCGCCAAGCTCCATCTTTAATAGGTTTTCAGATAAGATTTCGGTGCCGCATATCTCGCCGTTCTTAAGTAAGGTTGTAACAACAATTTCTTGCAGTTCCTGTTTATGCTCAAACTTCTTCCAGACTGGCTCAGCATTACTGATTGTTTTTGAGATTTTGCTCCATTTGTTGGCGTTCTGTTCGCCGATTAGCAGTTTGACTCGTTCTTTCCATTTTTTGAACCATATGCCAATCCAAACGGTTAAAAATGCGTCAAGCTCTGAAGAATCTTCTTTTAAAAGGTTCTCCAGACGTTCAACCACTTCACATTGGTTTGCTTCCTTTCCCATTAGGTTCCAGTGAAGTTTAAGGTAGTTTGTGAAATCTTGGCAAGCTACCTGTAGTACTTTGCGGTCCGACCCCATTGTGTCCAAAGCTGGGTCCGCATCTTTTAATTTCTCCCCGATCATCAATTCGACAAAGTTCATACTGATTCCCACTCCGAAGCCCTCTCCAATATTGATTAAAGATCAAGCTTTTAATTAAACTTTGTTTCTATGGAAACATATAACTGTCTAAGAAGTTTTCAGCAATATTTCGAATCTCGATACGTCCACAAAGTATCATTTGATGTATCCTGGAAGTGCTGTAACGTCATTCAAAATTAAATCAGGGCCTTCTTTGATCAGTTCTTCGCACAGATACAGACCCGATAAAACAGCAACCGTTCCTGCACCCGCTGCCTTTCCAGCACGTATATCATTAACAGAATCGCCAGCAATGATGCAACTGCACATCTCAACATCTAAAGCTTCCACACATTTTATTAACGCTTCAGGAGACGGTTTTGGCCTAGCATCCATCGCTGTTACAACACAGGTAAAATATTTTGATATGCCAAAACTTTCAAGTTCTTTCATAATTTCTTGAGTTGGAGCATGTCTCATGGTTATTAAGGCAAGTTTAGCTTTTTGTGATAATATTTCAAGTGTTGCTGAAACGTTAGGTATAAGTTTGGTTTTTTCGTGACTGATTGAATAAAATGTTTGATAATAAATTTTTAGAAACTTTTTTGTGTCGCCATTCATGATGTCGCTTATTGTTAGACCTTGCTCAAGTCTTTTAGGAATTTCAAGGGCAACTTTATTTTCTGGGCTTTTTTGTCCAAGGGCTTTGAACGCTATTTTGGCCGCTTCTATGTAGGCTGATTTGGAGTTAACTACTGTGCCGTCTAAATCTAAGAAAATTCCTTTCACTTTTAATTCGTTTACGTTCATTAGCTTATTCTTGCCTTGAGAGGTTACTCTTTGTTTCATAAACGTTTCTTAAAGATTTGCGAGTTAGCCTTGATGTATTTCTTATATATAGATTATTGAGGCAATCTCTATAGGTGCCTATGGATAATCTTCTTATTGAATATGTGGAAGAGGTGAAAAAGAATGCTCTCACGAGATTGTGATGGCTGCTCCAAACTCAAAGAATGTTGCAAACGCTATCAAAAAGCAGTGAAAGGCGACAAAGTTTACTGCCCTGATGGAACAGCTCATCTGATTGACAACTCCAGTATTAATCCATGCCCCGAAGTAATATGCTTCTTTGAAGCGTTTCAATAAATCAGGCTTAATATTAGACTCAGTAAACCAAAGAATATTAAAGCACTGAAATTCTAAACTAACTTCTTTTTTTATTTCAAAATCAACAACATAATCAATTAGCTATACCCAATCTTAATTATCAAATAAAAGAATTGAAAGAAAAAAAATCAAGTTAAAACTGAATCAACGTTTAAGTTCAATACAACTTCGGAGATGTCACTTGCATATTCCGCTGTTCGTCTCACACTCTCAATTACTAGTCTCAAGTTAACAACCTCTTCAATCTTGAGGTGTTGCAAACTTATCACAGTTTCCTTTTCCAACTTATGAGCCTGACCCAGCTTTTCAATAACACTTTCTGCCAAATTAAAATCATGCCTAAACAAAGCATCCATAGCGCTCTCAAACATTGAATTAGCCAAACTGCTCAATTGGTCAATTTTTTCTATAATTTCATCACTAACATGCTCTTTCAAAAGCAAAGTATTTTCAGCGATTTTTGTGGCATGATCTGCAGTCCTCTCAACAGCTTTCCCTATTAGCCTGTATCCTAAGCAATCTTTTTGGCTGTTTAATCCGATTTCTTTTACGATTCTTGGGTTTGAAACTGCCAACTTCAAAAGCCGCACAATATAAAGACCAAATCGGTTAACTTCCCGATCAGTTTCAATAACTGATTTTGCAGTGGTATAATCCAGTTTTTTCAATGCAGTTATGGCTTCTTTATGCATAGATGAAGCAATTATGGACATTCGGCTTAGTGCATTTTGAACTGTGAGTTCAGGATAATTAAGTAAAACCTGTAAGGTCAAATCTGTAGGAGTGTCAATTACAATTTCTGTTCCAACCAAATAGTGCCTGGCAAAATTTTTGAGGTGATTTCGTAGTTTTGAGGAGAGCACTCTTTGTCCTTGCGCTTTAATGTGTAAAATGTTGTATCCGTCTAAATAGGCGGAAATTGCTGTTCTCATGACTGCGTCTGGGTTGTCATTTGTTGCTGCTTTGATAAAAGCTTCGTCTTGTTTTTCTTTTTTTGGAAAACTTGAGGGTGCTATTGAGAGTGAGCCGTCGTCTTCTTCGCGGACAAGCATTGAGCTTCCTCTTTTGAGTTCGTTTCGGATAGCCCAATCTTTTGGTAATGATAGTATGAATGTAGATCCGCCTGTTACCTGAAGTTTTCGTTGTTCTTCGTTTACTTTTTCGGCTTCCTTGGTCACAGTTGACTCCAAGTTTTTCTATGAGTTCTCATTATATTAGTTATATCTATATAGACTAATGATTATATTGAGTTTTGCTATATAAAAACTAAAGATATTATTTTAAAAAAACATCTGCCAAAGAATATGAAAACTAAATATTTTATTAATGCCTGATGCTATTTTTGTAAAATCATGTTTCTCAGTTCGCTGATTGTGTTCATTAATGCTCTGTTGAAAAACATTAACGGACACATTTCTGAGAAAAAAAGGTTTATTTTTTCCTCTTAACCATGAAAGCGAAAAACTCGATCCAACGATTAATTTGGTCATTTATTTTATTGTCGGTTTGTGCTTTCTCAGGGGTATCTTCTTTGTGATTATATTTTGTTATCGTTAGGGATTTGACTGCTGTTGCTTGGTCTTTTGTGATCGCTATGTCGCAACAAGCAAGTTATACCTATTTGTGTTGTAATATATATAGACTATATTGTTTATGGAGAGTATGCTCATATAACGAAGACTAAATAGTTTTAAAGTGAAGGTTTTAAAAAAATGAAACGTACTTACATAATTATTGCAGCAATCGTAGTAATCATTATCATCATTGGCGGCGTCTTTGCTTACATTTCACTTTCAAACAACTCAACTCCAACTCCGACTCCAACTCCCACAGCGACAGCTACTCCGACCGCCTCGCCTACAACTTCACCAACTTCATCCCCCACATCAACTCCAACAGCTACACCCACACCTACCTCAACTCCAACACCTGCCGCGACTCCAACACCCACTCAAACCCCACTGGCGTCAGCAACAATAAACGGGGGCGGAAGTACGCTTGTAGCCCCGATAATGTCTGTATGGCAAGGTGCCTATGGCTCAGCTGAACCACAAATAACAGTTAACTACAATGCAGAGGGAAGCGGCGCAGGAATTACTGATTTTAAGAATCAAGTAGTCAATTTCGGTCAAACAGATGCTCCAATGACTGCAGCACAATACGCTGCTTTACCAGCAAATACGGTCGCTCTAACCATACCAACAACAGCCAGCGCAGTCGTACCCGCATACAATTTGAAGCTTCTCAACGGTACAGTTTGTCAGAATGGCCTCAATTTCACTGGCGCAGTTCTAGCAAATATTTTCTTGGGAACTGTATCCACATGGAATGATCCTTCAATTCAAGCTTTACAAAGCCCAGCCGTGGCAGCTCAATTGCCTAATACCCCTATAATCACCGTTCATCGATCTGATGGAAGCGGAACCATGTTTGCTTTCAGCAATTTCTTGTCTGATGCAAGCTCGCAATTTAAGACTACGATAGGAGAAAGTACGACTCCAAACTGGGTCTCAACTCCAGGCGGTACTATTGCAGCTCCCAAAAATGCTGGTGTAGCAGGTGCAATTTCAGGAAACAATGGTGCAATCGGTCCTCTTGAAATTGCGTACATCCTTGAAAACACTGGTCAAACATCACTTTATTACGGCACCGTCGAAAACGCGGCAGGCAACTTCATTCTAGCTAACGTTACAAACATAGCAGCCTCGCTTTCAGCTGGAGCTTCCACTGGTCTTCCCGCAGGAAGTGCGTCCTGGACAACTGTCTCCATCGTCGACAATATATACTCAAATACAACAGCCTCAACAGTTTACCCAATTGCTACCTTAACATATATGCTAATTTATCAAAACCAGAATGCTGTTCCAAACACTAACGCTGCTCAAGCTGCTGCCCTCGTCAACTTTGCCTCATGGATCGTGAACTCAGGCCAATCATTAGGATCAGGGTTAGGCTACGTTCCACTGCCAGCTAACATAGTCGCTGTTGACAACACCTCTCTTGATTCAGTAACCTACAACGGAACACCAATAATTTAAGATAGAATTTAATACCTATTCTTCCCTTCTTTTTTGTGTTAATCAATAAAACCGGCAAATATCGGGGACCGATAACTTGCGATTCAAGCTGTTAAGAGGAGACATAATACTAACAATCGCTCTTGCAGCTGCAGCTTTGTTTATTATAGGATTGGTTGTTGCGCTTGCTGTTGAACTTTTTTCTGGCTCGGCAACGTCAATTATTAAGTTTGGACCAAGCTTTTTGACGGGATCAAAATGGCAACCAAGCAATAATGTATTTGGTGCATTGCCCTATATTTATGGAACATTGTTGACTTCTGCGATTGCCATCCTCATAGGGTTCCCAATAAGTTTGGGGATAGCTATCTTTATCTCAGAGAAGCTAAAAAGCCATCTAACCTTTGGTTACACATTAGGAACAATAGTTGATCTCCTCGCTGCTGTACCGAGTGTAATTTACGGTCTATGGGGCGTTTTCGTCTTAATACCACTTTTAAAAGATTATGTTGAAAAGCCCTTAAACAAATCTCTTGGATTCATCTCGTTATTCTCAGGGCATCCCTTTGGATACGATTTTCTTACTGCAGGAATAATATTAGCTATAATGATTATTCCAACAATGTCAGCAGTTACCCGAGATGTTTTAAATGTGGTGCCAAATAGTCAGCGTGAAGCAATGTACTCGCTTGGCGCAACAGATTGGGAAGTTACCCAGAAAAGTGTATTGCCCTATGCCCGCTCCGGTATATTCGGCGCCTTCATTTTGGGGCTAGGACGTGCTTTCGGAGAAACAATGGCTGTCACCATGGTGATCGGCAACATTCCTTCCATTTCTTCAAGTTTATTTTCGCCCGGAGCAACTTTATCTTCAATTATAGCTAATCAATTCGGTGAGTCTTCAGGGATTTTTCAAGCCGCATTAATTGAATTAGGACTTATTCTATTTTTTGTAGCGTTAATAATTAACGGTCTTGCTCGACTACTGCTTTGGAGGATGACTCGTGGAACCCAAGTTAAACCTTAGGAGGGATGCGTTGACGACAAAATCTAATCTCCCCACGAGTATTTCACTCTGGAGAAAAATCGTTAACAAATTAATGACAGTATTAGTGATAATAGCTGTCATTCTAGCTATAATACCACTAATACTAATACTCGGAGACGTTTTCATAAGGGGAGCGCCAGCTCTAAGCATAGGTTTCCTTACCCATTTGCAAAAGCCACCAAATGTTTCAGGCGGAGGAATAGCCAACGCCATAGTTGGAACTTTCACGATGGTCGGTATAGCCGCTTTAATCTCCGTGCCAATCGGTATCGGAGCCGGTATCTTTTTTTCAGAATGGTCATCATCTAAGATTAGCACAGTTTCAGGTTTCATGAATGATGTGCTTACTGGTTTTCCTTCAATTGTTTTAGGGCTGTTCGTTTTCGTTATAATTGTTTATCCTACGAAACAGTTTTCTGCTTTTGCAGGAGGTGTCGCCCTGAGTTTTGTGATGTTGCCAATCATCGCAAGGACGACTGGCGAGTCTCTTAAGCTTGTTCCAACGACGTTAAGAGAGGCTTCGATGGCTCTTGGAATTCCCAGGTGGAAAACTGTGCTGAGAGTTGTTATAAGCAATGGAAAAAACGGTCTCTTAACGGGCATATTGTTGTCCGTAGCGCGTGCAACAGGAGAAACGGCTCCAATACTCTTAACGGCTTCCACAAGCATTTACTTTGCAAAAAGCATCTTTCAGCCGACAGCTTCATTAACAGTCCTCATCTACAATTACGCTACTTCTCCATATGCATCTTGGCAGACTCAGGCATGGGGAGCAGCTTTAGTGCTGATACTGATAATGCTTGGATTGAATCTTCTGGTTAAGCTTACAGTGGGAAGAAACGTTGCGGGAAAAAGGATGGATCTATAGAGCAATGAATAAAAATTCAATAGGCTGTGTACAAAATCATGTTAGGAGGGACAATTAAATAAGTACAATCAAAAACTTGGATTCATATACTGTTAAGCTATCAACAAAGGACTTGAAAGCTAAATTTGGAAAAGTGCAAGTTTTGAAGGGAATCAACATAGGCTTCCCTGAAAATAAGGTAACCGCTATTATGGGTCCTTCTGGATGCGGAAAAACCACTTTGATACGATGTCTCAACCGAATTCATGAATTAACTCCAGGAGCAAAAGTCGAAGGCGAAGTCATCTTGGACGGTGTAAACATTTACTCTCCAAAAGTAGATCCTGTAGCAATACGCAGAAGAATAGGTATGGTTTTTCAAAAGCCAAACCCGTTCCCAACTATGTCAATTTTCGATAACGCTGTTTCAGGTCTGAAACTAAACGGCATAAGAGATAAAACTATTCTTAATGAGCTGGCGGAAAAAAGTCTAAGAATGGCGTTTTTGTGGGATGAAGTTAAAGGTGATCTAAAGAAGCCTGGGACCGCTTTGTCGGGTGGACAGCAGCAAAGGCTATGTATTGCACGTGCTCTTGCAGTGGAGCCTGAGGTAATTCTAATGGATGAGCCTTGTTCAGCTCTCGACCCTATCGCAACAGCCAAAATTGAAGAGTCGATTAGGGCGCTTAAGAAAGAATTTACTATTGTCATTGTTACTCACAATTTGCAGCAGGCTGCGCGTGTTTCAGATCTCACAGCTTTTATGTACTTAGGTCAGCTCATAGAGTTTGGAAATACTAAAGATATTTTCGAACATCCCAATAACCCATTAACAGAGAAGTATATAACTGGAGAATTCGGATAAGATAAAGCTATGAGCAGAATAATTGACCAAGGCTTAGAAGAGCAATCTGTACTAATGACAAGGATGTCTGAACTAACTTACGAGACGCTTTCTTTGTCCATTCAAGGGTATCTTAATGGAAAAAGCGTTCAAGAAGAAGTACGTGAAATGTCAGAAATGCTTGTTGCAATGGCCGATCAAATTGAAGATAAAAGCTTTGAATTAATCGCTAGGTTCCAGCCTGTTGCAACGGATCTCCGGACCATAAAATCGTACATGAAAATTGGCAATGACTTTGCGAGATTCGGTAGATACTCACTAGATATATCGTTTATTAATGACAAATTAAGCGGATTAAAAGAATGCGCCCCTTGGTGCAAAGCTGATATTGAGGTAATGAGCAAAAAGGTCCTTCAAACAGTAAGAATAAGCATTGATTCACTGAGGAAACATGACCTAACTCTTGCTAAGTCTATATCTCAAACCGAACGCGAAGTTGACAAAATGTACCTTGATTACTTGCAAAAACTACTCGAGTCAGAAGAAGGTAGCAATAAATGTGTAATTTCCAGCGTATTGATGACTAGGTATTTAGAGCGTATAGCTGACCATGCTGTTTATGTTTGTGAATCAGTCGCGTACATTGTTACTGGCGAAAAAATAAACTTAGGATAAACGCTCCTTTGTACAATTTACTTATTCTTCCCATAACCATTTATTTTTTTTGAATTTTCCACGTCATTTTTGAGGCGGAAATGGGCTAACCTTAAAAGCAACTCTTCAACCTTGAAATAAGATAATGATACCTCTTCTGAATGTTGATTGGCAAAGCCTTCCAGCCGACTATTCCCTCAGCGAACGCGACGCTGACGTGTTAGCGCTAATAGAAAACGAAGACTTAGCCATATTCACATTCGACGGCTTAAAAAGACGAACCGGGCTCCATTCTGAAACGCTCTCCAGAATTCTTGCGCGGCTTGAAGAAGAGGGTATAGTAAAAAAGGAAGCTGAAGGGTATCGTGTAACCCCAAAAATAACTGAATTAAAGGTTAATCAACCGCGTAAAGAGGAACATTCAACTCCGCTTGTACAAACGTTCCTACCATCTGATCTGCTAACCCAGCAGCTAATTTTGGCGCTTAAAGGTAAATGGTTTGGTGTACTTCGATGGTTGGGTATTTCAGAAAACAATCAAGGCGTTACTATGAAGTGGATTACAGAAGACGGCGGTATTCAGATATCGGCGAACATTCAAGGGACAGCTCTAAACATAGAAGCGAAATTTTTAACAAATCATAATTTGAATCTGGCGTTAAAAGCTTCGTATCAGCTAATGACAAATATCGGCAAATTGTGCCAGAGCTCACGCGCAGCCAAGAGTGCATTAGCCCAGAATGTTGCTTACTACGGCGAAAATCCCTTCATGATGCCAGCTTAGTTTTGTGACTAACTTTGGCTATTCCTTAGTCAACATATACCCTTTTGCTCTATTATCTTCTGGTGAAAAACAAAATGACTCAACTAGTTAACCCGTTAGAGGTTCTCAAATCGCTTTCAGAAGCAACAAGCTTACTCATCAAGAAAACTTCGGAGTCTGTAGTTAGCGTAAAAGCGCAAATGTCACACGGTACTGGCGTTGTCTTAACTAAAGACGGCTACATCGTTACCTGCAATCATGTTCTCTCAGGATGCAACGCAATCAAAATTGGACAAGGCGAAAAAACATTCAACGCAAAAATCGTTGGAACCGATCCATACAACGACTTGGCATTGATAAAAGCAGAGAAAGGAGAATTTACACCCATACCCATGGGTGATTCAGAAAAATTAAGCGTAGGCCAATATGTTTTGGCTCTTGCTAACCCATTCAACAGAAACCAGCCGACAGCAACCAGCGGCATGGTGACCAGCGTAAATAGCACAATCAGAGGCTGGCGCGGAAGCACACAAATGGAAAACGTCATTGCCACTGATGCACAATTGACCCCGGGCTTTAGCGGCGGACCACTCGTAGATGCAGACGGAAAAATAATCGGAATAAACACGGCTTATGTTTGGCAAAGAGGCATCGCCATCCCAATAAACAAGGTAAAAGCAGTTGCAGACAGATTAATGACTGGCAAAGTCGCCCAAAAAGGCTACCTTGGCATAATTGCAAACACCGTTGCTATCCCCGAAGAAATAGCTCAACAGGCAGGCTTAGAACAAGAAAGCGGAGTAATGATATTCTCTGTTGAATCAGGTTCTCCAGCACGCAAAGCAGGCTTAGCCATGGGAGATGTACTCGTAAAATTCAATGACAAACCAGTCACAGACTTCTACGACTTACCAAGATTACTGGCAGAAGACGTTATAGACAAAGAAACCAAGCTTACCATCATTCGACGTGAAAGCCTTCTCGAAGTAACCATTGTTCCAACTATTCATGGAGGCGAAGAAGACTGATAAATCGAATGCCCTTAGAGATTGAACCGCCATCTCCGATGCCAAACCCGCCATTAAGACGCTCCCCTCATCCGATACCACAGCTTAGCAACGCAAGCGCTGTTGCTTCAACAGCTCCTTTCCCATCAGTTTTTGATTAGAAAGGAAATCTTTTTCTTTTTTTTTATTTCACTGTTTATTTTATAAGTAGATTCTAACTATCAACTAATCAGGTGTTTGTATGCATGCTGGGTTAGCTTTTCTCATAGGAATCTTGGCAACTATTGCCGCGTTTCTCTTTTACGCTGCAATTTCAGGAACAACATATTATGGCTTAGCTGTTTCTGTTGAATTAACCCTTGGGATCACCCTCATTATTGTTGCTTTGATTGTTGCGGTCATATTTTATGTCGGAGTCAAAGCACAGTTTAAACGGGTAAAAACGGGTAAAGAAGCCTTAATCGGAGCTGTGGGTGTGGCGACAACTGACCTTAAACCTAAAGGAGAAATCCGCGTTATGGGTGAATTTTGGGAAGCCACCGCCAAAAACACCGAAATAGTTGTTGGTCAAGAGGTTGAAGTTGTAGGTATGGACGGAATGTTACTTGTCGTAAAACTAGCCGAGCAAAAAGCTTAATTCTCCAAAGCACTGAATACAAATAGTTGAAGGTATGAATTAATGTCAGTTAATATTTTAGCTCCTGTTGTTGGGTTCATAGGTATTGTTATTGCACTTTTTCTGTTAAGCGGTATACGTGTTCTAAAAGAATGGGAAAGAATGCCCGTTTTAAGACTTGGACGCTATGTTGGCTTGAAGGGTCCTGGAATAATTTATCTTGTTCCATTAATTGATAGGGCACCACTAAAAATCTCCACAAGACTAGACACCATACAGTTCCGGACAGAATCAACATTAACCAAAGATAACGTCCCCGTTAACGTTGATTCAGTATTATACATGAAACCTGTCGATTTGGAGAAGGCGGTGTTGGCAGTTGAAAACTACTATCAAGCAACACAATTAGCATCACAAACAACACTTCGAGAAGTCATCGGCAAAGTTAGCCTAAACGAGTTGCTAGCTGAACGCGAAAAAGTCGGAGCACGTCTGAGAGAAATCATCGATGAAAAAACCGAGTCATGGGGAATCAAAGTTACATCCGTTGAAGTCCGAGACGTCATTATCCCCGCTAACTTACAAGATGCAATGAGTCGCCAAGCACAGGCAGAACGGGAACGGATAGCCAGAGTAACCTTAGCCACAGCTGAGTTTGAAGCAGCAGCAAAAATGATTGAAGCAGCAAAAATGTATGAGTCAAGCCCAGAAGGTCTAAGACTCAGATGGATGAACATACTCTACGAGTTAGGTCAGCAGTCACAAACAA
>PLTA01000033.1:15315-30924 GCA_003164295.1 Candidatus Bathyarchaeota archaeon
AACCAGAATAATTTTCTTTTCTTATTTTTCCTTTTTATTTTAATCTTTGCATCTAACTAAGTTGGTTGTTTTACTGCTTTAACTGTACGCGACAGCAAAAGTTGAGCTGCCTCTTGGCTTGGCCACCCGCCTAAACCGCAATCAGGACCCGTAAATGTCATTATTTCGCCGTATTTTTCCTTGGCAAACCTGAATCTTTTCCTTATAATTTCCTCAGATTCAACTAATTGCTCGGCTGAAGGTTTAGCAATGCCTTTCTCGTAGAGCTCCGCTAAAATAGCATCAATGTCTGTTCTGGACACGCCTACTCTGATTTGTTTATTTGCCTTCTCAATCATACTTTTGGAAACTGCGTTAATGTTGCCCGGCGAAGCTGCATATTCAAAAGATAAAACATCAAGGTTTTTCACGCAAAGCAAATCGTGAACTCCTGCTGCTGAATGCAAATGAATCTGACGTGCCGCTCCTTGGAAATCGTAAGCTTTTTCCAGCACTTTGCAAGTCAATTCAGATGAGGTTTGAATGTTATTTAAGCCGAAACTGGGCTCGTCAATCGATACCACTTTTGTCTCAATGTATTTGTTGTTTAAGACGCTGTTTTTTGCAAACCGTCGAATCGTTTCAGCTAACTCGTACAAAACATCTTCATAGGGAGTTTTTCCAACTTCAAGTAAATATTGCTCAAGAGGACCAAAAATTGATACACGTAACTGAATTTTTTTGCCAAACTCTTCACTGAGTTCTTTGGCTCGTTGATTAATTAAATAAACTTCCGGAAGGACGGCTTTTTTTTCATCTACAAGAAATGAGCCTTCTTCCATTGCAACATGGATGACATCTCCGATTTGTTTCATACCATCATAATGCTGCGGAAAATTAACTACGTCTAAGCCCGAGGCAACTTTTTTCTTAAAAGAATCAAGCACAACTTGGCAGAAATTTTCTTTTAGATACTCATCTTTTGAAATATCTTTGCCTTGAAATATCATTTCCCTTGCCAGACGATACGCTTTGCTAAAGCTTTCGCTTTCAACTCCCTGCGGCAACGGAAAACTGCCTATATCATCAACTAAAGTATCCATAAACAACTATTGGCAACAGAAATTTATTAAACTTAACCCTACCTCTACACCGCTGAAAGGTATGAGATATGTCTGAATGCATATTCTGCCAAATAATCCGCAAAGAAGTATCGGCAAGCATAGTTTACGAGGATGAGCAAGTGATTGCTTTTTTAAGTAATCGACCAGTGAACGAGGGACACACGCTTGTGACGCCCAAAAAACATTACGAAAACATCTATGATATTCCCATGGAAGAGGCAGGTCACTTGTTTAAGATAGCTAAGAAGATGGCTCATGCCGTTAGAGATGCAACAAGCGCAGAAGGTATTCGGATTGTACAGAATAACGGCGAGGCGGCTGGGCAAGTAATTTTTCATTTGCACGTGCATATTATTCCGCTAAAACCGCACAACAAGTTCAGCCATGACGGTGCTTATCGGGATCCAACTCAACCCCGTGATTCATCAGCATTAGGGAAAGATGCTGAGAAAATAAGGCAACATTTGCCTCTTTTTTAAATTATTTTGTTAACTAAAATGTAGACATTCTCCAATCAAACTGATTTAAACGGGTGAGTTTACATCAAAATTGATTTCCATTTCCCTTTTTGAACTTGTTTTTCTATCAAAAGCACAAGTTTACCGACCAAGCACAAGTAAAAGAAGCTTTTTCAGGAACAGCTATAAAAGGGTGAAAAACAATCATTGCCTACATCACAAGCGGAATAAACATGACGGAACAACCTAACAACGAACCAAACAGCAATAACCAATCAGCACCCCAAATAGAGAAACTTTTAATCGATGCCCCCTCAAGCTTCCAGTTCCACGCTGCATACCTTGTTTACTCAGACACTTTTGACTTGGCAAATGAGGATGCTAAAAAGGAACTAAATCAAAACTTGGAAGATTTAAAAGAAAACAAGATTGATGCTCAAACATTTTATGTTAATATTTCACGATTCCGCAAACTGGATCAACCCATGGGCAGGCCAGGAAAATTCACTGTAGCAACTCAGCGAAAGAAAGATTGGCGAATGAAAACCCAGCGCTCTGAGCGAATCAAGAGGCATAAGAAATAGATTTTAGTCAAGTTAGTCTTTTGGATTTATACAAGTCAACACTGATTTGATTGATACTTCAGCAAATAATCCTTGATATTGTTTAAACATGTTTAATCAGTTCATAGGAAAGTTTTATCTATCAAACGGAGCTCTCAACAGCGTCAAACACCACTAACTAGGAAGCAAAAGATAAGATGCTGAAATTGAAATCAATTGATGTTGCAGGGTTAGCGTTAAACATCGCGTTGTATGTTGCTTTAGGCTATATCTTTTATAGTTTAATCCCCATCTCATATGGTGGGGTTCGATTCTGGCCACCAGTTATTGTTCCAGCAGTTTTCGCTGTAGTATTCGGTCCATTTGTTGGCGGCATTGGCGCAGCAGTCGGCATATTTCTAAGCGATGCCCTCTTTGGAAACAATCTGTTGCTTAGTTTAATTGCAGGTGTAACAAGTAATTTCATCGCTTTTTTCTTGATAGGTTATATCGCTAAAAAGAAGATACGCTGGGTAACACCGGTAGTAGCTTATGGGGTTGCTACAGCTTTGTTTATTTGGATTGGGTATTCCTACACTGGACTTGATTTCTGGGCTAAAACTGCTTTCATCGGCGTAGCTGTAGCATCTTACATAATCTTTCTTGTTCCCGTCGTTCTACTAAGAAACTCTAAGTGGCGCAGCTTCGAAGTAGGCTCTATCATAGGCATGCTTATAGGCGCCGCAATAATCGGAGTTACAGTACCCTTATTCATCCAATATTTCGTGGGAGGTGCCCTCTTTACCCTACCTATAGCCCTATCCACATTCTTTTTTACTTTCTTCACAGAAATACCATTCGTGTTAATCCTTGGACCGCCGATTATTGAAGCCATTTATAGGGCATTTCCAACATTAGCGAAAAGAAAACAAAGTGAGCCACAGTGAAAAAAACCGCCAAAGCCTTTGCGCCCGCGGCAATTTCCAGCTTCTTTGAAATACATGACACTGAAAATGACACCCCGATTGTTGATTTGGACAGAATGGGTTCAATTGGCGGAGGTTTTGGGCTACAGAAAGGCGTTTTCACGCAGGTTACTGTTGAAGAAGCAAAAACTTCCCGAATCACCGTTTTTATTAACGGTAAACTTGCACCTGAAGCAAAAACAACCAAACTCACAATCGAAACATTACTAAGTAAACTACCAAAATCATACTTTGTTATCGTTAACCACAAAATTGACGTTCCAATAGGCGCTGGCTTTGGAACAAGCGCTGGTGGGGCCTTAACTGCAGGATTAGCACTAAAAGAAGCACTTGATTTGCCATTAACCTACAATCAAATAGGGCAAATAGCACATATGGCGGAGATTGAATGCAAAACGGGACTAGGCACTGTTAGCTCATTGACGTCCACAGGCGGATGCGTTCTTGTTGTTAAACCGGGCGCACCTGGAATCTGCCAAATCGACCGAATACCAATACATCCTGAATACGTGGTTGTAGCTGGCTCTTTCCAATCAAACATACTCAACAAAAACGTATTAACTGACCCTAAAAAAAGGCAAGCAATAAACGGCTATGGCAAACACACCTTGGAAGCAATTCTTGCCGAGCCCAGCTTAGAGAATTTCTTATTGCAATGCTGGAATTTCGCCGAAAAAACAGGTTTCGCAACACAAAACGTTTGTCAGCTAGTAAAGTTAGCTAAGAAAGCGGGTGCAGTGGGGGCAGCCCAAAACATGATTGGGGAAGCAGTGCATGCTATAGTACCTCAAGAAAACGCCAACGCAGTGGCAGAAGCTTTTAAGCAAGTTTTGCCCTCTGAAAACATATTAGTAAGCAAAATTGATTTTCAAGGCGCTAGGCTGGTAGGGAATGAAGAAATTTAAGAAAGTGGCAGTTGGCGGAACATTTGATGAGCTTCATCGAGGACATAAAGCTCTTTTAAATAAGGCCTTTGAAGTCGGTGAAAAAGTGGTAATTGGCTTATCATCTGACGAGTTCGTCGCAAAAATGGGTAAACCCCATGTAACCGCCAGTTTTGATGAGCGTTTCAGAGAACTCGAATGTTTTTTGGATAAATCCGATTTAAGCGGGCGGTCTGAAATTGTTCCGTTAAATGACCCTTATGGCTTAACTATATCGGGCAAAGGTTTTGACGCTCTAGTTGTTAGCCAAGAAACAATAGAAAATGGTGACATAATAAATAAAATGCGTTCAACAGAAGGAGTTCAACCATTAAAAATTATTGTGGTAAACATGGTGCCCGCTGAAAACTGCCGTCCAATCTCGACAACAAGGATTCGAAAAGGAGAAATTGACCGAAATGGTCACATGATGAAAAACCTTCAAAATCAATAATCTAAAATTTTATAAGATTTCACCGATAACATTGACAGGTTTGTTGATTAACGATATTACTTCTTCAAGTTTGTCTTTATCAACTGTAACAAGAACAACAGTTGCTGGGCCAGCAGACTTATTCAAATCCAATGTTTTTACTTCAGCAAGTTTTAACTGTCTGCCAACTCCGAAAGCCATCATTCTAGCTACATCAGCAATACCAAAAGTGCCAACAGGAGCAATATCGTGAACATATTTTTTCTGTGAAAGCTGGATAATATTTTTGAGGTCAGCAATTTCTCCTTTTGTTTCTGCTAAGATAACTTCATCGCCAACTTTGGGTTTGCCAATGGCAATTATTAAGTCTCCAGGGTTAGTTTTTCCAATTCTCAGTTCCTCTTCATTTGCAAAACCTACAACAGTTAATCCAGCGCCAGTTTGAACTGTTTCAAAGTTGTCTTCTGTATTTTCCATGATTACTTGGTTTGGGTCAAGACCGATGTTTCTGGCTTCTCGTTTGATGCCTTCTACTATTTGATTGCCTGTTGGGTCCTTCTCGACACCTAACGTGACTGATAATAGAAGAGGAAATGCACCAGTTGCTATCACATCCATTAAGGCAACTCTAGCAAGAAACTTTCCCAAGACATTGCCGTCTACTTTTACCTTGTCCATTATTTTTGGTCCAACTGCTCCTGATGAAGTTGAACCTGCCACAATGGCGTGGCCAGTTGGAACTTTGAGGATTGAGACATCTCCTCTTCTAGTGTATGTTATTTGGGCCGGTTTTACTTGAAAAACTATGGGCCGGAGCATTGTGCCAACGTTGTCCACAAGATGCAGATACATAGTTAATGCTTGGCGCATGACTTCTGATCGAGTGAGGTTGTGCTTTTTCGCTAATTTATCTATGTCTGATGTTAGTTTGTCGGGTAAGCGGACGTTTACTATCTCCATCGTTAACCACTCGTATGACAATTGTTACACAAGAAATCTTCTTATCCTTTGTCCCACACCAAAAACATATCACGCCGGAATATGCAAGCATAATTAGCTGTGAAAATAAGCTATTCTTGTTGCAATCAAGGGGTTTAGCGCAAGTGTTATATGCACTTATACTGTAAAAAGTGTGAGGAATAGCCTTGAATAAAAAAATCTTAGCGTTAACCCTCGTATTATTATTAACCACCATTTATTTATCATCAGTTTCAATTTCACCAATTAAAGCCCAGAACACCACATCTGGGTGGATAACAAGCTACAATATTTACGAATACAATTCCGGCCAGCTTCTTGCTTCGTATAGTGCTTCAGCAGGTAATCAATCATTTGCCCCAATAGCGCCTAGTGAAGAAGTTAAGGTAACATTCACTGTTAACGTTTTCACGGCGGGATCAGGTGACCTAAAGCTTTCAACCAGCTTACAAAACCCGCCACAAGGTCAGTATTGGACCCTAAGTAGCCAAGGTTATTCGTTAGGCAGCGATTTCAACCCAGATTCACAGCAAGCATCATTCAACTGGGTTACAGGAACCTTTACAATGACTGTTGCCGGTGTCGTTCCAACAAGTTCTTCTTCACAGACTGGAGCGCCAGTAAACTTGGTAACTCTCTATGGTCCAACCAGCGGTATACCTCTTGACCAAATCACCGTATCATCAACCAGTGCAGCAATGGCTCAATTCCAAACTTTATACAACGAAAAAGCCGCTCACCTAAGAGATCTCAAATCAGGAGGAGTTGCACAGGGGTACGTTGATCTCTATACTAATGTTCTTAATGAGTCAACGGTCGAAGCTAACGCAGGTCAAGTTACCAGCGCCATCGCTCTTCTTAATCAACTAAACATTTCAAATGAACCGCCATCTTCAACAACTCAAGCAATCTTCATACCAGTAGTCGGTGCCTTAGCCGCTGTAGCAGTAATATTTGCAGTTTTGTTCCTTAGAATACGCGGAAAAATTAGCTATTTCCAGCTAGTTGTTGAAGACCAAATTAAAGACTTAGAAGGCTTAACAATGCGAATTTCAAAGATCGACCGAGGAATGTCATCTAACTTAGAATCAGTCAAAGACAGACTCAAAAGATTAGTTGGGATGTGATAACATACGAAAATCTACCAAAACAGCGTCCAATTAATAGGACTGGGATCAGCCGGAACAAATGTCGTCGAAGCTTTCCTAGCAAATAAAAAAACCATGGATCTATTGGGAAACGACATCACTCGCCTCTCCCTTTTAGCAATCGACATAGCTGACCCCGAAATTAGAAGCCTGCTAGAAACTGATGAAAAAATCACAAAATCAATGATTAGAGCAGGCATCCCACGAGAACGGTTGCGCGTAGTTGCCCAATCAGTAAAGTTTCCAACCGCCGAGGCAATGTTCGACTTCATTAACCAAAAATATAACGAGTACCTAATAGGCGAAGGAGCTAAACTTGAAAATTTCGTTCCTTGGCTCCAATCAACAATGGCTATTCCACCAATGGCTGGCGGTGCAGGCAGAAGAAGAGCATTAGCCAAAGCAATTTACGCCTTGAATTATTATCAACTAGGGATTATCAAAAATTGCATAAACGTATTCAAGGAGCAAGCTCTCTCATCAATTATTACACCGACTATCGTTCTGGTCTATGGTTTAGGCGGAGGAACCGGAAGCGGCATCTTTTTTGACTTTGTTAGACATCTGCGAAAAGTTATGGGGTCAGGAGTACCCATAATAGCGTTCGTTATTACTCCTTGCGGCGGAGACGATCCTCCAGCAAAAGGCTGCTCATCATTCACTGCAATAAATGAACTATCTTTGCTATTGAATAAAGATTACAACCAATATGTTATCGATGAATTCGGTGAATTGTACCGAAACCCGTTGAATGCACTTGTCTATTTGCCGTTGCTTCCAGCGTTCTCAAAGGTTGGTAACATAGTTACTGCACGAAAAGAAATGGATGACATGGTCGTTGACATGCTTTATGTTCTAATGGATTTTGACTTAGCAGACTTGATGGGCGGTATAGGCACAGAAGTTGGACTTACCACTAATTCAGCGCACACTTTAGGCATGGTGAAAGTAATTTATCCAGTCGATGATTACGTTTCAGCCTTTAAAGTAAATTTTGAAAGCTTGGAATTACTGCAAGAGCACCGCAGAGAAAAACTTTTGTTGCTAGATGCAATGGATTGTTTAGTCAAAAACAATTTTGACGTAGCGAGAGAATACTACAAGAACTACTTGATCAAAACAGGCACCTATAATGACGAACAGTTTGAAGATAAACTCAAAGCATTAATAACAAGTAATCCGCGGATGGAAGATGATTTAGAATTACACATCAAAGGCATAGAGATACAAGTCAGAAACTGGATGCGTGAATTAACAAGGTTCCTATCAACAATCAAATTCATGGGAAAACCAGGTCCAATTGAAGACGCCATAATTAGCCTTACACTTAAAAAAGAAGGTTCACGAAAAATTGATAGCCTTGAAGCGTTGTTAGGCAATTTATCAAAGACATATCTTGAATTTTCAGAGCAGAAAGCAGTAATTATTGAACGGTTACGGCAGTTGATTCCAAGTTCACAAGTCTTTACAGTAAGACAAAAAAGAATTCTAGACGATTTCGTCAACGTAGCCGAGGTTGCTGAGAAAAGTCTAAACACACTAAGATTCTACGATGAAACCAGATACTTGACTGATGCGCTGGTCCGGTTTTACGACGTTATACCCGAATGCACCTGTGAGCAAAATGATCTAAAAGATATCCAGTCTGAACTGGCAACAATTTACCTCTTGGTTCAATTGATGCTTAGATCACCACAAGATGAAGCAAAAATGATTGAGGAACACCTTGCATACGTGAATGGAATTATCCTTAAACGTCAAGATAAACGCGGCGCCGTCGACAACGAAGTAGTAAGGATTCAAGAATCAAAGAAAAGGAAAGAATTTGACAAATCCAAAATGGAAAGGCAGCTACGTAAGACTTTCAGTTCAAAGAGATATGCAAGAGAACAACTTTTGATGTTAGATCGTGATTTGAAAAGGGTAGAAACTGAAGAAGCAATGGCTCTTGAGAATTTGGCTAAAGCTGATGACTCAATAAAACTGTACACAGATTTAGCTAAGCAGATAGAATTAACTTCTAATTACCGTAAACGCCTTAACAAAATTGTTGAGATGCAAAGCGAATACCAAGAACGACTTGCTAAAATAGTTGAGCCAAGGAAATACTTTGAAAAATCAGCTGAACTTACTGAAGTTGAGCAAAGAAAAATCTTATTCAAGATTCTGACTGAGCAAGAAGAAATGCTGACAAAAGAAGTGATATTCAAAGATGTTTTAGATATGGATCACTTCAAAGACTACATGAAGAGCGTTATTAGAGCATTCAAAACACCTAGCGTCATGGGCTTCAAGCCAACCTACAAAACAGACTATATCTGGGTTACCATCCAGGCTCCTCCAAACATGTGGACGGAAGACATGTCCCAAGAAGTTTACACCGCACTAGCAGGATACGTTACAAGCGAAGTATCACGAACAATCACCGTTAGAGTAACTGAATCAAGAGATGCATGGACTACACGCGTACTAGTAGTTGGCGGACGAGCAAAACAAAGCGATATGGAAGCATTCGACGAAATGTCATTGCTCTACAGCAAATCAACTGACTTCGAAAGACACCTCTCAAGATCATACCTACTTGAACATGGCGTTGCAGCAACACAAATCGTAAAAGAACTCAGCGGAAATGACAACGCCGAAACTGTAAACAACAACGGCAAAAACAATAAAAAATAAAAAGGAGCTTTAACTCCTTTCCTTCATATTTTATTTAGTAAACTTTTTGCGATCGCTTGCCAATCTTCTTCTGTAATTAAACCCTTTTTGACAGCTTGATCCTTCATCTTTGCAACCTTTTTCTCTATTGTGGCAAACCTTGTTGCGGTTTCAAATCCGCCTACGAACATAGCTATGTCCATTCGATCACTGCTATCTTCAACGTAAATTGGATCAGCAATGTAGATTGATTCAAGATCGGCTTTGTCTTTAAACCAGTTGGTTATTGTTACCTCAATTTTTCCTCTTGGAAACTTATCTTTTAAGTTAAACGGCATGCGGACAAGAACATACAGTATAGTCGCACTTGATAAGTCAAAAGTGAAAAGAGGTCTAAGCAAAGTCGTGTCAAGCATATTTTCTAAAGTCTCGTAAATTTTCAAGCTTACGCCTGACGCTAAGAGGGTAGTGAACATTTTTGTATCAAAAGAGTTGGATAATTCGCAAAGTTCTTGAGCGAATGTTTCTTTGGTCAAAATTAAATCAAGAAGATAATTTATTACCATGTTGCCATAAATTCCAAATCCATTTCGGTCAATGCCGGTGTAAGTTTCAAGCTTGTCCCTATCAATGAGTAAAAGCGTAGCTTTTCTTGAAGCCAAAATTCCAATGCAAGCCAAACTGTTGAATTGATTGTCTAAGGGCTGTGCTTTCGAAGGTAAAAGAGGAAGGGCAATCGAGTTTATGTTCCATTCTTTGAATTGAGTGCTTAAACTTGGCAACAAAGCGCTCCCAATGCCATTCCAAGTTGATGATACAATTATGGCGCCCAGAAGTTTCTCAATAGGCTTTCCTTTTATTTTTTCAAAAAAGCTTTCATTCTCTACAACATATGGCAAAATATCATACCAGAAATGAGAATCAATATCTTCATCTAAACAGACAATACTGCCATTCTCAAGCCGACCTTGACTCCATTTAATAACGTCTTTAGTTGATTTTTCAACAAAAATAGGCAAAACCCCTTGATCTTTCTTGCCTATAAACGAACTATTTAAAATGATATTTATTGGGTACTCACCAATGCAAACAACTGCTTTAGTTGGCAAAAGACGCTTCAAACTATCAGTGTATTTTTCTATATCCACAACACTTTCAATCATGGGTACTTTGTTTTCAATTTCTATTGCTTCTTCCTCTTTTATGCTTTCAACTGATAATATTTCTTGTTCAGCATTTGGGCGAGTTAAAGGATCTGCGAGTTTATCTTGGTCCTTTACCCATTTCAATTCAATGAGTGCTTGTTTTTGCTTCACGTCAACAGGGGAAACAATGTCATTAACCAAAGAAGTTTCCTGCGTTTCTTTTTCAATTATTTGCGGATTACTGTAGCTTTCTGTTGGGGTCTGTTCAGCTTGGGTTTGCGTCAGTGTTATTGCACTATTGGGCTCAATCTGAATCTTTTCTTTGTTAGAACCTTCTTCATTGATGTTAGATTTAGATGAAGGTATTTCGGCTTGTTTTAAATCGGCCTGGGTCTCTATCGGTAATACTTCTTTTTGTGTTTCAGTCTGAAGTGACTTTGTTTCATTCTCAACTGATGGCATTTCAGCATTTTCAACTGGTGGAATGGTGTCATCGATTATAGTTGTTTCTGTTTTTTCATCCGTTAAAACTGGCTCGGTCACGTTATCATTTTGATTTGTTTCAGAAAGCTTTTTTTCGTTTTCCCGTTCTTTTAAGTAATCATTTTTGTTATACCACAGTCGCAGTTTTCGTTTCGGCAAAGTTATCACTTCAAGAGGATTTTTTCTCGATAAGCTTAAGAAGAGTATGGTAAATTAAGGTTTTAGGTATTCCCCCTTTAATGCGGGAGAGAGACGATTAATTAAACGTGAAATGGTTTAAACTTCGTAAAAAAGTGCAAAAAGAAGAGGACGAAACAGACGACCATAAAAAAACTTCACGTTTGAAAGGATGGTACAGCCGTACAAAGCAAAAGAGGTTAGAAAAGAAAAAGAAAGAGCAGGAGCAGAAAGAATCAAGCTCATTAAAAATTTTCACTGCTTTCATAACGCTTATTGCAATGGCAGTCGGTATGACTGTTTTACCCCTGTTTCCTTCACCATTGCCTATTTTACTTGCCGTTCTTGTCGCATTTGTAACTTTTAAGGATCCAAGGATAGGAATGCCTATTGGCGGTGCGATTATTGGATTTGGATTAATTTATCATTTGGCAGATTTGTACTTTTTTTCTTTCTTGGGCACTGAAAATGTTCGTATAGCAATAATTGTTGTCTGGATGGCTCTGTTTATTGCATTGCCCGTAGTATTTCACCGCTATAAGAGTGCCCTTGCAATTGACTTTGGCATATTAGCGGTCATTTCTCTTTTCTCTACGCAAACATATTTTTTGGCTATTCCATTAATTTTGGCGTCTGCAGTTTACTTCAAAAAGGAAGTAGTTCTAACAATTGTTTATTATGTTTTAATTTCGGTTCCGCTGCAAATTGTTCAGTATTTCACGTATACTGTGCAGCCAATTTCCCTTCTTAGATCAGACTGGTGGAATCAAGCAGGTTCAAGCCCGCCTGTTTTTGTTCCGCTTAACTCAATACTTGCTAACCTAGGTTCATCTATGAGCCAGTTTCGATTATATGACGCATCACAAGCAGTTTCCACAATTACCGGTCAACTTACTTGGGTCCCCAACTTTAATGGGGTAACATTGGGTGACGCGTTAGTTCAATACCGAGATTCTATCCCTGGCATCCTAATGTTTGTAGTTATTGTAGCCGGACTTTCCTTAGCGCTTATTTTCTTTGCAAGACTATTGATTTCACAGGGTAGCGGCTCATTGTTTGACAGGCTTATTCCATGTTTTGTCGCTACATGTGCTGCAGCCTTTTTCTTTATTTTCCTCAATGCTCTACAAACTGGTTTAGCTTATACAGCAGATGTCGACCCTGGAACTATGGTTTTTGGCATTTTGGCTACCCTTGCATTTACTTTTCCAGCAATCTTTATGACTAATGTTCCTAAACAGACAACCACAACATCAGGCCTCACTGAAAAAGCCCAAGCACTCATGGGCAGGCTTCAAGTTTTTGAAAATCAATTGAACAATGTTAAAGAAAACATTCCTGTTTCGGTAACGTCTCCTGAGGGAAAACTGCAAATCATCAAAGATTCCCTTGATGACACCCTAAAGAAATTAGACGCTCACTATTATGAACCCGCTGACATAGACCAAAAATATCGGGAGCTCAAAGAGTTGAACGTAGTTATTGATGATTTAGAGTCAGAACTTAGCACAATACTTTCACAATATCAGATTTTCGTAACCTGCCAAATGTCTAACTGGATTGGCAAACTCAACGAAACAGGATTACAAGTAACACCAATAGTTAATTCTGAATTCCAAAAAGAAATGACTTTAGATGCAAGAATCGAAGCCATCAAAAAGATTTTAAATGATGGAAGAACTCTAGCAAAAAATGTTGCAGAAGTCGCCGAACCCATTTATTCTCTGATCAGACCTTTATATGATCCAAGTCTTCCAGAGAAAAGTGGAACAATAGAATTTGCAATGCAAAAGTTAGATCAAAAAGAAGCTCCATGGCTAGCTCTTGAAGCATTAAATAATGGGTTGAATAATTGGAAGAAGCAGTACGGAGACGAAATTTCAAAATCCATATATTACCTCAAAAACTCGTTAACACCAATCATCAATTTGTCTACTCAAAGCGGAAGTTTAGCACCAGTTATCGGCGACAAAATGCCCACAATACTTGCTTACGCAAAGAAAGCCGCAGCAATCAAAAGAGCAACTGAGAAGAAAGAGTTCAATGTTTTGAACTTGATAACAATAAGTGATCTGCTTGAGGTCTTCGTCGATATTTCCAAAGATGTATTCTCTATTCTCAACGACGCATTGAAGGATGAGGAGAAAGCCATCGAGGAAATGTTACCTACCAGCAATTATTTGTGGGAAAAGAACATAACCCTGAAAGAAAGAATGACGCAAGCAGTAAATGTTTTATCCAGTCCAAAATCAAATATAAATTTTGTAATGGAACATCTTCCAAAGTTTGAAGGCTACATCGACGAATGCATACAAACACTCACTATATACAATGAACGAAAAGAGTTCCTGCTAAACTACCCAATCGCAAAAATGAAAATAGAAGACCAACTAAAACAAAAAACACAGCTTACAACAGCAGATCTTCCATTCGAAACAAAATTCGCAGCGGAATACCTTAGAGTCTTCTATTTGCAAAATTACAGCGAGTTTGCATTTGATAAAGATAACACGATTCTTTCAAGAAAAATATAGTTTACTTTTCTTTACGCAGCTTGATTAAACAACAGAAGTATTTTTTTTAGAGGTTGCGAACTCACATTAGAATTCTTTTGACATTGTTTGTTGTAGCAATGCTTTGTCAAACCACTTTTTATATTACATCTGCTCATTATTCAATTAGTCAAGTTTTGAGGAATAAGAAATGGCTTATTTTGCTAACAGAGTCAACGCTGGAAAGTATTTAGCATCAGAATTAGAAAATTTTACTGAGAAAAACGCAATTGTTCTCGCAATTCCACGAGGCGGTGTAGTGGTGGGATTTGAAATTGCTAAAGCGCTTAATGTGCCGCTGGATGTTATTATTCCTCGTAAGATTGGAGCACCCGATAACCCTGAATTAGCAATTGGCGCAATGACTGAAGATGGTACTATAATTCTCGATGAAAACCTTGTTTCGTACCTAGGGGTTTCGCAAGATTATATTAAAGAGGAAAGTCGGCGGCAAAAAAATGAAATTGAGCGCCGATTAAAACTATACCGAGGAAATAAGCCTTACCCCAGCCTGCAAGGTCTAGATGTTATCTTAGTGGATGATGGAATAGCTACGGGGTCAACCATGAAGGCAGCTTTAGCATCAGTGAAAAACAGAGGTGCAAGAACTGTTACCATCGCCGTTCCAGTTGGTCCGCCTTCAACTATTAAAGAGCTAAAAAAACAAGCAAACAAAGTTGTATGCCCATATACTCCTGAATATTTTGAGGCGATAGGCCAGTTTTATGCGGATTTCAATCAAACAGATGATGAAGAAGTGATCCAGCTTCTCAAACAAAGTGAGCAAAATAATCCTGATAAACAGGCAGGTGTGGTGACAGTATGATTCATCACGAAAACGAAATAAAAATCCCTGTGAACGGAGTAATTTTAACAGGCAATTTGACGCTTCCTCCTAATTCCAAAGGCGTTATTTTGTTTGCTCATGGAAGCGGCAGTGGCAGATTCAGCCCAAGAAACCAATATGTTGCAAAAGAATTCAATAAGGCAAGAATTGGTACGTTGCTTTTCGATTTGCTTACTAGCGAAGAGGAAGACGAAGATATATTGACTGCGGAGTACCGCTTTAACATTGGGTTGCTTGCACAACGGCTTATTGGCGCAACAGAGTGGCTAAAAAAAGACCCGTTGACCAACCATTGTACATTTGGGTATTTCGGGGCAAGCACAGGCGCCGCAGCAGCTTTGATTGCAGCAGCAAAACTACCCAATGATATTGCAGCGGTGGTTTCGCGTGGAGGTCGACCTGACTTAGCTTCTGATTATCTTTCTCAAGTAGTGGCCTCCACCTTATTGTTAGTTGGTGGGTGGGATACGGAAGTGATTGAGTTAAACCGACAGGCGATGGAGCAAATGTCCGCTGAAAAAAAGCTTGTAATTATTCCAGAAGCAACTCATCTTTTTGAGGAACCAGGAAAACTTGAAGAAGTTGCTGAATTATCAAAAAATTGGTTTTTGCGTTATTTAATAAAATAATAAAGGAATTAAATGGGTGAGGTTAGTTGTTACTGGGTTTGGGCTGTCGATACATTTTGTAAAAGGTATAGTTTTCAGCTATGTCCGCCGTGAAGAGGAAACTGAAAACTAAAACTTCTTCCAAAGGTAAATTCGTAAACACCTTATCCTTTGAAACTTTTGCAGCATTAGACTTAGCGGTTAAGATCACCGTTAAAACATCACCCATCGCTAACTCATTACCAATTTTTATGTCCATCCTGAGAAATTTCATCAAGGGCTATAGCTGTTTTCCAAGCATCTACTCCCCCAAATCAACAATAACATAGGGATGGCCAAGTTGAATCATGGATGATATTGAGATTGAAGGTATGCATTTTGCGCATTGCCCTGAGACTTCATTCATTTCTGTATCGCTTAACGGTACAAGCAAAATTTTGTGTTTTACTCTAGATTCATCTGCTACCGTAAAAAATTGCATAAAATCACAACTATCCTATTCTTTTTTTAAGCTATAACTTTTTCGATTAGGGATTAGGGTTAATTTTTGTGTCCAAAAAGCAAAAGT
>PLTA01000016.1 GCA_003164295.1 Candidatus Bathyarchaeota archaeon
AACTTTTATTCCAACTGCATGACAATCTGCTATAAAAGTCTCATAAGTTGCGTTGTTTTCTGTCCAACCGGTATCAGTATCATCAAATCCGTATTTGCCAATACATTCAAAAACGTATTTTATATTATTGGCGTGCAATGTTGCAACCGTTGAATCTAAGTTAGCAGCCGCTAGAGGCTGCTTTGATTCCAGCGGGTCGTCCTGTATAAATACTGCATTGTTTGTCAAATATGTCGGTGCTGTAGAGGCTTTGACTCCGGTGGCTGAGAGTGCTGAGAGCGTGCTCATTATTAGGAGCAGGCTAATGCATAGTACCGCGGGTTTTGTGAGCTTTTTGAAGTTTGTGGCTTGAAGTTTGCTTTTTAAGTTGGTTGTTTTCATTTTCTCTCTATTCCGAATTTTTTGAATCCACTATCGATCGCATCTATTTTATAGCTTCTTGAAAAACCAATTAACGTTATTTGTAAACTCCGACACAAGTTTTGATAGGTCAAATTAACAAAATTTGCAAAGTTAACTGCACTCCATTAGCAAGACAGCGTATGCTCAAAAAACCGAGAAATAACACCATTGATGGAAATAGTAATACTTTTGGAATTAATTTGGGCCCAGAAAACAATGCTATTGTTTCAGGTAACATAATCTCTGATTGTGAAGAAGGTATCTACGTCTCTGGCGGCACTCCGACAATTGAATATAACTTAATCATAAATAATTTAGGAGCTCTACATCCTGACGGTGGAGGCATTGAAATTGTTCACTTCAACATGAATTATCCTGAAATGGACCTTTAATTCAAAATAACACAATTATGGAAAACTCGGCAGGATTGAATCTTCTCAATTCACCCTCGGCAACAATCATAAACAATAATATTCAGAATAACAATGAATACAACGTTTACTTCTACGATACCCCAAACAACATTAATGTTACTAATAATTGGTGGGGAACTACCAATACATAGGCAATAAATCAGACGATGTATGATTTTAAGGCTGATTTCAACTTAGGCATAGTGACTTTTGTTCCTTTCTTCACTTCACCTAATACTGAAGCTCCAGTTTTAGTTACTGCGCCAACAGGCGCAGGTGGTTCCATCAGCCCAAGTGGGACTATAAGCATTAACTATGGAGGCAGCCAAATTTTCATAATAACACCGAACACTGGTCATTATATCGTTTCTGTTTCGGTTAATGGGACTTCTGTTGGTGCGGTTAACTCTTATACCATCCAAAACATTGATGGCGGAACGACCATCTCAGTAACATTTGCACCTAACCCAACTCCCACGCCAAGTCCAACACCTACTCCTTCACCAACCTCAATTGCAACACCAGCACCAACATCGGCACCTACTGCTGCTTCTACTTCTGCCCCAACATCTGCTCCGTCACCTACCCCAGCGCCAACAGCAAGTCCTTCAACAAACACAACGCCCTCACCAACACTTTCAATTCCAGAGTTTCCATCAGCCATTATCGTTATGACCCTGTTTATTGCGGTGGCGGCAGTGATATTATTCTACACGAAAAAACCTAAGAAATAATCTATAAAGCTGAAACTGAAAAGTTCGAGAAAAAAGGGGTTTTGCGGGTGACTTCTCCACTTTGGACAGGGTTCAAATCCCCCATCTGCACATTTTCTGCGAACATCTTTTTTAGTTTTTTTGTTAACCTTTTTTTCGAGGTCTATGGAGCTTGTGGGGGTTTTTCTGTTGATCTGTTTTACAGTTCCCTTTAAGCCAGGCACATGTTTGAAATTTTGATTTTTAAGAGATATTTTACGTATCGACATGTTTTTGTGTTCGACAATTGGGTCTCTTAGCAAGTTTTGATATGCTTGCATTATGTCCGAGGGTTTATCTGGCTGTTTATGTACTATGAAGACATAAGAAATGTGTCTAAAAAAGATACATTGTACATCTGTACAACACAACAACAGGAGAAAAACTTAGAAAATGAACAATAACTACCAAAAAGAAGTCCAAACAAAACTCACTAAAGGCCTCTTAGACACAATTATTCTTCAATACCTCGACCAAGAATCCATGCACGGATACCAACTCATCACAAAAATCCGCAAAGGCTACGGCGTCTACTTCGGACCCAGCACCATCTATCCCCTACTTGGGCTACTTGAGAAAAAAGGCTACGTAAAGAGCGCTTGGAACATGAATACAGAAAGGCCCCGAAAAGTATACACACTCACCAACGAGGGGAAAAATGTTTTGAGATTTACCGAAAACTCACTCAACTTAATGTGCAAAAATATGGTAACTGACAGTGAAATCCGAATACAAGCAGCCCCGCTAATCTCGGCGAGATCAACTATACAAAGAGAAAAACCGGCTTTGACAGTCTGCTGAGAAATCTTTAGATGATTTGTTGAGAATACCAAGAAAAAAGTGGTCCGGGCCTGTTCAGTTGATGATTGGAGTGCAACAATGATTGGACCAATAAAACCATGTTGGAAAAGTCATTTAGTCTCATAAAAAAAGCCTAAGGCTGAGTTATACACCGTTGCCGACGGTTCTTTTAGTACACGCTGGAAACAGCGTAAAGTTTGTTTTCACTCATTATAAAGCCAAGCGACATGAACGTCGAGTAAAAGCAGCTCAACTAATTGAGAAGGGAGTAGAACCGGACACTCAAAAATATCTTATGCTGCTTTACTCTTCAGCAGCCAACATGCTTAGTTTCAACAGCTATACCACTGAAACAGTTTTTGAAGTCTTTCGATTTCTGAAATAAAGTGCAACTGCAAGAAAGACCGATAATGCGATGAATGCTATCAAAACTATTGACAATGAAAACACTATAGTTCCAGGTGAGGATGTGGTTGAAGGTGATTGTGAGGGCGTTTCTGTGGGTACCTGAGTTGTTATTGATGTTTGAGTTGGTGTCGAAGTGGTGGTCGGTGTGGGTGTTAATGTATTTGTGGGATTGGGAGTTGCAGATGGATTAGTTGTAGGTGTTTTGGTCGGCGATGAAGAAGGCGTTGAGGTGGCTGTTGGAGCTGGAGTAGAAGAAGGCGACTGAGTCGGCGAAGTAGACGGTGTTGGCGTAGGTGGAGACGTGGGCGTTTGAGTTGGTGAAGGTGTTGGGGTGGGCGAAGAAGTTGGAGTCGGAGAAGGTGAAGGCGTGGGTGTTGGTGTAGGGGAAGGAGTTGGAGTAGGAGTGGACGTAAGTGCAAATGTGGCAGTAATCGTATGCGTCATCTGAACATTGTTGAAGCTAACTAATTGCCCTGAAGGCGAAGAAACCGTAACGGAACCAGAATCAGTTGTTATGCTTGCAATGTAATAGCCGTTATTGGGCGTGATCGTGAAGGTCTGACTTCCCCCATAATTAACTGCGGACGTACTGGGAGTGATCTGACCGTTACTGGTTTGGGTGACTGCTATTGTGTATGTGTTGATCGCAAATGTCGCGGTTAATAAGCCTCCAACTGAAACAGCGCTAAACTGGTAGGTCTGTCCTGAAGGAGAAGTTACAGTAACCGATGCACCATTTGCAGTTATGGTGGCAATGTGATAGCCGGTATTTGGTGTGATCGTGAAGCTTGGAGTATCTCCATAGTTAACGGTGCTTGAACCTGGTGCAATGATTCCGTTTGCAGTTTGCGTCACAGTAATGGTGTCGGTGTTGATTGCGAAATTTGCGCTGATATTGTGGGAAGCCTCAACATTGCTGAAAGTATACGATGAAGCAACCGCAACCGGTAAACCATCAACTGATAAAGTGGCAATGTGGTAACCTAAATTCGCAGTGATTGTGAAAGCTTGGCTGTTTCCATAGTTAACGGTGCTTGTGCCTGGGGAAATCTGGCCATTTCCGCTCTGAGTCACAGCAATAGTGAATGTGTTAATTGCGAAAGAAGCAACTATCGAGTGGGCACCTTGGACATTGGTAAAGGTGTATGACGAAACAGGGCCAACGGAGCTCCCATCTACATTAACATCAGCAAGGTGGTAGCCGGTATTCGGAGTAAAACTGAAAGTCTGAGCGCCATCAAAGTTAACCAGAACATATCCATTTGGATTAATAGAACCACCAGCACCCGCAAAAGCATCAATTGCAGGATTATTCACAGAAAATGAGTTAGGATACGGCGTCAAAAGTGGATGATTATCCTGATCAGTTGAATCAATAACGTAGGGCGTATTTCCTATCCCAGTAGAACCTATTTCCACAGCACCAGGATACTTAACAAGGTAATCGCTCCAGTAATTGTTATTCCAAACATTTGGTGACATTCCTAAGTCATAACCGCTGGCAGCTTGGTAAGTATTATCGATAAAGTTGTTATTCACGATATTTGTCCCTTGATCAGAAATGAACTCCAATCCGTAAGTATTGAACTCCAAAGTATTCTGTTCTATATCCCCCCCACTTGGATTACCAATCGCGATGCCGGCACTACAGTTTTTGATCCAATTATCTTCAATTGTGTCTCCTCCAAAAGCTGCATTAATGCCTACGTAAGCGTTGCTTATTGTGTTACCTTTCACAGTGTTACCACCGCAATATTGCTCAAAGGTAATTCCACAATTTTGAAATATGTTATTTTCAATTATATTGCCATATGAATTGCCGTTCATTTCTCTTCCGTCAATAAAGAGACCGCCATTAATTGTATTTCCAATAAATGTGTAACTGCCTCCAATAGCAGAAAAATCATTAAAATAACACCCAGAAATAGTTAACAAAGGAGGGTTGGTGGCGCCGGGAGAAAAGCTCGCAGTTATTCCGCCTGTTATTGTTAAGCTCGCAAGTTGTATATTGTTAGACAGTGGTCCGCCAGGGTAGGAATAACTGACTGATCCATTTAGAATAGTGTTGTACTCGTTTTCACCCTGAATTGTTACGTTTACCAATCCATTTGGAAGGACAATGTTCTCGTTGTAAGTACCTGTTTTGACATATATTGTATCGCCACTTTGAGTGTTATTTAACGCTCCTTGTATTGTAGGGTAATTATCTGGAACTGTAATTGTTACTTGTGCTTTAGTTATTGGGATTTTAACTTGCAAAACTACAGTAATTGTTAATAAAAGTATAAATAGAAAAATTGCTTTTCTTCGCATAACGAACGCTTCCTTCTCCATTTATGCAGTGTGTGTCTTGGGGATATAAAATGAGTGGTATCGGATATTGCGCAGTACTTGTTTAGTCAACATTTTTTTAATATGGATTTTGTAGACAATCCTGAATATCCGGAAGAAACTTTTGAGGCATTTGTAGGAAAATTGATTGCGTTCAAGAAAGACAGAATAGCCGAAATGGTTACCAAAAGACTTTGTCAAGCGCTGGTTTGCTTTAAGCTGCATTACTCACTGTTCTGGCTTTAGGCAAAAGGAACAGAGGAAACGTATCCAAATTCAATTCACCAGCTCTTTTGATTCCGAGGAACAGCTTGATTTTCCTTTGAGCATGAACTGTGAAGTCGCTCGGGTAAATCTGTAATTCGTCGGATTCATTATTTTTCAAGTTTACTCATCTCCTTAATTCTGTCCGATACCTGATACATAAAGGTCTATCAGAAACAGGGGTCTAAAGAGACAAAGAGTACTTTTTCCATAGTTTCTTATAGTTCTTTCAACACAAGCGGTGTCTGATTAATTTGGACTGACGGAAAATGGATTCATTTAGCTATAAATTATTCAAGGGCAATGTTTTCAAAGAACTTGTCAAGACACTATTTGAAGACTTTGGATATAAGACTGCGCCATATGGTTATGAAAATCAATTCTCAACTATGATAAAAACAGAATTGTCGCAAAACAACTCAGAGACAGCTAGGAGAATTCGTAGTTCTCCTGATCTTGTAGTTTATGATCAAGACACGAAAGACATCAATCTTGTAGAGGTAAAAATGTCAGCAAACGAATACATTACCATAAACAAAATTGAAGATTACCGTGAATTCTGGGATGATGCAATCATGGTAGCCATCATTAATGATGAAAAGGATTTGTTTTACGCTGAAAAAATCCGTGACATTAGAACTCTAAGCCACAGAAAGTATCATACTTCTAAGGATGATTTTAGGAGGATCCAAGATCTGTTTCCTAAGATCAAGTCAGAAGGCTTAGATCTATATAGAAAATTGGCAGTCAAAATGTTGAATGCAACTAGCTTCAAACCCGACCAAGAAGAATCTGGAGACCAAGAACAATCAAGGTCTTCTGATTAGTCATTAAAACGAGACTGTGTGATAACTCAATTGCTTTTCAAAAAAATGCTGATTTGCTTACAAAAATCAATGATTTTGAAAAGCGTTTTTTGCCAATAATGTAGCAATTTTCAAAATCCAAAATGACTTTTTACACAGTCTCAACATGGTTCAAATCCCCGCCCGGTCCATAATTAGATCCGAACCTATAATGGTATGAATACGTCTCAATCGAATTTGGGTTCAAAGCCATAGATTTAATCCATTATCAGACTGTGTAAAAACTCAAATTTGTTTTCAGAAATTGTTTCATATAGTTCAAAAACCCTGGTTGGTTCTCCACTAATTTTAACCTAACTAAGCAACTTCCCGAACTTAAAAATAGTTTTCACACAGTCTGTTATGAGTTCAAGTCGCCTCGCTGGCGCAATTATCGGGCTTTATTGTCTTTTATAATAAACAATGAAATCGCTGATGCAGTGGAAGGTTGGGGTTTGCTGAAGCTCTGGAACCATATGAAGGATGAAAAGAGTGGAAAACGCAAAAACCACGCTTAACCGTAAGCAAGTAAATTTTATCCAAAGCTACTCGCCCAAAATATTTAACCAATTGTTTTTTGAGACCAAAAAAAGGAAGGGATTGTTTTTGGTTGATTTTTCTTCTTTATGGTTTCTTTCTTAGCAAGAGTAAACCAATTATGGCTATTGCAATGATTATTGCGATTGCAGCAGCGACTATGTATGTTAATACCTCTGTTGATGTTGCCGCATTTGTTTGAGGCGCAATTGTCGATGTTGATGTTGCTGAGGCAACGTTTGCATAGAAAGCTGTAGATGCTGTTGATGGGTAGTACGAGTTTGTTCCTGCGAAGTTGGCGATAACAGTATAGTTACCAGCAATATCAGGTGTCCAACTTAAACTGTAAGTACCATAAATGTTGCTTGTAACTGTACCGATGGTTCTGTAATTGTTGTTGGAGTCCAAAACATTTATCGTGACTGGAACCCCTGTTGCGTTTGCTGGCATAGGCTGCTGCTCATAGACTGCTTCCATAAACTGAGTCATACTACTGTCAGAAACACATGGTAATCCATTAGGGAAGTTTGCTAAGGATGCTTCTTGCTGCGAACCAGCAGATATGTCAGTTACTGTACCGGTTATCGTAATTGGTGTAGAAGTTGTCACGCCAACGCTAGGCGCTGTAACAGTTGTTTTGCTTGGTCCCATGCCATATGCGTATATTTGGTTGTCGTATGCGCTTTCTGCCACCATGACTCCATCAGAAATAGCTGTACCTCCGTCAACGTCGAAAGCCATTATGCTCCACACAGGCTTGCCATTAGTTAGATTTATTGCCAATTGACTAGCTCCACGGAACAACGGCGGACTGTATTCGTGTCCTTCACCAAGAAATAGCATTCCGTCAGCTATAGCTCCTGGATTTCCGAATTGCCAAATCGGCCACACTCCATACGGAGTATCAGAGCCGGCTGCGCCAGAAATTGAATTTGTATTAGTTTGCCAAAGAATAGTACCTGTTTGTATGTTAATGGCATAAATGTCTCCACCAAAACTGCTTAAGTAAAGTGTATCGTTAGCGACTTGACCATAGTAGCTGCCAACGCTATTGTATGGATCGACGTTTGGAAGTGTTATTGGACCCCATAGTTTTGTGCCTGTTGTTACACTGTAAGCTGTGCATACAGCTGTATCTTGGTTGATTTCTACAAAGACTCCATTTGAAGTTTGTGAAAAATCAACTCTTGTGTAAGGTGTTTCTGTCCTATTAGTTATCCACAGTTGTTGTCCTGTATTTGCATCGTAGCCTGCTTCAATGATGAAACCAGAATTAAAGCTTGGACCTCCTGTTGAAGCTATAGAGTTCAGAATTAACACCCCGCTATTGAAAGTCGGAGCGCCAACGCTGTATGTTCCACCTGGAAGCGCGAGAGTCGATGGGAAAGAGGCACCTGAAATGTTTGTAGCTATTGGCATTGCCCACATTATTCCAGAAGCAAAAGGAATTTGCCCATTTTGTGTTGGTCTCCATTGCCAAGCCGCGGGACCGTTGGTTCCAACAAGTATGTCTTGCGTTGAGTTCCAGCACTCCAGCATGGCGCCGCCAGAAGGAGTAGTTACTGGTAAGCCTTGAATTATTTGAGTACCAGCAGTAGCGTTAACATAGTAGCCTATCAAGTCTCCTCCGTCATCTTCAATGAGCGGCGATAGCGCGGTACCGTTAACAATGCTAAGAACATAGCTTCCAGTCATGGCATCAAACATATTCCATGTAGTTCCAATAGAGTTAATTCCAGCAGGAGTTCCTGTGCTCCATAAGTATGCTAGGGCTCCATATTGATTGGGTGTCACATAATTGAGAGTTTGACCGCACCTTAGAGTCGTGACTAAGCCTGATATTGTTAAAGCAGTTTGCGCGGAAGAACCACCGCCGTAGTTGTTGGCATCTTTAGTCCAAAGTGTTTGGCCAGTCTGCAAATTTACCGCTGCCCAGCCTGTTGGATTTAGTGAACTCCCAGGGTATTCTTCATAGTATAGGACGCCATTCATGATTATTGGCTGGAACATTCGCTCATACTGTCTGGTAGAATAGTAATTGCTTGTATCTGTTCCGCCAAATTCTCCGCCGATTAAGCCTCCGAATGCTTCAGGTTTTGTCCACATGATGTGGGCTGTTGTTGGTGCGGTGGTGTATGGATTATAATTTCCCGTTGCATTGTACATTCCGGTAGCTGCGCTAAATAATGCACCGAGTCCAAGCCAGTTCCCGCTAATGCTATACCAATTGTCATTGACGGATTGAATTGGGCGTGTCCAGTAGTTTGTTGGAAGAGGATTTTGAGGAAGAAGTGGTATTGGTTCTTGTTGTACTGTTAAAGTTGCTACGTTGCTGATGCTGGATTGATAATTATCGCCTATATACGCTTTTGCAGCGGCAGAAAAGCCAACAGGTGGTGGATTGATGCCTGCCAAAGTTTGACCAGGATAACTCATTTGGAAAGTGTAGTTGCCTGGTGTGTTCGGCGTGTATTCGACATGTGTTCCGCCTGTATCATCGGAACTAAAAGGTCCAAGTGTTGTATTGGTTCCATCCGGCAGTGTAACTTCTATCATCATGCCGTTCCATCTGTCACCATAAATGGTGCCCGCTGTTGGAGGTGGTGAAGCGAGCCAGAAGCCGACGTTAACGGATTGGCCCACACCTGCAGGATTAGGTGCGACGTTACAGAAAGCATAGGTTGGAATATTCTGTGGAGGATTATGTGCACTAGCATTTGGCAATAGTATCGTTGAAGCTGACATTGAAAGCATAAGGAACATAAGAATCGTAATAATTCCAATTTTGTTTTTGGCTATTTTCATCATTCTTTTTCTCCTATGGATCGATTATTTGTTTAGCATCACCTTATAAGTTTTTTTAAAAAAACGAAAATAATAAAACAAACTCGCTAAATATATCGATTTTACTCGAACATGTCACATATACAGACAATATTTATAGGAGTTTTAAAGAAAAAAGTTTATAGTTCAGTTTATGTACCCCCCAATTAAAGCTATAGCCATGAAAAAGCTTGAAGAAATAGACACCAAAATTCTTAAGATTCTTCTCAAAGATGGACGAACAAACTTTACCGCCATTGCTAGAAACTGCAAGGTGTCAAAAGATGTCATCTGGACACATTACAAAGAGTTGAAAAAGGTGGGCATAATTGTCGGTGCTACAATTCAATATAATTTTCAAAAATTTGGTTACAACGGCTTTGCTATGATAATGCTTAGTGTAGAATCGCAAAATCTTACTAATGTCTTTAGTCGCATCAGTAATATTTCTGATGTCTATGCCTTTCGATTTTATAATTCTACATATAATATTGCGGCAATATCTACATTAAAAAACCTGAGTGAGTTAGAACATGTCAAACAAGTCATAAACAAAGAAAACAAAATAAATGAGTTTAAAACGCAACTTTGGATAGATGTCAGGAACATACCTGAAAATATTTTGGCAGATCCTGAAAGTCAAAACGATGATGTTGGCTGCCAGGTAAATACTCAAAAAAACCCTGCGAGGATTGATGAAATTGATGTGCAAATAATTAATGCGTTGACTATAAACGGTCGCTTAGCTTTCAGAACAATAGCTCAACAAATTGGAACTACAACAGCTACTGTAGCAAGAAGATACGAAAAGCTTAAAGAAAACAATTTCATCAAGGTTTCAATTCAAGTGAATTTTTTAGAAATGGGCTATCAAAATATTCTAGAAATTAGTTTAGCAATTGCAGACCAAAATGAAGTAAATGAAATGACCAACAAATTATCTAAAATACCTGGGGTAACATATCTAGTAAAAATAAGTGGAAACTATGACATCTCGGTTGTTGCTTTAGTAAAGGATTGCAAGAATATAGTTGAAATTTCTGACCAAATCATAAAAATACCAAATATTAAAAGGATGGAAGCAACACTAAGGCGACTTCCAGCTATTTGGCCAGGTCCACGCCAGTTTATATCTACCTTTTGAAAATGCAAATTAAAAACCAGTTATTTCCTTATTCTCGCCATTTTTCGCTTTTTCACCTTATACCAGTAAACTGGGGTTCGAATCCCTTTTTCCGGCGCTATCTGCTCTTCCCGAAGTTCCTGTCAAAGCAGAATCTTTTAAGCAAGCCATAGCAAGCAGGATCAAAGAAAAATATATCAATTTAAATCTCAAAGCGTTTGAGAGTGGTAGAGAAGCCGTTTTGAAAAGCTAGATGCGTCTTTTTTTTGGCGTGTGTAAGGTTGAAATGCTGAGAGCTATACACGCTCTTTCTCACAGCCTACCTCAGGTCTTATCCGTCTCACAATCAACCTATCCGGTTCACTAGATGATAGCAAACATCCTTGCAACAAGTTTAGGACAGGGCACAAAATCAAAATTGACAACTTGACCATCGAGCCAACTGCAGTTGACCACTCGATTCCAGCGGCATATGGCTTCATACTCCACACTTCCGCAGGAGCGGTGGGGTGATTTCTCCACTGGCTGAGAGTGCAATTCCCATCCCCAGCTCTTTAACCGAATGCTGAGCCTTGAGGAATTACCTTTGATTTTCATTATTTCCTTTTTATGAAAAGAAAAAGAGGAAAGTTGTCTGCGGAGAAAGGAAACGAAGATGGCGAGACATCAACAAGCGGTGGGAGTTCAAGTCCTATCCCCGGCATCTACCCACTGCACTTTTGCATTTTTCCTGAAAAAGCAATTAAGATTGTTTGAAACTTGGAGGTTTAGGGTTGCTGAGGCTCTGGACCCAATTTTAAGGATAGAAAAGATGTAAAATGCAAATTTCTATATCTTTTGTGAATATAACCAGAACCTCAGCATTTGCTCATTTGTCACTCTTTCTTTATAAAATTTGCTTAGTTTGATTTATTTTTAGAATGTTATTCGTGTCTTGCTTTATTTAGCTCAATGTTGATTGAAGTTCATAAGTGATATTTTTAGAGATCGTGACGCTTGTTGCAGAGAGTTAGTTTACCACTTCCACGGAAATATACCAGGGTAATAGATCAGAAGCACAATAATAATGAGTCCAACTATCAAGATGCCGGTAATTACTGCTTTTTTTGTATTATTCGATACTCTGCTTTTTGGGGCTGGAACTCTTTGGGGACTCGTATTTGTCTGAATAACAGGTTGACTTATTGGTGCTGGTGAACTTTTCTGAGGCATAGCTTTTCCGCAGTACGTACAAAATAAAACATTGCCCTGATTTTGTTTGCCGCAATTGGGACAAAAAGGCATTCTGGCGTTCACTCGATTTGTTATTCGGTGATTTCCAAATAAAAGGTTTATGATTTTATAGAGAACTTCTTAATATTCTTGGCAGCAAAGTTCCCGAATTAGTTTATGATGAGTGGTTTTCGATGATATCAAGGTGCGCGGATTAGAAGTCAGAAAAAGGGACACACCGCGCTTTGTATTTGATGCTCAAACAGAAATGATCTACACTCTCGCTACAGCAAATAACACAGTTGAACTGCGCATGAAAATTCCTTCGGCTTTGGACATCTTTAGAAAGTATAGGCAAAGACTATTGGATGGTGAAGTTCCGATTGAGGACTTAATCATATCCAAACGTATGTCGAGAAATCCTGAGCAGTATCATCAGCACGTTAGCCAGGTCATTGCAGCTGAGCAGCTTATCAAGCAGGGCGCGGAAGAACACGCTAGAAACAGTGTAAAGTTTGTTTTCACACATTATAAAGCCAAGCGACATGAACGCAGAGTAAAAGCAGCTCAACTAATTGAGAAAGGTGTTGAACCTGACACACACAAAAATATCTAATGCTGCTTACTCTTCAGCAGCCAACATGCTTAGTTTCAACGGCTATACCACTAAAACAGTTTTTGAAGAGGTAAGGGGACAAAGTCAGAACAATCTAATGCTGTATTGAGGGAATTTATTGGTGAAGCTTCGATTTAATAAGTCAAAAAGAAGATATAAAAATGGTAGAAAGATTACGAGTACGACCGCATTACGCTTGTTTTCCCAAGCGAACACCATCATTTGCTGAAAACTTTCCGAAATAAGCAACTAACAATATTGTTAAACAAAAGGATGGAAGCCTAATTATAAAATTGTCTGAAGGTTAGCACCTTTGACTCCAGTGTTTTAGTTGAAATTGAGTTTCTTTTTTTTCTTGATCGCTCGCCGCAATGGTCTTCAGCGCTCTATTTTCCATACGTTGCCGATAGAAATGTTGCGACAAAATGTTTCGGCATCCCAAAATCACCCTACTAAAACATTGAAAAAAACCATTTATCGACAGAGTCTGCTTCATTAAATCATGGATTTTAATTAAATAGGGTCTCTGGAAAAATTCTGCCCATAGCATTTCTGCATGCCGAAAGATTTTACCTCGAGGCAAAACGTCAACTTTACCCTCAATTAATATAATAAGTAACCTTACACCTTGCTTTTTTGGTGAATTGATTATTCTTGTCAGGTAGAGCAACGGGCAAAGAAACTGGTTGCTGATCCTGCGTTGCTAAAGCGCATCTTAAGTAACCTGGTGATTAATGCGGTTCAAGCAATGCCTGATGGCGGAAAACTTGATGTACGGGCCTATAGGGAGGTAAACGAGATTGTAATTAGCGTTCGTGAAACAGGAGTAGGCATACCTGAAGAGGCAAAAGAAAAACTCTTCACGCCACTGTTTACGACAAAAAGCAAGGGACAGGGCTTAGGCTTAGCCGTTGTAAAACGATTAACTGAATCATTAGGCGGCACTATCTCCTTTGCGAGCAACGAAGGCAAAGGAACCACTTTCAGTATACGGTTGCCCCAGAGGCCTGTCGCGAAATAGAGGGCATAGAGAGAATACAATCAACATTTTTATTTTATTTTTTATATGTTCTGATGATAAGATAAAATCGAGCAAACCTTCTTCCCTATATGGGCGTAAATTTTTGGAAGTCTTATTGGCGACTAATTTTAAGTTGGCAGATTTATTTTGCTGCGACTTTCAGAACCTGTTCCGTCAAGAACGCCGTCGCCGAATCTATAGATTGCTTATGTTTGTTTACTGCATGATTTTCTATGGCAACGCTCATAGCTTTCACGTCGGGAACGACTAAAATTTCTGAGCCGCATGTGCATCTGATGGTGGGCATATTTTTTTTGTTGCTGCGGTTTTGGTTAGAATTGATGCTAATTTTTTGTGTAATGTTTTGTCCTACCTATTCACTCTAGACTCATATAGAGCAAGTATCTTTTTTGTAAAAAGCATCGAATATAACTCATTGTGGTAGGCATGGCACAGTCACACATACATTGCATTTCATTAATTATAATCTTCATTTATGAAGTTTTTAATTCATTTTAACTTTAATATGTTAATTTTGTTAATAAAAAGCATAATTGTTTGAATTAAACAACGGTGAAAAACAAAAGGCTTATACCGCCCTGCAGCATAACATGTAGAGATATACAATCAACCGGGAGAAAGGGGAAAGAAAATGAGAAGGTCAAAATTAGAAACGTATGTTGCCATCCTAAGCGTGTTGGCGCAAAAGGGGCCATTGAAGCTTACACACATCATGTACAAAGCAAACGTCAATTGCAGCATACTCAAAGAACAGCTGGACTTTCTGATCAAACAAAAACTCGTTGTGGAACGAACTATTAGAAAAGAGCGTGTCGTTTTTGCAGTTACTCCAGGCGGCATAAATGTGTTGAAGTATTTCCGAGAGCTTACACAAGCACTGCCAATCATAGAGGAAGCCCGAACAAACCGAACACCGCCGCTTTACTAATATCAAGAACTCTTCTTTTCTCTGGCTTTCTCGCGATAACTAACATTTGTACCGCGAACTTTCTGAGTAAGGGCTTTCGCTGTCAAGAGGGTATAGGATAAGTCAACCCAGAAATTATCTACTGTATTTTATATGTTCTGATGATAAGGTAAAACCGGGCAAGCCTTTCTCCCTCTATACCCCCCAATTTATTGAAGGACTTTTGCATTCATTTCTTCAAGAGCTTTTAATGTTCGTTCTTTGAGTTCCTTTATCGCTGGAGAAAAATAATGCCTGACGAATATGCTTGGCGGAATCCTTCCACAGAGCAAATCTGCTTCTTGGGCAACCAGTCCATGCCTGATCATGAAGGTGCCGTAAAAATCCCGTAGCTCGCTGATTCGAGTTGGACTCCTGTGCTTCAGTAGTTTCTCAATCACCGGAAAAAAAGACTTCCGATACAAAAAAATGGGGGTTTGCGGGTGACTTCTCCACTCGATAAAGGGTTCAAGCTGCACCAAATGGAATATTAATTAAATTATTTGTAACGTAAAAGTCGCAATACATAAAAATCATTTTAATTAGAAAAGCCTCTGCTCAGGTGAATACAATGGACTTCTGCCCAAAATGCGGATCGATACTTCAAACATCAAAAAAAGCCTCTTCCACCCTTAGATGCCCAAAATGCAAATACCAAAAACCAATTGAACATAAAGAATCAATCAAAAAAATAAGCCTACATCTTGGCAAAGCAGCTGAAATCGCTGTCATAGATCAAAGTAAAGAGGCAATGCTTAGACAGCTCCCGACAATTCATATAGTCTGCGAAAAATGCGGAAATACCGAAAGCGAAACTTGGACTGTCGAGGTTGCAGACGAGACTATCCATTCAACAATTACATTCTTCAGATGCACAAAATGTAAAACTACTAGAAGAGAATCTGGATAAACCAAATAACGTACTTGTCAGATACAACTGATTTTAAGAAAAAAGGGAAGTTTGGGAGATAACGGAAATCACCATAGATAGCTTTAAAGCGTAATAGCTGAACCAAAGGATTACAAAAAAGAGTATACTCTTAATATTGGACTTTTAAGCTTAGACCTAAGTCTTTCACAATGTCCGAAAAACCTATTTATACATGCAAAAAGTGCGGGAAGACAAAACCGTTAGAAGGATTTTATACAAACAGCAAAATTGACATTAACAGACCATACGATTTAACCTGCAGGATTTGCTATCAAGCGATTAGGAAAGCCAGAGGGAGAGATACAGGCACTATCCAATCAAGAGCTAAAAGGAGAACAAGGAATACTCATAATAACAACCATCATCAAAACAACCCCTCACAATTGACCTGCACCATACGACAATTTCATAGCTTTATTGGTCCGAAAATTAGAAACGATATCCAGATACTCACAAAAAGAGAAAAGGCAAAATTAAATAGCGTTTGTCAAGGTCATGGAGGCAGAGCCGAATTGGAAGCTGCTCATGTTGGAAAAACCAGAGTGCAAATAATTGACTCAGTATTAGCTAAATATGTAATTGATGAGGAAAAACATATTATTCAAGTTGATTTAGGCAAAGTGATTGTTGAAATAATAGAAGCCCATATGCCTTTAAGCGAGCATTTCAAGTTTTTCTGCGCTGTTTGTCACCGAAAATTTGATGCCGTAAAAGTTGAGTAAAGGTTGAAGCTTTTTTGCAACCCGCTCCTGCATGGTAGATCTTCCTTTAGGTAATATTAAACGTTTGAAGAAAAAGAGGGAAAAATAACAGTACAAAAGACCGCGGTACAGCGCGGTTCCCGTCGGACCCGCCTTCCCACGTACACTTTTATACTGAAAACAACACTTCCCCTTTTTTCTTTTTGGTAAAATTAGTAGACCTGGGAGAGATGCATATGCTCACATATACCATTTTTTTTGACCAGCTAGTTCGCCCATAACTGTTCGCTCCTTGCGGCGGAACGGCTTTCAGAAAAACGTAATGATGACGGTTTTCGGCGTGCACTAAAAAAGAGGTCGGCATGGGTAAGGAGAAGTCGGGTTTACTATGCTTGCTTACAACATGCGGAGAGCCATCAATATTGTCGGTGTTTGAAATGCTAATAGCTCTGGTGACAGCGTAAGAAAAGACAAAACAAGCAGAGGGTATCCAATCATACACGTACGATTGTGCAACAATGCTGCACTTCATTTCCAAATGTACAACAAAATTCGTTTAATGCTGGTGGGGCTAAACTACTTGAAATAACGCGCTAATTGTATTGGTTTTGCCCGCTTAGAATTTTCCCCATCAATGTTCCAATCGGCACATAGTTTCTCTAACTTTAAGGCAATGGGTTCAAAGGATTCATTTGACGTTTGCATTTTTCTACACTTGATAATATCTTTTATCACAAGATATAAGACCTGTATTGCCATGCATCTCTTAGGCAAAACCACTGAAACCGTTAAAGATGCATTTCCCTCTAGCACACATCTGATTAATCTAGATTTACATTGGAGCCGAAGGCATAAGACTCTCTGCAATCACTCAGTCCACGTTTGAGACAGCGACACTCTCGATGAATTGAAAAGCTATTTCAACCTTGAGCGGTAAGTTAAAATTTGCGATTGGTCACAACATTTGTTAGTTTGCTTTAATGGATGTTTTTGGGTCGGTGTTTGTATGTCTTCAGAATTGAAGGTTATGTTGAGTAAGGTAGCTGTAGAAGATAACGTACGCAAAGAACTAGCGTTTGAGGAAGGGATAAACCGTTACAAATCTCTTCTGCTCAGGGTGGCAAAAGTTCAGCCATTTGATGTGTTGGTTTCGTCTGAAGGAACTGAACAGGGCAATTTAAACAAAAGTATGACAGATTTGGAGGTGCTCGAAAGAGCCCACTTATTAAAAGGACAAACGAAAGAGACGAATCACAACGTGTACCGCCAATACGAACTTACCGCAGAAGGAGCCGAATTAATAAAAAAGCTCTCGAAAGAAACCATGAGCGACAAAGAGCTTCATCAGCCTCACACGTTGGGAGCGCCGTCATCTCAAGAGATACCGGTGAGCGGAATAGAACCAAGCCAAATTCCTTGTCCAGTCTGCGGCAAAACCTTCAAGACCAACTCAGAGATGGAGAGACACAGAGATACAACTCACCATGAAACAAAAGGACACGAGTAAAAATGAGCAGATTAGCGATATCTATTCCTGCTAAGTGGGAACACTACCTAAAACAGTTAGCTAACGAGCACCAAGTTGACCTGAATAGCGTTTTCAGTGAATTGTGTGAGTGGGCTTTTTCCAATCCTGAAGGCAAAAAACAGTTTAAACTCTGGTTAGACGATGCTTTTCCTCCAAAAGGTGAAGCTGAAGACAAAGCAAAGGCGGCAGGCAGCAGAAAAAGAGAACTTGAAGAAGATGCAGAAGAGGCGTCGGAAGAAGAAGCTCATGAAGACGAAANNAGGAGGCGCTTGCGAGCTGCTCCCCTTCGAACTGGCGATCTTGTGTAACTGACCGACACGCTTATTGACCATCGAACTCACCTTCTCCTTCAGCTTATCAGAAGAGATGTTCTTGCCGCGCAATGCAGCGACCTGACCTGCCAGCGATTTGTCTCCCAGCATCGCGAACCAGTTTTCAAAGTCTCCCTCTTCAACATGGAACTTAACTGAAGATGCCTCGATAGTCTTCACGCTGGCGGCAAGATCATCCAAGCTTTTTAAGGTAACGCCGAGAGGTTGCCCGTAATCCCTGTAGAAAGTAAAGGCCTTGTCAGGCGTTACCGTTCTGAGGACGTTGGCGGCCTCGTCTCTTTCAACTTTTCTGCCCTCACGATTCAGTAGCTTGTAAAGTCGCACTTTAGCAAAGTCTGTCATGACAAAGAGGAGCAACGCATAACCCCACACTAGAGCGGCTAGCCCCCAACCCATAGCGGGAAGCAGAATGCCGTATACCGTAATTATTGTAGCGGTAATTT
>PLTA01000037.1 GCA_003164295.1 Candidatus Bathyarchaeota archaeon
AGCCCTAATGGTCAATACGTTTACGATGTAAATTACGAAAGCAACTCGGTTTCGGTGATAGATGCTGTTTCAAATATGGTAACCGCAACTATTACTGTTGGAAGCGTTCCTTGGGGAATAGCTGTTAGCTCTAATGGTCAATACGCTTACGTTACGAATGAAGGCAATTATAATGGTAATTCGGTTTCGGTGATAAATACGACTTCAAACACGGTAACTGCAACTATCCCTGTCGGTAGCACTCCTAGGGGAATAGCTGTTAGCTCTAATAGTCAATACGTTTATGTAACAAATTGCGGCAGCAACACAGTTTCAGTGTTATACGCGGACAATACTTTTGCGGTTTCTGTTACTCAGGGTGATTATGGAACGATTGCTCCTGGAACAACCACTGTCAACTACGGCGGTAGTCAAGCTTTCACTTTTACTCCTGCTACGGATTATCATCTTGTTGATGTTTTGGTGAATGGCACTTCTGTGTTTGGCAGCGTCGTTGATGGGGCGTACACTGTTTCCACTGTGACTGGAGCGACAAATCTTACGGCAAGTTATGCAATTGATACTTTTGCGGTTTCTGTTACTCAGGGTCTTCATGGAACGATTGCTCCTGGAACAACCACTGTCAACTACGGCGACAGCCAAGAATTCACCTTTACTCCAGATACCGGCTATTACTTGACAGATGTTTTGATGAACGGCACTTCAGTACTGAGCAGCGTAACAGACGACAAATACACCGTTTCTGACGTCACCGGAGCGACAACTCTTACGGCAAGCTACGCAATCGATACTTTCTCAATAACTGTCACTCAGGGTCTTCATGGAACGATTGCTCCTGGAACAACCACTGTTAATTATGGTGACAGTCAAGCTTTCACTTTTACTCCAGATACGGGCTATCATTTGGCAGATGTTTTGGTGAATGGCACTTCTGTGTTTGGCAGCGTCGTTGATGGGGCGTACACTGTTTCTGATGTCACCGGCGATACTTCTGTCAATGCTACTTTTGCGACTAACCAGGATACGATCACCGTTACTCAGACCGCTAACGGAGCAATCTCTCCTTCAACAAGCATTCTTAACTATGCAAACAATCAGACCTTCATCATAACGCCGAATACAGGTTACTCCATTGCCTCTATAACAGTTGACGGTACACCAGTGACGACTGCGTCATCATACACATTCAGCAACATAGAAGCTTCCCACAATATTACTGCAACATTTACATCCACTTCAACTGCTACGCCAACGCCAACATCCTCACCAACTACCGCTCCGACACCAACGACCACTCCAAATCCAACATCTACACCAACGTCAACCTTAACGCCTACTGGTGTGCCAACTTCAACGGCAACTCATAATGAATTGGTTTCCATTGTAAATGTAACTGATGTTGCCGGCGAAACTATAGCTCCCACGACTAATGCAACGGGTGGCTTTATCACTCAATCCGTTATCCGGTACTCATCAACAGGAGACCCAATAGTCAATGCAACAGCAACACCAAACCAAGGTTACAAGTTCGCTCACTGGGTACTTGACGGAAACGACGTAACAAACACCTCTATAACAATCAATATGAACCAAACACATACCCTCCAAGCAGTCTTCCAAGCAAACTCAGAAGTAACACCAACGCCCGTACTTGCAACGATGGGTCAATACCTACCAATAATAGCCGCAGCAATCATCTTAGGCGCTGTAATATTCGGAGTCTTTATCCGCAGAAGAAAACAATCAAACACAACAGTACTAAACTGATAAAAAGACAAAACTTCTCTTTTCCTTTGTTAATCTATTAATTAGATCGAGTATTCCATGGAAAAATCATCCAAGCTGTCAAAACATGTTGAGACAAGAGCAAAAAGCTTAGCGACCTCTCCTTGGAACATTTGCTTAAACTGCAACAGGATTACGTATATGCTTTATTTGTTATCTTCCTTTTTAAAAGTGTGATAGAATATAGGCTAACATTGTTAATATGCATAAGGTTATGTATACTGGTGGGCCATACTTTCTAGAAAAGATCGTAACATAGTAACCCGAAATTTCTTTCTTGAGCTCTCGCTTAAGCGCTTTGAAGCATATTCCGATACTAAAATTCAATGTACCTTCTCCATTTCAATTTGGAAAGTGCCGTTTAATAAACTTGATTTCGCAATGGTAACATCAGAAAAATTTTGCTCCTAATATTGTGCTCATATTTTCTATTAAAGAGGGAAAATCGTGGGTGATTTCACGCAGTGAGATTAGATTCAAATTTCAGCGACTGATGGTCTTGGACTCAAGTAAAGACCGAAATCGGTAAGTTTTAGGCAGGGGACTCAGACCGTTTCGGGGGTAAGCCCGGTCCGACCCACTCTGTCTTGTGGATGATAGTGCAACGACGGTTTAAACGACGGTGTCAATCTAGCCCTGGGCACCAAATAACCTTAATTTGAGGTTATTTTGCAATATTGGGCATAAATTACGACATTATGTGCGCTCTGCAAGGAGGGTAATGAGATAATACTTAGAAGGCAAGCCATAAGCATGATGTCTTGCACAGGTGGGCTGAGTCCGGTAGAGGCTCACCTTCCACCAGAATTTACTAACGAATTATACACTCACTTTATTCTTGCCTTGCCTGAATCCAATGGTGTAAGTTTTAAACATAAGTCTAAAGCTAGACGGCCCACCAAATTAACATAAAAAACGCTAATTCATATTGTGCGCATTAGCTGGAAGCAGGTTAATTTAACTTATTTTATTGGTAAATAATTTTTCTGATCCAGGCGTTTCCCGGAGAGCGTTTAAATCTTACAGCAAGATTCGAAATAGTCATACAATTATTAACTGGTTCCAACCTCCTTTTGGGCGCAGAATCATAGAGATACAAACCCTTGAAGTTTGAATCCGATCAAGTTTTTTTATGAAATTACTGTTTTGGAGAAAATAGAAATTCCTTACAATACTCTTTGGGCATCGATACCCTACCTTTAAGGTTAGGCAACCATTCAAATGATCTTTTGTTTTTTTCAGTTAATAGCATATTGCAGCATTCTATAAGAAAGGAAGCAATAAATTCAGAAATAATAATTTTGCATTAAAATTGGAAAGAATATATGATGGCAATATGAATTATTTGACAAAAAATTTCTAAATAAAAAAAAAGAATGAAAGTTGTTTTATTTTCTATTTTTTATGGTCTTTTTCTGAGAGATAAGATTGCGAGCAAAGCAAAGCCGATGATCATTACTACGATAATGGCGATTACTGCGGGAACGAAGTACGTGTCAGCGGCTGATGCTGGCGCAGAAGATGGAGCTGCAGTTGCTGAAGCGGGCGCACTTGCATAGAAGGCGGTTGATGCGGAAGATCCATAGTATGAGCCTGACCCTGCGAACGTTGCAATTACAGTGTAGTTTCCGAGGATGTCGGGTGTCCAAGTTAAACTGTAATCTCCATAGACATTACTTACGGCGGTGCCTATCGTTCGGAAGTTTCCGTTGGAGTCAACAACATTTATTGTGACAGGAACTCCAGTTGCGTTGTTTGGCATTTGTTGCTGCATGTAAACGTATTCCATCCATTGACTCATGCTTGCGTCAGAAATACATGGGAGACCATTTGGGAAGTTTGCTGCTACTGCTTCTTGTTGCGAGCCAGCAGAAATGTCTGTAATTGTGCCGGTTATGGTTACGGGCTTAGAGGTGGTTACGTCAACTTGTGGTGCAGAAACGGTCGTTTTTGTTGGCCCTAAGCCGTAGGTGTATATTTGGTTGTCATAAGCGTTTAGGGTTGTCATGACGCCGTCGGCAATAGCTGGACCGCTAGTTACATCAAAGGCTAGTATGCTCCAAACTGGTTGTCCGTTAGTGATGTTAATTGCAAGTTGGCCGGCTCCGCGGAATAGCGGTGGACTATATTCATGGCCTTCGCCGACGAACAATAATCCACCAGCGATCGTGCCTTTGGGTTGAGTCCATATTGGCCATACGCCATAAGGCGTATAGGAACCTGAAGGGCCTGAGCTTGAGGCCGTGGTAGTTTGCCATATTATGGCTCCAGTCAGTATATTAATTGCATAAATGTCTCCCCCAAATCCCCATGTATATAGTGTTCCATTTGCTAGAAGCGTCTGGTAGCCACCAATGCTGTCATAAGGATCAGCATTAGGAAGTACTGTCGTCCAAAGTTGTGAACCAGTATAAAGACTGTAGCCCACTGCTGTGAATGTCTCGTAGTCTATTTCAACATAGACTCCGTTTCCGACGCCGTCAATTGTTGATCTTGTAAAGGGAGTTTCTGATCGGTTGGTTATCCAAAGTTGTGCTCCAGTATTTGCATCGTAACCTGCTTCAATTTCGAATCCGTTGTTGAAAAGTGTTGATCCTCCTACTGAACCTACAGCATATAGAAATACTACTCCGCTGTTGACCGCTCGTGAGACACTGTCAGTTCCGTCAGGGGCAATCGAGAGAGGTGAAGGCAGAGGAACACCAGAAATGTTCGTAGCTAATGGCATTGACCACATTATTCCAAGCGAAAACGGAATTTGGGCATTTTGCGTAGGTCTCCATTCCCACGCTGGAAGGCCGTTAGTTCCAACAATTATGCATTGAGTCGAGTTCCATTCATTAAGAGTTGGTGCGTGATATGCATTAGAAGAGCTAGAATTTACGTAGTATCCAATCAAGTCCCCACTTTGGTCCTCGGTAAGTACCATCGAGGTGCCGTTGACAATGCTGAGATAATAATTGCCAGTCATAGCATCAAACATATTATATGTAGTTGATCCGGCCGCGACGTTTATTCCCGCTGGAGTTCCAGTGGTCCACAAGTATGGGAATGCTCCATATTGGTTAGGCGATACGTAGTCAAGTACTTGACCGCATCTCAAAACTGTCGGTGTGCCTGCAGATGTTAGAGGTGTTGTATCGGTCCACAGTGTTTGTCCAGTTTTTAAGTTTATTGCAGTCCATCCAGCAGGATTTGTTGAAGGTCCAGGATATTGCTCATAATACAGAACACCGTTTATGATTATTGGTCCGAATTTTGGTTCGTATTGCGAGGTTGAGTAGTAATTGGTTGCTGGTGCCGAAGAGGTACCAAATTCTCCGCCAATTAAGCCTCCAGGTGCCGCAGGCTTTGTCCATAAGATGTGCCCAGTAGTTGGAGCCGTGCTGTATGGATTATAATCTCCAGTAGCATTGTACCATCCGGTGTTGCCGCTAAACAATGGACCGAACCCAAGCCAGTTGCCGCTAATTGAGTACCATAAGTCGTTGACTGATTCTATCGGACGTTGCCAATAGTTTGTGGGAAGCGGGTTTTCTGGAAGAAGAGGAATTAAGGATTGCTGCACGGTGAGGACATATGGTTTGCTTGTGGAAGGTTCATAATAATCGCCGATAAACGCGTTAGCTGCTGCATTGTTGGCTCCGGCTAATGTTTGTCCAGCAAACGTCAAAACAAATGTGTAGTTGCCAAGTTGGTTGGGTGTATATTGAGTATGGGTTCCTCCCGTATCATCAGATGTAAACGGTCCAAGTGTTTCACTTGTTCCGTTAGGCTTTGTGACTTTGACCGTCATATTACCCCATCTGTCACCAAATGGACCGCTTGCTGTTGGTGGTGGTTCGCCGAGCCAGAGACCGACATTTATTGATTGCCCCAGACCTGCAGGATTAGGTGCAACGTTAACGTAGGCATAGGTTGGAATATTCAAAGGTGGATTGTGCGCGCTAACATTTGGTAAGAGCGCAGTTGAACTTGCCATAGAAAATGTTAAAAAAATAGCTATAAAAATAGCAATTGTTCTGTTTTTACAAATTTGCATTTTTTCTTTTCTCCTAAACTTAGACTGCTAAGTAGACTAAAAAACAAGCTAGCTTTCTTATGCTAATAAGTTTTATGCACTCGATCTTGAAACGCATAAAAACCATTTCTGTAACTATTTTTTTAATTTGATCGCTCTAAATTCTGTCTTAGTTACTGAGCGAAGCGAATCAAAAACGCATTGATTAACTCAGTTAACAATGTGCGATCTGTATTTGAGATTCATAACTAATTTATTACAAATTTAATGAAGCATAGTTAAGCTGGAGCCTTAGCTGTTGCAAACATTTGAACAAGAGCGTAGTGTAATCCTTGATGTTTCCAATTTACAGCCTTCGAACAATAAAAGCTCAATTCATGTGTTGAATGTTGACGATGCCCCAGCCATTCTTGAAATCTCAAAGCTAATGCTAATAGACTTAGGCAATTTCGAAATTGACAATGCTTGTTACGTTGATGAAGCCTTCGAAAAAATAAGAAATCATCAATATGACGCTATAGTTTCAGACTATGAAATGCCCCAGAAAAATGGTTTGACTTTCCTCAAAGAAATAAGAGAACAAAAAAACGAAATCCCATTTATCCTTTTTACAGGCAAAGGCAGAGAAGAAATAGAAGTTCATGACGTTCTCTCTGACAGCCAAGTTTTAACTTGGTTAGTGCATAAAAGGGTTCGTTTTGAAAACAACTACACCATGCGGTTCACGTACCGACCGCTAATGTAAAATTCCTGAGTTTAGCAATAACCTTTTTCAGGTTTCTATCGGTGTGTCAGCAAAAGAACCTCAAAATGCAATCCATCTCACTCGCTTCTTGACCTTTTTTGTTTTGAAGCAAATAGAGTTTTTAAGTGTAAGTCTATATTTTCTGCGCAGAAATTTAGGCGAGCAATCGCTTCACGTTCCTTCGGTCTTCGCCCCTTCACCCAAAAGTTGTGGAGTACGGTTTTCCGTCACGTCTTGTCTGATTGCGTCGCTGAAGGTGTTGTTTAACGTACTGCTTATTAGAAAACGGTGCGCCAAGTATGCAATATGCAAGCTTTTAAAAGGCGAAGAGGCACCGCCATTGTAGATACTCCCAGGGGAATACTTGTTGTTAGCCATAACAATCGGACTTTCTATTTGCCTGGTGGTGGAGCAGAAAAAGGTGAAAGCCGAAAAAACGCTGCAATTAGAGAATTAAAAGAAGAAACTAACCTTGAATCGATTGGTTGCAGATTTCTTTTTGAATATGAATCATTAACTAATAACCATAAAGTTTTCTTAATTGAAACCACTGGAGTTGCTAAACCAAGCAGCGAAATCAGATACATTGATTACTTTAATGGTTCAAACCTGAAAGTTTCTAACGCCACATGGGAAATACTTGAACGGTATCAGGCAACCAAAGTGGCTAAAGACAAAATATGAGTTAACCATTTTTAAGATATAGCCCGGTTGATCTTTAGGTTTTTCAAGAAGAATCCTCTTCTTTAGCTACAACAAAACTGGAAAGAAACTCTTTTGCAGTCTCGCACGTAAAAAAAAGAGGGGAGAAAGGTAAGGATTCAGGGTTCGATGGGAATCGTAGCTCTTTAGGGACCCCCGTAAAAAAATCGCTCCGGATGGTTTTATCGCGTTGAAATTAGCTCTTTTGTTGGTTGGATATTCGAACGGTATGTCCAGAGTTTACTATTCGACTAAGCTTTCGTTTACGCTTTAGTCTCATCTGATTTCGCAAAAAGAAGGTTCTTGATTTGCCTCCCAGACTTTGATGCTTCCGAAGCAAGCTGGTTTGTCCCTAAATTAATTAATGTAATTGGGGCTTGATTGGTAATCCTACACCATTTCACTATTAAAAGCGCGCCCAGACCCTAACTTATGAAGATGCACCTTAGGTGCCTGGCTTTGGTGGCATCATGCCTTTTAACAATTCGGTCAGAGGCGGGTTACTTATCGGTTCATCCTCGACGATCTTCCCGTTAACGAGACGGTAATAGGTGATATCTCGGGCCGAGAACTTTTTTCCCGTTGGCGAGGGTGACGTTCATATTGCCCCGAAAAACAACCGAATCGCCTTCGGCTACTAAATCCACGATTTCAAAATCTCGTGCCGGCATAGAGGCCTTCAACCCGGAAATCACAGCCTTGAAACCAGCGCGATTGGTGACACCCATACTCAGATTCATATATTCTGGGGCAAGCAATTCGTCGATTAGGTCGGTATTGCCGTTGCCCAACATCTTGATAAATTGACGAACAACAGCTTTGTTCTTATCAGTGGACATTCCCAATTCGCCTCTACTTAAAAAGGCGATTGTGCGCTTAACATCAGTATGTTGGTTCGATGTTGCAGTCACAGCCATTGAGCGTTCACAGAATAAAGGGACAGGGCAGCGCGCAAATTCGTTTACTGGTAAAAAGGTGCTGGGTCCCCCCCAATACCTATTGAATATCCAGTAACTCAGTGAAAATAAGACCGTTTGAGCTGCGGTTAATTCTTTTCTTCATTAACGGTATTGAACCCAACTTGTTTAGAGGCGGGAGGCGCCTAACTTTGGTTCAAATTTATGAAAATAGCCTTATTCAATTAGTCTAAGCATGGGGGCTCATACCGTGTAGGGGTTAAGTCCGGTACGGCTCACTTGCTGATAAACAGAAAATATTTTTATTGGCGTTGCTAGTTGTTTTTTTATTAGGGATTCGCTTAATAGTTTAAACGAATCCCATCGGATGTGTTTCCAAAAAGTTCATTCAAAGTTTATTTTTACTGGTAAACTGGGGCCTCCTATCGCCTAGAGTGACTATTTTTTTAGGTACTCGTATGGTAAAGCGAGAAAAATAGGCAATTCGTTTTATTTGTGATTGTTCATGAGTAACAACAAATGTATAATATGCACTTTTGCTGTCTTGCTTAAGGCTCAATGGGTCAAGGGGTTATTAGAAAATTAATCGGATTTTTTCCAAAACAGGTACTTCCAGAATTCAGTCCTTGTACCTACTGAGAAGTATTCCGCTTTTGCACTTCTACAAAGAAGATTGCCTAAATAGTCACCAGCCTCAAAAAAACGTTGACAAGTTCGACATTGACCTTTAATGTCCGTTGGGATCGCATTGAGGTTTAAGTTTATGATCAGATCGTTTTTTGGAAGAAGGAGTAATGATTAAGTGCCTACAATAAAGGAAATTATCGAAGCATTGTTCAAAGAGATAAAAGGCTTTTTAAAAGAATACCTAAATGAAACAGAGACTGCTCTTAAGAAACGTCTCAAGAAGCTTTTAATCATAAGCATAATTGTTAGCGTTTTGCTTGCTCTTGTAATTTCATTCGTCGGGTCTGCTTCACTCTTCATCCTCATAGGGTCGCTGAAGTATCTCATGACTTTCATGCCCGCGTGGAAGGCTTGGTACATCACAGGCATCTCGTCAGGCGTTATTGGAGCACTGGTTCTTTTGGGCCTTTTCTTATTCATAAGGAAACAATTGAGCTCTTCCCAGCTCCCAGCTATCTCGAAACCAGAGAATAGTATTGTTGTGGGGCCTATGGTAACTAAAGGCGCGAGAATAGAGCGAGTAGATGCTGAAATAGATGAAATTTCGAAAAGGATTTTGTTAGAGCTTGAATCTGCAAGTTCAACAGATTTGTCTGATGCTCGTTATGCAAAAATGATGTTACGTTTGTCGGACGCCCATTACGCAAAAGGGGTGCTGCAAAAGATAGGGGGTGATAAATCTGGGGCTGAAAATGAGTTAGAGAAAAGGGCAGTCATTAAGGTTCTGTTGTTTTCTACGTGGTTGCAGCGGCTATATTTTATTATAAGGTCTTTTCTTATGGGGCTTGTAAGTGCTGCGGTTACGTATCTTGTTATATGGTATCTTGGTTCAATAAATGTGATTGGAAGCATAATACTTGGCACGGTTGTGTTTGTATTTTCTCTGGCTATGACAAGATTATTTGATACTCAAATAACGCAAGTTACAAAAAAGATAGTTGAACTCATGGCTAGTCATAAAGCCATTAGGGATTTTATCATGAAACACTTCTAATTTTTATAATTCTGCACATTATTCTTTTGTATTTAATTTGTAGTCAAATGCTACGGAGTATCTTGTATAGATTTTCTTAAATTCAAGATTTAGGGCTGAGACCCAGCGAGCCCGCCACAACATTTTCCAAGTAAAAAAGAGGATTCGCTTAATGTTTTAAACGAATCCCATCTATCCTAAACCAATTTTCGATTTGGGTTCAACAAATCATTTTTAGGGGTAAATTGGGGCTGGCATCCCCCGCCCAGCACAATTTTTGAAATCATAATATCTCTTTATTTGAAAAAGTTTTTGAACCCAAAACAGACTGTGTGAAAAGTCTTTTTCTTTGCTGGCTATTCACCATTAACCTTAAATCTAGACTGCTTTTTAAAACAACCAAAAGAGCAGTTGAAAAGCCATGAGCGAACACGTAGAAGACCTCAACAGAAACCAGACAGCCCTCTTCCCAGACACGCTCGAAGAATACGTCGACAAAGAAAACCCCGTAAGGTTCGTCGACGCCTTCGTAGACAGCCTCAACATAGAGAAACTCGGCTTCAAACACTCCATCCCATGCGATCTAGGCAGACCCAGCTACAATCCTTCAGACCTTCTCAAACTGTACGTTTATGGCTACTTGAATCAAGTCCGTTCAAGCAGAAAACTCGAACGAGAGTGCCACCGCAACATCGAAGTCATGTGGTTGATGAAAAAGCTGGCTCCAGACTTCAAAACCATCGTCGACTTCCGCAAAGACAACATCCACTGCGTGAAAGGCGTCTTCAAAGAATTCGTCAAGATATGTATTAGCTTAGAGTTTTACGGTGCCAAGTGCATAGCAGTAGATGGCACCATGTTCAAAGCCGTAAACTCGCTCGATAGCAACTTCAACCGTAAGAATTTGGTCTACAGAATGAAAATGATAGATGAACACGTATCAAAATACTTGGCCGAGATCGAAGAGGAAGACCGCAGAGAAGAGCAAGCTAACTCCAAACAAGCAGACATTCTGCAAGAAAAAGTCCAGAAACTCATGAAGCGAAAAGAAGAGTACTTGGAGCTTCTGCACAAGCTCAAAGAGTCCCAAGCAGAACGAGGATTCCCTTGTTGATCCCGATTGTAGGCTAATGAAGAATCGAGGTAGGATTGAGCCTTGCAACAACGGCCAAGTTGCAGTTGACGATAAGAATCATTTAATTGTTGATTATAACGTGACAAATGCGCCTGCCGATAACTGCCAGCTTAGCATCATAGCGAAAGGTGCGAAAGATATTCTTGGAGCCGAAAGCTTGGATGCTGTTGCTGACAAGGGTACTTCAGTTTTGTCCAAATCAAAGACTGCGTTGACAGCGGAATCACTCCTTATGTGCCTGAGCAGAACAGGTATGGAGTTGGTTTTGTCAAGAAGGGTGTTCCAACTCGAGAATTCCACGTTGATAAGTTCGTCTACAACATGGGAAGGGATACGTTTGTTTGTCCCGCTGAAAATACGCTTGTTTTCAGCTATTTGGATCATGCTCATCAAAAGAACATTCGGGTTTACAGAACTGACGCGTGTTTCTCGTGTGAGTTTTTCATGACGAAGTGTACGTTGAATAAGCATGGCCGGACGTTGTGGCGTTGGGAGCATGCTGAGGTTCTGGATGAGATGAGGGAGTGGATGCTGCGTGAGCCTGAGAAGTTGGCTTTGAGGAAGAAGCTTGTGGAGCACTCGTTTGGGACTATGAAGCGTGCGTTTAATCAGGGTTAAGTGCTGCTCAAAGGTTTTAGGAAGGTTGTTGGCGAGGTAGGGTTCACTGTGTTGGCTTATAATATGAGGTGGGTTTTGAACATTCTTGGGCCAGGATTCATGCGGGTTTTCTGATCAGACGAGGGAAAAAAGAAGTAAAAAGGTGGAATAGCCTAGTTGTGGCAAGATTGTAAGATCCCAAACACTCAAGGCAAACTATTAATTTTTACACGGTCTCGACAAAGCAGCGCGCGAAAAAAGACGCGAAAAATCCTTAATGCCTTGAGAAGTTCCTTTTCCACTTCGCTCTTGCTGATGCTAACTGATCCGTCAATCCCAATTTTGGCTCTTTTGTCTGGCGTAACTTCAGTACATTACGCGAGCCTGAAAAGGATTGGGTCTCTTATTATGTTAATGATTCTGCGAATTCGGTAACTTTCTTCTTCATCTGATTGTTAATCTTCTCAGTCCGTTTACGCAAAAAGAAAATCTTGTCTGGAATATCCCAAACAACTATTTTGTTTTTGCATTCAGAACATTTCTTTAAGACTGAGTCTCTGTGTCTATGTTCCATAGCAATAATAACATTATACTGTTCCAATTGTTTGTTGTCAATGCTTTCAGGTGCCTTCTTTAGATACTGTACAGCATCTTCTGACATCAAGTATTCTCTTGCTTCTTTTGTGATTTTACTTACAATTTTTGTCCCTGCGGAATCTACATCCAAATCTGGTCTAAGTTTTTTGAGAAGTGCTTCGCATATTGGACTACGATATGCATTACCTGTACATACAAACAATATTTTGTAAATGAAGTCTTCATTTTCCATATTTTCAGTCTTCATTCTAGATTACGAGAGAGAAAGATTATAATTTAATCCCCACACCCAGCCCAACTACTTCCTTCTCTTTCCTTCTCTCTAATTCTCACTAGCCAACTCTCTCTCAACAAAACAAGAACAAAAAAAAACACACACGCGTAAACAATCAGATATCTCGCGCGTTCAGATGTTTTATTCTATGGTTGCGTGTCTACGCTTCAAATCCGATTCCGTTCGTCCCATTCTGTGCATCAATTCGACGATAAGGCTGTCTAAAAAGACCATTGTGTTGTTCTCAAAAATGCTTCCGAGAGGGGTAAGCGGCGCTCTTTCTCCTCTGAGCTGTCTAGCTAGATAATCCTCCTCAACTGGCTTTGCTGCCTTTGTTCTCCCTCTTACCGTGACGATCAGGTCGGCAAGCTGCCCGAGAGGGGACTCGGGAAATGATGTCACAGCTATCACTTTGGCACCTATGTCTTTGGCGGCTGAACTCGCCGTTAGAATCATCTTTGTTGTGCCCGTTCCTGATATCGCGATGAGTCGATCTCCTTTTTCAGCTGCAGGTGTGATGGTTTCTCCCAGAAAATAGACATTGAAGCCTAGGTTCATTAGTCTGAGTGCAAAGGCGCGAGCTACAAATCCACTTCTGCCCATTCCGACAATGAATATTTTCCTATTTTTAGCTTTGAGAAGCATGTCGATCAGCCTCTCGACTTCTTCCATATCAAGCGAATTCAGGGCATCCTTGATACACTCGATGATCTCTTTAGAAGCCGCCTTGAGCCACTTCATTTCTTGCTTTGGCTCACCCATCGCTTCAGTTTTTTTGCAATTCCTTTCTTCTTTTCCCATTATCGTTTCCAACACTTCTGCTTCACAGGACAAGCGCACTGAGTATATGCTACCTACACTTTTATATCTGAAAAATCTTCTGGAGACACTGAGTCAGTAGGAGAGCATAACGGTTGGTACTGCCTACCAATGTTGGCAGGGCGACAGAAGCGATAGCACGATGGTATGGGAAATGTTAAACGTGGTGGGCGCTCATGCTATTCTATGAGCGCCTTGGTTTGTGGTTTGGACGTGCATAAGGACAGCATTTATGCGACTATTTTGAGCGCCACTTCTCGAAACTTCAGCCTAGTGGTTTTTGCTTGTAAATTGGTGCTAGAATTCCCCTTCTATACTACACACGTGAAGTACTAGTTTTCCGTGACATGAAGATCGATTCCCATGTTCTTGACAAGCTGCTTCAAATCTACGTCGCTTATCCACTCAGTCTGCAAGTAGCTGAGAATTCGCTCATCACTTAGCCCCAACCGTTTAGCCTCTTTGACAGTGTAACGGTAAGCTTCAACTTCCGTGGGTCTGTCCACGTAATCGTATCCCGGACTAAACAGCTCTTTACCCTCCAAATGCTGCTTAACATGGCACAGTTCATGGACAACATCTAAGTAGATTTCTGTTTTGTCGCCGCTGTTCAAGTAACGCCCGTTAACCCTTAAATGCCCATCGTTATCGTCGACGCCCATGTACCCAAACCAGATGAATTCTACTTTCAGGTTCTTCAGCACCTCATCAGTCCTATCTCCGAAAATGCCACGCACAGCCTGCGACTTCTCAAATCCCTTAAAGTAATCCATAAACATCCCGGTTGAGGTCCCCAAACGCAATATCCCCGTAAGCTGCAATTTTCTCATTAGCCAAAACCCCCTCCATATGAAGTACTCTGCCCATGAAGCCATGTTCCATGCCTCTTCTCCCAAATATGCTGAAGCACTATTTGAACGCTGACAGATAACGCCTTAAACTTTTATTTACTTTTCAAGCAATTACAATAAAATAGTGTTTTCAGATGTACTTGGTGATTTTTACTTCGCTAAGGCGCACCCTCCGCAGAAGAACCCTTGGAAAATCAATTTGGTGTCTGTGCTCAGCTTTCAGACGAAAATCGCTGCGCTTCAGATTCAATCTTTATGGTTTGACATTGGAATTATTGCCTTATTTGATGAAACTATGATGGTATTTGGCATCTGGGCGTTCACCAGAATGAAGTAGAAATTGGCTGCTAAAACGCTTAATTTCACCCAAAGACTTAGAATTAACCGTTTTTTGTGTTTTCGCACAAATTAATGGCTGGATTATTTTTGGGGCAGTCTTTGGAGGTCAAAAAACCTTTAAGCAACTTCCACTAATGCAGTTTCGATGATAAATATGCGAAAAGTGAGAAGCACCATTTATCTTGCTCTGCTTGGAACTGTCGGATTAATAGTAGTTTTAATCAATCCACTCTACATGTTAGCAGTAATCGGTATGTTTGCTTTCTTTGCGATTGCTAGGCAAATGAACTTCAACAATATTTTTATGATGATAAAACGTTATGCAAAAAATGTTTCTAGAATACGCTTTGAAATTCGGGCGAAGCTTCACACAGGCTTTAGAGATTACAGTGATTCTATAGACAGCGAAGAATCACACAATAGAAACTGCGGATTCATTAGATAACCCAAACTTTTTTATTTTTGAAGATTAAATTGAAAAAAGAACTGAAGAAAAATTAGCTTATTCAGGTTCAGTATGTCCTCTGGAGTAGCGCTTCTTTTTGGCAGCGTTGCTGTGTTAATTTTCGTGTGGAATTTAAACGTGGTTGTAAACCTAACATCCCGCGCCATTTTCTAATTCAGTTTATTTTTTGCAACTATTTTTAATAATTATGACTATGACCAAACACTCCTCAGAAACTGTGGCGTATCCATTTAAGATAATGCTTAGGTTACTTTACATCAAAATTCTGTGAATAACACCGTTATATTTATTTCGATGAACGAATAATTATAGTAGTGAGTAAATATTTTAGGTGATTTTATTGAAAGACGAAAAATTTATTTTGTATGTACAAACTAGCGACAATCCTGAAAGACAATATTCTCCTTTAGTTTTAGCGCAAACAGCCAAAGCTATGGGCTTAAACCCTAAAGTCTACTTTCTAGGTCAAGGCCTCAGAATACTGCTTCCGGGAGCAGCTGAAAAGATAAAGCTAGGTACTTTCCCCAGTGTTGCAGAAATGATCCAAAAGACTCTTCAAATGGGGATCGAAATCGATGTATGTGAAGCCTCCAAACAGATGTTAGGCTGGGCCAAAGTAACCCTTATTCCAGGAGTAAAAATCGTGGGGGCAGCAACGCTAAACGACTTGGCCTTGGATGCTAACGCTACTATGTGGTTCTAAAGAACCACCCCTAAACAAGAACATGGCAGGCTTTGGAGGAGATTTAGTGACTGTTAAAGTTGACAAAAAACTTGATTGTTTGGGCTTGTACTGTCCTGAGCCCGTCTTCAGGACAAGATTAGCACTAGACGAGATGGAGATAGGGGAAACGTTAGAGGTTGTCGCTGACGATCCCGCTGCTGAATCAGACATACACAGCCTCGTAAAGCATTTAGAGCAGGAAATAATTAGTAGCGCCAAAGAAGGCAGTACAATTCGAATCCTTATTAAGAAGATAAAGTAAAAACAGAATGCAAGAAACTAAAGAAAAATAGCACGATAATTATTTCAGTGGCTATTAACCCCAAATCCAGTTTTTATAAAAAATAATTTTATTCATAAGGTGAAGAGCAACGTCAATGGCAAAAAGAGTAAATATGGATTATGCAGCGGGAAAACCTGTTGACCCCCGTGCAGTAGAAGCAATGCTGCCTTACATGAAAGTGTCATACGGTAATCCCTCATCGCTACATGTCGCTAGTCAAGAAGCAAAACGTGCACTTGATGAAGCAAGAATTAAAGTTGCGGATCTGATCAATGCTGAAAAAGCAGAGTCAATTATTTTCACTTCGGGTGCAACCGAAAGTAACAATTTGGCAATTAAAGGCGCTGTCAACCGCAACAAAGACAGAGGCACGAAAATTATAACCTCAAGCGTAGAACACATGTCTGTTGTGAACCCAGTAAAATTTCTGACAACAAAAGGTTTTGAAGCAGTCTTTCTTCCCGTGGACAAGTTTGGCACTTTAGACTTAGGCAGTCTTGAAAAAGAACTAAACGACAAAACAACCCTTGTATCGATAGTGTATGCAAATGGTGAGATAGGCACAATTGAGCCTATAGAAGAGATCAGCAAAATAGTGCACAGTAAAAACGCTTTCTTGCATGTTGATGCGACGGTGGCTGCTGGTCAAGTCCCAATAGATGTGATAGCTTTAGGCATTGATCTGCTAACTGTTTCCTCAAATGATCTGTATGGTCCCAAGGGTGTCGGTGCACTTTATGTGAAAGATGGAATACGCATCGAGCCTCTGCTTCATGGAGGGGGGCAGGAAAAAGGTTTAAGATCTGGAACTGAAAACATACCCAGCATTGTAGCATTTGGGAAAGCTACTGAAATCGCCAAGCAAGAAATGCAAACTAACGTCGAAAAGTTGACTAAACTTAGAGACAGACTAATCGAAGGTTTGCTCAAGCCACTGCCTTACACTTTTCTAAATGGACACCTAACTAATCGACTGCCTGACAACGTCTCCGTTAGATATAGCTTCATAGAAGGAGAATCAATGCTGCTCAGCTTAGAAATTAACGGTGTGTCTGTTTCTTCTGGTTCTGCGTGTGCTTCTAAGACTTTAGAGCCCTCTCACGTGTTGCTTGCAACTGGACTAAAACATGAAGAAGCTCATG
>PLTA01000008.1 GCA_003164295.1 Candidatus Bathyarchaeota archaeon
TTGTTGCCGAAATAATAAAGAACCCAACCCATAAGAAAAATGGCTGCGAGAACTGGGCTAAGAAGTATTTTGATTATTCGTTTTTTCCTGTTCATTTTATAGCCCCGCGTAATTTATCCAAATTTGATGGAAAATCTCTAAGGCTTGTTCTCTTGTGTCCTGGGCTGCTAATTGTAGGTAAGGATTTGGCTGCGTTCCCGGATGATTCACAACTGCAGCAAACACCATTCCGCCAAGTTGTCCGCCTGGGAAAGCCAAAACCCGTGCGTTACGTGGCCTAATTTGATGAGGTCTTGTGCCAAGAGAAACAAAAGCTGCATATGATGCTGTAGGGATAACTTGAGCCGTGTTCCCATCTATTTTTTTGGTAAGACTCATTGCTAAGAAGCCGCTGCGCCATGGTGCACGTTTATACGCATTATCTAAGCAGGTATCAGCAAGGTTCTCAACAAATTCTGGAACAATTTCTTTGGGCATACCTTGCGCAAGATTCTCTAAAGTAAGATTGATTTTGGTGATGCTGCAGCGGATGCTCAAAGAAAACCCTCTATTTTTTAATTTGAAATCTTGTTCCTTTCAAAAGCCAAGCACTGCGAATCAGATTAGGCAATTCTGCCTTGACTAATTCATCAGTAATTTCAACCACTGCCTGGCCAGAAACTGATAATTGATTAATCTGTACTGTGTCCTGGATCCATCTTGCAATGATTTCGCGAGTTTGAATGGCTGTCTCAAGAGAAGTTGTGGGTTTAACCAGGAGATCTATTATGATAAGCTCTTCAACTAACGTAAAGGTCAGCGTTTTTGAAGTGCTCTTAGTTGGCTTGGGCGGGTTATAGGTGCTTATAATGACGTTTTCCGCTATTGCGTCTAGTTGGCTAACGGCTTCGAAACGAGTATGACTCCAGTTAACATCAGTAACAAGTAAACCCGTGCCAACACTAGTCCAATTGGTTTGAAACAAAGACGAGATTAATTCTGTTAAGGGTAGACTCATTTTGTTTCTCCTAAGGTGAGAGCTCTGGCCCACTGTCATGAGGAATATGACGGGAAGAATGTGCTAATTTTACCACTGTGGAAACATTCATCAAATTAGAGACAAAACTTTGGCTGTAACCTTGAATCGCGATCTTTATCGAATTCGCATATGGTCCTGCTCTTTGTATATGCATGTCTCCAAGGGCATAATCGTAAGCGCCAATTAGGCTGCCGCCAACAACCGTAACTAAAACCCCTAAACATGCGAGATCAAGAGCGGCTAACTGAGCACAGACATAACGGGCATCAGTCGGATCCGAAAGAGAGGGCACTAAAGAATAGAGGTATTTGTTGGCGTGGTCAACCTGCGCCTGAACAGAAGCCACGGAAATTGTTAAGCCATAAACCGTATAGTTGCTTTTAGCGTCTGGTCCTGTTGCATTTAGGTGGCTAACAAGTCCAGATATCGAAGTAAATTCAGGTACAGACATTTCAAAGCCTCATATTTTTGTTATTAAATTATTACTCACTTTCTATGCTCGCTTCTCCAAACCGTAACGCTATAGCGAGCCAGCGTTTTGAATTTGGCCAGAAAAAGAAAAAAAGAAATTAGTTTAACTTGTTAAGCAACCCGTGATCTTGGCGACGCATTCACCGTTGGTAACTATGGGTGCATACCGAGTCGTTAGCAGTGGTTTGACGATTTCTTTGCTCTTGATTAAGTCTACATCAGTTGTTAGAGGTCTTCTAACTAAGAAGTAGCCAAGAGGAGCATATGCCGCTGAGAGGTTTTTGCCTGTGCTTATACAATAGACGGTGCCTTTTGGAATGACGTTGGACCAACAGAGTTCCCATTCGCCTAGCATCTGCATCGGTTGCTGAGTAATTGGGCTAGTTACTTCACGTAGTAAGCTGTAGTTTGGCAGGTTTTTGATGTCGCGTTTCTGGATTGGGTTGCAAAGAATCGTGTCCATTTGGAAGTCTGCTGCGTTGATTAGAGCCTCTGCATTGTTGAAGTCTTCCATACCTGGAGTCTGAGCCTTTGTAAACTCGGTACCTGTGACAGTAATTGTTTTGCCTGTGCAAGCGTTAGAGTTGGCTGCTGGACATGCTGCATCTACCACGTTTATGCAGTCAGTTTCAATTTGGAAGGCTAAGCGTCTTGCGAGTCTTTTGAGTTGCTGGTTGACAACTGGTAGGTCCACGTCTTCAACGATTTCTTTGGGAATTTCGACTCCTTCGCCTCGTTTGTATGGACTAACAACTGCGTAGCTTAATGGTGTGTAATCGACGGGTACTGCAGAGCCTGGAGCTATTTCGCTTATGCCGACACTGCGGGATCCTGCTTCTTTTACGTAGGTTTTTGTTCTGCCGTGTTTGAGAACATCATCGACCAAAAGGCGTTTCACAACGAGGTTTGGCATGGTGAGTTCGAGCAATTGTTGATGTAGTTCGGGGTATTGAATTGCGCCTGTATCTACCCATGTTAGGGCATCTTCATTAAACGACATTTTTCATCATTCTCCTTTAACCGAAAATTATCACTACTAGTGCGTTGTTGGCTCCGCCTATGATGACAACGCCTCTTCTGTTCATTTGCGCGTTAATTGCTGATGCAATTTTTGTCGTGTCTGCCGCTGCTGCTGTTTCGAGATCACCATGAGCGACTACTGCAAGTTTTGAGATTCCAGCGTTTCCTGAGGTTACGACGTCGCCTGCATTTAGAGTCACGCCTGATGTGTTTTTCACTCTCAAACGATGCCCAAAAGTGTAGACGTTAAGCGCTTTATTGCCGCCCTGTGCAATGCTTTGAACAAAGCCGATGAACGCTTGGTTTGCTGTGGTGCACAGTGAAACTTTGTTATCTGCGGAAATGTAAACTGGGTCGCCGACTGCGGGTGCTGTGTAGCCTGAATCTGGGAAGAATGTTTGCTCTAGATCTGGGATTACTTTTACGCTTGAACTATCAAAGAATGACATTTTTAGGACTCCTCTTCTTCTTCGTGGGTTATGTCAGCAGTTAAGCCTGCCATCCTGTGGGCAGCTGCTTTGAGTTCTAAACCTGCTTTTTGCAGGTTGGCTTTCCTGGCGAACATGTTGTTGAGTTTTTGTGCATCATCCGGTGCGGCTATGATGCCTTTGCCTGTGGGTTTTGCAGCGATTTTTGGAAGCATAGCTGAGA
>PLTA01000034.1 GCA_003164295.1 Candidatus Bathyarchaeota archaeon
CAGAAAAATATGGACTATCCCAGAAGCAAATGGAAAACCTTAATTCAAATTTCCTCTAAAAAAGTGAATTTAAACTAAAAGTTCAACGAATAGCTTGACAAACCCTAAATCAAAAAAGCAACACACTGAGCCATTTTAAAACAGCTGTTTTGCGTTTTCTTGCAGATCCTTGCAATTCCTTGCAGTTTAAGACGCAACCTGCAAACAATTTAAGCTCTAAATCAAAAAAGCAATCTAAAACAAATTGAACCCTGTTTTTCTGGAAAAATATTTTTTTCTTTCCTTAGCCTTTCTAAGCATTGTCTAGTTTTATCTTCAAAGCAACCTGTGAGAGCGTCTAAATGTCAAATTATGTAAAAAAATGTAAAATATTGTCAAATAAAGTAAAATAATGTAAAATAATGACGCAACCTGCAACCAATCTAAGCCCTGAACCAAAAAAGCAAACCAAAACGCAAAGAACAAAATTGTGCAAAAACACAAACCATCTATTTTATCTAATAAATTGCATCACAAAAAAAGGAAGTTAAAGAAGCGGCAAAATCAAAAAGCCTGTAATTAAGCCTCCCGCCAACCCTAGCATAATTGGAAAGGGCAAACCGGGAAAGATACCTTTTCGTTCAAGCATGTAAAACGTTATGATTGAGCCTGCTATAATGCCGATAACTGCACCTATCGTTGGCAGAATGTTCACGAAATTAAAGAATATAGCTCCTGTTAGCACGGAATAGAAAACTAAGTCGCCTAGCCCCATCTGTATATCTTTAAATGAAAAGCTTAAGCCTTGCAATTCATCAAGCCCTGAAGATTCAGCGATTTTTCCGACTGCACCACGATATACTGCGAAAACATCATACACAGCCAAAAACGTCAAAATCAAAATAACACTATACAAGCCACCGAACTGAAGAAGTGAACTGCCAAAGAAAATACCTAGAGCACCGCCAATACAAATTACCGCCACATTCCTCGCTACTCCGCCAAATCGAAAGATAGCAAGGTCAAACAATGCCGTGAGGAATAGCGACAATGTTATCACTAAATAAATAGTCCAAGCAGGGGCATTGGAAAATATTGCCAGCAAGTAAATCAGTGACAACAAAAGTGAGGCGGTAGTCATTGCTACGACGATCAAAGCTTTGATTATTGTTTTGCTTTTTCGCTTGAGCAATACATAAAATATGCTTGCGCTTATGGCGACAAGGATTACAAAATATAAACCATTAAAAACTGGGGCTCCTGGCGTATTTGCGTTTATGGGTGTTGATTGAGGAATAAGCTCAGTTTGATGAGGCGCAATTAAATAAGCGCAGGCTAAACCAAAAAATAAGCTTGCCAATATAGGAACTAAGTATACAATTTGAAACTTGAAATTATCTTGTTTGTCTTGTTCAGTCAAGGTTGCTTACCCTAAATTGCTAATAGCTAATGACGCTTGCAAGTAACATTGGTCGCACAATAAGGTTTGCTTTTTGTCGGTGTCAAAAATAGAGTTAGAAAAGTGCATGACACAATAACTCTTTGGGCAATGCTGTATTCCTAAAGTGTGCCCCAACTCGTGAACCGCCTCCTTTAACATTCTTACCGCAAATACATTTGTACCAGCGTTTTCACGGTAAAATTCGGGTTTAAGTCTCCACAACGAAATCAAAGCAGCATTTCCAGGAACGTATGCTTCACCAAACACATAATTCAAGCCAGAAGAAAAAATATCAACATCAACCACCCCTAAAACTCTGTCATACTTCTCTTTATTAGCAGAAAAAACCCCAACGTCACTAAGTATAACGCTTGAATTGTATTGATTACGTTTTCTATCTAAAGCCCGCTCGGGAACGGGTAAAGAACCATTAATTATTGAGCAGGCGGTGTCTGGAAAAATCTTAACGATGCCTTGAGCAAGCTCCGCCAAAACTTCTGGAGGTATTTGACCGACAGATAATATTCCTATCTTCATAGAGTCAACCTAAATTTCGTAGGTTTCTCCAGTTCTAGGTGCCACAGCTTCTAAACCCAGCTCGGTTTTTGCCCATTCTGCAAATAATTCACAATTGCCTTCTGCACCGTGAACGCAGAAAACTTTGGGTTTTCCTCCCAGTCGCCGTAACCCCTCTTTCAGTTGGCTTGCTCCACAATGGGAAGAGAAATCAAAGTGCCGATACTGCGACTTAACTTTTCGCACTTTCCCATCAACCAAAGTTATACCTTTTTCTAACAACTGTTTGCCAGGAGTTCCTGGAATCTGGTAACTGACCAGAAAAATTGCGTTAGTTGCTTTCTTCGCTATTTTGGAAACATAAAACTGGGACGGACCACCTTTTAACATGCCTGCAGGCGAAATAACAACCCCTGGATCCCTAGCTGCTTTACGTCGATCTCGCCAACCATCAACCCAATCCAGCGAGTTCATAGCATTCATAAAAAGCTTAGGATCTCTTAGAAATTCCTTGTAATTCATCATTATTCTACTAGCTTCCCGAGCCATACCATCCAAAACTATAGGGTACTCAAAATGATTTGCAGACAAAACACACGCAATTTCCTGCGCTCGTCCAACACCGAACGCTGGCACCAAAACGGTTCCGCCTCGCTCAACAATTTCAGTTGCTGCCTCAACAAAACTTTTTTCAAGTTCAGGCCGCAAAGTATGATCTTCACTTGCATAAGTGCTTTCAGTAATGACGGCGTCAAACTCGCCGTAATCCATTGTTGCACCCTTTAACATTTTGCTGTCTTCCATGTTGTAGTCGCCTGTGAAGAGAATTTTTTTGCCATCTGCTTCAACTTGTACTTGAGCGCTTCCAGGTGTATGGCCTGCATCAAAAAGTTTGATCTTCATGTCGCCGACTGTTTCTTCGACACCAAAATCTATGTGCTTGCTGCTATGCATCATGGTGTTTAGTTCAAGATATTCAAACGGCAAATAATAACTTGATAAGTGAATGAAATCTTGAATCAGAACCTGAGTCAACTCTAAATTAAGCTTATTTGTAATTAAGGGTTTTCTGTCATTGATGTAAAAGATTGGTATTGCGCCTGAATGGTCAAGGTGACTGTGTGTTAAGATAACTGCATCTAACTCTTTTGGTGGAACATGCATTGGGAAACCTGGTTCACGATCAAGCATAACACCATAATCTAACACAACCTTACTTTTTTGAGACTTAACAGTTATACCAATTCTACCTACTTCTCTGGCTCCACCTAAAAATCCAATCTGCAATTAGACCAATCCTTGTTGTAAAGCATTAATAATTTAAATTGAAAACTCTGCTGTTTTAAAAACATATTTATCCTTTTGTCAAATGGGCAGATACAAAACCCTTCTTAATTGCCTTCAACACAGATTCAACATTCAAATTCGCATCGATTTTTGCGTTGACCGAAAACAACTCTGATACTTGATGTGCATCGCTGCCTGCTGTACCGGATAAACCCATGCTTTTAGCAAGTTCCTTAGCCTGACTATTAGCCGAAACAGAGGATCCCCCATTCAATACCTCTATGGCATCCACTTTGTAGTTTCTTGCTAAATCACCCATACCGTATTCTCGAAAAGGATGAGCCACAATAGAAACTGCTCCTATACTTTTTGCATAATCAACGACATCTTCAGGCATCCAAGGCTTTGGGGGTAACTCGTCTGTCCCTAAAACCAACATGTCACCCTGTGGTGTACTAATTTCTACTCCTGGTATAATCAAAATATCAGGGTAAGCAGAAGCCAACTCAATTGTGGCATTGCAACCTCGGACACTGTCGTGATCTGTCACGGCGGCGACCTTGATAAACTTGTGAGCTGCAAGCATGTCAACTAGAGTTTTTGGTTGAATAATAGAATCAGCTGAGTAAATTGTATGTATGTGAAAGTCGCCGTATATAGAGAGGACAGTTTTATCTCGGTTAATGTTGGAAGTTTCTTTTACCGTGACCATATGAAAGTTTAGGTTATCGGAAGTAAAAATGTTTCGTGATTAACGTTTTTCTTTTAATATAGTTTAGATACAATATAGTGCTCAATTTTTTCTTCAGAATATTTAACGAAGCTAAAATGCAACATAAAAACGAAATGGCCTTAATCTAATTTAACTGCTTTCTTAAAATAACCTCTAACTGAGCCAAAATCTCTTTGGTTCCCTTAACATTAGTATCAACAGCGTCAAACGCTAAACCCTTCGCTCTACACACTGACTTGCAAGCCCTCTTAACAGTACCCTGCCAAAGTTTAGCATCATTAAGCAAAACAACGCCTTCATACGAATTGCGTTTGATATATTCTCGGGTTTGGTTAGCGACGTAATTCACGGTTTCTAAATCAAGAGGTAACGCCGTTTCATGCTGACTAAGCGGGTAAATCTCATCAAGCTCCAATGGAACAACACCGAATGGGGCGCAATAGACGCAGATATGAATTTTTGATGCTGATTTTTCGCCTAAACTTCTGAGAAGCTGACGAATTTTTTTGAATTCCGGTGCTTTATGAAATGGTTTATTTCTTGTTTGTGGCACAAGAAAAAGAATTTTTGCATTGCTTGGGGGGTCATATCTTTGGTTTAAGCGTTTGCGATAGTGAGTAATTTCTGGGCGAGCAAGTCCCTCGGCATCAAAATAGAAAAAGCCGCTGCTCTTCACTGAAGGACTGTACTTTTCTAAGAAGTCCACGTGATTTCGAAGTTTTTTTAACGCCGAGAGCAACGCTGGGTGATTATGAACCCGCATTTCCGTATGCTCCCATAATCTACCATCTCGAATAGCCTGTTTGATTCGTCGCATCTCAGCTACACAAACGTAAAGATTATGTTCAGCTAAGAATACCTCCTGCTCTTTCTTCGATTTTCGTTCAAGCTCTCTTGGGGTTTCACCTGAACACTTGGGGCAAGAACAGGGAAAATAATCCAATTCATTTAGCCGCCACGTACCGTTCTCAGTCATGTAACGGCTTTCTCGAGCATATAAAACATAAGCTGCTGAATCAAAAAGGTCACAGCCCAAAGCCACAGCCAACGAGAACATAGCTGGATGTCCAGCACCAAACAAATGCAGTGGACGCTCGATTGGTAAACCTTTTTTGGCGGTTAATATCATGTCGGCTAAAACGTCGTAGCGGTAGTTTTCCATAACTTCAGTTGGACTGCCCAGAGCATGGATTTGGAAAGGCAACTTTCCCATCTCAACCGCAGAGATTGCAACAAGATCAAGATGTCTTCCACCTTGAACTGGACCCACCCACAAAATATCATCACGCGTTTTTAATTCGAAAAAAGCCTTAGCTCTTCGCAAAGTTTCAGCTACAGTTCCTTCGGCTTCTTCTTTAGTTACTTTCCAACCCGTAGGGATATCAAGCATAGTCGCGATGTCGCTTCCGATGCCTTCTTGGTAAGCAACAATTTCTTTTTGGCTAACATCGACCTCGCCATATACGAGAATTTGGTAAGCTCCCGAATCAGTCATGATTGAACCATCAAAATCTAAGAGTTTATGCAAACCTTCATTGCAAACGGTGTCTCCAAAACGTTTTTTGAGGATGTAAGCGTTAGTTATGACTGCTTCAAAACCGAAGGTTTCCTTAAGCTTTCTTGGTGTAACAAGTTGGATGCTGGGATTAATTACTGGGTAAAGCAGTGGAGTTTCCACTGTTCCGCTTTTAGTTTTTAGTTTGCCTATTCTGCCAAGTAAATCTTTTTCTTTAATTTCGAAACTCAATTCTGAAGCCTAAACATGAAGGGCTTCTTGGGTATAAAAAACATTAGCTTAAAAAAACTGGAAGGCAAGCGATAGAGGTAACTTTCTGAAATACTTTCCTTGACTCAGTCGCTGGTTTATTTTAAATTTGATTTATAAAAAATTTTGTTTATTCGAAACCTCCAAAACATAAAACCATCAACTTACCCGAAAAAAATTGGTGCTTACAAATTAGGCAACCTTATATCAACCGTGATTTGTCTAATACCCAAGAGATGCTATCCATGGTTTGTTCAATTGACATAAGTGAAAAACCACAACTTAACGACCCAATTCTTATCGAAGGTTTACCGGGCATAGGATTTGTAGCTAACATCGCAACACTACATTTAATAAAAGAGCTTAAAGCCAAAAAATTTGTACAGATATTCTCTTCCTCATTCCAAGATTTTGCAGTGACAACTGGAGATGGCGGAGCACTTACACCGACAAATGAACTCTACTATGTCAAGCGGAAAGAAGGCGATCGTGACTTGATTATTTGGTTTGGAAATACTCAGGCTTTGACAACTGTTGGACAATACGAATTAGTTGGTAAAGTTCTTGATTTAGCACAACAATTTGGCTGTCACTTTGTAATCTCGATTGGAGGCTTCAAAAAAGATGAGGCGCAATCGGTACCTGAAATTTACAGCACCGCAACAGATTTAGAAACGATGCAGGTGGCTTTGGATTTGGGAACAAAAGTGATGGTTGGGCATGTTTTTGGCATCGCAGGTTTATCAGTTGGATTAGCAGGAATCAGAAACATGAAAGGTTTCTCATTACTCGTAGATACACCTGGAATGAATCCTGATGTAAACGCTGCAAGATATGCCTTGAACCTGCTTGGTAAATATTTAAGTCTTGATGTTGACCAATCAAAGCTTGAAGAAAGTGGCATTGAAATTAAAAAAACCTTAGAATCCTTTGGAATTATCAGAAGCATAACAGAAGAAAAGAAAAGAGAAGAGCAACAGTTGCGCTGGTTTATTTAGGCTTTGACTTCGCTCATGAACGCATCGTAAACTCTTTGCACTCGATCGGCGGCTGGACCTGAACCTTCACTTACACCTTTTTCGGTTACTTTCACTTTGTCCATTACCCAAATGAATCCTTGGTCATCATATAGTTTAACCATGGTTGGAAAAACTTTTTCAAGCCTTGAAGCTAAGGATTTGAGGTCGAAGGGTTTTTCTGCGCTTGATATTTGAGCAACAACAGTTCCGTTTATGAATACTCTGTGAACAACCTTTCCAGATTCGTCTTTGGCATCACTTATGGATAGACTCATATTTTCAGGGTTAATGCCGATTAATGTACCTGTAAATGTTTTTCCGGTAGTTGTCACAACAGAAACGGTTTTATCTGCCAACGCTGCAATTTCTGTTTGATATTTTCTTTGCGCTACAGACAACTTTTATTTCTCCATTAACGTAACGAAATTGCACTACCAGTATTTATCCCTTAAGAGCTACTGAGTGAAATACAAAAAAAATACCGCATTAATTATTTTGCATAAAAAAGTTAACTATTTTTTTTTACAAAATCTTTTCTTCAAACAAAAATAAATAAAAATTTGAGAAAATTGATTAAGTGGTTGGCGCTGGTCTTGTCCCAAGGACAACCGTTACTTGCACTTGCGAATTTCCCCTAACAACAGTTAAAGTTAAACTGTCGCCTGGCAAAGTATGCTCTTCCAAGTAGCTTGCTAGATCATCGTTATTTCTGATTGTTTGGTTACCCAAACCTATTACAATGTCGCCGACGTGCAATTTGCCATCTGAAGGTCCTCCACCCACAACTGTGGTAATTTGAAAACCATAAGTAACACTTGCATGGATTTGCTGTGCGGTAGCATAATTCATGTCTCCTCCTTCTACGCCAAGATACGAGTGCCCACTGTACGAGCCAGTTGTTATCAAAGCCGATATTTCACGTAGTATAGTGTCTGAGGGAATCGCAAAGCCTAGTCCCTGTGAGTTTGAAACTATCGCAGCTGTGATGCCTACAACACTTCCCGCAGCGTTAAGTAGAGGACCTCCCGAGTTTCCAGGGTTTATCGGCGTGCTTGTTTGAATTACGTTGGCAATTGCGTAAGCTCCTGCGGTAGCTGGTTCAGTTATTGTTCTTCCCAATGCGCTTACAGCGCCTGTTGTTAGAGAGCCTACTAATCCGTAGGGGTTTCCAATTGCTACAACTGGTTCACCTACGCTCAAGGAGGAAGAACTTACAATGTTAAGCGGTTTAAATTCAGAAGCAGGTGCACCGTTAACTGAAACAACTGCTAAATCAGAATATGGATCTGTACCAAGAACGGTGGCTGAATAGCCATTTCCATCTGAAAAAGTTACACTTAAGTTGCTGGTGCCTTGAACAACATGATTATTGGTTAATACAATGTTGCTGTCTGCGAACGTATAGACAAAACCTGACGCCTGCACGCCTCCGGTACTTGTATCGCCTTCTATTAAGACAACTGAATTAATGACGTTATTGTACAAGTTTTCTAATGAGGTACCGTTCTGTTGTATGTTGATGGTTTGATAGGTGACGTTTTGGAATCCTCTGAGGTAAGAAACTTGGCTTTGAAGAGTCGAGACTTGAGTACCTAAATTGTTTACTTGCATGTAAGTTACATAATAAATGCCTACTCCTCCCACAAGTAAACCTGCTGCAAAAAGAAGAATAAGCATGCTAGCTGAAGCTTGAGTAAAACGCTTGGACGTCATCATACATTACGCCTTGAAAGAGCATTTGCTTGTTAGGAAATAAAAGTATCTATTATCGTCGGTCAACTATATCCATTGCTTCAGGTCCAGTACCGATTAAAGTTATCGGGACTCCTGTTTTGTCTTCCACTTCTTTTATGAACTCTTTTGCTTCTTTAGGCAAGTCACTGTATTTTTTGACGCTTCTGCAACTTGGGAAAATGCAATCAAGTTTGGTCATTGCTCCTTGTGTGGCACCATTTATCTTGGCAGTTTTCTTGGCTAAATCAAAATCAAAGGATGCTGACCGCCGATCTCTGCCTGTTCCAGCTGCAACTTCAAACCAACCTCTTTTCTGCGCTTCCTCTTTTGTTATTTCTCCGGGTAATGGTCCAGCTCCAACTCTTGTAATAAATGATTTATAAACTATTAGTACATCGTCAACTCTTGTGGGTCCCACTCCGGCTTCTGAAGCGATGGCTGATGCTCCTGTATCTCTTCCAGTTACATATGGGTAGCCGCCGCCTAAAAACAGCGATAACATGAATCCTTGTGTGCCTTCAAGAAGCACTTTCTTACCGATATCTAACCCGTCGTTGACTTCTTGCACTTCATCAGTAAGATAATTTTTCAGTTCAGGAATATCTTTGGCAAGCTTTGCGGTGCGTCTAACACGCTCTTCTAAGGCAGGTCCAACTCCTCGCCCAGTTGTTCCAATTCCTTTGTTGACAGCACTTGCCTTATCTGCAGCCGCATGTTTCTCCTCAATTATTGATGCACTTTGATCAATTGCTATTCTGCCTTGAACCTGAGTTTGTTCAACTTCAGCAAAAAACGTTTTAACATCAACATTAGCTCCAGCGGCTATGAGCAAACGTGTCTTTGGGTTAATAAAAGCTGCAGGAACCATGTGCAAAGCATATTTTTTACCTTCATACCAAACTGTGTGAGCTGCGTTTACTGAGCCAGTTCTCACACAGAAATCAATGTTATCTTTAAGGGCTAAATAAGAAATTATTTTTCCTTTACCTTCGTCTCCCCAGAAGGCTCCAACAATTACCGTGCAGGGCATAGTAATTCACCGTTGACAAATCATATCCAGAATTATTTAAAGATGTAGGAGTTTTAGTGCAGTTTAGCGTTCACCATTATGTTTTTTGTCTTCGTTTATTAATTGTGATAGCTGGAAGGTGACGTATGCTGAGAAACTATGTATTCCTTTTTTTATGGCGTATTCCTCTTTGACTTTAAGCCATTCCTTAAAGAAATAATCGTATACCTCAGTCTTGACAGTGATGCTTTTATAGCCTTTTTTTGGCGTTATTGTTCCCCTCTGATTCATAGTTAGCGGACGTACATTTATTTAAGGTTTCACAATAAACGGGGCGACTATCGAGATAAGAATCGTTCTATACTGTCAAATTTATGTTCCAGTAGCACAGTAGCGACAGACGGCCATATTTTGTTTCGTAAAGAAAAGTAAAAAAACTGCTACAAAAAGCATGGGCAAACGTTTGAGACTTGATTGATCGCCGCTACTTATCACATACTAATTGTCCATTTTATATTGTCAGTCACGCAACTTATCGATAGCCACCCAAAACTTTTAAATTTGCTGTTTCACAATGTACCGTAAAGTACTGCAAAAGAACGTGGTAAAGATGTTTGATTCTATGATGTCTCGCTTGAGTAACAACAATTTTTTTAATACTTCCTTTGAATCCTATTTTAATATCAGTCACGATGGAAAAAGGTAAAGGAGTGATATCTTTTTGCCACGAAAAGGATACAAATGCATAACAGTCACCGAAAAGATTCATGCAGACATCAAAAAAAGAGCTAAAGAAACTGACCGCACCCTAAGAGAATACGTCGAATACTTACTAGCAAAGGAAAAAACAAAAGAAGCAAAATAATGCCTGTTAAAATTCTCCAATCCAATCACAGGATTGCGGAAGTGCAATTTATCTGCGATTTCTGTGGTAAACTTGTAAGAACCAGCTTAATTACAAAAGAAGAAGTTGAAGCTCAAAAAAACAAAAAAAAATAAGTTGCTGCCAATGTAAAAATGGTAAAAGCAAGAAGATATAATTTCTGTCTTATTCGAGCTTACGAATCCTATTTTGCGCTTCCGTGTCGATTCTCTCTAAAAGTTTGATCACTTTTTTTCCTTTAATTTTTTTTTCCCTTAGAGTAATGCTGTCACAAGAATCACAAATATCGTCGAAAACTATTCCTTTTTCCTCATCCAAAATCACTGGATAAACACGACAACCCGACGGCCTATCAGAATAAACGTTACATTGATGTTTTTTCAAGTCGTAGAAAACACAATAACCATCTCGATTCTTAAGCACGGCATAACCTTGTTCATCAAAATTTGCAAAGTGGTTTTTGGAAGCGCACTTCTTTTCTAAACGAGCAATGTCTTTTAGCGAAAGTAGCATTTCTGTTTCAGTACAGCAAACGCCACAGTTTGAGCAACGCATAAGCATTGAAATGTTTACTTGTATTTCTGTTTTTATCCTATTATTACAAACATTTCGGGCGGCTAATTTGCATTATATTTCGGTTCAACATCTCAGCCCAAGCAACGTTCCTCAAGGGTACGCGATTTGCTTTGCGGTTTCCCATTGCAGTATATTCTATGAGGCTGTTTTTTCCTACGCCTTTACGAATTCGAGTTAATTCCACGTTTATTATGACAGCGCCATCTTTAAGATGAAGGTTTACATTTTTTCCAATGAATGATTTTGCGCTGTTAGCACTAAAATTCTCCATTTTTCACCACTCTTGTTCTTGGTCAGCTATTTTGATCCAGCATTGCTGGCAAATCGGCAAATTCTCTCCTTTTATCTGGATATACAACTTTATATTTTCGCTATTGCAAGTCTCTTTCCAAGGGTTTTTACAATGCTCCATTTTTTTTCCTCAAAAACACCTTTGCGCGTTTAGTGCTTTTAAGTCAGTTGCAGAAACTAATTTATGTTGCAGGGGAGGGGTGGGTGAAAGTGAAAGTTTATACGCTTAAATTTTAAACATGTTATTTGTGACTTCATGCCTTTTTTAAATAATCCTTTTGCAATAATAGCCACCCTTAGCCTAACAATTCAAATTGTTGTCCTTTTTCTCTTGATTTATGGCTACTGGTTGAACAAGGAGCTAAAGTTTCCCCGGCACGGGATTATAATGGAAATAGCCGTCATTTTACATTTGACAATGATATTTGCCATAATGATCCCGGGATTTATCTTCGGAATTATTCCAACATTTATCTCTTCCCATATTTTGGGATTAACTTCGGTAGTAACTTTGATTCATGTAGTGTCTGGTGCCACCGCCGTTTCACTTGGGGTTTGGTTTGTTCTTGCTTGGCGCATACATGGGTTGAGGGGTTGTTTTAACAGAAAAAAACTGATGATTTCGGCAATGGTCGTTTGGCTTATTTCAATATTTTTAGGAACACTACTATTTAGCATTCTTTACTGGTCAGTGTTGATGGGTTAAAGGTTGATTATTTGTGGAGTTATCGTGTCTTTAGTTATTTTCAGCAACGCAACTGATGGTTTATTAAGGATTGATGCAGGATCAGTTGGGCTTCCAGGATTAATGAAGAGGATTTTTTCTTCCCATTTGATCTTAGATGTGTGTGTATGTCCATAAACTAATACGTGAAAACCATTTTCTTTAGCTATATCTGCCATTTTTCCTGTTCCATAAATGCTGTCAGCATCATGGATAACGCCTATTTTCCAATTAAAAATTTTAAGAGAATTAATTTTGGGGAAAGCATTAGTGACATCTAAGCAATCCATATTGCCATGAACTGCTAAAACAGGACCCGCCTGCTCCAACTCATCAATGGCAGCTAACTCCACTAAGTCGCCAGCATGAATAACAAAATCAACATCTGCAAAGACTTCAAAAACTTTTTTTGGAATGCACATTGCCCTCTTGGGAACGTGGGTGTCTGAGATTAAACCAACGATTTTGGCTGCTTCATAATTTTTAGGTATATCTTTAAGCATTGTTTGTTCGCTGGTCATTTTGTACTTGACACCAAGGTGGTCATATTTTGTTTGTTAAATGGGTGCCGTTACTATAAAAATTTATATTATTTAAAATTAAGATCGTTAACCCATACCCGATAAGCAGAGTAATTAATTTCAGCGTGGTTACGTATTTCGTATTTAGGAAATATTTGTTGTTGCTTAAGTGAATGTATGCAAACAAATAACTCTCTCTTCTACGGGTTACGGGAGTTAACTCATGAATCTTTTCACAGTTTCATAAAGTATGCTTGTTCCATAAACAAGGTTTTCAATGGTTATTCGTTCATCTATGCCATGCATCCGTTTTTCTAAAAGGTCGTTCGGTTCATCAGGAATCATTGGTTGATAACCGTAGCATATACTGCCAGCTTCCCTGAAGAAGCGGGAGTCGGTTCCCCCAGTGGTTAATGTTGGTGTGATTCCGCAGTTTGGCTCAAACTCTCTTAGAACACTCGTGATTGTGCTGTAAAGTGGCGTTTCGATGGATGATTCTGAGCCATCATGTTTTTGGATAAATTCAAATCTTAGCTTTTCCAGTCCAACATCTTTTAGTAATTCTTTTATCAGATCAAAAGTTTTATTCACATCTTGACCTGGAAGTATTCTACAGTCAAACACCGCTTCACAATCTGATGGTATAATGTTTTCTTTAATCCCACCATGAATCATGGTTGGGGCAATTGTCATTTTGGTTCTTGGCCTGATTTCTTCAGCTAAAGCATTATCTTTTTTTGCTAACTCATCTATTATTTGCTCACTTTTCGTAGGATTTGCAATTAAACGCGAGAAGATCTCGTTTAATTCAGGGTCATGTTTTCCCATTTCAGCAAGAAACTGCTTGAGAGTAGGTACATACATGGTTTCTGCTGGGTAATTTCCCAGGATATCAACAACTTTGTTCATGCGCATAACTGCATTATCTACCATGTGAGGTTTTGATCCGTGTCCTGGGGTTCCTTTTGCTTTTATTCTAAGCCACAGAATTCCTTTTTCCGCAGTTTGAATTGGGAATACATAGCCTTTTTTTGAGGGGAAAGCTAAGCCTCCTCCTTCATTGATTACGTACGGGCACCAAACTTTTTCTCGGTGATTCCTTAGCAAGTAACCTGCACCTTTTTCGCCACCTTGTTCCTCATCAGCAGTAGCTGCTAAAACAACGTCCCCTTTTAGCTCCACTTCATTTTTCTTCAAGAGTTTTATGACTAGCAGTTCTATAGCTGTCATGCATTTCATGTCATAAGCTCCTCTTCCGTAAACATAGCCGTCCTTGACTGTGCCGTCGAATGGGTCAACAGTCCATTCATTTGGGTTAGCTGCTACTACATCCAAATGTGACAGTAGAAGCAGGTTAGGTTTTTGGCCTGTTCCTTTTAACCGTGTAATTACGCTTCCTCTTTCAGGCGCTGACTCAATAATTTCTGTTTTGAAACCTTCCTTGGTTAGGTAATTTGCAATATATGTTGCTGCTAGTGTTTCTTTTCCTGGAGGGTTAGTTGTGTTTAAACGTATTAAATCACGCAGTAAATCTGTAATTTCTTGCTCTACATTCCGTAAGATTTGTGGTGACATGACTTCTAGAGCTCCAACTTGGTGACTAGTATGTTTTTTCTCTTAAAAGTATCTGTTAAAACGTTATTGTTGTCGTGTTATGCTGTAACGATTTTTTCATTTATTCAACAATGACTTTATATATGATGTAAAAAAAGCTAGTGAATGTAACAAGATGATCGCAATGAAAGAACTGAAACCCATAGACTACAAAATTCTGTTTGAATTAATGAAGGATTCACATAGAAGCGATAGGCAACTTGCAAAATCCCTTGGCGTTTCCCAACCTACAGTAACCCGAAGAAGAGCGATGCTTGAAGAAAACTTCATCGAAGGATACACGGTCATTCCCAAATTTGGGCAAATCGGGTTTGAAATAGCTGCATTCACTTTCATAAAAAGTAAACTAAAATTGGCGACAGGCGAGGAAAAAACCAAAGCCTTACAAGAAATGAAAAAATGGTATATGAAACAACCCAATGTAATTCTAGTTTTAGATGGAAGAGGCATGGGTTGGGATGCAGCTTGCATTTCACTTCATGAAAACTTCGCAAACTTTGCCGAATTTATAAGGGCTCATGATTCGGAATTATCTGATTGGGTGGTTGAAAGCCAAACTTTCCACGCTGACTTGAAAGCTGGAATCATAATAAAGCCGTTCCATCTCAAATATTTAACAGCCCCTAAGTAAGCACGTTTGGGCTGCTGAGGATTTAGGCAGTTAGTTTACTTCATTATTCTTTCTTTTTTGAAATATTTTTTTGCATCGGGAAAATCAGGTTTTCCATTTTGAACTTAATGGTTTACTTTTTTATTTTTACCAAACCTCATATTTTTATTTTGATTCAAGAAATATCTCCGATAATTAACTAATTAGTAAAGCAATAATACTAGAAGGTCCAGCGGTTATCTTCTGTTTTTTATCTTCTTTAACAGGCGTTTTTTTGTCGGAATTTTTGGCTTTTTTGTCCTTTCTGCATCAATAGCCAAACTAATCACTACATCATGTTTGTTCTTGATTGAATATAAAATTTGGTAATTTCGCAATAGAAAAACAGTTTATTTGTCTGTATTTTTTTGCAATTTTGATGTCAAACATACAAAAAATTTGAAAATTGACTTTTTCTTGTTCATTAAGCAAAATGTTGTGTTGGAGGACTGGTTTTTGTTTGTTGGCTAACCAGTGCCATCCGTCATCAAGGAGAAAGGAGAAGGCTTCGAAAACGGAAAATGTAATCGGCTTAGTTGGTTTGCCTTCAACCTTAACTAGTCCTCCAATCACTAACAAGACTTAAGATAATATAAAATATTTAATAAAGTTTATGAATCAAAAATAAAGAATGAGCATATGAATTTTAGCTTACTGCTAAAACGCCTTCAAGAATGTTCTTTTCTGGTATATCCAGCTGTCTTGACAACCATGTCTTTAAAATAGCCGATAATTTTGGAGCCACACCATTATAACTGATAATCTGGTTTCCCTTTAGTGCGTCAGCTTGGAAGAGCTTCTCGTCTTCTTTGTAGCTAAAAGACAATGTTTGAGCCTGAGCTGCTAAGGTTTGAAAATCTTCCCATTGTTTACACCTAAAAATCACCGATGGGCTGTTGCTTTGAACTATTGCGGCGGGTGCTGATTGTACTCCCTGTTCTTTTAGTATTGAAGGAAGATTTTCTTTTGATGGGCTTGATAAACATGCGATTAAATTCGTAACTTCTTTTTGTAAACCATTAATTTTTTCTTCTACTTTTTCTACTTTGCCGTTTATCTGACCTGTATCTCCAAGCTGTTCGGTTACAGTTGCTAGCTCGTTAATCAGCTTATCTAAATCTTTCTCGTGTTCTTTTAACACGTTTACTATAAAGTCTACAGCTTCTAATGCTTCATCTTTCGACTGTGGATTCCTTGCCATTTCTTACCCCACTAACACTCCCACATTATGCAGAACTATAAATAAAGCTAACGAATCCTCAAGTAATATCTTAGATAACGCTTTCTAATATATGACGATATAATATATTTATTGACACTTGCTGATAAGATGATTGAAGATTAAGCGAAACCAAATTCAAGAATAATCCATCAATACCTATTGTTCCTTCCACGTGCAATCAATTGCTCTTGTCTCACAAGCTAACACACATGGAGCTCTATTGATTTCAGGCTTGCAAGAGGTACATGTATACTTTATTTTTTTTCTATGCTCCTCTGTAACAGATGCCACAGTCTTATCTTCAAAATCAATAAAGATAGTTTCCAGCTGAAGCGCTGCTCCGGGGCATTTCTTGACACATTTGCCGCAGCCATTGCATTTGTCAGTATCAATGGTTATATAATATTCGCCTGAACCATCACTGTACCCATAATGAGTAATCAAAAACTTGTCCTCTAAGCTTTCTGTGCCTTCTCATAGAGTGCCTTACCAAAAAGTGCAGCTCCTAAAGCCCCCGCAACCATAGGATCTAAACCGTTTTCTCGCCAATTCGGCATCGGCAAACACTTTGCTCCCAAAACAACCTCTATCCTGCTGACAATCCCAATATTCTTTGATTGCCCACCGGTGATAACCAATTCTTTTTCTAAACCAACTCGGTTGATCAAGTTAGCCATACGGACTGCCATTGCCCGAGTGTAAGCAGCCAAAACCTTCTCTTTTGACCAGCCTTTGCGCAGGAGTCCCATGGCTTCAGTCTTTGCAAAAGCCACACATGTGCAGCTTACAGGTGGGGGTTCCACATCTACTTCTAGGGACATTTCTCCTATTTTCTCAATTGGAATCTGTAATAGGTCGGCAAAAACTTCCATTCCTCTTCCAGTTCCAGCAGCACATTTATCGTTCATTAGAAATGAAACTACTCTGCCCGTTTCATCTGCACGGATGGCTTTGATGTCTTGTCCTCCAACATCAAGTACGGTTCGAACGCTTGGTCCCCAAATATAATTGGCTCCTTTTGCGTGGCACGCGATTTCTGTTATGGCTTTGTTTGCCATGGGAACATTTACTCTGCCATATCCTGTGCCGACTATATATTTTATGTCAGTTGATTTAAGACCAGTGTCTTTGAGCGCCCAATCTAAAGCTTTAGTTGCGCTTTCAGGACTGTTAGAGCCTGTTCGGGTAATTCCCCACGAATATGCTTGGCCATTAACCATTATAGCGGCTTTTGAACCAACAGAACCAACATCAACGCCAGCAGTTATAACATCCTTGTTTGTCCAATTTATCCCGGGCATTACACGTTGATATTCTTTCCAACGCCAAAATTCAACATCGTCTTTAACTACGCTTGGTTCATTCATTTTTGCGTCTCCTTCGCTCGGTGAGCAGCTACAAGAGCCGCGCCAAGTGCTCCAACATAATCAGGATATTCGGGTATCAAAACATTAACACCTAATTTTCGATTTAAAGATGCTATAAAACCAACATCCTTAGCTACTCCGCCAACTAGAACCACCTCAGGATTTACTCCCAACCTATGAACCATCGATGAAATACGGTCAGCCATCGCGTCGAAAACTGCTCTAGCTATTTCAGGCTTAGATTCTTGGCGATGAATAAGCGAAACCACATCAGATTCGCCGAAAATTACGCAGGACGCGTTAATGGGACTCGCCCGCTCCGCCTTAAGAGATAGTGGACCCATATCTTCCAATTTAACTTCTAAAGCTCGCGCCATTGCTTCAATAAATGCTCCCGCGCCAGCGGCACAGCGTTCATTAACAACAAAATCAACCATAACGCCTCTCTCATCGCATTTTACAGCTCTTGCTTCTTCAGCACCAACATCGATAATTGTTCTAGCTTTAGAAAAAAGGTAAATTGCTGCTTTAGCATCCGCGCCCATCATACTTACAGTGCTGTTGGCGTATGGCGCCATTTCCATGCCTGAGCCTGTTGCAACAAATAAATTTACGTCGTTTTTTTGCAGTTTTGCTTGCTTTAATGCTTCGTCTACTGTTTGTTCGGCGGCTTTTGTTGGGTCGAACCCTGAGAAAGCTTGTTTTCGCGATAAAACTGCGTCGTCTCTTAAGATGACAGTTTTGACAGTTTGTGTCCCTAAATCCATTCCGACAGTAATCATGAGATCACTTTTTAGATTTCAACTCTTGCAGTTAGCATTTCAAGGAATGCTTCAACACGAGTCTTCATTTGTCCAACATCTTCTCGGGTATAATCGGTGTCAAGGTAGTATACCGGGATGTTTATTTTGTCAAGAGCTTTTTTGACTCGGGTGTATTCCATGGCATAAAGCATGCAGCCGCGCACCACGTAGTAAATGACGCCTTGAATGTTTGATTCTTTAACTTTGGTTACAAGCCAGTTAATTCTATCTTCATTGCCATCCGAAGATGTGAAGCATGGGCATGTTGAAGCCATCAAATATCTGTCTCCAATGGCGTTAATCATGTCATCCATGTTCCATTCATCTACACCTACAGGGTCGTTGAGAATTCTCTCGCCTGAGCAAAGCTCATCCGCAACAATGATGCCTTGAGGATTAGCTTCCTCAACCAGCGTGGGCAATTTCCAGTTATCAGGCCAAAACATCGGAGTACCTGTAACTAGTACCCGTGGAGTTTCGAGTGGACAAACCCATTCTTTCCGCTGAACCTTCTTTTCAAGCTCATCACATAATGCTTCAGTTTTTTCTGTCCACCGTTTTTTGTCATCCCATAAATATGATTGGTTAACAAGCATAGCATCTCTACCCATGATTACAGGTGACCCTTTGCGTAAATCCTGTAAGCGTCGAAAAGCTCTAGTGGCCCTTTGGCTTTCCTCAATTGCTTCTTTGAGGCTTTTTCGTGTAATTTTGTTTCCAGTAAACTTTTCAAGTTGCTCTTTCATGTGCCATATTTCATCATTCCAAAAACGACGTGAATGTTCAGCATCCTTAACCCTTGGAATGTTCATTTCCCAAATAGTTTTGTAATCACTTAAAATCTCACCCATCTTGGTCATTCCATCGCAAGTTAAAACACTGATTAATGCGTCACTTTGCTCAAGGAAAGGTGATAGTTCAATCATTTTTGCGCCTATAGTTGAACGGATAACTGGGCAAACCTCAACTGGCACAACCCTATCCCCAATTTTGGAAGTGTCATACCAACCTGAATTTACTCGCACAGGTATGGCGTCTGCAGCTAAAATCAGCTCTGTTGGAGCAAATAAACATGTGTAGCCGATAACTTTTTTGCCTTTCTCTTTTTCAGCCGAAATCTCTTTTTGGCGTTGACCAAATAGATCGGCGATCTCATCAAAATACTTCATAGTTTGGGGTCGTTTCGGATCAGCTTTTTTCATGCGTTCTATGTTCTCTGCGATTATTTTCTGGGAGGCAGCTTTGATTGTGTTTCTGAGTTCTTCCATTTCTTTTGCGGGAATTTCAGGCATGTATTTTTTTTCAGTTTTTTCGGTTTTCATCATTTTCTTCTCTCGCTTGTTGATGGCTCCAGCCAGTTTCTTGATGTAAATAAGGTCTTATTACCAAACTTCAATTTTAGCGTATCTTCGTATGGGCACATTTCCGCACACCGTAGGCATAGCATGCACATTGAGGTATCGATTTTTCCACCTTTCTGCTCGTATACTTCTGTCACTTGCGATTGGCAAACTCTCTCGCAAACACCACATTTGGTGCATTTTTCCTCGTCCTTTTCAAGGTGCATTAAAGGTGCCCATTTGAATCCTTTGAACCTGTTTATTACACCCAATGAAACCGCTGTGGGACAGAAGCGGCACCAAAAACGTCTAATAAAGAATGAACCCACCAGAGTTAAACTAACAAACGCAATTGCAAATGCTACGTTAAGATTTTTACCTAAATAACCAAAAAACTCTTGAACATATGGGTATGTGAGGTTGACTCGAAAAACTGGCACAGCTGCATTAGTCCACGGCACCACGAATGGTATCAATGGGTCAATTAAAACACTGTATGGACGGAATGGTCCCGCTAAAAGCTGGGTCTCCAAAACTGCTATGCTTGTAGTTGCTGGTGGCTGAATTAACCATAAAGCCACAGGCACAAACAAGAAAAACAAGAATATTACATACCGTGATTTATGCAATATTTTGTTTAATCTTTCAGGAAGTAGCAAATAACGGATTTTCAACGCTTTTCTCACAAAAATTGTTAAGTCCATAACCAAGCCGAACGGGCATAACCACCCACAGTATACTCGACCTATAACAATAGTGACGGCAAAAATAGCGATAAACACATAAAGAAGCGGAACAGTGAAAGTGAAAAAATAGAATAATGAGGCAAAAGCAATTGTCTGGATAACCAGTCTTATGTAAGTTATTCTTGTAGCTAAGTTTTTTTTCCAAATCAAAACAGCGAGTACTCCAGCAACTGCGAGTCCTGCAAGTACGATAATTAATAGCGTATTGGCTATGATTTCCCAGTTCATTGTTTTTCCCGTTCTTAATTATTGTTATAGCTGGATTATGGCAGTGATTAAAGTTACAGTTCCAAGTAGTATTAGTATTCCTGCGCCTGCGATTGAAAGCCATTTTTTGAATAAAGGTGCTTTATGGAGAAGCCACCCAGTTAGTCCCCCTAGTAATAGTATGGGGGAAATAGTTGTTCCTAATCCGAACAATACAGCTAAACCTACACTGCCAAGAGGGCTCGCAAATGGTAGCGAATAAATTAAAAGTGCTATTAAAGGTGGACAAATGATTAATCCTCTGCTTAACCCGAGAGAAAACGCTCCATAATCAAATCCAAACCTACCTGTTTTCCCATTTACTCTCGGGTTTGGGATTGGTTGGGCATTGCATGTAGTTTTTGTTTTTAGTTTAAGCAAAATATAGCCGCCAATTATTATTGTTACTATCCCGAAAGCAATTGAAGAATACATTTGAAATGGCGAAATCGTCGAGGCAGAAACAAATAATCGAAATAAACCGCTAAATAAACCCACTAAGCCTCCGATTAATGCGTAGGCTATTATCCGTCCAGAATTAAAAGTCAAGGTTATCCCGACTCCTTTACGAAAGTTAGCGCCAGTTCCTGCAATATAGCTTGCCACATACGGGAGACAAGTTGCAGTGCAAACCGCTAATCCATACGTTAAACCGCCAATAAGCGCTCCTAAATAAGGATTAGAGAGTTGAGGTATTAAAGACATGATATTGCTCTTGTAAAGTTTTAGTTAAGAAAATAAGAAAAATAATGATTTAAAGGTTTAGAGTATTTTGCGTTTAGGTACTTTTGTTTTTGAGGGGCAGTTTTTGGGTATTCCTAGCTTGATGGTGGGATTACTCTGGTATTGTATTGTTTGAGGTAGGCTAAGTGTGCAGCGTCGTATGGATAACTTTCAGTGGTTGGATATGGAAATCCAGTCATAGCCATAAACGGCATTGGGTTAACTGTGAAAGTAAATCCGTATCCCCATTGTCCTGGCGGATCTTTAAACCAACATGATATGAATAAGAAATAGTCTCTTACCATACCTGGTGCAGGTGCCGAAAGGTTGCTTGTGGGGAATTCAAGCTCAACTTGGTCGCCTTGTCTGCCTATTACAAACATGTCATCTGCATTTTGTACCACCGCTGATACATCTCCATATCTTGTGAAGTTTCCTGAAGAAGTCGAATTAGTGCTGCAGAACTGGCTGAGAGTTGCAATTGGACTTATTTTTTGAACAGTTATGTTTTGTTGACTGCTTGTATCAATTCCAATGTAGTCGTAGGTTACGTTCCAGAAGTTGCTTATTCGTATTTGATAATCGCTTATGCCCTTTGGGAATACTCCCGTTAAGTCAACGACAAAAGTTCTAGGATTGGAATCTGAAGGTATCGGTATCTGCTTGTCTTGTGGAAGGCGTACCCAAGTGCCATTTGCAGCTTTGTATTCCATGTATGAATCAGGTGTAATGGCTGTCCCATTTGGTACGAGTCCTTGTGCAGCCGCAGTCTTGAATTGATTTATCCAATTATAATAGGACTGGTATGGCCCCCAATCTACAATTCCCGTAAATACAAGCTTTATTTGTTGAGCTGAAGATAGATTTCCAAGATCAACTGTTAACTGGTTTAAAGTTATGTTGTTCCACGCTTGATTTTGAGTGCCATAGGTACCTGGAGTGAAAACTCCATCTTGTTTTAAAATGTCTGGAAGAACATTCTGTCCTTTTTCATTGGTTGCTGCAATAGGCGATAGAAGATTGTTTGAGTTTACTGTGTAAATCTCACCTGTTGATCCTTTGTTAAGATAATTGGTCATGCTTGTGTAAGCGTCTGTACCTGCAGGATGGTCAACGGCCACCAAAGTAGCTGAATCTAAATAGAAAAGTTCATCCCATTCTTGAGAAAGAATCATGTCGAAATAACTGTTACCATTGATTGTTTTTGTGGCGAGTGTGTTCGGGTTAAGTTTTACGTAATCCCACGGGTTTCCTCCCGTATTTGTAATTGTGCCATCGTTGCTTATTGCTCCTAAATATCCAAGCCATCCCGAGTTTGCCACATCTGTGACGTAGGAGTATCCTGTTCCATTCCAAGTATATAGTGATGGGCATGATGCATATCCGCTGATTACATTGTATGTTACAACTAATATTGTCCATTTTTCTACATCGACTGTTCTTGTTGGATTATTTACTCCGTCGCTCCAACTTGCAAATGCCACCACTCCTGTCCCAACGTCGTAAGGTGTTGGTACAGATATGCTGTGTAGTCCATCTGGCACCAGAGCAGTGTATGTCGTGCTAACTGGTTGATTGTCAAAAGTAAAAGGCAACGCTTTGGATCCACCACCTGATCTGGCAATTTCAATAGTATGATAACCTGTTTGGACGACTGTGAAAGAACCACTTAACGTGTTCAATTTTACTATATGTTCTCCTTCAGTTGTAGCCGTGGTGTTGAGTGTGACAGTTTGGGTTTTTCCTGCCGCAACTGAAATTTCTGAAGTTTCCACCACTGCTCCGTCAACGGTTAATGTTACCCGAAGTTTATCATCTTGTGAACTAGGATTTTGTGCAGATGCAGTTACAATTACTGTATCATTGATCCAAACCTCAAATGGGTTGGCTACAAGGTTGGTTAAGATAATTTTGCTTGCTTCCGGAGGCGCTGGATTAATTGTAAAGTTTCCAGTCAAGTCACCGACTTTAACAGTATAGTTGCCTTCATTTAGTTCAACATCATTAAATTGGGCTATTGAAGAAGCGCCCGCCGCTAAAGTTAGATTTTCAATATCTTTTACTGCGCCATTTATTAAAAAATTAACTGTGTCATTACCTCCAAAATCGCCAATGTTTGTTACATTAACTGAAATTAGTACAGAATCGCCTATAGTTGCATTTGGTGGGCTGATAGTTAGATCTCGGACGGTAAAGGTGGCTGGCTTAGCACCCTGTGCTAAAATGCCTTCGTTTTGAAGGTACAAAAAGACGCCGACTGCTGCGCCAACAATAATTAGATCAATTATGAAAATTGCTTTTAACTTAACTACAGCGGAGCGAGACAACATTAGTTTTTCACTCTTAACTGTTCTAATAGTTGTTAATGAAAAGTTAAAAGGATTGTCCCAAATCACTTTTTGAAATACTTTATTTATTCTGATTGGGAAAGAGGCATTTTTTGTAATAATTCAGATTTTCATATTATTTATTACGAAAAGTCAACAATCTTGGAACATACCACAAGTTTCTAATTACGAAAAGCCGCATTTTCTTCATTTAACGGTTAAATAATTATTAATGAAAAATTGTCAATTATTTAATTAAAATTTGCTTTTTTTAGTGAAGTTTTTTTTGAAATTTCAAGCGTTAACTTGTTGTTGTTGCAATACAGTCACATAATTAAATATACAAATGGCAATTACTTAATTTTAAGGAAGCAAGCAATCTAAATTAGGAGAAAATAAAAATTGCTAAATTCTAGAAAAAATCTTAAAGCTTTTGCTTTGATTTTCATTTTGTCTGCGTTAGTTATTGCAACAGTAGTTCCTAACATCGCAACCGTGAAAGCACAATCTCAAGGTAGCATAACAATGTTGACTGCAGCTGGTGGAACAACAGATCCAGCAATGGGATCCACAACTAATTACACCGATGGGACAGTTGTTACGTTAACTGCAACGCCCGGAAATGGTTTCTTATTCCAAGAATGGGACATTGTAAGTGCTTCAGGTGGAGTTGTAGATATCAATAATCCTACGACACTCACTGTAGCAGGAGGATCAGCTTATGCTGTTCAACCAGTGTTCCAACCAATACAACAGGCTATTCCCACTGCACCAACGACGAATTTCGCCACTGCCGCAATTGTAGTAGTATTATCTGCAGTTGGAGGAACCACGACCCCAGCAGCAGGAACTTATGCTTTAGCTAATGCTGCGTCACTTAATCTGCAAGCAAATGCTGCCACCGGATTTGTATTTGATCACTGGGTAATAGGCGGCTCACCACTGACTCACGGCGCATACTCATTCACTGACACACCAACAACCAACCCGTATAATGTTAATCACGGTTATGGAAACACTTACACTTATCAACCAGTCTTTAAACCAACCAGCTCATCAACCTCTCCAACAGTACCTGAATACTCAAGTTTAGCCACCGCTGGAATCATCGCAGTTCTGTTAGCATTAGCATTCGGAACTTACGCTTACAAACGAAAAACAAAGTAAAAATTTCCCTTTTTATTTTTTTGTTTTGAATAATTTAATTGAAAATCTTCTAACTGTTAACTTTTTTTTTTACAAAGATGTCCTTATTTTTACGCGCATTCTGGTTCAATATGAACAGTAACATTAGCGTTTGCAAACCGCTCTTTAGTTTCTTTTTCAATTTGTGAAGCGATTTTGTGTGCTTCTTTTATTTGAATTTGCTTGGTAAAGCAGCAGTCTATGTTAATGTAGCGTTTTCCTTCAGCAGCGTAGGTTACTATTTTCTTTATTCTAATATGAGCAGCTATGCCTTTGGAGATTTCATTTACAAGAGTTTTGAGGTGTACTTCATCAATATCTTTCGATGGACCGGCTATACTTGAAGGCTCAACATGAACAGTAATGTTTTCCAGAGGTTTAATTTCAGCGCGTATTCTTTGCTCTATAGTCTCAGCTATTTTATGCGCTTCTTCAACGGATAGTTCAGGATTAACGTAGGCATGCAAGGTTATGTAAAATTTTTCGGAAGTGTAAATTGTAGAGATTTCATGTACTTCTTTGACGCCGTCCACCATTGCAAGTTTCTGAATTAACTCGTCCATTTTTGCGTCTTTTTCGGATGGTTCAATATGAATGGTGGCGTCAACGTTCCCAAATGCTTCCTTAAGGGCAGTTTCGATTTTGGAAGCTGAAGAATGTGCTTCTTCCAGTGGCATGTGGCTAGAAACTTGTATTGATGCGTCAACAAAGATTTTAGAACCCACTTTACGAACTTTTAGGCTGACAACTTTCTCTACGCATACGTTGCTCAATATTGTTTTTCTAGTTTTTCCAATTATTTCCTTTGATGCAGTATCACTGAGTTCCATGATGCTGAACCGCACAAGTTTAACACTTAGATAACTGAGTAAGATGCCTAGAACTATTGATGCTATGGCGTCTCCATAGAAGAATCCTAATGTTGCTAACCCGAAACCTAGCAAGGCAAGTATGGTTGAGCTTAAATCTGAAATTGCATCATAAAATCCCACCCGCATGGACGGGCTTTCCATATGTTGGCTTTTTTTGAAAACCGTAACCCTGAGTGATGCAATGAATATGGCATAGCCGATGGCGATAAAACCTGCATATTCCACGCCTGTCGAAATTCTGCTACCTTCCATTATTCTGTTTGCGGCTTCATAAAAAATCAGAAATGCGACTGCAATTAAGACAATTCCTCCAATAAGTCCACCGATGTCCTCGAACTTTTCATGTCCATACGTGTGTTCTTCGTCTGGGGGCTCCATTGATGCTCGAACAGCAAAAAACAGCATAATTGTCGATATTGCGTCTAGTAGACAATGTAAGCCGTCGCTGAGGATTGCTAAACTGTTAACTAATAAGCCGATTGAAACTTCAACTATTACAACGCTGAAAATTGCAACTGCTGTAATCTTTAATGCTTTTAGTTTGTAGTTTCCTTCGCGAGTACCTTGCATTACATGAATCAATATAGAGCTCGTTGCAAGGGCGATTTAAGAATTACGGGGAATTTAACAGTCATCAATGTGAAATAATGGTTCTTCTTATTTCTCAATTTTTAAATAATGCTTAAACTGAGTTTACCGGCAATGAAGTTGTCAGCGCTTTTCCGTGGAAATTCAGCCGTTCTCAGAGGCAATTTTCTATTTATAACGTTTAGTTGGATAATAATGTTTTTTGCCCAACCTATTCCAGACACTTATGCGAGCCTTTTTTATCTGCATTTAGGCGCAAATGTGTTTTTAATCTCGGTCATGGGTTTTGCTGGTTCTATTGCAGTTGCTCTTGTTCAGTTTCCAGGGGGGGTTATTTGGCAGATAAGCATGGGCGAAGATGGCTTATTATTTCAATGACGTTTGGTTTAGGTGTCGGAACTTTATTTTTCATTTTTGCGCCTTCTTGGCCTTTCCTTCATATTGGACTTTTGATTCAGAACTTATGCTCGATTTATGGTCCTGCTTTGATGGCTATGGTTATGGATTCTCTGCCGCCAGAAAACAGGGGTGCTGGCTACAGTTTCCAATCTGTAATTACAACGCTTGTTCTTTTGCCTGCCCCAATTATCGCACAGTTTTTGGTAGTTACATTTAATTTTGATTTAGGTATGCGTGTTGCTTACACGATTGTGGCGCTGATGTATTTTGCCGTTGCTGTTCTAAGACTTAGGCTAAAAGAAACGTTGCCCAGTAAGGATGCAAAAGAAAGACCCAGCTTTCTCCGAGCTTTGAAGGATTATCCTAAATCGGTGAAAGAGGGCATTTATGTTTGGCGTAAAGTTCCTAAATCTGCTTTTAACCTTTTCTTAGCTACATACTTGTAAATGGGTTAGTAGTTAGTTGCCAGGCATACTTTGTGGTTTACGCCACTTCAATCCTTAAAATGTCTTTAACACAATGGGCGATTGTCGTCGCTTTTAGGTACTTAACCATCGCAGTTCCCGCAATCATCGCTGGATTTAGTATGGATGTGCTGGGCAGAAAACGTTTCCTAATACTGGGTTACCTGCTCTATGTTCCAGGCATGCTGCTATTCATAAACGCTAACTTTGACCAGCTGATTTTAGCATTTTTCTTCTTTGGCTTAGGCAACATTCTGCAGCTAAACAGCTACATGGTTTTAATGGGCGACTTAATCCCCAGAAAACTAAGAGGCACAGCCAAAGGTTGCCTACAATTCTTCATGTTCATAGCTCAAGCAATTTTCCAAACCATAATCGGGGTGTTATACGCTTTTGTTTCGCCTCAATTGCCATTCCTAATATTAGCAACATCTGCCATTCCCATATCAATTTTCGTTTTCTGGAGAGTTTACGAACCCATAGTCAAAGAAGCATAAAGTTATCAAAACTTGAAAGCAAAATTAATAGGCCTTTAGGGTTGAAAATAAGTATTAATGCAAACGGTTGATGCTTGATAGCTTTAGCAAAAAGTTTTGTATGTCCTTGCTATCTGGCGTAGGGTAATGCGTAACGTTTTGCCATGGTAAAGAAGTTGAGTATCGGTAATCTTTCAAGAACAGACCTTTAAGGGTAGCCTGTGAAATATTCTTGTTTCATCTGGTTCTTCTGTAAACCTAAACTTTCAATGATCGTTTCCATAGCTTTTAACATCGGGGGTGGCCCACAAGTAAAAAATATTGTTTCATTGTAGTCAGGCAACATTTTCTTTATCATGTCAGCAGTAATTATTCCCGTTTCCCCCTTCCATTCGCTTGAGGGTTGGTTAACAATACAAACAATTTTTAAATTCTTATTTTCATTTTGCATACTGTTAAACTCTTCTTTGAAAGCAATATCTTCCTCAGTTCGGCACCCATAGAAAAGAGTAATTTTTGAATCTAAATGTTTGTCTGTAGCATTTTTACATATACTCATAAACGGGGTTATGCCTATGCCTCCTGCAAGCAAAGCGATTTTGGGGTTTTCTCCTTCAAAAGTGAATTGTCCATAAGGGGCATCTATTCTTGCCCAGTCTCCTACTTTCGCGGCTTTTAGAGCAATTGAATATTCGTGGTCAGTAAATTTCTTAGTGAACTCAAAATGACTTTGTTCTGTTGGGCTGCTGCTAAAACTGAAATGGTGAACTAGTTCTTTATTGTCTTGCCTTATGGTTATCATGAAATATTGGCCTGGTTTGTAAATTAATTCTGAGGGTCTTGTAAACCTGTAACTGGTTACATCAGAGGTTCTAGGTACAATTTCTGTAATTTTTGTTTCAAACTTCATAACAATCAAATCGCTCTTAAGAAAATGCAGATTTAGTATAATTTATTCATTACAATAAAACTTTACGGCTGAGCTTATCTTTTACACTGAATCAATACTGCAGCTTACGTAAAGCTTTAAATGAACGATGACTATTGAAGGGGTAAAAAACATAAATTGGAGCAACAATAAAAAATGAGTAATGATAATTTGTTAACAAAATTGGCAAACCCCGCACCGTTAGGACTTCTTGGCTTTGGCTTAACTACTGTTCTTTTAAATTTGGTCAACGCAGGCGTTATTCCATTGGATTCCGTGGTTTTAGCTATGGGCATTGCTTACGGAGGAATAGCACAAATTATTGTTGGCGCAATGGAGTTCAAAAAAGGTAACACCTTCGGCACCGTCGCTTTCCTATCTTATGGATTGTTCTGGTGGAGTCTTGTGATGATTCTGCTTTTACCTCAGTTTCCAGAATTCGCTGGCTTTGCACCATCTGCATCTTCCTTGGCAGCATACTTCATAATGTGGGGAATCTTTACTTTCGGCATGTTCTTTGGCACATTAAAAGCTAATCGTGCACTACAATTCGTATTTGGCAGCTTATTCATATTGTTCTTTATGTTAGCGATACGAGAAATAACCAAGAACCCCGTCATATCCGGCTCCATTACATTCAATACATTCACAGGCATCGTAGGAATCATTTGCGGCGCAAGTGCGGTATATCTTGGAATTGCTGAAGTCCTAAATGAAGTGCACCACAAAACCATATTGCCAATTTTTCCAACAAGCTAAAAACAACAAATTTCTTTTTCTATTTTCTAATAAATTAACTGAAAAACTTATATGCTCTAAGGGTTAAATTTTCAGATAGTTGAGAAAAATGACAGAAGCTAGTCTACCTTTCAACGAAAGGTATTATCCAAGTATCGCTAAATTTTCTAATGGAGAAATAAGAAAACAAGAATCAGAAAAAGCACTAAAAAATCCACAGGAATACTGGGCAGAAAAAGCAAAAGCCATCGATTGGTATAAGCCATTCAGCAAAGCCCTTGACGATTCGAACCCGCCATTTTACAAGTGGTTCCCTGACGGAGAACTAAACATTTGCTACAACGCCATAGACAGGCACATAAAAGGTCCCCGTAAAAACAAGCTTGCCTACATTTGGGAAGGCGAAATGGGCGAAGTAAAAACTTACACTTACTATCAACTTTATAGAGAAGTAAACAAACTTGCAAAAGCATTGAAAAACTTAGGTGTCCAAAAAGGCGACCGCGTAGCTGTTTTTCTTCCAGTTATTCCAGAGTTGCCAATCACTTTACTTGCAACAGCAAGAATAGGTGGAATTCACACAGTAGTCTTTTCAGGATTCAGCGCTGAAGCATTGGCTGACAGAGTAAATGATTGTGGCGCAAAAGTCTTAGTTACAGCAGACGGCTCTTTTAGAAGAGGAAAACCAGTCGCTATCAAAGATAATGCGGATCGTGCGGCACCAATTATGCCAAATATCGAAAAAGTTCTCGTCGTTAAACGCACTGGCCAACCTGTTCAAATGAAAGAAGGAAGAGACATCTGGTATCATGAAGCTCTAGCAAATGCAGGCGCAAATGTTTACGTTGAACCGGAAAGCATGAAATCAACCGACCCACTATTCATTCTTTACACTTCAGGAACTACAGGTAAGCCAAAAGGTGTACAGCATGGCATAGGCGGATATCTTGTTTGGGCTTATTGGACGCTTAAATGGGCGTTTAACCCAACTGATGAGGATATTTACTGGTGTGTTGCAGACATCGGATGGATTACGGGACACACCTACAACGTGTATGCACCTTTAAGCCATGGTATGACTGCTTTTCTATTCGAAGGCACGCCAGATTACCCAGGACAAGACCGCTGGTGGCAAATGATAGAAACCCACGGCGTAACCATACTCTATGGGACACCAACCGCTGTACGAATGTTCATGAAATTCGGCGAAGCCCTAGTACTAAAACACGACCTCAGCAGTTTACGCATTCTTGGCTCAGTGGGAGAACCAATCAACCCAGAAGCTTGGAAATGGTATTACCGTGTCATAGGAAAAGAAAGACTACCAATAATCGACACTTGGTGGCAAACCGAAACAGGAGGATTCATGATTTCCCCAGCCTCAGGCATAGAACTTACACCCCTAAAACCAGGCAGTGCAACCTTACCCTTACCTTCAGTCAACGTGGACATATTCGACGAAAAAGGCCAATCAGTTCCACAAGGCACCAAAGGAGTACTAGTAATCAAATCACCTTGGCCAGGCATGCTGCAGCAAATATGGAAAGATCCCGAACGTTTCAAGCAAACATACTTTGGCAGATGGCCAGGAATTTATTTCTCAGGCGATTACGCAGTACGTGACCCCGATGGATACTTCTGGCTTCTTGGCAGATCTGACGAAGTTCTCAAAGTAGCTGGACACCGCATAGGCACAGTAGAACTTGAAAGCGCATTAGTATCTCACCCAGCAGTCTCAGAAGCAGCAGTAATGGGCAAAGAAGACGCAGTCAAAGGTGAAGTTCCAGTTGCATTCGTAGTGTTGCGAAGCGGATTCACACCATCAGATGAACTAAGAGCTGAACTCATAAAGCTCGTAAGAACCGCAATTGGCCCCATTGCCACTCCAGACGCAGTAGTATTCGTAAACAAAATGCCAAAAACTCGAAGCGGCAAAATCATGCGCCGACTACTCAAAGCCGTACTAACCGGAGCACCATTGGGCGACACGTCAACAATTGAAGACGAAGGCTCAATCGAAGACATAAAAGCAACCTACGCCGAACTGCAAAAGCAGATCGGTAGTAAGTAGCTCTTTCTTTCTTTCTTTTCTTAATTAGTATTTTTTTTCTTTTATTTTATAATAGCAGGAACAGTTTTTTCAAGATTACAACGCTTATTTGATTTTTACATCGATTTGCTAATTTTTAACCGAAACCTCAACTGTATTTTTGTCGTACGCGCCTACATCTCTTACTTGAAATTCTTAAAGTTTAAATCAAAGTCACGCAGAAATCAAGATATGCCTCGACAAAGCAAGAGATCCGATGAAATATTCAATAAATTACAGGACTTTGGATATTCAGAAAAAGCCTCTTCCTTAATTTGGGAATGGTATCACCCCACAAAAGTTGGAGCAATCTACAAGTGAAGCACACATCAATAGAAAGTATTATTTCCAAATAACCTTCGATTCCGCTAATTAAGCAAACCTCGCTAATTTCCCATCAAGCAAGGTGCTGTTCCTTTTGTGAGGCTAAAAATGTTAAAGGTTTCTCATTCAAAACTTACCATTTGAATTCTTCCAATCTTCACGCGGGGGTATTGCCTGAATAGTATCCCAATGCTCAGCAATTTTCCCATTTTGAATTCTGTACAAGTCATAATACGCCGAAAGCTTGTCACCGAAGTAGCCCTCTGAAACAACAAGTACGAAATCCCCTTCTCCTAAAATTTCATGAACATTGTTGTACCTTACGGTTAACCCCTGTGTCGCCAAAGCCTGCAAACCAGCTAATAGCCCTGTAAGATTATCAGCAACCAAAGAATTATGTTGCATGTAGTTATCTCCATCAAAATAGCCTGCAAACTTTTCTTTGCGACCATTTAGAAGATCATCCATATAATTTCTCATAAGCGCTTTATTCGCTTCTGTCTTATCAAGCCCATATGCAAAAGTGGGTCCATCTGTCATAGTGTGCCCACTTGGACTTAGTTTCTCAGCTTTAGCCTGAAAGTTATCCCAGTGCTCCACAATTTTTCCGTTTTCAAAACGGAGGATATCAAAGCCTACCAAAGTATTGTTTGGGATGCTGAACTCTGAGTGTATAAATACGAAATCCCCATCTTGAAAGGCACGTATTGGATTGACTTTAAATGAAATCTTCTGATTAATTGCCCTGCGTTCGATTAATCCTTGAAGTCCATCTTTCAGCATAAGATTGTGTTGAACATAGTTATCGGGGTTTATGTAAGAAAGCGGTCCGTTATCCCCTGTCTCACCACTTTTTATTAATTCCAACGCTTGTTGTTTTTGATTTTCCATAGAAATTAGCCCATATTTCAACTGGTATTTGTTATTATTATTCTTTTTCTATATGATCGACCGAGCAGATTAGCTAGTGGAAAATTGAATTGCCTTCTTTCTTTTGCTAAACTTTGACTATCTTTTGAGTATTTGGTCAAGTGGCTTTAAAGAGAGACAGCTCTTTTTTAGTCCAAAAATCTTAGAAGAAAACAAAGCTTAGAAGAGAGCTTTACAAATAGACTTTTATCGTTATGACTTAATACCCAAATATACATATGGCACTAGCAAAAAGGGCAAATTCATGAGAAGCAGGTTGAAAACAATTTCATTGGCTTTATTATTAATTGGTCTACTATTTGTTTCCTTGAACTTTATTTTCCCCATCACTGTACCTATTAAGAAATCTGTTGAAGTAAGTGAACAAGTTGGCATTCAGCATAAGCAACAATTAGCATCTATGCTTGGTTTTGTCCTCAACAGTTCAAGTGACGTTTATCTTCCTCCTGTAAACCTTTCAACTGGTGAAACTTTTCAAGTTAATTGGTATGCAGATATTATCATTAATGCTTACATATTGACTCAGCAACAATTTAGTGATTTTCAAAAACTACCAGACGTCTCCGACATAACCACTTACGAAGCTACAGGTTTTGCGAATAGGAATGGAGTACTTTCATACAATGTTTCTGAATCTGGTAGTTATGTGGCGGTGTTAGTTAACAGTAGCTCTCGCTCTGATGGTTATACTGTGTCAGTTGCTGAATTCAATGAAAGTTCAATTTCTCACACTTACCAAACACAAAATACAATTCAAATGAAAACTTTTCAACAAAACGATAATCTATACCTTTACTTGGGTTTTGTTTTCATGGGCAGCGGAGCAATTATTTTGTTGTTATACATAAGACATCGTAAGATCAGTAACTTAATTCAACAACCTTTTCCCACGACAGGATGTATCGACCCTTTGACAATTTCAAGTAAAGAAACTTGGACTAAATCGAGTCAAGGAACTTTTACGAATAGCCTTTTATCGGAAAACGACTCTAAGGCTAAGTATGGATAACTTGGTTAAGGCAATCACTGTAGTACTCGTTCTATTCTTCGTAACATCTTTAGTCATTCTTTATCAAAATCTTTCAAAAAGCTACCGCTCTATTCGGAGCCCCCCATAATAGCTCCTAAACCTGGTATTGGCGCTTTAACAGAAGCTAGGACAGCAAGTGCTGTACTCCAAAAGACGTCATCGTGAGTACCATCTGGGTGGCTAAATCCTAAGTGTCCAGTTTTCAGAAGCTGGTACCTTTCAACGTTTAATTCGGCTGTTAGGTCAATGTCTCCAATTTTTCTAGCTGGGATATCGGGAATCTTTACTTCCCCCATATGCATTTTTTCTCTAAGGATATTTGCCATCTCTTCTTTGGACTGAACGGTAAAAGTTACACCTTTCACGCCGTGAATACCGCTGCGGAACATATCTTCGACAATGTAGTTTCCTACGTCTGTGACGTCAGCGTAGATTGATCGGACAGTATTCCATCGGTCATGGAGGCTTTTGACGTACCCAATGACGCTTGCATATTCAGTATGTAATGGGAACCGATGGACATGAACAACTTGCAGTAGTTGACCTTTCTTTTCTATTACAATTACTACACTGTAATCGCGTTCCTTTCCAAAGTCAACGCCGATATAAAATTCGCTGCGTGATGGATGGTGTTGGAAATCAAATGGTATTAGTCCGCTTTCTATGCAGCTTACAATGAGGCTTTGGGGGAGCCAAACGTCTTCGTTTTCACACCATTCAGCCTCCATTTCGCGACGCCACCTAGACGAGTCATTGCCAAACTGGCGCTTGATTTTCTCAATTATCGATTCACTAAGTGGCCCATTTGGTTCGAGCGCCTGCTCCCAAGAAATATGGTAACGTCCAAAATCACTAAAGTTTTCATGATTGCACATCTTCCAAAACAAAGAATCAGTGTTAAAGGGCGTGCTAGTTGCAATGAACTTTGCATTTTTTTTAGTGCTTATGGTAAACAAGATAGCATCATACAAATCCTCATCGTTAGGGGTGAAATTGTTTTCATCCCACCATAGTCTATCCAAAGTGTTGCCTCTTATTGTGTCTGCATTGTTTGGGAAAGCCTCAATTATGCTGCCGTTTGGAAGGGTTATTCTTGTTTTTTGAACATGTAGTCTTTGTTGTGGAAGATTACGGCAAAAACCAGCTACTCGGCGGACGTTTAATTTAGTTTGTCGCCAGCTAGGCCCGATAAATCCGATGTATAATTCTGGATGTTCCCATGCATCTTGCAGAATCAATGCGCCTATTGTGGTGCTCTTGCCAGTCTGCTTTGGCAAACGTAAAGCCATGAATTGATGTTCCTGATACAGCTTGGCGATTTCAAGGGTGTGTTTGTAGGGTTTGAGTTTGCAGTAGTCAATTAAAAATTTTGTTGTATCGCCTGTCTCAGACTTAACTTTTAATTTTGCAGAAGCTTCAGCAGTTGCTATGTCGTTTAGCAGTTGGTTACGTTCATAGAACAGTCGATTAGGCCTAACAGTTCTAGCTTCAGGTTTACGGGGACTTTTTCGCAAGTTCCTCATATTTGTTTCTCCATTCTAAGAGTTCCGCTTCAAGGGCTCGATAATTAATGTAGTCTGCAAGCAGCTCTTTGTAAATTTTAGCACCCGCAATAATGCCCCTCAACCGCAAAATATCATCTCTTTTGAGTCCAGAAGTTTCCAAAGTTTTGAGTGCAGCCGCCAAAGTTTTAAGCGTATCTTCAACACTCGGAAGTTCATTTGGCAATACAATGTTAGAAGAAGAAGGAAGGCTGATGGTAGCACTTGTTCCTACTTCTTCTTTCAATAATCCCATTCTTACCAATTTTTGACGAACGGCTTGCTCAGAGTATTCACCGTCAAAACTAAACACTAAAACTCTAAGATCTGTTGTTCCTGAAGTGAATCAGTCTTTTAGTTTTCGTTCATCTTCAATTGGCCACGGCTTACCTTTCGTCATTTAACCTCCAGCTTCAATATTTCTAAAGTTCTTCCCCTCAATTTCGCATAAATTGGAAATACTACCCATACTGCCTACGCCTCATTTCTTGGCACTTCTCAGCAATCCATTCGATTGAATTTTCTTTAACATCTGATTTTTTAAAGAAATGAATATCGGAAACTAGTTTGGCCTTGTTTAAAATGTCGGGCTTAGACCCGTCACCAATTGTCCGAAAGTAAAAAATGCCTTGCTAGGAAAATTTCTTTTAAATATTTTATATGTCTTCAATGAGCTAATGCTTCGGTAGAACCCAAAATTTACTCTGTCTTTTTTAAACGGAAACGGATACAAAACGAACTTTTATTGATTTTCATATTCGATGAATCGCATTTTAAGGGTCTGTTCATCTAAAATTTCTATTCGGTCATTCCATAGCATTTTGGCGCTTGAGGGATTGCTAAATATGGGGAATACTGACCAATCTTTTTTGCTGAGGGCATAGCCAACTCCAAAATAATCAGTATACCAAATTATATTGGAATAGTCGGTATCAGACATGAATTGCACCCTTGGTGTTTTCTTTTGTTTTCATAGGGCATCAACTGGGCTTGTCCATATGGTTTATTGACCCTTAAAAATCAAGCTAACAAACGACGTTTTAGAGCAGTGGAGGGCTAGCTGAAAGTGAAAATTTCTAAAACAATATTTGAGTAAGGCTTTTCTGAAATATATCCGTGCTTAATTGAAAAAATTAGAAGTGAAATTTGTGACTTTTTGTTTGAGTGTCTGTACCAAATTCTTTTGCTAATTGCTCAAGTAGTACACGTTGCGAATTTGTTAATTTTTCTGGAACTGCTATTCCAATGCGTATATTTAGGTTGCCTTTGCCATATGCTCTGAACCGTGGCAGGCCTTTTCCTTTTAGTGTTATTGTTTCGCCGACTTGAGTTCCCGGGTGAATTTTAACAGTTGTTGGTCCTTCAAGTGTGGGGATTGTTATGTCTGCGCCAAGTGCGGCTTGTGGAAAAGTAATCATTGCTATGTACCAGAGGTCTTCTGCTTCTCTGATGAATTGTTGATGAAGTTTAATGTGGACTATTACGTATAGGTCGCCTGGTTCGCCGCCGTTAGAGGTCATGTCTCCTTCTCCTCTTAATCGGAGCTGGTATCCCTCATCTATGCCCGCGGGAATATGAACAGTGATTTTTCTGCGTTTCTTAACTAACCCCGAACCACGACAGTTGCCACATGGTGTCTCAATCAACTTACCTTTTCCCTTACATTGAGGACAAATAGCAACCTGAACAAATACTCCAAAGCTACTTCTTTGCTGAACCTGAACTTGCCCCGCACCACCACATCTTGGACAAACTCTAGCCGATGTACCCGGAGCTGCACCTGAACCCCCGCATACATCACAGCGTTCTGTTCTTGGAATTTCCATTTCTTTATCGGCGCCTTTAGCCGCTTCTTCCAAAGTTATTTCAAGATCAACAGCTAAATCTTGGCCTCTATTGCTTCTTTCAACGCCAAAGCCTCCGCTTCCTCCAAAGAAAGTGCGGAAAATATCGCCAAAACCCATATCTCTAAACACTGAGTCGAAATCGGCGCCTCTGAAAATGTCTTCCTGCTTATATCTTTGGTCAAAACCTGAATGGCCAAGTTGGTCATAGGTTTGTCTTTTTTGGTCATCAGAGAGAACCGCGTAGGCTTCAGAGATTTCTTTGAATCTTTCTTCTGCACCTACGTCTTTGTTGCGGTCAGGATGGAACTCCATGGCTAATTTTCTATATGCATCTTTAATTTCGTCTTTGCTTGCGCTACGTTGAACACCTAGAACTTCATAGTAATCTTTTTTTTCAGCCATTACATTTTACCGCTAAATCAACATTTTATTTAACTTTAAAGGTAGCTTCAGACTGGAATTTATACCATTTCCCTAAGTTTACGTTTTCCCTCGAATAGACTTTTTTTTAGCCATTTTTAAATAATCTTCCAAAATCGATTTAAACCACGATAAGATTACTAAAAGATAGTTGGGCAAGAAGCCAGTTAATTTTTTTTTAACTTCTTCTTTCTCATCTCTATAAATAAGGAAGAAAAAAAATGCAAAATTTAAAAAATAAAACTTTAACAGTATTAGTAGCAGCAATTCTAATGATTTCAATCGGAGCATCGACAACAGCATTTTTACCAAGTGCTAGTGCACATACTCCATCCCAACAACTTCAACTCTTAGCTAACATCAATGTTGCACCAAACCCAGCAGGTCTAGGCCAATCAGTCACAGTCGGCTTCTGGCTAAATGAACCTCCACTAACCGCAAGCGGCCCATACGGAGACAGATATGGACCATTCACAATAAACGTTATAAAACCAGATGGAACCAACGATACACTAGGACCATTTATTTCTGACGATACAGGAGGAACAAGCACTCACTACACACCCGCAGCACTCGGCACATACAAATTCCAAATGTCATTCCCAGGAATGACCATAACTGGATATACAAACAACCCAATTGGACAAACTCCCGCAAGCTCCCTCACTAACGTTGGTTATATTAACGACACTATTTTACCCGCAATGAGTCCAGTAGCAACACTTGTCGTACAACAAAATCCAGTACCACAAATTCCAGCAGCTCCACTTCCAACAGCCTACTGGCAAACCCCAATAAACGCAATGAACGTTCAAAACTGGTATGCACTTGGAGGTCCTTACCTTGGTCTCTACACTGGATACGGCGCAGGCAAAGGCGCATCCAACTACAATGCCACCACAAACTTCAACCCCTACAGTACAGCGCCAACAACCTCTCACATCATGTGGACAAGACCCCTAGCTTTCGGAGGCGCAATCGGTGGAGACGCTGGCGGAACAACAACCTACGGTAACTATTACTCAACATCTCAATACGAACGCAAATATCTTCCAATAGTAATCAACGGCTTCCTCTATTACACTGATTTCCCAGGAAGTTCAACTAGCCCCTTAGCTAACATCTGCATTGACTTATACACTGGCAAAACTGTATGGACTGACGATTCAACCAACTATGCCGGCGGTGATCCACTGCATAATATGCTAACAACAACTGGCGTAGTTATGACTCTAACATGCGGTCAAGTACTCGATTACGTCTCACCTAACCAATACGGTGGAATGGCATATCTATGGGAAACAGGAACCCCTGCTTGGATTACTCCTAGCGTTATGAACGTAACTGGGACAACCCTGAACATGTTTGATGCAATGACCGGTAAATACATCCTCAGCATAGTAAACGGCACAGGTTTCAGCTACGGAAATACGGTAGACTCAAGCGGAAACTTAGTATCTTACTACACTAATACCACAGTTGGCTCACAAACAATCTATGGCGCAATTCAACCAGTCACAGGACCACTTCCAACAAAAGTTACTAACACCGCAGGCAACTCACTACTCGAAGCTTGGAACTCAACACAATGCATAATGGAAGGCGCTGGATGGTCAACTGGTTCAGCCTCAGGCTGGTACTGGAGACCACCACAAGGAGCACTCATTCCATTTTCATATGGTATACAATCAGCATGGCAACTACCTGGAACTGTTCCAGTTGGTGCATATGTAAACAATGCAACATTACCAAGCACTTGGACAGTGTCAGGTGTAAACAGCGGAGTAGCAATCCTCTATTCATTAGCAAACAACGGACTCACAAACTACTTCCAGACAGGATACGCAGTCTATACCGGCTATGACGTAACTACAGGAAACCAATTGTTTGAACAAAATATTTCTTTCATACCTTACACTGCAGTCAACTTAGACAACTATGGCAACGTCGGCGACGGACTCTTTACTACCATTGTCAAAGAGACTGGACAAGTTACAGCTTACAGTGTCACTACAGGTCAACAAGTATGGCAAACAACACTTACCGGCTTAAATGGCGGACCACTCAATCCTTACGATACTGTCGGCGGAATCAAAGGAAACGTTTACGGAAATAGCTTCTTAGTCTTTGGCTTCGGTGGAGACGCATGGTCTCTAGACATGACTACTGGCAAAGTCAATTGGTATACAAACACAACCCAAATTACCGGTGAAGCTGGCACAAACACTCCATATGGCGTTTGGCCTATCTGGGTACAAACAGGCATCGGCGGTGGCGGCGGAATAGAGTTCCTTGAAGAAGGACATGAATATTCACCACCATTGTTCATTGGAGCACAACTATTAGCATTGAACATCACAACAGGACAGCTAGTATGGCAATTGCCTTCATTTAGCGTTGACGGAAATCCTGAATTAGCATACGGCATTCTGACATCACTAAACGCATATGACAACCAAATCTACGCTTATGGCCAAGGACCAAGTGCAACTACAGTTTCAGCACCACAAGCTGGCATAGTAACTAACAGTCCAGTGACAATCACAGGCTCAGTAATGGACGTTTCCGCAGGCGCAAAACAAGAAGCAGTAGCAGCAGACTATCCAAACGGCTTACCCTGTGTATCTGATGCAAGCCAGAGCCAATTTATGGCAACTGTTTATGAACAGCAACCCGACGCACACAACGAAACTGGAGTACCAGTCACAATAAGCGTTATTGACTCAAACAACAACTACAGAGTCATAGGTACAACAACAACTGATGGCACAGGCAAATACGGATTCACTTGGACACCAGACATTGCAGGCAACTACACAGTCATCGCAACATTCGCAGGTACAGGCGCATACTGGGGTAGTACAGCTCAAACATACGCTTATGTAGCTAATCCAGCGTCAACATCAGCAACTCCAGCTCCAACATCTTCAACAGGAAACGCAACAACTAACACATACGTCCTCGTAGGAGTTATCGCCATCATAATCGTAATAGCTATAGTCGGCGCAATACTCGCTATGATGCTTAGAAAGCATCCATAAGACAACACAACGAAAACAAAAAAAAATAAACCCTTTTTCTTTTTTTAAATTTTTTAAAAAACCCATTATTTTAAGATTTATAAAATATTATAGATTTCAACACAAGTTAAATCAAAATAATAATTAAGTTAAGTTAGATTATCCAACATTGTTAAAAGCTTTAAAGGTTATTTTTATGAATTTTTTCCTCGATTCATGCACTTCAAATTTTGGATGCTTAACTACAATTATAGGCGGTATTTTCTCTCCTTTTTTGATTTTCTGCTTGTACAGCTTTATGACTTCTGGAAAAATTTTTGTGAATGCAACGATTTTTTCAATAGGCAACTGCTCCAAATATTTTTTAGGATTAGAAAATGCATCAATGTTAATTCCTCGTTCTCTTAGTCCCATTAACCGCGTAATGTCAAAAACACGTTTTGCCAAATAATTCACATTTCCTTTTTTTACTTAAACCATTGCTTTTCTTCCGTTACGGGTGCTAAACCGCCAAACGAAAAGCCATTCAACAATCAAAACCACGCAGGCGCCAGCCACAAAAGCGGGGCCTAAAGGAAACAGGTAACTTGAAACTCCGCCCACAGAGAGCACAGCAGACGTAATTATAAAAACGCCGGCAACAACGAAGAATGTGAGGTATCCTTTTCGGTTTCTCTTGTTCTTTTTGAGCCACCCTCCAAGATAAATCAGCACAATCCCAGTTAGAAGACTCATAGGCGGAATGATTCGGGTTGAAAGGATTAGGCTTTTGGCCGCCATTGCAAAACTAGGGTTCAATAGGGCATAAAGAATAAGAAGTGAAAAAGAACCCAAAGCAAGCCATTTATCGAACAGTTGCCCGTTAGTTGCTGGTCCATAGGTCCTACGCCAAGGAATTGCTCTTGTCTCCTTCAAATCAGGATCAGAAAGCTTTGTCATCTCCGGAGAATCTTCATTTATAAAGCAAACTCGATCCGATGGCTTCTGATCCCCTTGCTCCAGTTTGCACCCGCCTTCTTTTGATATTGCAGACAATGTGTAACGACCCCGTTTCACCAGTCTAGAAAAAGGAAAAAGCCACTCGACGCCCTTGTCTTTCTCTGTAGTGAAGGAATCTATGAAACTATGCAGGAATGCACCCAGGGCAAGCCAAACATTCACAAAAAACAATGCTGACAGAAAAAACAAGTTATGGAAAAGCGCTCGATGATACTGTTCCTCTCGAAAAGTTTTGGGACTCACTAAGAGGTATTCTCGATCAAGGTCAGGAATAAAGCTGCCTATGCCCGCCAACAGGGTAAAGTAGGGGTTGCCTGTGAAAATTGTTGTGATCACGCCAGCAAAAAAGATGTGGGTACCAAGATTCAAAACTGAGACCTATTAAAAAAATAGTTAAGGCTAAAATAAAAAGATTCTTAACTTAATAATCAAAACAGAAAAGACCTATAGCTTCTGTGAATTTGACTTGGTTCCGTTAAAAACGTTATAAAATAAGTCAAATCATAAGAAGGAAAAAAAATAATTATCAAAGTTGGTTGAATATCCAGGTTATTCTTCTCTATTTATTGTCTTTGTCTATTTGCAGTCTACTAAATGGGCTGTGCCGTCTGGACAAAAAACTTTTTCACCTAAACAAACCTTGGTAAAACGAAGTTTACACTCAAAAAGTTGCCTTTCGCATCCGTCACAATCACGAGATAACATATTGCCACCTCACATTGCTTGATATGAATTTTTTGAAGTAAGGCAAACTAAAGAATTGAAGATTTGCGTGTCACAATTACTTCGCACACTGTAACGTAAATCTGAGGCTGTTTTTTCAAATAGGTAGCAATTCGCCTATAAGATTTAAACCCAAGAATTAGAGGCAAAATGTCAATTCTCTTAATCAGAGTTTCGCTAGATGACTTTTCAACTAAAAATTAGAAACCTCTTAAGAAACTCGGTCTACAGAGACCAAATAACGACACCAGAAAAGGGGTCTTTCATCTTTCCAGAAACCGACCAAAAATTAACATCAGAACCGTTCATTCAAGAAGGTACACCATACGAAAGGAAACCCAAAAATTCAATAAAACAGAGCGACCATAAAAGCAACCTAAACCTCTAGCATAATTTGACTTTTTCAAGTACATTTTTAATCCTATATTTGACCTAAAAAAGAGAATGACTCAAAACAGCGAAGACAGCGACAATGAAAAGAACATAAAAGAGGATTCTCAATTTAACGGTGAATCCGTAGACAATAAGATATACACTTCCCAGAGGAATTTTAGAACCTAAAGTTTGTTTAAAATTATAAAAAGAAAAAAACTATAATGAGAGAGATAAAGTATGCAAACATCCAAAAGAAAAAAGAAAAAGGATGTTATACCTATGGAAGCTACTTTACTTTGTAGTCTTCTGAATCAACAACTTTCTCTTCGCCAGATTCTTCAGGACCTGGACCTTGGGGACCATCAGTTGGCGGCATTTGCGGTCCTGCTCCCGCTTCTGGACCTTGACCAGGTTGCTGCTGTTGCTGTCCCTGTTGTTTGGCGTATTCTGAAGCTGCTTGCTGGTAAACTTTTGTTCCTACTTCTTGCAATACCTTCTGTAGTGCGTCAGATTTTGTTTTTACTTGAGTCATGTCGTTGGTTGCCAGTGCGTTTTTGAGTTCCGTCACGGCTGCGTCAATTTTGGCTGTCTCTTCAGGGCTTATTTTGCCGGCAAGATCTGTTTTGGTTCGCTCGGCTGTGTAAACTAAGCTGTCAGCATTGTTGCGAATTTCTGCTTCTTCTCGTTTCTTTTTGTCTTGTTCTGCGTATTGGTCAGCGTCTTTGATTAGGCGTTCTTTTTCTTCTTTGGATAGTTTGGTGGATGCTGTAATGCGGATTTTTGATTCTTTTCCAGTTCCTAAGTCTTTGGCAGTTACGTTCATTATACCGTTGGCGTCGATGTCAAAGGTTACTTCTATTTGTGGGACTCCTCTTGGTGCTGGCGGTAAATCTACGAGGTTAAAAGTTCCAAGTGAAACATTGTCTTGTGCCATGGCACGTTCACCTTGAAGCACGTGGATGGTTACTGCTGTTTGGAAGTCCGCTGCTGTAGTGAAGATTTGGCTTCTCTTGGTTGGGATAGTTGTGTTCTTATCCATAACTTTGGTCATTACGCTACCCATAGTTTCTAAACCCAACGTCAATGGGGTCACATCGAGTAAGAGCAGGTCTGTTACTTCGCCTGATACGACTCCTCCTTGGATTGCTGCACCAATTGCAACGCTTTCCATCGGGTCTATGCCGCGTTCAGGAGATTTGCTTAATATTTGCTCAACGAACCTTTGGACAAGAGGCATTCTAGTCATTCCGCCGATCAAGATGATTTTGTCAATTTGCTGTGGGCTTAGTTTGGCATCTTCAAGAGCTTTAAGAAGAGTAGGTTGTGTTTTCTGAACGATTGGCTGCGCTAAAGATTCCAGTTTAGTTCTAGTCAAAGTGAGGTGAAGATGTTTGGGTCCTGAAGCGTCTGCAGTTAAAAATGGCAGGTCAATGTCTGTACTCATTAATGTTGAGAGCTCAATTTTGGCTTTTTCAGCTGCATCTTTAAGCCTTGGCATCGCCATTCTATCGCTTGAGATGTCTATGCCTGTTTGTCTTTTGAACTCGCCCAAAATGTAGTCCATGACTGCTTTGTCAACGTCTGTTCCGCCAAGTTGGGTATCGCCGCTTGTGCTAAGAACTTGGAAGACTCCCTTGCCAAAATCCATAACTGTAACATCATGGGTTCCGCCGCCGAAACTGAAAATAAGGATTTTCATTTCTTGCTGTAACTTGTCTATGCCATAGGCAAGGCATGCAGCGGTGGGTTCATTTATTATTCGCATGACTTGGAAGCCTGCGATTTCTCCTGCATCTTTGGTGGCTTGACGTTGGTTATCATTGAAGTGTGCTGGAACGGTGATGACTGCTTTGCTAATTGTGCCTCCAAGATAGGTTTCTGCATCTTTCTTTATTTTTTGAAGTATAAACGCTGAGATTTGCTGCGGAGTGTACTCTTTGCCGTAGATGTTAATTTTATAGTCGGTGCCCATTTTACGTTTTATTTCAAAAACTGTTCCTTCTGGATTGGTTGCTGCTTGACGTTTTGCTGGTTCTCCTACTAAGAGTTGCCCGTCTTTTGTGAAAGCTACAACTGATGGGAACATTTTTCCCGCCATGGTTGGGCCTTCTGCGCTTGGGATAACAGTAGAATGTCCACCTTCATAGATGGCGGCTGCTGAATTGGTTGTTCCTAAATCTATTCCTAATACTTTTTGATTTGTTTTTTGATTTTGGGTGCTCATTTATTTTTTTCCTCCATTTGGTTACTTTCATTTTTTGGTTTAACTGCTACTTTGACGATGGTAGGTCTGATGACTTTCCCCCTCATCATGTAGCCTTTTCGTATTTCCTCAAGAACCGTGCCGTCTGCAACATCATTTTGCTCTATGACGGCTACAGCATTGTGAAGAGTGGGGTCAAAAACTTTGCCCTCAGGGCTTGCAATTGGAGTAACACCCTCTTGTTCAAGAACCTTTCTGAACTTTTTCAGTGTCATTTCCACCCCTTCAATCAGGGAATCGGGCGATGTTGAGATTTCCCCGTTTTTGACCGCTAACTCCAACTCATCAACAACATCTAACAATTGAATGACGAAGCGTTCGGTGCAATAATTTTTTACTTGTTCAGCTTCTCGCGCGGTTCGATTCTTAAAGTTTTCAAGGTCAGCTTGTAAATACTTGAGCCTAGTCAAATAATCTTCTGAACGCTTCCTTTCACAATCTAGAAGCTGCTCTAAGTTATCATTCGACGGCGTTTCTTTCTCATCAACCATTTTTGCAGGTCCCTCATTAGTTTAGTCTATGCGATGTATTTTTCCCTTTTTGCGTCTTTAGACCTTGGTTGCAAAGTAGGTAATGCAGGGGGTTGCTCTTTCTGGATTTGGTCGCATGCTACGTTGGATTGTTCAACGAGTTTTCTAAATATGATTTCGGCAACTTGGTCTCCGACTGATTCTTCTTTAAGTTCGGCATCAAAGAAATGTTTCTTGAAAGACTCTGTGATCTCGTTTTTGTCGATTATGACGTTGGGGTTAGCGCTGTCATTCCACGCGGCGGTCATTAGTTTGTGCCCTAGTTCGATGAGTATGTTTACGAGGGTGGTGTAGTCTATGTCAAAGGGGGCGTCTCCTGTTAGGAATCGTCCTTTTGTCAGTAAGATTTTTTTGTCATTTTCAGGGGTTACAGTTAAACTTCTACGCATATATTACACCAGTGCTAAACGGCTTTTGCACCGCTTCACCTGCAGCACAGATGTGCTTGCATGCTTATAAATTTTCTGTCTAAGAAACGTAAAATAACGGATTAAATGGTTTCTATTGATTGAAACCATCCAAACCTTTAGTAAAATTCTTGCAGTTCCAAAGATAATGTGCTACAACAAATGTTCCTACTTTTTTGTTCAGACAATTATTCAAACTTTAATTTAGCCCGAACTTTTATTTTTCTCTCTTCGTTCCTGTCGATTCTCTCTTATTTTCCTAATTCTCTCATCCATTTCAACTTGGGACGCCAAAATCGCCGCCGCAGCAGCACAAATAACAAGAACAATAAATCCAATCAGGTTTCTTTCAATAAAGAAGAAAAAAATCAATCCGATAACAGCTATAATCCCAGCCAACCAATTTCGCATACTTACGCCTGTTGTTTAAGAGGTATTTAGCTTTTCAGATTTTGAATACCTTAGGTGGGAACTGTATGGCTTCTTCATGGAAAAACCTATAAGTAAAGAGGAAATTTCTTTGGAAAGAACAAAATCTACGAGGCGGATTCAAACTAAACGAAAGGGGCAGGGCATAATATAGATTCGAGAATAGGAAATAGGTTAAACTCGAATTGTAAAGACGCTTGTCTCTGTCTAAAATCTGCTTATTCTTCAGCATCCAAAATTACTGGAGTGGTTGTTTTTTGAATCTGCTGTCGCGTTTGTACTATTTCTGGCGCAGATTTGCAAAAATGTTTTCGCTCTTTTTGGCTATAGCTGGCCCAGGCATCATTGTTATGGTTGCCGACAACGACGCTGGAGGAATCACAACCTATACGGTAACTGGAGCTCTTTTTCTCTTTAGCTTTATCTGGATTGAAATACTTCTGGGTCCTGTTGCTTACATTTGCCAAGAAATGACAGTTAGGCTTGGGGCGATAACAAAACGTGGTCACGCCGAGGCAATTTTTGACGCTTTCGGTTCATTTTGGGGATGGTTCTCACTTTTAGACTTGACATTAACCGATTTTCTTACAATAGTTACAGAATTTATAGGAATGACTGCTGCCTTAAGCATTTTCGGGGTTCCACCATTAATTACGGTTATAATCGTTATTTGTTTGATCATGTCTATGGTAGTTTCGGGACGTTATTGGACATGGGAGAAAATTGTTCTTGCATTGTGTGCTCTTAACCTCATCTATGTTCCAGCCGTATTTTTGGTCAACCCGCCTCTGCATCCTTTATTGTCAGGATTCGTCCCAAGTTTTCCATTTGGGTTAACAGGCACTGTTGTATTTTTCATAATGGCGAATGTAGGTACAACAATTGCTCCGTGGATGATCTTTTTCCAGCAAAGCTCGGTAGTTGATAAGGGATTGCAAGAAAAAGACATAAAATTCTCCCGTTTAGATACTGCTCTCGGAGCTTGTTTTACGGTTATCTGCGCTGTCGCTTGCATTGTTATTTTTGCGACTCTTTTGCCTGGAGGTAATATTCAAGATGCTGCAACAGGAGCGTTAAGAATCATGTCGGTCAACAGATATGTCGGCACAGCTGTTGCCATCGGTCTATTTGATGCCGGACTTCTGGGAGCCATATGTATATCACTAGCCAGTTCTTGGGCTTGGGGCGAAGTATTCGGTTGGCCGCACTCACTAAACCACAACTTCAAAGCAGCTCCAGGATTCTACATACTGCGTCTGCTGATTCTAATTGGCGCAGGAACTATAGTTTTAATTCCTGGTGCCCCGTTGATTCTAATTACTTTATTTGTTCAAGTAATTGCAGTAACTTTGTTACCTGCAGCCCTTACGTTCCTCTTGGTTTTGCTTAATGAAGAAGAGGTTGTTGGAAAACACAAAAACTCCAAGATTCAAAATATACTTGCTATAATTATAATAGGTACCATAATTGTGCTTTCAACATTATACGCAATCGGCACAATCTTCCCCAGTCTATTTGGCTAAAAATTGTGGTGAAAAAATGACAAACCCGTTAAGAAACCTGATAAATAAATTTCGAGAAATTAACCAGAAATACTCAAAGCCCAGAATCAAAATGTCAAGACCCGTAAAAATCGCGCTACTTTCCTTGAGGATCTACCTGATATTCCTAATAATTATGTTATTATACAAATTTATAATCACAATACATTGAGGAAAAAATCATGACTGCTGTTATAGACAAAGTTGAGCAACAATTCTTTTTGAGTGACATTATCGGTAAAAAAGTACTTAACGGCAGGAAGAAAATAGGAAAACTTTCTGACTTTATAATAAAAGAAAATGGTGGAAAATTTCCAGTTGTGACCCATCTGTTTGTTGGGCGTTCCTTTGGTTATCCTCCACTGACTATTGAATGGGAAAAAGTAAGTTCATTTACGAAAAAAGAAGTTCTCGTGAATATCGGTGATATTGATGAATACGCGAAAGAGGTTAAAGAAGACGCAATCTTGCTCAAAGATTACGTTTTGGACAAAAAAGTTTTAGATGTGGAAGAAAGGGAGATTGATGTTGTCTACGATATACTGCTCACAATGAAAAATGGCAAGTTATATGTCTGCGACGTAGATTTTAGCAAACAAAGGCTCTACAAAAGAATGCACCTTCGTTTTCTAGCTAAATCTGTCGCTGAGGTCGAAGAACGCAAAATGGTTTCTTGGACCTACATTCAACCACTTGAAAATCTTGGTAGCTTTAAAGGGCAAATAAAACTTAACATATTAAAAGAAAAACTGTCAAATTTGAGACCAGTCGACCTTGCAGATGTTTTAGAGGAAATGGATCATGAACAAAGAGTCCAAATATTTGATCAACTTAACGAATCAAAAGCATCCGACACATTAGAAGAAATTAACCCTTCAGTTCAAAGGGCACTTATAGCTTCACTTGATAAGAAAAAAGTAGCAAAACTGCTAAACGTAATGACACCTGGACAAGCCGCAGACATATTATCTGTTCTCCCTGTTCCTGAGGCACAAACAATTATGAAATCGATGGCAAAAGAAAACGTCGCAAAAATTGAAGATATTCTTCAACATCACCATGAAAATATCGTCAATTTTGCAACTCGAAAATTCATGTCTTATCCTCCTGACGAAATTGTGTTGAAAGCTCAGGAAGATTACCCGAAGGATGCCCAGGGAAAAATTGTGGTTATGTATCTTTACGTTGTGGATGCCGTTGGAAAATTGTTGGGCGTTATTGATATCAAAGAGCTTTTACAGGCACCACTTAAGTCAACGACCAAGCTTGCAGACATAATGGAAACCAATTTTATTGCTTTGAAAACCACCAACACTCTTAAGGAAGCTTCTGTGATTTTCTCTAGATATGGCTATCGGGCTTTACCAGTGGTTGATGAGGAAGGTAACCTAGTTGGAGTCGTTCCATTTAGGGATGTAATGAATCTGGGCCATCTTTTCTTTGAATAAAACACGATAATCAATTAAGGAAATTTGAGAGATAGAAAAATGCACAAAATCTACGCCTTCGTCGACATAGTCGTTGAATCGCACTTTTTTGATGAAGTAGCGCGAGAGCTTGCTAAGCTAAAAAACATTGAAGAACTTTATGAAGTAACTGGAGAATTCGATATTGTCACACTTATTTCAGCAACCGACATCGAAGAGTTCCGAAATACACTAAAGAATGAAATTATGAAAATTCCCGGCGTAAAAAGCACAGTTAGCTCAATTGTCTTGCAAGCTCACAAAGGACCCAAATGTGGAGATTAAATTTGTCGGTTCCCCCGCATTTTTCTTTTCGAGCATGGGCAGTTTAAGTTTTGTTTTCTTTTAGTTTGCCAAACGCTAAAGCATGGTTAATTAATCGTTCCATTGTTTCAAAATCTGTATGTTGCAATGTTGTTTGCTCAGAATTGATGTAGTTGCCATTTTTTGCTTTGAGTACAAATCTTTCGAATTCATCCTCTAAAATATCCTTTGTCATGATTGGTTTACCATCAAGCAATCTTAAGTCACAATTAAGACAATATTTAAAATCAAACTCAAGCGTTCTTTCTTTTGAGTTTCCTTCGCCAAAATAGGTTTTATCATTAGCTAACTTGGTAAATATAACGTCGTCAAATTCGAAGAATGACACATGGGTTTTTTTAATATCATGTTTATGGCTCAAGTTAGCTCACTCTCAGAATATTATGTGTATGTCTTAATAATTAAATTATTTAGACGATGGCAACGCCTGCATTAATTTTTAGGTGTGGAAAATTAAGGAGAAAAAAATTTAAGCGGATTATCTAATTGGCGGTTACCTGTTTTTTCACGGCTTCTTCAGCAGCTTTTACTGCTTCGAGTAGTTTGTCAGGTTTTGTTCCGCCGCCTTGGGCAAAGTTTGGTCTTCCGCCGCCTCCGCCGCCGAAAATCGAGGCAACTTCTTTCATTATGCTTCCTGCATTTACGCCTTTCTGCGAAGCTATTTCTCCTGCCATGATCATGACCTTGCAGGTTTTCCCATCAGAACCATAAAACAAAGTCACGATTGCTTCGTTGCGCTTTATCATTTCAGTGCCTGTTTGAAGCATGCGGTTAATATCTAATGCTTCGCCAAAGTCCCTTTTAACAATCGATAGGCCATCCACTTCTACGGATGCCTCAGCACCTTTTATCTGCCCCTCCGCGCTTTCCTTTTCGGCGAGCTCTTTGATTAGCTTGCGTTTCTCAACATTTGCTTCTTTTAGTTCCTTGACGATTTTTTCGGCTGTTTTATCCAGCTTATCTATAGGTGCAGATAATGATTCTGAAACTTTCCAGAGTAAACTTTCTTGTTTCTGCACTGCTCTTAACGCTTCTAGTCCCACTGCGTAGCCTAGTCGTTCCACGCCGTCTTGCACTCGTTCGGTGTAAACAATTTTTACAAAACCAACTTCTAAAGTGCTTGCCAAATGGGTTCCAGCGCACGCTTCAACATCCCAATCGCCAGTTTTTACGACGCGGATGTCTTTTCCTGGAACTGCGCCGCCTTGGTAGAGCCTGAAACCGTAACGTGCTTCCGCCTCATTTCGAGGATACCACTTTATTTCAACTTTCATGTTGGCTGCAATCGCACCGTTTGCTAACAACTCGATCTTGTGAACTTCTTCTGGGCTTAATCTTTTGTAATGTGAAATGTCAAGTCTTGAGGTTTCCAAGCCTTTTTGTGTGCCTGATTGCCAAACATGTTCACCCAACACCCGTCTTGCAGCCCCATTAATCAGATGTGTAACAGTATGTGCTTTCATCAATGAGTACCGTTTGTCCCAGTCAAGAATTCCATGAACAGTGCTTCCTTCCTTGAAAGTGGGTTCAACGCCGAGTTTGTGCACAATGACTTTGCCGATTTTTTGGGTATCAACCACATCAAATTTGGAAGTGCCTACTGTTAACCATCCGTGGTCCGCTGGTTGCCCTCCGCCTTCAGGATAAAAGCAAGTTCTATCCAATATTGCGTATTTTTCGTTGATTATTTTGAGGACTTTTGCGTCAAATTCTTTCATGTAAGTGTCAGCATAATAGAGTTGTTCAGTTGCTGGCATTTGTTCAACTATTTTTTCCAAGGTTTTTTCTGCTTGGGTTTCTTCCTCTTCCACGGGTTTAGAAGCCTGCATGTGCCTGTTTGCGATTAATGCATAAAAGTTCTCAGGAAGCTCCACCTGTACTCCTTCTTTTTCTGCGGCTTGCTTAACAATTTCTGGTGGAAGCCCATGTGAATCATACAGTTCTGTTAATGTATCCATCGGAAGTTTGCCTGTGCCTTTGGCTTTGAGATCGGCAGCAATCCTTTTAACCATGCCTTCCCCGCGTTGAATGGTATCCTTGAATTTTTCTTCTTCTACCTTTAGCATTTCAACAATTTCGTTCCGCATTTCTTTTATGCGTGGAAAATCTTTACCCCAGTAATCAACTTGCATATCGACAATGTCGTAGAGTTTTGCTGGATCCATGTTTAGGGTTCGCATTAAACGGTAAACTCTTCGGAAAAGCAGTCTGGCCAAATAACCTTCTTGAATGTTTGAAGGGACAACGCCTTCAGAAAGCATAAAGCTCAATGTTTTAGTATGGTCAGTTACTGCCCAAGCATTCTCAATGGGAATCAAAACTTTCTCAAGCGTTTCCATATCAATGCCCGACAATTCTGAAACCCGTTTTCTTGTTACAAGTCTATTTGCGGTTTTATCAACGCTAACTAAACCCGAGTACTTTGCGACCCGCGACAAGAAACCATTTTCAACATTAGTTATCCCAGCCATACTGAAGATTGTGTCAATCATTTTGCCGTAAATAGCTTGGAATGCACTTGGAACTCCCTGACTAATCCAAGCAAACCTGTCAATTCCATACCCCGTATCAACAGTTCGGATTGGTAACTCAACAAATTCGTCGCCGACAACCTTGTACTGCATGAAAACAAGTGTGCCTACTTCCAAGCCGCGGCAGATGCATTCAACATCGGGTCCAGCGTTGCCTCCACCAACCCACACTCCCTCTTTATAAATAATTTCATCTGATTTTATGCCCAACGCTTCTGTCGCAAATCGTTGGTGAAAACGTACAGTTTGATCTTTCCAGTAAATTTCTTTATTTGGATAATTAAATGCATGTGCTCCTCCCATTTCAAAGATGGTTAAGTGCCTGCCAAATGTTGGGCCGGTGTTAGAAATATCGGTTAACCTGATGGATGGCTGAGAAATCACCAAAGGATTAGCCGGCGGCGGAGAAATGCCCTCAGTCACATATGGTTGGAAATCAATTATGCTTGCGTGAGTTAAGTAAATATCTTTGCGCCATCTTGCAACAACCGGATAAGGTTTTATCCGGGTATGCTCATTTTTCTCGAAAAATGAAAGGAAAGCCTCTCGCATTTCAGAAAGGCTGAAACTTTTCTTTGTAGCTGGATTATTTATAAAAGTGTAACATCCGCACTCGTCAGAGGTGGATTCTCCGCAAGTTTCTTGTTTTTCATTTTGAGTCCAATAGTATTCTCCACATTTTGGACAATGTTTCCTAACAAAGCCTTCTTCTTTGAAGAATGGTAATGCATATGCTTCCGCTGGAAACGTTTTTTCAACCATCAGGAATGCCTCATTTATGTAGTAACTTTAGTTTGCTTATGGAAGAGGATTTATGGGTTCCATTGATTTAAATGATTTCAATTAAAATAAGGAATTAAAAACTAAAAAAAGATGTTTTCAAGCCTAAACTGATGGAAAAGAATTCCAATTCTTAATCATAGACTTATGTTCGTTACAATTTTTTTCTAAGCCATACCGCCTAAGAGGTTTTGTTAAGTGTCTCTGGGACCTTGTCGAAGTTATATACAATCCCTCCTTAACTGTTCTGGGTACAATAGATTCTTTCTTTTTGAGTTGAGGAAATTTTTCGTCGCATTTTTCACAGCGATACCCTTGATTTTTGCCCATGGATTTCAAGTGTTTTCCGCAGATGGGGCAAATCGGATTTTCAATTATTACTTTTTCTTTTAAATGTAAAATTTTGATTTTTTCTAGATTAATCGTTAACGGCTTTTTTGGTGTCGCTTTATGAACTGCGCCATAAACTTCTAAGCAATCTCCAAACATTAGTTCCCTTGCAATTTTACGCAGGTTCCCTGTCGGTTCATAAGCCGCGCAATCAACTTCTGCAGAGTCATCTTTGATTGAAAAAATAACGTGTCGAAGTGGCACTATCCGTGGATTCTGCGAAACAACACCTTTCACGATTACCGAGCTGTATGGCTCAATATCGCTTAAGGATTCAATATGCTTTAGGTGGGCATCTGTACCTTGGTTAGAACGGAAAATGACCCAACTTTCAACAGGTTCAAGCGGCTTAACAAGTTCGTATGCCTTCTTGACTGTTTCTGCCGATTCCCCTCTGATTCCAAATAAAATAGGGTCTGGACCCCGAGGCGTAATAATTACTCTGCCCGTTTCCAAATCCACATTATTGAAGGTGTAAGGTTGCAATTGTTTATCCATTTCAAAAATTGATGGTCCATCTACTTTTCTTTTTGAACCCCAATTTTGCGGTTCCCGATAAGCAATTAACTCGTAAGTATAGTCGCTATGTAATGTCTCTCCAATGGCCGCCAAAGCGCCGATGATTCCTCTGCAAGAGTTAAAACCTGTTGCTTCAGCTTTAAATTTCTTGATTAAAGCCATGGCTTCTTTTAGTGTTACAATGCTTGTTTCAGTTTTTTTGGCAAAAACCCCAAGTTCCTTGGGAACTTTTTGACTTTTCAAAAAAACAATTCCTGGATCTGTGCCTTTTTCTTTGATTGCTGAGTTTGATTCCCATAAATTAATTGCTGCCTCTATAATTTCATCTTCAAAATCGCTTTCATAACTGAATCTTAAACATAACGCACCGTTTCCCCTTGTTTTCCATGGCACATTGGGATTAAGCCGAATTAAACCAGGATAATCCGTAAATTGAACGTTGAATTTTCTGAGCTTTTCAATAAGTAACGCCGCAAGATAAGTTGTGCAGCCTCCTTTAGTTGAGTCAGTATCATCAAAACCTATGTTAATTGTCTGCAGCGGAGTCAAGCGTGATTTTTCTCCAAGGTAAAATAGAGAATAACCTTCGAAGGTAAAAAAAATATTGTTTTAGTCGTAAAAATAAGTTTTATTTATGCTATGATTGGGGTTGGTTCAAAAAATACTTGTTCGCGCAATATGTCTGTTGGTTTTTCATTTATTATCATAGTTAGTTTGGAATTCACTTTGCTAATTTTAGCTATTCTTTTTGTGACAATAAATTTGAGTTTCTCCATGTTGTCAGCTTGTACATTGGCGATTATATCGTAGACGCCCCAGAGACTATGCGCTTCCTTAATTCCTTCAATTTTTTTAAGCGCTTTTAAAACTTGATTTTCGGCTCCAATTTATGTATTTAATAAAACATATGCCGTTGGCATTTTTATTAATCTCCAAATGATTTTTTTGTATGGAGGCTTCAGAGGTTTGGATATTCTTTTCTGTTTTAGGGGAACGAAAAAAGGTTTCATTGCCGTATCCAAACCTCTTCATCCGACCGATAAAAAACTGTGTGCATTTGATCACAGTGAGCGTAAGTATCTTATGGTTTCTCGCTGGCATGTTATTTTTGATTCGCAAGCTTTTCTTCATTTTCTCACTGGTCCCAATGCACAGCACTTTTAAATTAGCTGTTTAAAATTTAAAATTTTGTGACTGTATCGGGGTAGTCACAACTTTAACGGTAACTTGTAAAAAACGCTCATTACAATAACGTTTGTGTGAGATAAAAGTGGTTTTCAAATTACTCTTTACTACTTTTAAATTTCAGAAGCCATCAAACTAAAGGTATTTTCAAAGTTCAAACTTGTAATTGCGCCAAAAATTATTACAGTAGTTTATTTATTCGGTTTTTATTTAAAAGAAAAAGAGTTTAATTTAGTAAATTATCTTTCTTCGACAACGATCATCGTTAACGTTGATCGTACTTTGTCTAGTCGTCTAATGCGCCAAGTTACAATTTCTTTAAGCTTATCCATTGTATCAGCTTTCACTCTTGCAACGATATCGTAGACGCCATATACTGCTGAAGCTTCTTCGACGCCTTCAACTTTTTTTAGTTCTTTTAGTACATCTGATTCTGAACCTATTTCAGTATTTATTAAAACAAAGGCTGTGGGCATATCCATTCGTCTCTAAGAATTGATAGTTTAGTGTGCATTAAAAAGTTTCCTAGAAACAAATAAAATAAGCGCTTACTCCGCACTGTGAAGTCCATATTTGCTGTCATAAGCAGGCTAAGCACTTGGCTTCTTAGTTATAATCCGGATGCCTGTCCATTGCAAGGCTATATAGGAAACGATAAGACGGAACCACAAAGTTACGATACGTGACAGTAAAGTCACGGAAAAGCTTAGAACAACGGAAACACCAAGAAAACTGAAAATTGATGTCATTACAATTTCAGTAAAACCAAGTAGCGTTATACCAACCGTTTGGAGTGTGCCTGTTAAAGTGAAAACAATAAGAACTGTGCTAATTGGAACAGATTGACCTAATGCATAAAAAGACAAAAATATCACAGAGATTTCAAAAATAAAACTTACTATAGCATAAATGATTGCTTTAAAGAATCTTTTGGGGTTCTCTCCCAACTGTTTTATGCTGGAATGATATCCACCTAAAAACTTCTCAGCTCTTTCCCTAAGTTTTTGGGAATCGTATATCTTTCGGAAAAATAAAATTATTCTGATGCCCACGTTGAGTAGAGTTTTTGTGGCAGCTGGTTTAACGCTAACATAATAAATAATGATCAAACTCAAAATTGAGAGCGCAAGAATCAGGACTATGAAGAAGCTGTCGATAAACGGTAAATGATAACTAAGCAATAATGATCCTAAACCAGTGCTTAAGGCAACAATAGTTAATGTAATTGTAAAAAGTTTTTGAGCAACAACTGTGGCTCCGATTTTGCTGGCGTCTTGATTTGACTCTTTGGCTAGAAGGTAAGTTTTTGATATTTCACCTGACCAACCTAATTGTGGAACAACAGCCTCAAAGAATAGTCCAACCCATGTAAACAATAAAGATTTTCTGAGGCTAAGCTTTATTGACAAATTTTTTAGCAATTGACGCCAAACTAAAGCAGAACATAATGTAAAAAGGAAATAAGAAATGAAAGCTCCAGCGTAAATTGTTACATTTATCTTTGATAGAATGCTTACAACTTGTGCTGGATTAATGAAAAAGTAAAAGTAAAGGACGAATGCTGCTAATCCCAAAATCAAAATTATTAGAATGGCCTTTAGGTGGATTGGGGTTTTTGCTTTGTCCATTTAAGGTTTCAAGCCTTGCTTAGACTTTCATAGCTGACCTATTAAGTATATTTAAAAAGCAAACGACATTTTCTCGCGTTATTTTTGCCATGTTTTAAATTTTATTGTCGATTATTTAATAAAGTTGGTTAAAAATGTAAAGTTGAGAGAGTAGACAAAAACAAAAAAGAGAGCATGTTTTGCTCCTTCCCAAAATTGGCCGTTACTCTTCCATCATTATCAATGTTAAAGTGGATCGTACTCTGCCTATGGTTCTGACTTTTCGTGTTACCATATCTTTGAGTTGTTCCATTGAGTCAGCCTTTATCTTAGTGATTATATCGTAAACGCCATAGGAAAAGTAAGCTTCTTCTACACCATCGATCTTTTTTAGTTCATCCACAACTTCTTGTTCGGCTCCTGATTCAACGTTTATTAACACAAAGGCTTTGGGCATTTTTCGTCTCCACCACATACTAAGTAAACTATTAATTAAAATTTTTCTAAGTAATAATGCTTACTTACTTGTTTTTTTAAAAATTTTATCTTCTAGAGCTGATTGGCAAGATTTTTGTACAAAGTGGGAACACTGAACGTTATGCTGTTGGCAAATCATTTCAACTGTGGGCTCTTCTTGATGGTTTCTTATTCTTAGCCGAAAATAAAGGCAAAAGTCTCCGTTTAGTTCACTTTTCGTTTTCTCACAAACTTAATTTATGATTGCACATTTTTGCAGCTCTGTACACAAAAGAGTTATATTTTGTCAGCTTGAAAGGTGTAGGATATTGCGGCGAACACCATGGTTAAGTACATTTTTGTAACAGGCGGGGTCTTAAGCTCCGTTGGCAAGGGCATATTAACGTCTTCCATCGGTAAAATGCTTCAAGCACGAGGGATAAAACCCACAGTTGTAAAAATCGATCCATACGTAAACGTTGATGCAGGAACGATGAATCCATATATGCATGGCGAAGTCTTCGTGACAGATGACGGAGGAGAAACGGACTTAGACTTAGGTTGGTATGAACGCTTCTTAGATTTAAGCCTCAAACAAGAAAACAACTTAACAACAGGCATGGTTTACAAATCAGTAATTGAAAAAGAAAGACGTGGCGATTTTTTGGGTCGCTGTGTCCAAATTGTCCCTCATATAACTAACGAAATTAAGAATCGTATAAAAAGCGTAGGTAAAGCAACCTTTGCCGATGTAGTTTTAACTGAAGTCGGCGGGACGGTCGGTGACATTGAAGGTTTGCCATTTCTTGAAGCCATACGTCAAATGCGTTTAGAAGAAGGCTACGAAAATACTCTTTATGTCCATGTGGCCTTGGTGCCTATTTTAGATGTTACTAGTGAAATGAAAACAAAGCCGCTTCAGCACAGCGTTAACGAATTGCGGCGAATCGGTATTCAACCAGATACGATAGTGGCTAGAAGCCCTAAAATGATTGATGCTGAAGCCCTCAGAAAAATAGCTTTATTTGGTACAATTCCCGAAAGCGCAGTTTTCTGTTCATACAATGCAGACTCCGTTTATCAAGTACCTCTTATCTTAGATAAACAGGGCATGGGCGACTTTATCTGTCAACGATTGCAATTCAAATGTGACGGTAAAGATTTTGGTCCATGGCAACAATATGTTGAAGCTGCAATTCACCCCGAACATGAAGTCAAAATAGCTTTAGTTGGCAAATACGCCGGGTTAACTGATAGTTATGTTAGTATGACTGAAGCATTACGGCATGGTGGCGCTGCAAACAAGGCTAAAGTTGATATTTCCTATCTTGAAGCAGAAAAACTCGAACATGAACCTGAATGCATAAAAGACCTCGCAAATTTCGACGGCATTTTCGTTCCCTATGGTTTTGGTCCTCGAGGAACTGAGGGCAAAATTGCAGCCGCCCAGTTTGCAAGGGAAAATGATATCCCCTTCTTAGGTATCTGTTATGGTTTTCAATTGGCTGTAATCGAGTTTTCCCGAAACGTCTGCGGATTAAAAGATGCGAACAGCACAGAAATTAATCCTGAAACGCCTTATCCAGTTATAGATCTTATGCCTGAACAACGCGGGATAGAAATTAAAGGTGCAACTATGCGTTTGGGTGCGCACAAAATTATTTTGCAGAAAGGCTCGCTTGCTTATAATTTGTGGGGACAAGAAGAAATCTACGAGCGCCATCGTCATCGATTTGAAGTTAACTTAGATTATGCTGAAATCCTCAAGAAAAATGGTTTATGCTTTACAGGTAAAAGTTCTGACGGCAGACGAATGGAAACTTTGGATTATCCAAAGAATTATTTCTATTTTGCTTCGCAGTTCCATGGTGAATTCAAAAGTCGACCTGGACGACCTTCGCCTGAATACTTTGGGTTCCTCCAAGCATGTGTTTGCAAGAAGCTTGGAAAACCAAAATCTGAAGTGCCATTGTTGAATTACTAGAAAAGGCTATAATGCATGATATACATGAAACGGTAAGGATTGAGAAAAAATGGAACCGACTGGAAATTGGGATTCAAAAGGGTTTAGCAAACAAATGACAGAGAGTAAAAATGAACTGGCTGATTTACAGCAAGAACTTACTTGTGTAATGATAAAGTTCGCTTTACGTGCTTTGAGAGTTTATCAATCAACAAGACCTGAACCTTTAAGACCAGGCGAACTTGCTCTTTTAATTAAAAACGAATTGAATTGGGTTATTGCTGATCTTACGGCGCAGCCAAACTTAGACAACATCACTAAGCTCGTTAAAGAAGAATGGGCTAAAGAGCAAAAAGCTTAACTTAGCTTTATTTTTTTCTTAAAGCTTGCGTTTGTTTTGATTTATAAAAATAGATAAAAAAATTTTGTTTATCGCTTTTTTATTTTGTGCGACAGAATTCTTCCATTGTTGACATTAAAGCGGGAACTGCGTAGATTATGTCTCTATCGTTTACCATTCCTACGAGGGCGCCGTTTTTGTCAACGATTGGTAAATGTTTTATTTGCCAGTGTTTCATTAGTTTAGCTGCTTCTTCAACGGATGCGTTTTCATCGATGACTACAAGTGGGTTTGTATAGACCATGCGTGCAATGATTGTGTTCAAGGGTGCGCCCATTTCAACTGCTCGGATCAGAACATCTTTGACGGTTATGATTCCGGTTGGTTTTCCGCTTTGTACCACAAGGATTGCGTCTTTGTCTAAACTTGTCATTAATGCAATAACTTCTTTGACGGTTGTGTTGTTATTTACAGTTTTAACGTCTTTTGATATTATGTCTCTTATCATAACATTGCTTGCCATTTAATTTTCACCTTAACGTCTATCACAGACACACTTGTCATTTATCAATTTTTTGTTTATTCGCCCAGACGCACTTGTGCAACGCTTAAAGGCTTGTTTATTTTTCTTTTTCTAAGAGGAGGCTTTTGTTTTGAGTAACGATTCTAAAACTGTTGAGCCGCAATTTGGCACACGCTTAGATAACGCTAAAAACTATGCTGAAGTATGGCAAATCGTTAAAGACAGTGTCTGGTTTGCGCAAGGAAAACGAAGAGAATCCATGATGCTGTTTTTAGATGATTTGCCACTGCAACTTGGCGCATATTATCCTGTTGGAACGAACAATATTGTTTTAAACCGATCTCTTGTGGAGATTGTTGAGGCATCTGTAACATCTAAGCCTACTGTTAATGCGTTAGTTTACAATCTTTTGTTGCATGAGTATTTACATGCGTTAGGTGAGCTTTCAGAGGTTGAGGTTAGACGATTAGTTGTTGAAGTTGCAAAGAAATGTTTTGGGGAAACGCATAGTGCGACCGAGGTTGCGTGTAAAAGTCCTTGGGTTCTGCTTAAAGATATACCTCTTGGTCCCTATAATGCGCCTAAGCGTGTTATGGAAATTGTTAAGGATTTTGAGAAAACAGGAAAATATATCGTGTAGTCTGTTATTATTTGCTGTTTTGGCGTAAATTTTTTCTTTGTGTTTTGGGTTGCTTTTTTTGAACAAAGCTTAACTTCTTTGCAGGTTGCGTCTATATTCGTCTTGATTAGTCTTGTTACGTCTTGAAAAGTTCCAAATGGTCCCAGAAAGTCCTGAAAAGTCTTTGGAGGAATCTTGTTGCCGTTAACCGAAACTGCCCGATTTAATACCCATCTGCAAAATGGAAATCGCTTTCAAATTCCAAATATAGTGCGTTGGCGCTACAAACTTGAAGTAACTCAGCCCTTAAATGTCGAAGTTCAAATCATCGGAGTAATGTGTGTTCGAGAAAAATTTCTAACAAAAATGCGCAAAGATGGCCGAATAACCATTCCTGCATTAACCATAACCATGTTGAAGCAGAATGCACCTGATCTCAAACAATACGCCATGGAAGTAACAATTTCTCCCGGATAACTAAGCATCTTTTTCGTTAATTGCCATTATTGAAACTTTTATTTGCTTAACTGGCTTATTCGCTTTTAACCCATCAATTAGACTTCTTAAACGTTCAGAAGAACCCTTCACAACCATAACTTCCAGACAATTTGTCTCTGATAAATGAGAATGCAGATAAGCCGTTATCATATCATCAAACTCATGCTGAATTCGGAATAAATCTTTGTTCTCTTCAGCTTTATCATAAAGAACCGTTATTGTTGCGATTACGTTTCCTTTGATTTTTCCTAGTTCATTGTATTGGGTTAGGTACATGCGGACGGCTTGCCGAACTACTTCGGATCGATTTGCGCTTCGCTCTTCTCCAAGTATAGTGTCTAATTCTTCTAACAATTCATTTGGTAGTGAAAGGCTGATGATGCTCACTTAAATTCTCCTTAACTTTATGATAATTATTGTTTGTTTAAGGTTTTTGTTTGTCTTAAGTTTTGCCATAGATTATTCAAAATCAATGGTTATTAAATAAACTGCTGATTTTAATAACATTTAATAAATGGTAAAGACATTTTAATAAATTGGCGTTTTCATGCGTAAAATTACATATATCATTGTTGGCTCATTAGTTGCAATAATCGTACTTGCAGTCATAGCAGGTCTCTATCTTACTAACAACAACACAGGAACCACCCCAAGTTCCAAATTAAACGTAGTCGCAACGTTTTATCCGCTATACGATTTCGCCCAAAATGTAGGCGGCGACAAAGTCAGCGTCTCAATACTTGTCCCAGAAACAACAGATGTGCATGATTTTGAACCCACTCCCTCCTCACTAGCTGCTGTCTCAAGCGCAAACGTTTTAATTTATAACGGCGCAGGACTTGAACCGTGGATACAAAGTATCATTACTTCAGCTGGAAACTCAAAACTTATTCAAGTTGACACAAGTCAAGGAATTCAACTGCTCCCAGTGCCCTCGCAATTCCAAAAAAATAATCAAACAATAGACCCCCACATCTGGCTTAACCCATTAAATGCAAAACAGCAGGTTAACAATATTCTAAACGGATTAATCAAAGCTGATCCCGCTGATAGCCAATATTTTACCCAAAACGCGAATGCCTACGAAGCCCAGCTCGATAACTTGAATGCTCAAGCTATTAATGCCACAACCAACACTGCGACCAAATATTTTGTTACATTCCATGAAGCATTTGCTTATTTTGCCAACCAATATAACGTTACTCAACTGCCAATTTTAGGACCCTTTGAAGAAGAGCCCACGCCAGCCGACATCCAAAACGTAATCAATGCTATTAACCAGTATCATCTCAAATATGTAGGATATGAGTCACTTGAAAACCAAGCAATCCCAAACACAATTCATTCTGAAACAAATGCCACTTTGATAAATATGAATCCAATTGAAGGATTAACTCCACAACAAAAGGCGGCAGGCGACAATTACATTATATTAATGCAACAGGACATAAATAATATCCACTTGGCCTTAACAAATGTCGGAAGCTAAATCCATCTTAGAAATTCGCGATCTTACTGTAAAGTTATCTAACGGAGTTACAGCCCTCGAAGGCATAAATATAGATGTCAAGCAGAAAGATTTAATCGCATTAATCGGACCCAACGGAGCTGGAAAGTCAACCCTCCTAAAAGCCATTCTAGGTCTAATCAAACCAACAAGTGGCTCAGTCACACTATTTGGGTCCAAAGACTTAAGCAAAAACCTAAAGTATGTAGGCTATGTTCCCCAAAGCGCCCAAGCAAGAGATCCAAACTTACCCTTCAGTGTCTATGAAACAGTACTGTTAGGAAGAACTCCAGTCGCCGGTTTGCTCCATGGAATGGGTGCAAAAGATAGAGAAAAAGTTGATGAGACCCTAAAGATGTTTGGCATATACGAGCTCAAAGATCGAAAAATTGGGCAGCTTTCTGGAGGGCAGTCTCAACGTGTTTTTTTGGCCAAAGCAATGGTTGCTGAACCAAAACTGCTTTTGTTGGATGAGCCTACAAGTGGCGTTGACACCAGTTCAAAAAAAGAATTCTACAACATCCTTGATAAATTAAACAAAGAAAGAGGAATAACGGTTATACTTTCTTCACATGACATTGGCGTAATCACAAAGATAGCGAACAGAGTTCTTTGTCTAAACAGGTCCCAATTCTTCTGCGGTGAAAACGAAGACTTCCAAGCAGACATTGAAATTCACAAATTGTATGAGCATCCAGTGGAGCTTATGGAACATCATGATCACCCTTGACGCTTTCTCTTTACTCCAAGCGCCATTTATGCAGCGAGCAATTCTCATAGCAATCATCATCGCACTGCTGAGCGCAATCCTGAGCATCTTTATTGTTTTAAAAAGAATCTCGCTCATCGGCGATGGACTTTCTCACACAGCATTCGGCGGCTATGCCCTTGGTTATTATATAACCGCCATCTTGTTTGGAAGCCTAGCCACTTACTCATATTTCGCAGGTATTATACCTCAATGGGTAGGCGCTATTACAGTTATTTTGGGTTCGATAGGTATCAATAAGGCTTTGCGGTCAACTAAAATCGCTGGAGACGCTGCAGTTGCTGTTTTCCTTCAGCTCGGTCTTGCCGCAGGTGTGACTTTAGTAAGTATTACAGGGGGCTTTGGAGTTAATCTTGAAAATCTACTTTTTGGCAGTATTCTAGCTGTTGACTTTCAACAGATACTTATTGCAGGAATCGTGACCACTGTTTCGTTAGCCATAATTTTTCTTTTTTTCAAGGAATTGGTTTACATTACTTTTGATGAGACTCAAGCTCGCGCCGCTGGAATCAGAACCTGGGTCTACGATTATCTGCTTAGCATTCTGGCAGGCGTCACTGTAGTCATAGCGATACCTGTGGTGGGTGTGCTTTTGATGTCTGCCCTTCTTGTTTTGCCAGCATTAATAAGTACTCAAGTTACAAAATCTTTCAAACAAACAGTAATATTAGCACCAATAATTGGTTTAATTACAGTCATATTTGGCATAATAATATCTGTAATTATAAATGCCGCTCCAGGGGGAACAATTGTCCTTACAGGTTTAGCAATTCTCGCAATCGTAATAATAGGTAAAAAAATCCAGAACAGTTCAAAACCCAATCAAATTAAGCCAAATCCAGCTAATTTAAAGAAAAATTGAGAGGCTTAGTAGTTTTCTACCCAAGCTTCAAAGAACGCTTTTGGATGAGCACATACTGGGCAATTTTCTGGGGCTTCTTTGCCTTCGAAAACGAAACCGCAGTTTCTGCATTTCCATTTGATTGGTTGATCTTTCTTGAAGACTTTACTTTGCTCCATGCTTTCAACTAATTTGTTGTATCTTCTTTCATGGTAAGCTTCTACTCTTGCAACCATTCGAAAAGTTGCAGCTACCTCCAGAAAACCCTCTTGTTGAGCAATATCTCCAAAATTTGGGTAAAGTTTGCCCCACTCAAGTTTTTCGCCTGCAGCTGCTGCCTTGAGATTGTCAACGGTTGATCCCTTTATGCCAGCTGGGTAAGAAGCAGTGATTTCAGCTATTCCGCCCTTAAGATGGTTAAAGAAAAGTTCCGCATGTTCCTTCTCATTGCCTGCTGTTTCCTCGAAAATTCCTCCGATTTGCTCATAACCTTCTTTTTTGGCAATGCTTGCAAAGAATGTGTATCGGTTTCGTGCTTGTGATTCTCCTGCAAACGCTGCAAGGAGGTTCTTTTCTGTTTGGCTACCTTTAAAATCCATAATAATAACACCAAGTAAATTAAAGTTCAAGTGAAAAATAAAAGTGTTCCGTGCAAATTTTTTTTCTTTATGTATATGCTTTTATGCCGCTTACACTAAATAGTTTTTTGCCGAATGATGAGAAGGCATTAGCTTGACATTAATTTGGATGAGAGATCAGAGTTACTCAGACGGCAAAAGACGACTAACTATAAATTCTTAAAACAAATTGTATGCGAAAAGAATTCGGTTGACTAATTCCAATTATTCATCCACTTTAGAGAGTTCAACGCTCTTTCGGGTTCAAATTCATAGATTTCTTCTTTGCTTAACCCCAATGCAGATTATTGCCTATATGATTACTACTGAAATGCACCGTCTTTTCTTGTAACTATAATAGATTTCTAATCAAGATTGACAATTCGAAACTGTTAAAATATATTTCTTAATAAACTGCTCTATGCAAAATACCGTAAATAACGAAGAGGCGCATGGAATTAAGATTAGCCCTTGTATCTCAAGCGACCCCGAAGATACTTGCCTAAAACGCTGTTTTCGTATTTTGCATGTCGATGATGATTTTTCTTTATTGGAAGTTTCGAAGCAAATACTCTCGGTGGAAAATAATTTTGAGGTAGAGAATGCTATCTCCGTTGATGAAGCCTATGAAAAAATGCAAAAGCAATCTTACGATGCGGTTGTTTCTGACTACGAGATGTCTCAAAAAAATGGATTGGAATTCCTAAAAGCGCTCAGAGATAAGAAAATTGATATTGCGTTTATATTATTTAGTTAAGAACGCTATAGATGCAATGCCTGCCGGTGGTACAATAACTATTAGCTACAAACAAACAAGCGATAACTATGAAATTTTTATCGTTGATACTGGGAGCGGTATTCAAGAAGAAATCCTTCCCAGACTTTTCTCGCCTTTGCAAACAACCAAGGCTCAGGGAATGGGATTCGGCTTAGCAATATGCAAACGTATTATCGAAGGCTCATAAAGGAAAAATTGGTGTTGAAACAAGTAAAGACAAAGGAACTAAATTTATTCTTACTTTGCCAATCGAAAATAGGCAGCTTTAAAAGAATATATAGAGTTTAGAAAAGAGCGCTACCTATTAAAAAAGTGTAATTTTTGAGAAACCATTTTAGTTAAGATTCCTTTTTAGACACGATGAGGCAGAACCGGTTTCAAATTAAGGTGATTTTAAAAACGTTTATGGTAAACTTTGTGTTTTTCTTGGACCTCGAGCTTTTACGATCGGATTTTCTTGTGGAATTTCTCGGAAGTATTTTAAAACATTTATGCCGCGTTCTGTAATTGTGTATACCTTTCTTAGTTTTTCAATAGTTTGTTCTTCAACCAGTCCTTGCTTGATTAGAAAGTTCAGACATCCGCTAAGTTCGTCAAAGATGATATTATCCTTGTCTACGATTTTACTTAGCTTTGATGGACCATTTAGGGCCAGTACTTTGAGGATCTCAACGTGAGTTTCAAGTTTTGTTCGCATTGCTTTAAGCCCGCTTCGGTTTAATCTGAGGTATCTACAATTATCGTAACCAAGCGTTTATAAGCTTTATCATATTTGCACTGATTTAATTCAGATAATAGAATTTTTTATCAAAAAAATTGATATTTTCGCTAAAAAAACAAATTAAAGACCATATACAATACTAATAATATTTAGAAAATGTTTCTGAGAGGAAGCGCTTTCCCGAAAAATTGGCTTAAAAGAAAAGCAGTTTGCTAGAATTATTTGGTTTGAATTCTCTAAAAAGTTGAACGAACTTCCAAAAACCCTTATGCAGCTGTCTTTGAATAAATCGGTCTCTTAAGTTATATTTTTCTAAAAAGTTGCGCTATTAAATCTTCAAGAATTACTTCTGCTTCAACATCGGAAATTTTATCTTTTTTCTTATGTTCGTTTACGTGGGCTTCTAACGATGTATTCATCTCTTTCAAATCAGGCACTAACAATATTTGGGCTCCGCATCGGCAGGTTATCGTGGATTTATCACGCATCGAAGCCCGAAGTCCACACTTTCTTTCAGCACTCCTCCCGGTGTAATTTGAACCAGAATCCAAGTTATTCATTAATATCCGCCTCGCATTGATGTTCTTCCCAATTTTTTTCTTCTATTAAAAACATATCTCACGACACGGTGAAAAGCAAACTTGGATTTAAAACATGCTGACAAGAAATAGAACCCACTTAACAAAAGAGTAGTTAGTGACAAAAAAGGTAAATGCTATATGGTGTAACAGCGTAACTATGAACATATGTTAGGTCACTTCTGTGAGTAGAATCTAAATTGATCAAAGAAACACCCAATACCAGCTACGAAAAATTAGCTTCAATAATTAATACTTTAGACGACTCTAACACTCTGAGACTTTTTGATCAAGCCGTAGTAGGATTCGAAAGTGGAAAAGAAACTATAGAAATGCTTAAAATGACACCCAGAAAATACTACAGAAGTCTAAAAAAACTAAACAACTCGGGACTAATTCTATTCTTTGAAAACAAATACAAATTATCTGAACTAGGAGAATTCATGCATCAAATATTATTCAATGAAATCGCGACCTACCTGTTCGGAGACCAAACACTCTTAGAACCGCTCAAAAAAATGGGAACCAAAACCGAAATAAGAATTATTAACAATTACTGCGATCTCACAAGTTTAATTGCAACTTCAATTGAAAAATCAAAATCAGAAATTCTCCTTGCCACAAGATACCTAGATATGGTCGTGGTCCAAAGCATAGTGTTTGCCCTACAGAGAAACGTCAAAATAAAAACGATCACAAATGAAAAAATCGATTTTTCAGCCTTTATAAAATTGATAGGGTTTTTCTTGAAAAACATCCGACCAAACCCCTTAAAATTCGTCGCAGGACGTGACAACTACAGGGTAGGAAGCATTCCATTCTCGTTCATTATAGTTGATGATGAAGTAACCATTTTTGAAATCCCAGACAAAGAATTTCAACTCGCGTTCGTTTCAAGCGATAAAGAAGTGGCAAAAGGCCTGACGAACCTTTTCTGGGAAACTTGGAAAGAATCCAAAACGCTTCGCATTCCAAATCTTTAAAAAGAAAAGTAACGGGCGGTTCAATATTGTGGAAGAAGTTACGCGCCTTCATAGAACTAACCAAAGTTTTCAGTAGTTCAAAATCCACCCTATATTATGGTTTTTGCACTTTCATTGGAAGCCTTTTAGCGTCGTCATGGAGACTTCCAATCGAAACAACTTTCATGGCTACATTTGCAATGACTCTTTCATCATTTGCAATATATGCCTTAAACGATGTATATGATGCAAAAATTGATCAGATCAATGACTTTGGGAGACCGATTCCTTCAGGGAGGGTGACAATACAAGAGGCTAAAATTCTGACTACGACGTTCTTTGTGGCTAGCGCGGCTATTGCAGTTACCGTTAACTTGGCAGTTTTTCTATTTGTCGTAATTTTCTCAATTTTAGGCATTTTGTATTCAGTGCCGCCTGTAAGATTCAAAGATGGCTTATTCGCAAACATCTGCTGGGGGTTAGGAATAGCAACGACAATTCTTGGGGGCGCAAGTGTCATCACAATTAATATCCCTTCAATTGTTGCTGCTTTTACATTGGGTTTCTTAACAGCCGGTTGCGGTTTAACAAAAGATCTGAAAGATCTAGATGGAGACAGAGCGATGAACGTGCACACTCTACCAATTATTTTTGGCGAAAAAAAGGCAATTAAAATTATGACAGCGGCGTCGATTGTTGGATTTCCATTATTATTCTGGGACCTCATATTTAACGGATTTAACATGGCCTACTTTGCTATTATCACTTTGACAATTGTTTTGTTTGCTTATAGCCTTCTCATTCTATATCGTAAACCGGGCTCGAAAATCACATATGAAAAAGCATATAAATTGCAGGCTTATTCAGGAATTCTTATAATTTTGGCGTTCATAATCGCAGCGTTGACATAGACTCAAACATGGAAGATTAGAATCCAACCTTTCTAAAATGCCTCGAAGTTTGGTATTTATCATTAATTCTCTCGGGATAAGATGAGCGAAAAGGGTGGTTCGCAAGATTTAGTATAGCAGTAGCGCTCGGCTTTTTTGACTCTGGGGTTCTTCTATGATTGGTAGTACTTTTGTAAGTTCTCGGAAGTACTTCAATACATTTATGCCGCGTTGGGTGATCACAAAAATTATGTGTTCTTTTTTAATAGTTCGTTTTTCGACGAGGTTTTGGTTGATTAGAAATTCTAGATCTTCTTTGAGTTGGCCGCAATTGACGTTGGCTTTGTACATGATGTGTGTCAATTTTAACGGTCCCTTGTTTGCCAACACGTTCAAGATGGCTATGTATGTTTCTAGTTTTGATCTTCTCATTTTCGCTCCTCTTTACTGGGCGTTGATTGTATATCTCTCCATGTTGTGGGTCAGATAGTTATGAAAGTTTTGTTTTTTCCCATTTGTTTAATTCATGAAATTATGATTTTTATTGGCAAATTAGATATTTATATGTAAAAATGAATCATAAATTAATAAAGTGAATGTAATTATTGACTATTTGCAATATGCTTGTGACCTATGCCCTGTCTACTAAGACTTATTATATTCTTTTCAGATAACTACCGGCATGACTTTATGGGATAAGGAAAAGGCATGGCAAGAGGGGCATTCAGGAAAACAACTTTATTTACCAAAAATCGTGCCAGCATGTTTGAAGCCAATAAAACACATATGCCTATTATCACATGTGCTTGAGGCTTCAAAATTTTGGTAGTGCCTAATTTGAAAGCCATGAACTATAAGAAAGCAATTGGGGTTCCAAGAAATTTGACAGAGCAGTTTTCACTCAAGTAGCAAACTAATCTGTCAATGTAAATTAGTTGCGTTTGAATATCCACACCCAAGAACTTTTAGCCAGGAACTTAAACAAACGTGGCAATCATCAGGTTGAGGATTATTGATCTATTCTTAAGTTGTGGTCCTCAACGTAATCTTCCAATTGATTGGAACATATGCGAATATCTGAAGTTAAATCGGTTAGAACTCAACAGCCTTCTGTTAAAGTATCCCAAATCTCCCATTTGTCTAATTTTTGTCTCTCTGGTAATTGAATATTAAACAGGGCTTTTATCAAATCTTATTTCTGAGTGAAATACGATAACCTATTTGATTAACGCAAGATAGCTTTTATGAATCCTGCTATAGGTATCCATTTTCCTTCAACAACTGGTTCCCAACGGATTCTTTTATGATCGTTGCCAACGAAAAGCCAAATTATTAAGAAACTAAATAGAACACTGAAGATTGATAAAGAAACTAATTGAATAATTAATCCGTTTAAAATAGAAAACATTACCAGTAATCCCGCGAAAGTGTTTATAATCACTAAAAAGAATTTTGTCCTGAGTTTTCCCAAAACCATGGGAATCGTGGTTACTCCAGAAACCTTGTCCCCTCTCATATCTAAGGTGTCAAAGATAACTTCCTTTACCAGCACTTGAATAAATATGAAAGCGAAAACAAAGATTACTTTTTGAAATTCTACGGTTCCAAGTGCATATGGCAGCAAAGCTCCTGTTGCAGCCCAGCTAAGTGCGACTGAAATGCTTTTAACTCCTGTAATTTCTTTAAGTCGAGGCAAGGTTTTTACTACTCTGACACTGTAAACCAGACCAATCACAAAAGGCATTGACAAAACAAGAAGAACCTTTAAACCTTCTAAAGCGCCAATTGAGAGACAAACAATCATTGCGGAAATCGAAGCAATCACATAATATAATCGAGATTTTGGTTCAACATTTGGTGAATTGACAGCATCCTCTATCTTATCAGTAGCCTTATTCAAACTATATATAGAAAAAGTTACGAGGAACGCTGCCAAAACAATCTCTGGGTCGATGCTATGTCCATATACCAGAAAACTAAAAATTACAACCAGCGATGCATACAAAGATAGGGAAAGAGATGTTGAAGTCATGAACTTTAAGATTTTGCGTGCTTGGAAATAGGTTATTTTTAGAAGGTGATATGGATAATTTTTTGAGGTTTTTGTTGGTTCTATTTGAGTGGCTAGGTCCTTCATGGAAGTTCTCCCAGCCGAAAATGGATTTAAAATAGTTATGAGACTTATGAAGTACTAATCTATATTCAAAATCAATCTTTCCTCATTCAGTTAGTCAAGTTAGCATCCTAATAAAATGAACTAGTTAATCCAATTGAAGAAAAAAAAGTATTGTTTTCTTAAATCAATGACTTTAAGTCCATTGGACTACTTCGTTTGAGGACATCTTCAAAGAGATGTTCACCCCATTCTATTGCTTCCTTGCTTATGGCCGTCAAGTCTACGCCATAATCGTATTCACCATTTAAATGGAATAAGCCCATAGAAAAACTATTTTCCGCCACAGTTAAAGCAATATTTACTTCCTCATTTAGGAAGATTTTCAATTTCCCTTCAAGAACATATTTTTTAATGATTCCTATTTCTGCTAAAGCCGAAGTTTTTTTTAGAACTTTAGGGGTAAATATTAAGGTCGCAGAATTGCCTTCTTTTAATAATTTTTCGACAACCGGAACGTAATCGCTATGAAATACTGGTGAAATTCCATGTATCCTTTTTGAGGATTTTAGGATATTTACGATTTTTTCGTGCACGAGGTTCAGATCTGTGGCTTCAGTGCGAACTATTGACGCGTTGCTTAAAGCACCTAAGTTTAGAAGAAGATACAATGGTATATCAGCAACATTGTGCGACAACCAAAAGTCCTTAAACTTTTCAATCACTTCGGTAGTTGAAATGAGCTCTTTAAAAACTTTAGTTTCAAGTAGACCGAGAGAAGACAATCTGTAAACTCCTTGGGATTTTGTTATTAGGCCAAGATCACTAAATTCTCCAAGGATGTGCAGAATAGTAGTGTCTCTGGTTTCAACATCAGACCGCAATTCAGCTATTTTTCTCTCTCCATTTAAGAGGTTTAACAAAATCTTGAGCTTAAGTTCCGATCTAAGGGGTGATAAATAATCCAAAGAAGCTGCCTCATGTATTGTGTATCCATATATCAGTAGTAGTTATTATCAATTCCTAATTCCGAATAGGAACTCTGCTTCTCTAATTTTTTGAAAGCAATTCAACGTTTTAATTCTTAAACTACTTGTCGCAGAATTGAAAAAAAATGTGACACATGCTTGTCAAAATACCATTTGCAAATTTAAATAGCTTAAATGTTTTCCCAAAAAAAACAGCTTCACTCGGCTGGACTTTTTTGTTAAATAATATAACAACAAATTATGCATAAGTTTATCATTATTAACTCATTTATTGTTAATTTTTGTATTATTGTTAATAAAAAGCATAATTGTTTGAATTAAACAATGAAAAAAATAAAAAAGTTTATTAATGTTCTTTTGCTTAATACGCAGGATCACTATGCGACTCAGTAAACTTGAAATGCATATTGAGGTACTCAAGGTGCTTGCGCTCATAGGTCCACAAACGTTGACACAAATAATGAAAAAGACCAACGTCAATTGCAGTGAGCTTAAAGAAAACTTGAATTTCTTACTTAAACAAGGCTTAGTTGAAAACCAAACACCCGGAAAAACTCAAGTTATCTTTGCAGTCAGTCAACGAGGCATTGCCGTGCTGACGTACTTCAACGAAATCAAACAGGTTCCTCGAATCCTAGAATTAACCGATATAGAAAACAATATCATTCTACATTAAATGCCATCTCAAATGTTTTTCCAAAGAAGACTTAAGGAATTTGGAGAAAAATTATGATATTCACCGAAGCAATAGTCTTCTCAAAAATATTTTCGCCCTATCACCCCAAAATATTCAAAGGTTTCGATGAATGGAGTATTTACAGCACCGACTCAAAAGATTACGTAGTTTTAATTGATTTATCTTTAGCCGATGAATCATGTCATAATCAACTGGAGAACTACCTCAAAAATCATAACTTAAAAATTGAATGCATTAAGAATTATTTGATAGTAAGCACTAGCTGACATTTAAAATAAGAAATTTCGAAGAATGCCTGCAATTCGCTTCAACATGTACCGAGTGGTACCTGGACGCCGCCACGGCCGATCGTAGTCGGCAATTTTGCACTCTTCAAGGGCTATCGACCAGTTTCTCTCTGTTGGAGAGTTTCAAAAAATCTTGTCCTCCAGGACAGTGGAGATTTGAGGTCTACGACCAGAACTCGTCCCAGGCTGCACCGTCGTGCCACGCCTCCCACGTCTCAACGGTTTTGCTATCATGGATGTGGAAGTAGAGAACGTAGTTCTGGTCAAGCGTTTTGCCATTGCGCTTGCCAGTCACGTGTACAGAGCTACCGTGTGCTCATCATTGGCAAGAACGTCATGGATCTCTGGTTTGTAAGTTCCACCCGATAGTTCAAACATCTTGGCGAAAATATCGAAAATGGTCTTTCGACTTGTGTAATCGCCAGTTATGAGATTTCTTCCAGGGATATGCCATATGGTGTCCTCGGTAAATTCCTCGGCAAGCTTAATCAGTCCCCAGAAGTGAACGCGCTATATACACGCTTGAAAACTGCAATATTATGATGTTCGTTTACAAATACCTGGTTGGCCTTTGATTTTTCTTTTCTTCTTTCTTGGATAGTTTCTCAGTCATCTATCAGACCTCAAAATTTTCAATTAAAAGAAATAAGTATTCATAATTTTCTCAACTTAAAAATGATTTGCAATATCAATTGTGTGCGGATTTTGGTCGTAAGCTAACAGAAATAGAGCACAGCGCATTAGTAATCATGATCTGTTCCTTACTCCGTGTAACGGCGGCGAAAAGTCTGATGCTTTTCCAAACGCTGTAATATTAAACTCAATTTTCGCACTCAAGTTGTCTACTTATCTATATTGTTTAAATATTGACCGACTTGCGGGTTGTTAGCTCAAAATTTAACCTGAGAAGGACGCCATAGGCGCTTAACTGTAAGTTACAAGAATCACAAATCTTATAACTAAATTCCAAGAACTAAACTCCAGTGAATTATGTGCCGACAACCAGAGTCAAAGCTGCCTTATGCATTGTATTACTCTGTGCGGTAATTGTGTCGACTATAATAGCAGCCTCATTAACCAACAATTTTTTGTTTTCAAGAGACCTAATAGTGAAGCAAGTTACAGTACCTAACAGCGGATATGACCGCATCTTTGACGTTTACGACTCAAACAATCAAATTGGAGAATTAGTTTTTAGAATAAACCCTTCATTTGGAGAATTTTCTTCATTTACATTCGATGAACCTAGAAATATATTAAATTACATATTAGATGCAATCACGTTAAAGTTCAATCCAGGGGTTGGTTCTCCAATCTCTGTTTACATGAAAACGAATTATCCAACAGTTCCAACAACCTTCTCCCAAGATAAACAAGGTGAAACCACCGTATCTCTAAAAAACATGGAAGTTTATGACGGAGGAAGCGTACCAATAGACTTCGTAATACAAACAAACGGTCAAAACGCAAGTTTACTTATCAATGCAGACGTTACATTTCATGAAACAGCTTTTCTTCAGCTTACCTCCTTGAAAGCGCACGTTTCTTTTGAAGCTCAAATTCCAACATCTTAACTTCGTATTCATCGATCCTGAAGTTTCGGATAAATTTGATTCCATCCAGCAACAAATGTAATTGAAGACGACTAAGCTCGCCGGTCCCCTGCAGATCATAAGCTGGGTCATTGTACCAAATCAGGATGATGCCTTGAAGTTCGCTGCTGTCGAGCTAGGTTTGGACATCTTCCGATGAGGCAAGAAACTTGCATTCAAAACTGTCTCCTACAGAATACGCGATACATTGTAAGGCATGCTCGAAGCTTATCGGGGTAATCTCGGAGTCAGCATCACTTAAGTGCGAAAAAGCGCTTGCATTTTTCTATCACGTGAATCATCTGGGTACTTCTTGGCTATCTCACCAATTTCCGCCTGGGTTAATAGCACATAGCGAACCTCACAAGACCCTCAACAAATATAATCTGAAAATCATCAGCTTGACGCAACACATCATTGATATTAAATTTGCCAAGATGCTCCCTACACTAAGATTAGTACTCTTGGGCTTGCCTGTGGTTGTGCCGTTGGCCCGACAATAATAGTTGAAGAAACCTTCCCTCAAGCTTGGGTATTGTTTTGCCTAATCCACCGTTTGTTATTCGTTATTGTTCATTACCCATTTTTTGATTAATAGTAAATAAACAATACATTAAAAAAATTCATTTCTATATAGTTTGGTAGGTGGCTTTTTTATGAAAGCAAAAGTTAGAACTCTAAAACAAAAAGTGGTTATTTCAGCTTCTCCGAAAGAAGTTTACGCGGCCTATATTGACCCGAAAAAACTAAGCAAAATTACAGGCAGCAAAGCCACTGGTAAAGCAGTGGTTGGAGGTAACTATACAACTTATGGCGATTCTATTGTTGGTAAATATCTTGAACTTGAGGATGGTAAACGTGTGGTTCAGGAGTGGACTAATAACGATTATAGGTTTGGCCCTGTGAGGTTAGAATTAAGCTTCAATAAGGCCACCGAAGGAACTGAGGTCTACATGGTGCTCTCGGATGTTCCAGAAGAGCAAGCAGATGAGGTACTTGAGGGTTGGATAGAATATATTTGGGACCCTATGAAAAAGTACTTTTGCGATCTATCCAAAGCATGATTTTATTTGCTAATCAAACTCTTTTAAATACCATAACAAAATCACAGCGCCAAATTCTATAGCAAATGTTGGCAGAAAAATTTTAGTAGACAGCAAGTCTGAATAATCTTTTGCCTGCAATAGGATTGCTACATCTGAAAAAAGGCCGAAATGTTTGGAAGGGGAAAAATAAACAACCAAACTGATAGCCAACTGAAAATTTCTTTCGATCGCCAAAGATATGTTGGAGGCATTAAGATCCTCTAGCGCAGGCCTTCGTGGATGGGCACTGAAGCAATTAACAATAATGGTTATATGTTTACGATACCTAGTCGTGCAAAACTTGGTTTGACGTTGAGGAGACTGCGAGAGGAACTTGGTGAGTATTAATTGTTGAAGTCAGGGTTGCCAAGCCGGACTGCTCTAGCCGCGGCTGCACACCGTGCTGTTCATCAGGTCTTGGAGCATGGATGTATTTCCAATGACCCGCTTGCATTGAGAATTCTGGGTGAGTATGCCGAAACTGCAATCTCCGACGCTGAGAGGCACCCATCCAAACGCTGGATGCGGATCTTCATCGCTATGAGGACACGTTTCGCCGAGGATGCTTTAGCAGCTGCCGTAGAAAATGGTGTTACTCAACTTGTGATACTTGGCGCTGGTCTAGATACTTATGCCTACCGCAATCCGTTTGGCGATCGTTTGCGCGTATTTGAAGTTGATCATCCTTCCACGCAAGCCTGGAAACGTCGATGTCTTGCTGACGCTGCAATCAATTTACCAAATTCATTAGTCTTTGTGCCTGTGGATTTCGAACACGACACTTTAGCTGGGAGTCTGGCATCTGCGGGGTTCGATTCTAAGCAACAGACATTCTTCTCTTGGCTTGGAGTTGTGCCGTACTTAGCCGAGCCGGCTGTATGGTCGACCCTCGAATTTATTGCTAACTTGCCTAATGGTGGGCATGTTGTGTTTGATTATATCAATCCGCCTAGTTCGTTCTCACCGAAAATGCTTAATGCTCACGAGAGACGCGCCGCACAGGTTTCAAAATTTGGCGAAGCTTTTATTTCCTACTTTGAGACTGACAAGCTCCATGCCCGATTAACGGATATAGGCTTTATTAAAATCCAAGATGAGGAACCGTCGAAAATGCTCATGCGTTTCTTTCCAGACTTTGACAGTTTCCTTCCTGAGAAGGGTGGGCGTGTCTTGTATGCAACTACTATTTCAAGATCAAAATGACTAAAAATCAGCTCAATAACGAATAATTTGTGCTTGAGGCTATCGAACATGACATTTTTAGGTAGTATCTATTTCAATAGCTTTTAGTAGATTAATAAAAAACGGATAGAATAATAATTTATAGCTAGATAATTTATTCAGCGGTAATACTTTACTTCATCAATAAAAATCCTTTTTGACTTTAATACCGCTCCATAAAACAAGAAAATAATTGATCGGTTAAAGTCTTGTCGACTTAGCTTTGTTTTCTCCCAGATCACAATCTACTTTCTTCCTGATTTAACTAACTGAAAATTTGAACGTAGCACAAAATAAAATTAATTTGAAAGAAATAAACAACAAATTGGTCATAATGAAAAATCATAAGGTATGAATAAGTACATAGAAAACCTATGGATTATTCATAATTTACCCCTAACTCCGTATCAAAAAGCTCAACAGATAGTAATTCTTAAAAGCGCTATGGAATATTAATTTACGTTATTCGCGAGGAAGAGTTAGAATTTGGCATCACCAGTCTTGGGCAGAAAAATCGTGCTTACAGCATCAGCAACAGAAATGAGTGATTTTTTCAATAACCCTTTTATCGCGTTTGTGGGAGGATTCGGAAAAGGACCCATCCCACTAGGATACGTTAGAAAAACACTTTACCCCCATTGTGGACGCAAAGCCGACGGGCAAGCAAAGTTTGCACCCTACGGTCTGAGAAAAGTGGAATCAATTCTGCTTCAAAATGGGTTTTCAAAATCAGATATAGCAGTTGTTCACCCTGAAGATTTACAAAACTTTATTGGCCCACAAACAAAAGTTGTAGGCATATCTTCGATGGATCCAACTGGAATGGGTTATGTAAGCAAAACATATTCTTCAATTGTTGGCGGCGGGGAACCTATGAACGCCGTGGAATTTCGAAAACTAATCATGAATCCTAGCATTAAGAAATACAAGCCAAAAATTATTGTTGGTGGTTTTGGTTCTTGGCAGCTTGAGCGAAAGCATGTTTCTGACAGTTACGGTGTCGATTGTGTCCTTATCGGTGGGAAGCCCGAACCAATTGTTGACGTCTTCAAAAAAGCGGTAAATGGTGAAGAACTTCCACGTATTGCTAAAGCTGATGAATCGTTAAGTAACTGGGACTACAACGTTCAAATGCCGCTAACGATGCATGCAGCAATTCATGGTGCAGTAGAAATCTCTAAAGGATGTGGGAGAAACTGCCAATTCTGCACCCCTACTATGCAAAATAAAGTTGATGTGCCACTTGAAAAAATCATGCAGGAAGTTGCCTTAACAACTGCTGAAGGCAGCGACCACATAACTCTTATCACAGAAGATCTTTTCTTATACGGCACAAAAGACAAAGCCTTCATTCCAAACAAGGAAGCCGTAGTAAAACTGGTAAAAAGTGTCGCAGATTATCCAGGCGTCAAGAGCATTCAGGCATCACACATGTCATTGGCGCCCGTTTATCATGATCCACAGATGATTAAGGAACTAGCTGAAATTCTGATTGAGAAAAGCTGGTATTCATTCGGTAAAAAAGCTATAATTACAGCCGAAACGGGCATAGAAACAGGGAGTCCACGTCTCATGAAAAAATACATGGCGGGAAAAATGTTGCCGTTTAAGCCTGAGCAATGGCAAGACGTAGTCACTAATGCTTTCGGTATTTTGAACGATAACGATTGGTATCCACTTGCCACATTGATTATTGGTTTGCCTGACGAAAAAGAAGAAGATATGCTCCAAACACTTGAGTTAATGGATAAGTTAAAGGACTTTAACGCTTTCTATGTGCCACTTTTCTTTGTGCCTCTTGAAAACTGTGTTCTTATGAATAAGAAAGGTGCTGAAATGGATTCTCTGAGCAAAGCACGTTGGGAATTTTTCATTAAATGCTGGGAATACAACATCAAAATCTGGAAACCAACTTTCTTAGAAAATCGCTTTTCAAATCCTTTCCTCTATAGAACCTTTGATCAATTTATTATTCCCTATTTCGGCAAAATATTAGGGGCTTACTATGGCTTAACCCGTGGGGAAAAGAGTGAGCAGTTAAAGCAGGCTGTTTGGACGCTTAGCATGCCAATTTCTGCAGAAAAACAACGAAAAATGAAAGCTAAAGTTTAAGCAATTTCTTCAACTTTTTCTTGGTCTACTGGTGCTTCCTCAGCTACTGTTTCTTCTTGAATCAGCGTTTGTGTGTTTTCTTGAACGGGTAACTTTAAGATTTTTCTTGCATGCGTAATGTATCCCGTGTGGCCAGTCATCAATGTTTGGGGTCTAGTTTTTCCACGTTCCACTTGCATTGCTCGCATCATGCACTCTATTGTTTCTATGAATACAAAACCGTTTTCTCTTAGTGCTTCTGTGGTTTTTACAACTTGGTCAATGGTTGGACTAAATGAAACAATTATGCCCGAAGGTCTCAGTGCTTCATAAGCGTGTGGAACAACGAGCCATGGAACCGCCAAATCCAAAATAACTGCGTTGACATCTCTCTCCTCAATTCCCAAAGTTACATCACCGCTCTTCATCTCAACATGGTCTATGAGTTTTGAACGTTCAAGATTTTTAGCAGCGTTTTTTTGGAATTCAGGTCGTAACTCGTAAGTGTAAACTTTACCTGTTGGACCAACATAATGGGCAAGCGCAGTCGTTAATGAGCCTGTTCCCGTGCCTGATTCCACAACACGGCTCCCGGGTCCGATGCCACTAAACATAACAATCAACGCTGCGTCTTTGGGGTAAATGATTTGTGTGTTACGTGAAGACTTCATAATGTAATCTGTTAATGCGGGTTTGAGGGTGGTAAAGTAGATGCCAAGGTTGCTTTTGATGGGTTCGCCATATTCTTTGCCGATTAACTCGTCTAGTTTTAGATAGCCTTTATGAGTGTGGAAAGTTTGTCCTGGCTGCATTTTTATCATATAAGTTCTTCGTGCGTCTAAGTAAATTAAAACATAGTCGCCTTCAGCGATTTTTTGGTTAGCCAACTCATTTTCCTCTTGGGAAGTGAAAAATGGGGTTTGTTCCATTTAAGCTTTGAAGTCTAAATTCTGGAAATTAGCTTTTGAACATTTTTAGGATAAAATCAAAAAGTTCTATGAAAACGAAAAGTTTTTTACTACAACTCTACGAAGGGTAGAGTTAAGAATTCTTTGATTTCACGGGGGCTTGCGCGATTACGAATAAAGAAAATAGTACAGAAAAATCCGTTGAGAGCGATCAGCGTTGGGCAACCACATTGGCAAGTATTGGCGACGCCGTCATAGCCACTGATAAATCAGGTAAAATTACTTTCATGAATGGTGTCGCAGAAAAGCTCACTGGCTGGACACTCCTTGAAGCTTCACAGAAAGATGTCAAAACTGTTTTCAACATAATAAACCAAGAAACCCGTTTGCCAGTGGAAAATCCAATAATTAAAGTTCTAGATGAAGGCGTAATTGTGGGTTTGGCCAACCACACCGTTCTCTTACCCAAAAATGGCTCTGAAATTCCTATTGACGATAGTGGAGCGCCAATAAAAGATAAAGATGGCAAAATCATCGGAGTAGTTCTTGTTTTTCGAGATATTACTGAACAAAAGAAATCTCAAGAAGCGCTTAAAGTTAGCGAAGAAAAATATAGACTTCTATTTGCAATATGCGCCCACAGCAATTTACGAAATTGATTTTACTGGTCCACGTTTCACAAATGTGAACGATGCAATGTGCATAATAACTGGTTGCTCAAGAGAAGAACTTCTTGTAGCAAATCCTTTTGATTTTTTGGAAGCTGAAAGCTTAGGACGATTTAATCAGAGAATCAAGAAAGCCTTAGCTGGTGAAACAATAGATGAAAACGTTGAGTACCAGGCAATAGCCAAGGGCGGACGGCAATTATGGGTTACCCTTAACATGAAGTTTAAGCGTCAAAACGGCCAAATCTATGGCGCTCAAGTTGTAGCGCATGATGTTACTGAACGCAAAAGAGCCGAGCAAGAGCTTCGGCGGGCGAAAAATGACTGGGAGCGTACTTTCGACAGTGTTCCCGACTTCATAGCTATCCTTGATAATGATCATAGGATCGTGCGTGTTAACCTAGCCATGGCACAACAGCTAGGCGTGACCACCGAAAAAGCCGTTGGGTTATTATGCTATAATTGTGTCCACGGCTTAGAAAATTCACCTGATTTTTGTCCACATGCACAAACTATCAAAGATGGAAAAGAGCATACTGCTGAAGTACATGAACCTCGCCTCGGAGGAGACTTCTTAGTTAGCACCACACCTCTTAGAAACGAAAAAGGACATATAATTGGGTCAGTCCACGTAGCCCGAAACATTACGGAACGGAAAAAGATTGAGACTTCGCTCCAAACTTCAATGAATCGCCTCTATAGTATCCTTTCAAATATGCATGGAAGTATTTTGCTTGTGTCAGATGAGGGTCGTGTTGAGTTTGCTAACCAGTCATTCTGTGATTACTTCGGTTTTAAAGAGTCACCTTCAGAAATTAAAGGGCTAAGTTCGGACGAAGTTCTTAAAAAAATCAATAATATTTACAGGTTTCCTGGAAAAGAAATTGCCCGAATTAAAGACTTAGTTTCTCAAGGAAAAATTGTGACAGGCGAAGAAGTTCCAATGCAAGGGAATAAAACTTGTATGCGCGATTTCATTCCTCTGTATTTGGATGAAAAATCAGCTAGCCGATTGTGGCATCACATAGACATAACTGAACGCAAGCAAATGGAAGATAAGTTAACTGAATATGCTATGAATTTGGAAGCGCTTGTTGAAGAGCGAACCGAAGAAGTTTCAAGTGAACGCCAACGCCTGTATAATGTCCTTGAAACACTTCCCGCCTATGTGGTTTTACTCGACAACGAATATCGTGTACCCTTTGCCAACAAAGTCTTCCGTGAACTTTTCGGTGACTCATGTGGCAGACGTTGTTATGAATTTTTGTTTAATCGTGACTCTCCATGCGATAATTGCGAAACGTACAAAGTGCTGAAAAACAATAAACCTCACCATTGGGAATGGACTGGACCAAATGGCCGTGATTATGATATTTATGACTTTCCATTCGATGAACCTGATGGTTCAACTCGCATTTTGGAAATGGGTCTGGATATAACTGAACGTAAAAGAGCTGAAATATCTGTAAAGTCAGAGCGGAAACGTTTGTTTGACGTGTTGGAGACAGTGCCAATAATGGTCTGCTTGTTATCACCTGATTATCATGTTGTTTTTGCCAATAGAAGCTTCCGCCAAAAATTCGGTGAGTCCAAAGGTAGACACTGTTATGAATATTGTTTTGGGTATATGGAGCCCTGCTCTTTTTACGAGAGCTATATTGTGTTAAGAACTGGGCAACCGCACCATTGGCAGGTAAATGGACAAGAAGGGAGCGTAATTGATGCCTATGACTTTCCATTCACAGACGCGGATGGCTCGCCTTTAATCCTTGAAATGGACATAGATATCACACCTCAAAAGAAAGCTGAAGCGGACGCGCAAGAAAGCGCCAAGAAACTAAAAAACGCTGAGCGTTTAGCGGCAATCGGCGCAACTGCAGGAATAGTTGGTCATGATATACGTAATCCATTGCAAGCTATAATTGGGGATCTCTATTTAGCCAAAGAAGAATTGGTTTCTCTGCCTGAAAGTGATGAGAAAAACAATACTTTAGAAAGCCTAACAGAAATTGAAAAAAACATTGATTACATCAATAAGATTGTTGCTGACTTGCAAGATTTTGCTAGACCCCTTAAACCTCACGTAGGAGAGACGGATTTAAAATGCATAATCGATGAGTTATTGTCGAAAAATAGTTTGCCTGAAAATATTAACGTTAGTGTTGAAGTGGGACCTGAGACTGGAAAAATTGTGGTTGACTCGACTTATATAAATCGTATCCTCTACAATTTAATTACAAATGCTGTTCAAGCAATGCCCAAAGGTGGTCAGCTAACCATTCATGCATTTATAGACAAGAAAACAAAGGAGGCTGTTCTGACCGTCGAGGACACAGGCGTCGGAATACCCGAAAACATCAAAGACAAATTGTTCACTCCAATGTTTACAACTAAATCTAAGGGTCAAGGCTTTGGTTTAGCAGTTGTTAAGCGTATGACCGAATCGTTGGGTGGAACTGTATCATTTGAGAGTAAAGAAGGAAAAGGCACTAAATTTACTGTTCGATTAAATGCCCACAAATAATCAAATAAAATTTTAAATTTGCAATTATTTAAAATGAATAAAATTTTGCCTGATACATTTAAGCGCTTGCTTGCATAAAACGTTATAAGCATGGTAAGCAGAATAATTATAGGTGTTTTAAGTGTTTTTTTCTAGCAAGCCATCAATTCTTATTGTTGATGATGACAAAGCCATTCTGCATGTTTTTACCAAAATTTTTGAAAAAAATGGCTACTCTGTCAACGTGGCGGAAAAAGGCAAAGAAGCAATAGAAAAACTAAACATTTGCCATTATGATGTCGCATTGATTGATTTAAGTCTTCCAGACATGGAAGGCAACGAACTTTTCCCTTTAATAAAAAACTCGTCACCAAAAACGTTGAGAATAATGTTGACAGGCAAAACATGGCTAAAAAACTGCATAGAAGGGGCTGATGCTTTTGTTGGAAAACCCGTCAATCCGGAAAACCTGCTAAGTATTATTGATACTAAATTAAAAAACCGAGACAGTGAAATATAATTACTCCTGGCCCTATTTTTAAACTTAAAAATAAGACATTTCCTATTTCTTTGTTGTATCCTCGGATTCAGCAACCATTCGCTTTAGCTTTTTTTCCATATTCAATTCGTATTCATGTTCCTTAACCATAGGCAGCAATTTTTTTTGCTTAAACAAAGTATCTGGTTGCACAATTCGTCGCTCACCCTTCTTAACTGAAATTGACGCGCCATCAGTACAATCTTCAAAATCCTCCAGCGCTTCAACAATCCAGTAACCATCACTTTCAGTTACTACCTTAACCTTGTTAATTCCCTTGTAATAGAATTCGCTCATAAAAGTCCCAAATAATATTTCTCGTAAAGGTAAATAAACACTATTGTTCGATCATTTCCTCTAAGATCCTTTACTTTCTTCCAAACTTTGATTAATCTATTTGCTTCGCTACTTCGAAACCTCGAACCCATCGAAAATCATGTCAATCCCTCCAAGACTATCAAATCCCAATTTCTAAGGGGTTCATGGAGCTAGTTCGAGCTTCGAAAAATCAATATACCTTCCCTCGATGGCTTGAACTTCAATTGTAATCCATAAAATTGGCGCCAACAAATACCGTTATTTACTGAAACTGCGAGTCAGATTATTGTTTAGCAGTTTTATAAAATGTAATTGGAGGGCAATATCCAAGTCCCTAATTTTACGCGCCAGTATCTTTCAATTGTGGTGTATTGTGTCAATTTGGCTTCAATTATAACTCGCTGAAAATAATTGGTGATTAACTTAGTTTTTTTACTTCAGCGGTTCTGTTTTTTTGCAGACATTCGCTATAATGGAAATAATATTCCACATTGTAAATATGCCAAAAACCCGTGTGTACTTGGGTAACCCAGCTTTTTTAACGTCTTCAATTTTTCCCCCAGCCTTCAAATAACCGTTTATGAATGCTTTTGCAATTAATTCAGCTTTATTATTTCTATTAAGCGGTTGAAGATAATGACCAGCATAGTAAAGAAACACGGCGACATCCCACGCTCTATCTCCATCTTCATCTTGAGACGCTTGTTCAAAATCAATCATGAAGATAGTCCCATCTGGTTTAACCAACATGTTTTCCGGCTTAGAATCTCCCAACACTATATCATGAGAATGAACCTTAGCTAAAATTTCTCCCGCTTTGCCCAAGTTTACAAGCTCCTTTTCAAAAGTTTCTTCTTCGGTGGCCGCGGCTATATGTTTGATAGATTGGCTTAAGTTCTCGCCTTCAATGTACTCCATAAAAATTAAACGTTCAGCATTACTTACATGTAAAATCTTTGGAACATGAAATCCTTCACTATACAAAAACTCGCTAATCGAATATTCCTTGGCCAGCCTTGCCTGGGCTGTTATTGCAAAAGGTCTTGCCCCAAGAGACCATACAGTTAACGGGAACCATTTGAATCCAGACCAATCTTTAAAACGCTTAGCTAATATCTTCGTCCCCTTCCCTCGAGCATTGATCAAGTATACATCATTCAGGATTCCTCCTAGGGGTTCTACTTCAATGTCTTCGCTTGGGGTCAAAAACATTTTTTGAACGAAACCTTTGATATCAATTTTATCTGCCAATGAAAGCAAACCTGTCGAAGTTTGAAAGAACACGTATTTTTGGGGATCTATAAAAAAGTACGGTTGATCTGCTTGGCGTACCCAATTATTCTTCTGAGCTTTAAGAAATGCCTCCGTATTTTGTGAAAAAATACTGATTAACTGAGGAAAAGTTCCAAAGATTGATTGAAACAATCTTCGGGGCACATTTCTTGATAAGTTAACAATTTTAACTCGTGGATCCAGGCATTGCTTCAAAACTTTCTCAGAGATCTTAACATAATCATTTAAGAAAAAAATTTTTTCTTCTGATTCAAGTTGTCTTAAAGCTTCATTGTAAGGACGCAGAAATTCAGCTTCATTTAATGCCACCCCTTTCATCAAACTTGAAACATCATATGCAATTAATGGGAAAACCCGTATCCGACTCGAAAGCACTTCATAAAGAAAATATTCTGGCTTAATCTGAATTCGGTGAGTAAGCTCGGGAAAACTTGACGCCAAATTCTCTAATGACTCAAGAACTAGACGTTTCTTTAAACTAACTTCTTTTTTGTGTAAATAATCTTCCCCGCAAAGTGAAGAATGCGGAAAAATAAGTTTACTTGCAAAAGCTTCCCCTAAAAGTCCAATTTCAATGTCACGTTCAAAAACCCACTGGTCAATTGCAAAAACGAAAATTGTCTTTTCATTTAATGTTTTTATGTAACTCATTATCCTTGGTTGAAACGGCTGGATTACAAGCATTATGTCAATAATTGTCTTGTCGTCAATTGATTTCATTGAGTAATTATCAACATGAGCTAATGCTGTGATGTTTGAGGTGCCAGCGATATGTCTACAAAAATCGAGAATTTGAGTATTTAATTCGCCATTTTGATTAATTATTTGTTTCAATTGGACATCGAAGCTTTGTTTAATATAGAATTGCCACTTAACTATATTAAAACACAGTTCAAAATATCAAAAATTTAATAATAAACTCTATCAAACTAAGAGGAGCGTTTTTTGAGAACGCAGTTTTGTTTTAACGCATTTCAAACGCTAAATGGCTTGTTGGAGTACTTTTGCCTCTTTTGACAATTAAGCCTATTGTTGGTTGGGTTGAAGTCTCGGCGGTCAATTCCGTTTTTGTTTGTGATGATATTTTTCTGCAGATTAGGTTTAATGATTCTTCAGTGTAGTTAAGCATGTTTTGTCCATTGGTTGTTAGACTGTAAATTTTTCGCGGTCTCTCACTAGTCATGTTCCATACGCTTTTTACAAGTCCTTTTTTCTCAAGGGAATTTAATAACGGATATATTGTGCTTGGGCCGAAGTAGACTCCGAAGTTTTTGCGGATTTTTGTTATTACTTGATATCCATGCATTGGTTGGTTGCTTAGGAATTGCAGTATTATTAGGTCCAGTAGGCCTTTCATTAGTTTGTTTGAAACTTGTTTTTGCGAATTTAATGCTTCTAACATTTTTTCCACCTGTGTTTGTGTAGAACAGTTTTGCTGTTCTGCGCATATACAATATGTCCTTTATCGGACATATTTTATCTCTTGAATATTGACTATTCATAAACGCTGATATAAAGCTTGATACATAACATAAGCATACAAAAACATAATATCGCAATATAGCAACAACACAAACTTAACGTAACCTAAATAAATTAAACATCAAACATTCACACACAACCGTTAGTTGGCAAAAACAAATGTCTGAAAAATACAAAAAAGCAATTGTACAACACATAATCAGAAACCTACTAGAAGTCAAACTATTACGGATCGTGCAAACTCAACCCACATGGGGATACAAAATAAAAAAGCAAGTAGAAACAGACTTCAACATCAAACTACGGCATGGAGCTCTCTACCCAGCACTAAACACTCTTGAAAAAAATGGCTTCCTTGAAAGCACAACGCAACAAAAAGGTAAACGAGCTCGAAAAGTCTATGCCATAACAGAAAACGGCAAAATCTACTTAGAAACTTACTATGGCCTAATAAAAGAGCTTCTAAGCGAAAAAACCTAACGACCACCACATGCCTTTTCCAACGGATTGAATAAAATTTGCCAACACAACCAAAAATAATTTTTTTAATTATTAATCTTTGGCTGGCTCCAAGTCGAACTATTTTCTCCCCGAAGGCATCAATCAAGCACTAACATTAAGTAGACAAACAATAAACATGAAAAAGCTTTTATTCTAAATATGATGACTGAAAATCAGAGGAAAAATCGATGAATCTTGAATCAAGCAAAAACTTAGGCGGTATAGGCGCAATTATCTTATTAATAGGTGTATTGCCCATTGTTGGTACTGACACTTTTGGCATTATAGCTCTCGTAGGACTAATTCTAATGTTAGTTGCAATGCGTGGTTTGGCGGATTATTTCAAAGAAAATCGCATTTTAACCAATTTCTTGTATAGTGCAATCATAATTATAGTAGGCGTAGCGGTCACGGCGGCAACATTTGTTTACTTGTTTTTCTACACCACAATCGTAACAGATTTCTTGTACAAAATCTTTCCCACATGGGACGGTAAATGGACCTCTCTTTCAGGGCTAACGCCAGTTACTACAGGAATAACTCCGAGCGACGTTATACCCTTTATTGGCGCTGTTATTGCGGTGCTCGCCATTATTTGGATTTTCCTGATAATCGGGTCTTACTTTGCTAGGCGATCATTAAAGACACTTTCAACAAAAACAAACGTCGGCTTATTATCAACTGGATCTCTGCTTCTACTCATAGGCGCAGTTTTAACAATAATTGGTATCGGCATATTTCTAATCTGGGTCGCTCTAATTCTGATTGCAATTGGGCTTTTCCAGATAAAAACCCAACTAGAACAACCACTGACCTCCTATGCTTCTGCGCCCCCAACATCTCCAACACCCGTCTAACTCAACAATATTTTCTATCTTTTTTTATTTTTTTGGTAAAATTAAGTATTTGTATTTGGTTTTTTCCAATTAGTTTCGCAATTATTTTTCAATTATGTCAATTTTTAAGAACAGTTTCGTAACCTATGTCCTGTTTAAAAAGGCTTAAGCAGATGTCAAAGATGGACGAGTTAGAGCTTATAACGCCTTCCTCAAGGAGCTGAGACAAACAGGCGAAATATAGACAGTTTCGTTGTAGGTGTCTACGCAGTTTAGCTACTTTTTTAAAGCATGACGTTGGGGATAACCATATCTACACGGGATGGCTGGTTATCAGCGGGGGATGATGTCGCCGTCCCAGTCTGATTGGGAAAGATGACGAATGAAAATTGACAGACCCCAAAAAGGATCATTGATTGCTTGGCTGCATGTTGAGCGCCAAAGCCCTTATTATATTATCCTTCAATAGATAATTAGCATTCGTTTGGTGCATCAAAAGAATGGCGCGGATTAGAAAAAACGCAGTTCAGATCCGATTCGAAATATTAGAATACCTCTTCTTTAACTCAAAACCTCAGCTAAAAACAGTAATTTGGCGCAAATCAACAAACCTCTCCTACGACGATTTTATAAAACACCTATCATATCTTGAAGAAAAAAAGTTAGTAAAACAGACAGCCGATGGTTACAGTTCATTGACAGAAGACGGACGAAAAATCTACATAGACCTGCGAAAGTCACTTCCATCGTTGCTCTAAAACGTGAGTTCATCTTTGGTGCATTATGTATAAAAAGAAAAAATGTGTTAGGAACAAGAATAACATGACAAACGAAAAAAATGAAGAAAAGCTTTACCCAGTTAAGTCCCTGCATGATTTTCTTTTTGAGTTAGACAAGGAATGGACGAAATTTCGAAACGGCACTCTCATAGGGCTTTTATCTTCTGGACTTTTGTTCATAATTGTTATTTGGTTGCTTCTAAGAACTCATTATTTCAGGTTAGGCTTGATAGATTTTGTTCTTTTAATTTTTGCGGGAATCTTTTTAGGCTATAGCATTTATGCCATGTACTCGCAGTTTAGGTTCTTCAACAAGTGGGAGCGTCGAGTGGGCTTACTTATGCACATGGAAGATCAAATGCTAGCAGAAAAACTAGAAGAAACCAAGACTTAGTGTACATTTATGGTGCACATCAAAAATGCGACTTTCTTTTTAAAGACCACAACAAAGACATAACTATTGGAGTCAAGTTGGAGGTGAAAAAATAATGGTCAACATAAGCAAAAAAGCTAAAATAACCATCATTGCGATAGTTGCCATTGCAGCAATACTTGCAGTTTCTATACCCTTTGCAAGTGCTCAAGCTACAAATAACGCTGTTTCAAATATAAAAACCCTAAACGCTCAAGGCAACATCTACCAAACAATCGACAGCAACACCATAAAATACTACCCCGCAACCATGACTTTGACAGTTCAATCGACATCAACCAGCGGCCCAGTCAAGCTATTTGACGTAACAAGCGGCACACTGGTAGCTAACGGCGTTACATACACATTTACAAATGGAAACGGCGGAGTATTCACAGGAAGACATGTGGTTTTGTTGAAGGCTCAAGGCACAAGCCCAGATGGACAAGCAGTAACATTGAAACTTGCAGGTCAATACTCATGGTTTGGCGGAAAGACGCTTGGAATCGCCGCTAAACTACAAACAGAAGACGCTAACTATACGCTACTGATGAAGGCGCCAATTTAAGCCAAAGAGAGATAAACTTTTTTTTCTTATTCTTTTTAATTTTTACATTGTAATTCTAACAAAAATTTCCAATTATCAATTACTTTCAACACTGAAAGAACATAAACTTCAGTAGCAATAAATTGTAAAAGTTGATGATGAAAAAGTGGATTGGAAAAGTTAAACTTTTATAAAGTCTATTTTTTGCCTTTAGTGGCGTGTTTTGCCGGGAGAGAGACCTGTTTTTTCTCTTTTCGTTTCTGGTCTTTTTCTCGTTGGAGCTGCTTGTGCTTTTCTAAACCTTCAGCTTTCTTTGCTTTCTTAGACAAAATTCTTCAACCTTAGATGGGAATAGAAAACAAATGATGCTCAAAAACGTTGCCCTGCAATCTTACCGACTATTAGTCCAGAATCTTTAATTATCCAACAAGTTTACGCTAAAGTTAGAAGGAATTGAAACGGCAAAGGTTCAAAAGCGTTGTCCAAAATGCGGCTCCACAGAGATTGAAAGAACAACAAATCAAGAGTATCATTGTAGCCACTGCGGAGAAATCTTTTATTTTGTCACTCCATCATGTGGTTCTCAATCTGACAATTTAGAAAGATACAATCTCTAAAGCAAAACAGCCTCAAAAATCTAAGGCTTGACCTGAAAAATTGCCCGTTTTTGTTTTTTGAAGTGTTCCTCTAAAAGAACAGTGTGTTCTTTAGGGAGAGTAATATGATACCTTATGCCACATATCAGCAAAGCAAGTTGGTGGCTAAGATGAAAAAAGAAATTACAAAAATCTTCGCAATAATTGTTATTCTTCTTTTTGTTGCGTGGGCGTTTAACCTGCAGGTAAGTGTAGCTTCAAGCACTTTGATCGTTCCCGACAACTACCCAACGATAACCTCAGCCATCAATCATGCCCAGCCAGGCGACGTTATAATTGTAAAGTCAGGCACTTACAATGAAAACCTACAAATTAACAAATCAATAACACTTGAAGGCGAAAACTCTAAAAACACCCTCCTTATGGGAAGCGTTAGCCCCCAAGGGAACATAACTGCTGTAGTTACAATTGCGGCAGACAACGTGAAAATCTCCGGCTTCACAATTCAAAGCCTCAATTACTCCAGCTCCGCTATTCATGTCTACGGAATATTTATCGATGCAGACAACTCCACAATAACAGATAACATTATTCAACAAACTTACTTAGGCATCTTTTGCTCAATCCAATCATTCACAACTATAAACAACAACATTATAACATCAAATCTTAAAGACGGGATTCGCTTCTTCGGCGGCTCGTCAAACACAGTTTCTGATAACAACATAAATGGAAATGGTCAATCAGGTATCTCATTGGATGGATATTCAAACGTCATTTCAGGAAACATTGTTCAAAATAATTATAGAGGCATAGGTTCGGGTTCAACTTATTCTGTGATTTTCAATAATACTCTTGTGTCAAACGCTGAATCAGGTATTTTCTTTGCAGGATCACACGATATAATTTCAGCAAACACTATTTCGGGTAACAAGTGGGGTGTTTATGTTACGCCTCAATTGTTTTCTCCCAATTCAAACAAATTATACCACAATAACTTTGAAAATAACATAAACAACGTATATGATAACTCGTCTGCTCTTCAAAATTGGGACAATGGACCCCAATCAGGTGGAAACTACTGGAGCGATTATAACTCTAAATATCCAAACGCTTCAAGCAATACAGCGGGCATCGGAAATACCCCTTACATTATTAACTCTAACAATACTGATAACTACCCGCTTACGACACCGTATAGTGTCTCAAAAACAGAGGCTATACCTAAATCTAACAACCCACCAGCTGCAAACCCGGACAGCGTTGTTGCTTCATGGTCATTTGATACAGTTGATTCTAATCTTGTTACGCCAGATTCAACAGGCCATAACCCTGCGATATTAGGTTCCGCTGTAGTAAATTATTCGTATGCTCCAGTTCTGGTAAATGGGAAGTTCCAAAAAGCCTTGAGTTTTAACGGCAACACCTTTGCATCGGTTTATCCATCTCCAAGTCTTGTAACCTCAGCTGATGTAACAGTTGACGCTTGGGTTTACGTACCATCAATCAAAGCTGTAGCATACAACAACATCCTAATTGAAGCAATTCGAACAACAGCAGCCCTGCCAACACGGACACTTGGACTTGCCATAAATGGATTAGCACCCCAAAACACCAGCTCTCCTCCAGAAGGAGCCCTCCGGGGCTACGTCACCACCCAAAATGGCAGCTTAAACGAGATTGACACAGTAAACGCTGTTCCACTTAATCAATGGCTCCATGTAGTGTTTACTCGCAGCTTAACCGATGGAATGCACATCTACATTAACGGAAAAGAACAACAAGTCCAATTGGTAGCTGGCGTAGCTGATCCCCAAGGCCCCATAGAAAGACCAACCGACATTTACATCGGCCACGACTCATTCACCACCATCGACGAATTACACATCAGCAACATGGTTGAGCAGCAAACACAGCCACTATGGATGCAATCGTGGTTTTGGGCAGTCCTAATTGTAGTTTTCGCAGGAATAGGCATGATATTTTACTTCAAAAGAGTACTAAAATAATAAAACCACATTTAAAACGGGAATGAAGAATTCAAATGTTAAATGGTTTGGCTTTCCGGTAGTTAAATTGATGACAGAAGGATTAGGTCAAACATTTACTTTTGAATTTTTTAAGCGTGCGAACTTTAAAGTTCCAGAATCGTAACAGATAGCGGAATATAGTTTGCACCATGAACTAATATCTGAAAAACCTTCAGATTATAATTCGCTAAATATTGCATTAAGTAAGCGGCGCTCTGTTTTTCTTCTGTGTTCTATCAAAGTAGAACTACGCAAATCGAGTTTTTTTGCAAGCTCATTAGAATCTATTCGTCTTGGCATATCGTAGTATCCGTTTTCAAAAGCTGAGGCCAGAACAATTCTTTGTTTTTCGGTCAGATTATCTAGAGGCGAATGCGGCGAAAACTTCGTGTCTGTACTTGAAACAACCTTGAATTTAACTTCTAAGTTCTCAATAAAAGCGATGAATGCCTTTAACTGTCTTGTTTCCCCAAGCACACAGACTTTAACTTTGCCATCTTTAACTTCGCAAGGTCCTGATAAATAAACGCCCATTCTTGAAAGATCTAGAGAAGCATTTGGAAATCTCTCTTTGATGAAACAAATGTAGGTTCCTTTCTTTTCCTCCTCTAAGACAACAACTTTGAGATTATTCCCTATGAACACCTCATCTATTTGCGTGGAAAGATGGCGACAAATTGCTCAGTGTCAAACCTGAGAATGTGTAGTAACTCAAACAATTTTATTTTTATCACATGGTTATTTGGCGTCTTAGAAAATTTAGGATCTGCATCTATAAAATGTCTTTTGTAATTTCAGGCTTATCAATCGCAATTAAAAGTTCATGCATAGTGAAGAGAGCCTACATTTTTTCCAAACTTTAACCAAGCATTCAAATTTTCTTTTGCAAAAGTTAGATATTAATTATTCCTAAATAAAATGCAGTTATTGACTAACCTCAGAAAATGTAAACCACTAATAGGCAATAAGGTTTTTTTCTTGACTAATCTTGGACATGTTATTTGTGGTCTTTGTTTCTTGAAGTAAAACAACAAACGCAGCAGTCAAATCATAGCTCAAGCGCATACGCTAATTTTTTATGTTCAAAATACGCAAGGACACGTCTGAAACGCGCAAGTAGACGTCAAAACTACGCAGGTACACGTCAAATTCCTTCACAACTTTAAGGACCAAAATCCTCAAGCATCAAGCTTTCGCCAAACCAAACCCATTCCAAGCTGCTCCCAAAATGAAAAAGCGCAAAAATTGAAGAAAAAGCTTCAAAAATTCTAAATTTCAAAAAAGATTAGAGGTTTCCAAAAAAACTAAAACTTGACTAAGGGGTTAGCCTTACTTTCTTTTTCTTCTTTTTTGGGTACAAAGCGACGAAAATTAAAATTGAGATGACTAATATGAGAATGGGCAAGATTCCAGTGTAGGTGAGAAACTCGACCCAGAAAACAATGTTTTCTGCATAAGAATTATTGGCAAGCGTTTGAGGTTGTGCATTTTGATGAGACACGGGTAGAAATTCATACGGAATATTTGAGGGTAAAATCACTGGTTGACTTGGCAGCCACTTGTTAACAGGATAAAAACTGTTGAAACTTGTTATCCAGGAAAAAGCACTAGCTACTCCATAAACATCCAACGTAGAAATTAATTTGGCAGAACTTGGTGGAGAATACAGTGGAGTCATTATTTCGCCGGTGTTATTAGTACATAATATTCCTAAGGTGTGACCTAATTCATGAAGAGCAATATTTTGCATGTCTGAATCAAAGAAAGGTATTCCAACCTGGGAATGCGTAGCAAGATTAATCGAGCAGTTTATTACGACGTTACCTTGTTCAGTTGTTGTTGTTAGTCCTCCTATGTCTTCGGTATTTCCCAACTCATTTTCTGTCCAATTGAGATAGATGTTAAATCCAGGTTGTATCTGACTGGAAACTGAAGGTTCAAACTTGACTATCGAAAGGAATGCATATCCAGTAAAATTAGATGCAAAATACTGTATTGCCTCATTCCATTGTCCTATGGCTCTAAGTGTATCATTGAGGTAGCTGGGGTTCCACCATGATGCGTGATTTGGTGTAGTGAGGAGAATTCTTAGTATTGTTCGGTTCCAAGTTGACCCTTCAAGCGCTATGTGATATGTATTTTGGTTTTGCACTTGTGCAGGATTTATTTCAAAGATACCGATTGCTAAAAATAACCCTGAACATAATAAGAATAACAAGAAAAAGTTTTTCGTTTTACCCGATTTTATCATCCTAGGATCAAACACAAATCCAGTAATCGATGAAAACAATTTATCTATTTGTGACTGTACCGACGCAACTACGCGACTCACCGGAATTTGCAACTGAATTAAAGATGGTTTGTGGTGGGCCGGACCGGATTCGGACCGGCGACCTTCTGCACGTCAAGCAGATGTCCTAACCAGGCTAGACGACCGGCCCACAAATGCTATTTTTCTACACTGTTTTTCCTATATAGACACTGTGCCTTACGGGCTATTGCAATATCAAAATTCCCGCTTGTATTAATCTATTTCCATAACTAAAAAAACCGCAAATCGATTTAAAATTCATTTTGAGGTAATAGATGTTTTAAGCTACTTAACGATTATGTGAATTCAGGGCATAAAGGCTATGACAACCGACGAAGTGCTCACTTTACTAGTTGATTTCATAAATAGAAACTCAAACGTTGCTGATGTCCAATGGGATAGACGTATGAGTCCAAGGTTGCTTTTTAATCCTTACTCAGAAAAATACGAAGAAAGAAAAATCATTGCTCACTACTTTTTGCTTGTGGCCGCTATTCTTGACGATACTGTAGTAGGTTATCCTGAAAATGCCCGGATGTTGGTTGGGTATCTTCATGAAGCTTTTGGAAGCAGTTTTTTTGATATTAAGAAACCTCATATTTTTGAAGAAGAAATCGTAAAAACTGATTTTTACAATGATTTGGGTCCAAATAAGAAAGCAGCTTCTGAAATTATGGCGTCCGTAAACTTATTTGTTCGAGAAAAAGCTGAAAAAAACATGCTTAAGTACGCTCAAAAATTCAGTAATCCTAAGGCGTTCGTTAAGGATATTGAACTCAATATCAAGGCACTTAATGGCCCCCACGTTGATAAGGCCTGGATTTACATGAGGTGGATGGTTCGCCCCTTGCCAGACCTGCAAATCTATGATCATCTTTTGCCAAGCGATCTATATGTGCCGTTAACTAAAGAAAATGCAAATGTTGCTGCAAGTTTAGGTTTGATAAGTTCGGCGTCTCCATCGCTTTGGCGAGATGAAAGAACAACTGGCGAGGCACGTCAAAAAGTTACTGATTTTGCAAAACGTCTTTTTCCACAAGACCCAGCGAAGGTTGATTACCCATTTTTCCTATTGGGCAGATGGCTTAGACAGAAAACCCTTAATCGATACACGTTGAAAACAGCGCTTGATTTTCTAGACCGCATGCAAAAGATAACTGGGCAATCTCAAGCTTACTACCAAAAAATGAGCAGGTACAAGAGCGGATGGGAGAAAAAGACGGCTCTTATTCTTCTGAAAATGCATATCGCGTTCGGTTATGAAACGATTAGTTTTCCTTTGCCAAACAATGAGGTTTATACGCCTGATTTTATTTTGGAAAAAAAGCTTCGGGGACGGAAAATAGTTCTTGAACCTCACTTTGAAATGACAAAACGTCAAGCGCAAAAATATGCTTTATTCAAACGGACCTACGGCCACGAATTCATCTTAATTCTCTTGTTAAAAAACGATTTAATTCCACTTTATCATCAACGAAAAATTTTGACAGATGACGTTTGTGATGATGTTTGGCCTATAGAGTTTATCCATTTGTTAGCTGAAAAAATTAGAAAAGGTACCTATGGTGAATAGATAGCTTTTTGATTGTAGTTAATAAAGCACCAAAACTCAATATTGCTGAGACAAAATAATGGCGCAGGACAATTTCAAACCAATAGTAGTTTGGCTTATACTTAACGGAAAAACAGAAGAAGCGCTGGAGCTTCTATCAAAAAACTATAAAGTCAAAGTTCCCGAATTGAAAGTGGGTTTACCCAAAGGACACAAAGTAACGGCATTTGGATGTTATACAAATAAAAATCAAACCATTTCAGTTCAAAACAGCGACATTCTGGTCAATCCATTTGTTATAATTCACGAATTTTATCATCATTTGCGCAGTAAAGGCGCAGACAGAATGCATCGAGGCACAGAGAAGAACGCCGATAAGTTTGCCATAGACTTTATCGAAGCCTATAAAAAAGCTGCAGTAATTTAACTTGCATTTATTCTTCCGAATCAAAACCTATAGCGGCAGTAATCTCAACTGGTAATCTTTCAGCGTTCGAATCGTATGCTGCAATGCAGTTTTTGCCTTCAAAAGGGGGCCCTACAATCATTAGGATTCTACCAAAAAAGTAATTCATGTCCACATGGCTTGGTGAAATGTTGCCTGATGGATGCGAATGCACAGTTCCTACCAACGAGTAATCGCCGGAAAACATGTAAGGATTAAAATGAACATTGCCTTCACCATGAACAGCAAATGGAGCCAAAACCAAATCTGTTATCTTGATTATGCCTTTATTTTTTTTGCCTCTCAGCAGCAAAAAACTTTCCCGTGGATATAATTGTTTAGCGCCTGAAAAAATTGTATCCAATATGTCTTGTGGAATCTGGACCGATGGTATTGTTGATGCCATGCACAAAAAATGTCACCGTTGGTTAATTACTTTTACGTTTCCTTACAGGTTCAACTGTTTTTTGCCATCAATTAAACAACAAAACTCCCTTGTTTCAGAAATAGTTCGGTAAACATTTTAAGAGCGAGCGAAATAGAAGTGTTGACTTGTTGGTGCCGAGGTGGCAGAGTGGTTAACGCGCGGGCCTTGAGAGCCCGTGGACTCTCGAGTCCGCATGGGTTCGAATCCCATCCTCGGCGCTTCCCATTTATTAAAAGCAACTTGATTTATGGTTATTTCATTCTCGCTAATTTGACTTTGAGTCTTTACGGAATTCTGTAAGGTTCTTATAATTTTCTGCAATTAATCCCGCGCGATCTAACAGGTTAATCTCCTGTCCGATGGCTGCAAGTTTGGCGCGGATTCTGTGCTTAAGGACATAGCCGTATGAGGTGCTTACGGATTCTGGGTTTCTCAAATAATCGGATTCGGCATAGCGGTCATGACTTCATTAAGAAATATAATGATTTACTTGTTATGGTTAAACCATTGTTGGACACTTCTGAAAAGTTTATTGTGCAATCAGTGCGCACTTGAAGACCAATGACGTCTGGGTCCGAGAGGAACCGCTGCTTTCAACCGCATTGTTTGATAGTCAGTCTTATTAGAATCCTTCGACAAAGAAAGTCGGGAAGGGCCTCAAATGAATTCCTCTCAGAGAACGTACTTCTCAGTTTTGATTCTTACATTTTTAATATTATCTGTTGTTATAACGACGGAGGTTTACGCTCAACAGACAACGTCCACTCAAACAGCGTGGTTCAAAACAATTGGTATATATGATGAAGAACTTGTAAATGCTTTGATTCCTACAAGCGACGGAGGATACGCGGTTGCTGGTCTGGCAAGCTCTCCCGCTTTAAGCGCTGTTGGTAATCAGTCCGTGAGCTATTTTTGGCTGGTAAAAATTGATTCCAGTGGAGACATTCAATGGAGCAATATTTATCCTCAAGCAGGAAACGACGCGGGCGCATATTCAATGGTTCAAACTTCCGATGGCGGTTACGCCTTAATGGGAACCTCTATACCTTCAAACGGAGCAGATCAAGAGGTTTGGTTACTCAAGATAGATGCAAATGGGAACTTACAGTGGAATAAAACTGTGAGTACAGGCTATATTGGTAATTTTGTTGTTTCTCTGCTTCAGACAAAAGGCGGCGACTATGTTTTGGTTGGAAGTGGAAGCAGTGGCATGACAAGCAATTCAGGTTGGTTGATTGAAGCAGATTCAAATGGCAACTTGTTGTGGAATCAAACTTATGAAAATGTGGTTCCAAGGGCGTTGATTCAGACGAGCGACGGAGGATATGCCCTAGCCAGTGTTTCGGGCGAGCTTATCAAAACGGATTCAAAGGGCAATTTAAGCTGGGAGAAGTCCTATCCCACGTCTGGAATACTCAACTTTGTTGGTTCTCTGTGTCAAACAAGCGATGGAGGATACGCCGTGGCAGGAGTAAAAAATGTCCCTGCTACTGAACCAAGTTCTACATCAAATTCCCAGGTTTGGTTAGTGAAGACAGACTCACAGGGAAATTTACAGTGGCAGAGTACTTTGAACAGTTCAACACAAATTGATTCTGTTACAAACTTAATACAAACAAAACAGGGCGACTACGCTATAGCAGGATTCATTGAAGCTTCTTTGTCGAGTAAGTCCTACGCTTTTCTATTTAGAACAGACTCAAAGGGAAATGTGGAGTGGAGCCAGAACTACGCGGAATCCTTGACCACCATGGAGAGTGGATTGATTCAAAACAGTGACGGAGGGTTTATCTTAGCTGGAAGTTCAACTGAGTCAAGTTCCAATAACGGCGCCTGGTTAATCAAAACCGACGACAACGGCAACGCGCCCACCGTTTCGGTTTCCGTTGTCTCTGATTTAAGTTCCCCTTCACCAGGTTCCACTTCATCAAGCCCAACACCTACCTCAGCATCTGCTATTCCAGAGTTTCCATTACCAGCAATTCCTATTATTCTTGTCTTGGTAGTTGTCGTTTTGTCTCTGTCAGTTTATATGAGAAAACGAAGAGTCAATTTTTCCAAAACCTAACGTACCCCCAAACTCTTGCAATTGCGGAAAGGAATAGCCCAAAAAATTTTTTGTGGGTAAACTCAACTTAATTCATACCCGCCTGCAATTTTTTACCCTGAAGAAATTTATCGAACTCTAAATAACGTCTCCAGCGGGTTTTTTGAGAACGCTTACGGGACTTCTTCTCTGCGTTCAATTCTGCACATTCAAGCTTTGATCGATGACTTCCAAGCTGACATGGCCAAGATCATGAAGGTTTTCACCAAGCCGATGTTGATCGCTAAATGCGGTGGAAACGGTGCGCCGAGAATGTCTGAACCATGGAGCGACCCACAATTAGACGTTATGTCAAATACCCTGGCTACCCGTAACCAAGGCACGGACCTGACAGTAAGAGGCGACGCCGAGGTCACGCCCATTTCTTCCTTAACCAAAGACCTGAATACAGAATGGTGGATCCAATACTTAGAGCGCCAGCGTGATTCTCAGTTAGGTGTACCCAAAATATTTCTCGGGGAACCGGAGGGCGCGAATCGATCAACTTCCGACATTGTTATGCAGGAGTTTGTTACTCGGCTTAGAGTGCGTCAGAAAGAGCGAAGTGGTGTTTATGAGACGCAGCTCTTCCCTTTGATTTTTGCGCGGTGACTTTCCTGATAGTTTGATTGTTCCGGATAATATTCCTAAGATTAAGTGGAAGCCGATTTGGGAGCCACCGACTGATATCAAGATGAGCCGTGTCATCGACTTGTACAATAATCTGCTAATGGGCGACATAGAAGCCCGTGCTGAACTTGGAATGCCCGAGGCAATTAAGGGCAACTTAAAGCAGCAGCCAATGCAACCACAAGAACCTGAGCAGACTCAACAAGATTCAACTGACCGTTTTATTGTACCTCAGAACCACAAACCCATAAGGTTCGCGTAAGAATGAACGATAACTCTGGCTCTCGTTCTTATTGGTAACAGAAAAAAAAGAAAACGCGCAGCGCGCGTCTAATTGAAATCAGGGCGAATTATTGCCGATTTTTTCGACTTTTTTTGCCAATTGCAACCGCACCTAATGTCACAACTACCATTGCTACCGCCATTGAAACGAGCGCTGCACTGCTGAACTCAGGTACTGTTGGGGTGGGTGAAGCAGATCCAGTAGAGGTTGCTGAGGGAGACGAAGTTGGACTTGCTGTCGCAGACGAGCTTGAGGAATCTGGTATGATAGCGAGCACATTGTTGTAAGTGGCCACAAACAACTCACCTTTGCCAGAATCATAAGCATTCCCAATATCACCTCCACTAGTGAGGACATACGCAACAACGGCATTGTTGCTATCCGATATGACTTGGAGGGCGCCTCCTACACATGTAACATATACTTCGCCTTTGGGAGGATCGTAAGTAACAAATCCGGGGTTTCCAGCATAACCATCTACTTGCGACATATCTACGGTTGTAACTACAGCATTATTCTTGTCGGATATAACGGAGAAGGAAGCGGCAGGATAATCGGCTACGAATATCTCTCCTTTGGCAGAATCATAGGCTAAGCCTTCAGGACCGCTAATCGAGCCCGTTACAGTTGCAACAATGGTGTTTGAGCTGTCTGATATGACCGACACAGAGCTGTCTTCTTCATTGGATACGAAGATTTCGCTTTTTGCTGAATCATAGGCTGCTCCCCAAGGAGTGTTTCCCACGGTTATGGTGTCAATGACGGTGTTTGAGCTGTCTGATATTACTGAAATGGTGTTATCGCCATTAACTACGAATATTTCGCCTTTGTTAGAATCATAAGCTATGCCGGTCTGGGCGCCCATTCCTACTGTTACTGTTGCGATGACGGTGTTTGAGCTGTCTTGTATGACTGAAATAGTGCTGTTGAGGCCGGAATCGGCGGAGTTTTCGTTATTAATTACGAACATTTCTCCTTTGCCAGCATCATAAGCTATACCCACAGGGTTAACTCCCACATTTACTGTTGCGATGACGGTGTTTGAGCTGTCTGATATTACTGAGACTGTGTTGGCTGATTCACTGTTGGTTGAGTATATCTCGCCCAAGCTAGAATCATAAGCTATGTATTCACCAACTCCGCCACTAGATATAGTGGAGGGTGTGGGAAGTTGTGTAACGGCGGCGTGAACTATACTGACTGCAGACAATGCAAAAATCGCAATGAATATTAAACTTAAAAGTGCACGAATATTAAGTTTCATAGGTATTCTTCAATTTTCGTTCTAACTTGAGTGTTTTTAATCTAAAAAGGTTATTCATGAATGATCCTTCCGAAACGAATAGGCTATGATAGAAATTTAAAACTTCCGTTTGCTCGCTTGTGCAGTCTTCAATTAATGAGATTTCATTGAATATATAACATTTTCATAAAATATCGAATTTCCTAAGCCCAAAGACTTCGAGTTATGTGTCAAGAAGTTGTATTTTCGAAAAAGTTAGAGAAAAATAACGGTGGCAAAACAAACTTTGGAACTGCTCTATGATGTCGATGTAAAAGCCTGTCTTGATGATCTAAGAAGAACAGGCATCATTGAAAGCCAGGCAATAGATTCGCCGGTTAATAAGAATCGTTGGCAGGTACCGCAGGCATGGAAGACTTCAACAACGCTGAAGCATTGATAAACGCCGGCGATTTCCTAATGGACACAATACTTTGCAATCCAATCCAAAAACGCGACATCAAAAACCTACCCAACTATAGCCTCTACCGAGACGAAATTAGTCCAATTACTTAGAAACCGATGCAGATGCTTGGAGAATGCGAACTTTGCTGGAGCAACGTCATACCCGTAGGCACTATACTGCATTAGTACAGGCGAGAACGCTGTCTGCAGCTTACACGCCAGTGGGTTATTTCGTTGTGAAGCGCCCCTACTACCGATGTTGAACTGCTTAAGAACAAAGAACTCGTCAAACCAATTTTGACCACAAGATATGCCCCAGTTGTAACTAACGGTTCATGCATAGCTGCAATCACAGGTCTCGCAACGTCCTAAACATAACAACTACAATTTTCTTAGTTATAGCGATTTTTTAGTTTCTATTTATTTTTTGCCAGGTTGAGGACGCTGGTCCGCTTTAGCGTCATGGCTTGGAGAAGTGGCACAATTGGTTATTTATTTGCTTTGGTTTTCATCTGCCTCAAATATGTTCGTAGATAGAAGAGAAGGGCAAATACGGCAACGGCTATTACAAATATTGCAAGCTCTATAGAATAAGTTGGCAGAACTATTGCAGATAATGCGCTTTCGTAAGTACTAGCTATGATGTAAATCATGGTTAATCCAACAATTGATGCGAAGGCGAGTATAGCTGCGAATAGTCTGTTTATTCAGTATCCTCTTCGCTCGTAATCCATCTTCGAAAGGTTTGTGGCGAACCGAGGAGAGTTTAATCGTGTAAGGATATTTGTTGACCAATGAGTACCTAACTCTGGATATAAGAAGGAACACTGCTTGTGGAATGTTAAGAAGTGCAGCTAGTGCAAGGAAGATTTCCTTGGGGGCTGATGTGTAAAGTTGCCCATCGAGTGAATAGTGAAGAGCAACCTGAGCAGGGAGAGTAACATATGAGTACAAACCGATCAAAAGAATTGCAACACCTTCTAAACTGACCAATGCTCTGAGAAAGCGCGGAGTGGATTCATACGTGATAGGTGATACAGTGAGGGGTGTTGTTATGCCCGATGTTAGAGTCTGAAATTTGTTCAAGAAATCGATTGCTGCGCTACCTTTTTCACTTAAGCTGTAGGCGCCGCTTGATCCATCCTTTGTGACTAAATCACCCAAGATTTTCAAATGATAGTTAAGCCTGCCAGTGTTCGTTATTTCTAAATCAGCCAGCAAGTCACCATAACTCATTTGTCTCTTCTGCTTCAGTATCTTCAAAATCCTGATTCTTGTCTCATCATTTAGCGTCTTGCTTAACTTTGGAACATCCACCGTCATATTCTGTTCCTTTGAATATTGAAAGTTTATAGAGGCATAATAGAGTTATTGATAACAGAATTTATCTAATCAGAAATTTGAGAAGCTTTACAGAACTATTTTGTTTTCGATGCCGTTAACCGCAACAGTTAGATGATTGGAAAGTGAAAATGCAAAAAAGAAATTGATGTAAGATTTGGAGGCTATTATTTGTATTATGCAGCTTGGCTGGGCAGAGGGTGAATTTGCGGGAATTTGGAGCAAAGCTTTTAAGAATTAGGTCGATAAAGAAAACGCTAACTAGGAAAAAGGATGGGCTTAAGTGGTGTCTACTCATGTTGGATTTGGCATTTATTGGGTGTTGGGTGTGTTGGTTTTTGCCATTTCACGTCAAGATTTAACTCCATCTTTATTTGATGAGTTTAGAATAAATAATTACGGTTAAGAAAAGTCATGATAGTACTTGATTATTTAATTTCTATAATCTGGCTTTCGCCTTTTCTTTACATTTTCGTGTTAGGAATAGGGAAATTAGTTAACAAGACAAGAAAATCAGCTCTCCTTGAGCATAAAGGGCGAGTTGATAAAAAAGTTGACAAAATCATATTTCAAATACCTACGATTGGTAATGTTAAGTCAGTAAATAAAATCTTTGAAACAGTAAAAAGCTATGCTTTACCTGTACCTTTGGAAACATGGGTAATTATTGAGGATTGGGATGTCCATAAAACTGAATATGTCTGCGATAAGATTGTTGTTGTTCCTAAAGATTTTGTATGTGAAGACTTGTACAAAAGCCGGGCATTAGAATATGCGCGTAGACTGAGACAAAGCTTAGTTGACGAAAACAAAATGGAACTAAACTATTTGTTACTTCAGGGCGACGATGATGCAGTGCCTAGCCTTGAGTTCATAAAAGAATGCATAACGGTGCAAGCAGACATTATCATTGGAACAATAACGCCTAAAGTTCAAAGCGTATGGAGTACAATTCTCGATTATGAACGATGTGTTGCATGCGGAATCTTTTGCAATTTTTTTACAAATTTGGGCATGCCCCTTTGGGCTCATGGCGAAGGAACAGCGATGAGCAGTCAAGTCGACAGGAACGTTTCCTATGATATTAGCTTCTTCACCCATAACACTAAACACAAATTAATACTCAACGAAGATTCTTTTTACTTCCATAAAGCGGCAATAATGGGGTATAGCATATTTAATTCGGAAGAGCGAATTTTCATACTTCCCCCATTAAGTTTCAAGGACGCAGTGACGCAAAGACGTAGATGGCTTTGGGGGCAAATTTCAATTTTAAAATTAAAAATGTTGCCTTTACCAAACAGACTACGATTAAGTTTCATAGGATTTTCAGGATTATGGTTATTCTCGATTGGAACAATCGGGTTGCCACTTTACTATTTACACATCGTAAATATACCAGCTGTCCTGCTACCTCTAACGTTCATCAGTTTAGGAGTATGGCTCGTAACTAGAGCTTACACTATTGGAGTATGCATGGGTTGGAAACACGCATTAGCCGGAACCGCAGTAAGCTATTTGACCGTGGGTCTGAATTTTGTCACTCACGTGATAGGCCTGTTCAAAGGAGACCCAAAAAAATTCGAAGTAATCCGCAAAGAATGATTTGAAATCAAGCTACGAAAGCCGCTAAATAAATAATTTAGATTCTTCTCAAGCTTTTTCAATTCTTTCTAATTCTCAGCATTCCTTTTCAAGGGAAAGATAAATGGTTTTTTCTCATTTCGCTCATAACCAATTATCTCAACTACAGTTAATGTAACAATCGCATACAATGGTAGCCAATCATAGGGATACATTAACGAAACTATTGAGCCAGTTGTTTCAACCCTCAAGAAAGTAAATCCAATACCATGATAGAAGAAAAAGGGCAAATTTGTAATTCCGAGAAATGCAGCAGCACCCACTATAAATGACCATAGTTTTTTTCTGTTATACCAAAAAAGCAAAGGAAGGGCAAGCAAGGCACCGCGTGGATCAAATGCGCCAAATGCAAAAAACAAAGCAGACAACCAAGGTTTCTTGGAAAAACCAAAGTACAAAGCACCCACCAAAAGGGTAGTTTGAAGTATATGGGCATTTGCCAATTCATAGCCAATATAGTAAGTGGGTGAAAGTGATTGCGGATTAAAACTAAAGAACCAATAATGAAGCAGGCTAAGTGAAGCTTGATCAATCGGTGGGGTAGGCAATGGCTCTATCAAAATAATAAATGCAGCTAAAGCCCCGAAAACTAATTTTTTGTCCTTAACCATTTTGTAAACAAAAAAAGCCAAGACAGGGATTAAAGCAAACTGAAGGATATCAAATGCTGTCATCGCATTTTGGTAGCTTAAAAAAAGAAACGGGGCAAACAAAATCAGAAATGAAGGTGTATATTTGAATGTTTGTGGGGCTGGAAGAATCTGATAGTCTCCAGGTAAAGCTCCGCCCCGATAGATTGTGGTTGGATTATGGAGCAATCGCCATTCCCCAATGTAGTATGCCGAGAAATCTCTTGCCCAAGCACCCGTCACTGGCTTAAATGTTTGCGGAAATGCAACACCAAAAATGAATGCGTTCAAAGCTACAGCTACTATGATTACTGAAATAATCTGTGTTTTATGGTTTTTACTCAGCATTTTCTTGTTTCAAGTTTCAGTAAGCTTTAGAGGTGGTTATAGTAAATATTGATTTTCAGATTAACGCATGGAACTAACTAAGGGAATGTGTCTGAAGAGTTTGATTTATTTTTTGCCCTATTATCATCCTTGCGGTTTCGCCCATAATCTTCTTATCATTTTACGCTTAGGTACAGCAATATAGCTAATGCACAGAATTCGAACAAACCTGGCAGCAATTCGAACGGTCCAAGTCCGTACGGTCGGAATCTAAAATACGATATTACAAGTGGACTTGAAGTAACATCTTTGACTAGAAAAACCAATGCGAAAATCACAAGGCCTATAGTAAATTGCGAACGAGTTTTAATGTAAATGTCAACGTAAATTAATGTTACAACAACTAAGAGGGCAATATTGATTGTGGAAAGTATCGCATAGGAAGCGTAAAAAAATTCTAAGTCACCTGGGATAAAACTATTTGGCGGCAATGCTCTATGCTGTTGAAAACCCGGAAAATGTGAGCTACTTTCAAATAGTACCCAAAAACTCGCTAAAATAGCCACCACTATCAAAAGTGCAAATATTATACCAACTTTTACTCGTCTATCCATTTGTTTCTGCAATCTCTCTTGCTCCTTTTTCTACTTTTTCCCGATTTTATTCACAATCTCCTCAAACAATCCGTAATTCTCCTCCAAAGTCTGCGAAAGAAAGTACGTTGCACCATACCTGTCACCAATCGAAGTAATCATTCTGTTTTTTTCAAGAACTTCAAGGTGATGCCGCATCGTTTTATAATCCATCTGAAGCAAAGTAGCTAGTTGATTTGCATTTTGCGGAGTTTCTTTTAATGCCATAATGATTTTTGCCCGAGTTGGTCCGCCTCGTGTACCTGCTATAAGCCATCCAAGCAAGTATTTTAACGATCGGGCATTTGCGGACAATTACATAACTCCGTGAGTTCGAAGAGATTCTTTGTCACTTCTAATCTATTTTAAGTAATAAATGTGCGCTTTTAAACTTCTAAATCGTAAAATTTTTGACCCAAATTAGGAGTAATCCTGTCAATTTTGAAAAATCATTTAACAATTTGCTACTAAGAGTTTTTTGTTGATGGGGTGAAAAAACAAGATTATCACAAGTAAGAATTAAGTTTAATATTAGACCAAAAACCCCAAAAAAAAGGATTTGGGGTCAATTTTGAACAAAGTTTAATAACTCTTTGCCGGGATAATAGGTTCTTTAAGGAAAATTGAGGGGAAGTTGATTTGAAAAAGATACTTGTTGCTTTAGCCCTTGCCGTTTTAATCTTAACTTCAGGTACATTAATGTCTATACCGCATGTGAAAGCTGATACTTCTGAAGCAAAGGTTCTTAGTTATAGTTGGTACGTTGCTCCTGATGACACTCTTGTAGCAACTCCTGGCGATTTAGTCGTAGTTGGCGAAATACAGAATGTCGGTTCAAATGTTTTAGGAGAAGTTGTTGTTTCAGGTTATGCATTCAATTCAACTGGTTCTTTGATAAATACGGGTGAAGCTGAAGCATTTGGAACTAATTTAAATCCAGGACAGAATTCGCCATTTTACATAGATTTTATTCCCGATCCAACGGCACCAATTATTGATCCAAACTGGGCTTATTCAATTACGAACGTTACTGTTTTTGTGAGTTACGTTGTTGATAGTAATACAACTAATAATCCGGATTTGATAGTTCCTACGGGAGACGTCTCAGCTTCACTGGATGCTTCAGGAATATACACTCTTTCAGGTTTTATTCAGAACACTGGCACTCAACCAAGTGGGCAAGTTTGGGTTGTATCCACATTCTATAATGCATCGGGTACAGTTGTAAGCTTAAATTACACAGATTATATTTCTGATTCAATTTCGCCCGGCGCTAAAGCAATGTTTTTGGCAACACCCGTAGATAGCAGTATTGGAGTATCCAGTTCGATAACAAATTATTCCGTATTAGTTGAGTCCACCCCATTTACGGCTACGCCCACGCCAACACCTACTCAAACCACTACCCAGCCAACAGCTACTACAACTGCCTCAACTAATCCGTTGCAATCTCCAACACCAATCTCATTGGGGACGCTGATAGATTCCGTCATAGCGGTGGTCGTAGTTATAGTCATAATACTTGCAATTGTCGGATTGTTATTTATTAGAAAACATAAAAAGACTGAAAAGCTTGATTTGCCGCCACCGCCGCCTCCAGAATAACTTTTTTTTCTTTAATTATATTCTGTAAACTTCTTTATTGTACCATTTTTTTTAATAAGCGTCTACTAACTTAATTTTGCCGAAATTAAATCATTATCATTTGTTGAAATTTTAGTTACCTGGTAAATTGACTACTACTAAACTTAAATTAGACACTTGTTTAGCGGTAATTGCCATATCCTTATTAATCTTGTACGTTCCTAAGAAAATTGAGGAAACCCATTTGGATAGGGTAGAGGCAATTTCTCTATTAAAGGAATTAATAGCTGTCAACTTAGTGGAACCCTCTTTCGTTCATGTTTTACAAAGAACGCCCAATCATTATCAGATTCAGATTAAGAGCAACTATAAATCTGAAATTGAAGAATACGCGAAACAATTTGGTTTAACCATAGAAGAGGATGAAACAAAACAATATTTGCTTATTTTTAAACCATAAAAATTATCTTGTAACTTTAAAATGATAATTACAGTTCTTGCAAGTAAAAGATTCTATGTGAAAGAAGTAGTTTTTGAGTGATTTATCAGGCTCAGAAACACCTTTTCCACAGTTGGGACATTTAACCAAATTTTGACTTCCAACTTTTTTAAGTTAATATAAAATAGTGTAATGAATGTTTGTGGGCACAAATCGCAACAACAAAGAATCATTGTTTCGTCAACTTTTTATAACAAAGGTATTCATTAAATTTTATAGAGGCAAATCCAAAAACGCGATAATCCTTCAATTTTGAGCAATCAATTAACTATGTAAACTTTAATATCTAAGAGAGCAAAATCTTATTTTTCAGAAGAATTCAACAAATATTTTGCCAAATTTAGGTGGATTAATTTTTAATTAGGGATAGATTTGGGTAAGATTATGAAAAATTGTTTAATAAGCCATTGACGCAATAAAGTAAAAGGCAATCAAGAAGAGGATTGGAACGAAAAATAAGGCCATAAGCCCTATAAACTGCCCAAATAAAAACCCCTTCAGTCCTCTTTTTGGTTGCCTTTTTGCATTACATAATGAAAGGTTAGGTAATATATGGGAATAATTAATAGAGCGGTAAGAAATATTTCGAGAAGAAAAATTAGAGCTTTACTAGTAATTATTGCGTTAGGGTTTTCAATGGCTATCATGGTTTCAATTCCTGCAGGTGTTTTGGCTAACCAGCAGACAGCCAGCACTGCAGCGACAAATCTAGGCAACATAATTAACCAAACTAGTGCGTCAATTAACCAAACATCAACTCAAATAGACTGCAGTCTTGCGCCGAGTTTTTCAGGATTCGGTTTCAATGGTGGCGCCGGAGGCTCAAGTACATCTGGCGGTAGTGGTTTTAACCCAGGTCAATTTGGCGGCGGCACTTCAGGCGGTAGTGGCTTTACCCCCGGTCAATTTGGTGGTGGTACCGTACGTGGTCAGTTTGGCGGCGGCGCATTTAATGGTGGTCAATCAAATCCAATGAATGAAAGCCTTTACTCAGATATCAATAGTACAATCTCTGGAGTCGCAGATGTTGAGCCTATATTGCAAGCCTCTGAAGGACAAAACGTGACATCAACAGTTTCTTTTAACGGATACTCTAGAGATATCACCAGACTTGCAGTAGACTACACAATTGAAGGCGTCCCGCTTACCTCGGATCTGATAAATGAATATCCTATATTGCCCACAAACATTACTGCAGGTAACAATTTGCAGGCGGGCACTACTGGAGATGTATTGCTAAGCGAAAATAATTCAGCATACTTTAATGCAGGAGTAGGCGACACAATTACAATTTTAGGTCAAACATTTAACGTTGTGGGTATCTATAGTCCATCATCAGTTGCGCAAACGCAAACGTTATTCATGAACCTTTTAGATGCTCAAGCCATAACGAATAATACTGGATACATTACCAGCCTCTCTGTTTTTGCCCAAAGCAGTGGCGATGTATCACAAGTAGCTACAGCCATAAGTTCATTGCATCCAGAGCTTACAGTTACTACTGATCAAACTCGCTTAACTCAGCTTCAAACGCTTCAAACAACCTATAATGCTGAATTGGCAACTGCACAGTCAGCTAATAGTCAAACATACTCAACTGCAGTTGAAGAAATAGTTGTAGTGGTTATAGCCACAAGCTTGATAGTGTTATTTGTTATGCTTTACACAGTCAAGGAACGAACAAAAGAAATCGGTACTCTCAAGGCGATTGGCTTTAGCAACTATACCGTTATGGCACAATTTATGCTTGAAGGTATTCTGTTAAGTATAATTGCCGGTGTAGTTGGAATCGCAATAGGAAGCATAGCAGCACCAACTCTTGCATCAGCATTACTTCCAAGCGTTGGCGTTGGTGCAGGAAATAGAGCAGCTGGGTTCCTTTCAGGCACTACCAGAATTAGTGGTTTATCTGTAGCAACACTGAATCCTGAACTCATATTGATACTATTTGGCGCAGCCGTGCTACTTGGAACCGTGGGAAGTCTATATCCAGCTTGGAGAGCAGCAAAAATAAGACCAGCAGAGGCGATGAAATATGAGTAAACCAGTACTGCAAATAGAAAAACTAAATAAAACCTACCTGCTTGGCAAACGCAGCGTTCCAGCCCTGTCAAATCTAAATCTGACTATAAATGCTGGAGAATTTGTAGCAATCATGGGTCCATCAGGCTCGGGAAAAACCACATTGCTCAATGTCATTGGCTGCATTGATAAGCCAACAAGCGGTCAAGTCTTACTAGATGGCACTGACGTCTCAAAACTTCCGGAAAACCAGCTTTATAAAATCAGAAGAGACAAAATGGGGTTTGTTTTCCAAACCTTTAATTTATTGTCATATCTAAACGCCAGAGAAAATGTAGAGTTACCAATGGAAGGACGAATTAAATCTAAAAGTGAAAGAAATAAAAAAGCAAGCGAATTATTAGCTACGGTTGGTCTTTCTGGAAGAGAAAGCCACAGACCACAACGTCTCAGCGCTGGAGAACAGCAAAGAGTGGCAATTGCTCGTGCTTTAGCAAATAATCCTGCATTTATTCTTGCTGATGAACCGACAGGAAACCTGGATAGCCAAAATAAACAAGGCATTATGAAATTGCTTGCAAATCTTAACCTTACACAAGGTACCACAATAATCATGGTCACGCATGACAGTCAAGCTGCACGCAACACTGAACGCATGCTCCTTCTTAAAGACGGAAAAATAGTAAAAGAGATGCCAGGTTTACATTTAAACAAAAAGAGCAATACATGCCCCTACTGCGGAAGCCAAATTCAAATAAATGATGATAAATGTCCAACTTGCAAAAAATCTATCTATGCAAGTGATGAACTATTTTGAGAGAGGCCAAAAGCAGTAACAAAAAACTTCCAATATTTATTTAAAATAATTGAGGATTAATTATGGAAACTCCCCCCGTACCCTCGATTCCATCAGTTCCGCAACCACAGCCGCAACCTCAAAAAAATAGGCATTTTTCAGCAGTTATCCTAATTATTCTTGTTCTAGTCGGTTTGGTTGCCGGAGGCTTAATCGGCTTTGCGTTAACTTATTCAAATTTCAACTCCAGACTAAATACCATGCAAACTCAGCTGCAAGGACTAACTCAAAATACCAATAATATTGCATATCCAAATGCAACATATCTGGTAAACTCTAACGTTTCGCTCTCCCAATTGTATCAGCAAGTCAAATCATCAGTGGTTGTAATCCAGGACTTGGTACCAGCCTACGATTTCTTTGGGCAACTTGCAGGTTACTCACAACAGCAGGGTTCAGGATTCGTAACAACAGTAAACAATCAGCAAGTTATTGTAACCAATAACCATGTAATAGAAAATGCGGTCAACGAAACCGCCACTTTCGCAGATGGCAATTCTTACCCAGCAAAAGTGTTAGGTTCAGATCCACTGTCGGATCTTGCTGTACTCTCAATCTCGCCAATGCCTAGCGGTGTAACATCTTTAACGCTGGTCAGTTCAAATACTTTGCAGGTAGGCGATCCCGTTGTTGCAGTTGGTTCACCTTATGGCCTTTCAGGCACATTAACAACAGGTGTGATCAGCTCGCTTGGACGAACCATCACTGAAGAATCAAGCTCAAGCAGCAGTACAGGACAAACAATTCCAGATATTATTCAAACAAGCACTGCTATTAACCCTGGAAATTCGGGAGGTCCACTGGTAACCTATGGAGGCGAAGTAGTTGGAATTACTACAGCCGATATTAGCAATTCTCAGGGTTTAGGGTTTGCAATTCCCTCTGACACCATATCACGAGAAATAGGCTCGTTAGTTTCCTCTGGCACGTACACTCAGCACCCAACAATTAATGCACAAGGAACAGACATGAACTATGAGATCGCCCAAGCCATGAAAACCAGCGTCACATACGGTTGGCTGGTTGAAAGCGTATCCGTTCAGAATGGCCTTAAAGGAGGAAATACACAAACGACAATTTTAGGTTCAAACATAATCATTGGCGGTGACATAATAACCGCAATAAACGGAGTAAGAATAACAAATACTGATGATTTGCTATCTTATTTGGAGCAGCATACGTTGCCGGGACAAACTGCTAATTTCACCGTTGTTAGAGACGGGCAATCTCAAACAGTTTCAGTTTCCATTGGGCAAGTATCATAGTTTGTTATTTTACGCGTCTTTATTTTAAGACGATGAGTGTTTCGAAACATTAAATAGCTACTATTCACGGTAGTAGTTAGGTTGCAATTGTATGACAGAAGATAAAAAACCAGACGTTTCACAGTACAACATAGATGGCAAAGCGTTAGAAGCCTTTCTAGGCCCATTAGAATCCAACATCATGGAAGCAATTTGGGCTTCAAAAAAAACACCCATCACAGTTAGAGAAATTTATGAAGCCCTTAAAAAAACAAAAAGTATAGCTTACACAACCGTCATGTCCACCATGGACAGGCTTTTCGAGAAGAATCTGCTTGACCGCAAAATAGAGAAAGGAAGAGGCGGCTTATACTATGTTTATTGGCCAGCACTTGAAAAACAGAATTTCCAAAAAAATGCAGTTCGCGAAGTCCTTTCAAGCCTTATAGATAATTTTGGTGAAGTAGTGGCAAACTGCCTTGTAGATGAAACTTGTTTAAATGAGGAAGAACGCAAAGCACTAAAACTCCAGTTAAACGAGAACATGACAAAAAAGAAAACCAAAGAATAGGAGAAATGCCTGATGAACTTTGAAGCAATCCTAAACCAGATTTTTCAACCCTATTTTTACTACTCAGTCCTATCTCTAGTTATTTCCTTTGTTTGCATCAAAGCTGTTTCAAAGTTCACCAATTTCATGGGTCAGAAAACAAAAAGCCTGCTGTACCTTATTCCGTTGGCGATTCCATTTATTGTGATGATGATCTTTGTTCCTTCTGCAACCATTCAAACACATAACCCTCTCTTTAAAGCCTCCAATGGCGAAATAGTAACAGGCACCAGCTCTGTCACTACAACCGGACCAATCAATGCAATTGCAATGAATTTGCCTTTCCAAGTTTTTCCAAACCCGAGTTTTGTTGTATCAGCCGCACAAATTCCCACAACTTCAATTTACTCAGTTACTGGAATCTTATGCCTCATCGGGTTAGTGGCAGGCGGCTTCTTTGCGTTATCGATGCTTGCAGCTGATGACCGAGTAGCACGAAAAGTGTTGCATGTAATTTCTCTATCACCAGGCGAGCATCAATGGCTTCAAACCAAGGTAACTGAACTATCAAATAAATTATTCATTGCAACCCCAAAAATCGGACTTGTTGAAGACCTGCGACCCAACGCATTCACTATCGGTTATGGCGATACGACAACTATTGTTTTTTCAATCGGATTACTAAATATACTTGACCACGATGAAATCGCGGCTGTTGCAGCCCATGAATTGGGTCATGTAAAACATCATGACTTCTTTTACAAAACAGTCACGTCTGCATTAACCGTAATTTCGTTCTTTAATCCACTCGCTTACATTGCTACATCATCAGGGCAAAGAGAAAGAGAAATGTACGCTGACGAAATCGCCATCGAATTATCCGATAAACCAGCGGCCTTCGGGAACGCACTTGCAAAAATTTGCAAAGCCATAGAAAATTTGCCCAGAGAAAGCCTATTGGTCAGTTTCTCATCAAACCTTTTAGTTACTTCATCGGTGCTGCATAGACTAGGGATTCTTTCAACTCATCCGCGATTGGATAAACGGTTAAGAAATATTTCAGAGCCAAAGCAACAGGGTTACATGAATCAACGCAAGGTATTTTTTGGTTTTGTATTGACTTTGGTGCTTCTTTGTTCTGCAGTTGCTGTAAGCTTCGCCATGGTTAACATACAAACTGGCTATACGGCTGCACATCAAATTAAGGTTCCCTCAGTTGTTGGATACAAGACAACTGGCATCGGCTATGATTTTGCCGGTTTAGGCCAAATTGGAGTTAATGGAGCGATTACAGGAAATTCAAGTAGTCCATATTTTATAAATTCGCCTTTACATAATGTATTTGCTGTAAGTGGCAATAATGCTGTAGTTTTGATGGTTAACAATGGGACGATGGTTAATTCTCACATGGGCGTTGGTCAGATGGGTGATTTTTTTATTGTTAGTACTCAAAATGTCAGTTTTGTTGGTTGAGCCTTTTTAATTTTAAGGTTTTTTCTTGTTGTTTTTTTGTTAGTTTTGATTTGATTTAGTTACTATCGTCAGTAGTAACACTTATATCATAGCTACTATCAATAATAGTAACTACTATAAACCTAAATATGTAGAATTAAAATGAAAAAAATAAACACTAACAAAAAACAAGAAGGTGCTATCATCTGGGAATACTAAACAGAGCATTCAGAAACCTCTCAAGACGCAAAATAAGAGCGTTATTAGTAGTCATCGCACCCGGTTTTTGCATGGCCATACTTATCGCCATCCCACCAGGCATAGCTGCCAACCAAAACGCTACAAACAACCTAACCGGCAACCTGGGAAGCACCTTCACATAGACAGAAGCACAAATCAACCAGACATTGACACAAATTCAATGCAGCTTAACACAATCAGCCCCCAGCGGCTATGGTTTTCAATCAAGTGACTCTGGAACAACGATCAGTGGCCCACCTGGAGGCGGCTCTGGTAGTAAGGGTCCAGAGATAAAAAGCATATTTGGTGGAGGCCCGAATGGTGGAGAAGGATCTACCCCTATGAATGAAACTCTCTATTCTGATATAACCAACATATCCGGTGTAGCCGCGGTTGAACCGATACTCCAAGAGGTCGAGGGATATAACAAAACAGTCTATCCAACGATGATGCAAAATGGGGTCCAGTCGCAGTCTACACAAGGCTTCAACATCACGGTGCCCAACTACATCATTGAGGGCATACCATTTAACGCTTCATTAATTAACAATTATCCAATACTCCCGACAAACGTCACTGCAGGCAGAAACTTGCAATCTACAAACACCTGTGATGTGTTTTTGAGCGTAAACAACTCAGCATACTTCAATGCGGGTGCAGGCGACACAATTAACATCTTAGGCACAAACTTCACAGTCGTAGGCATATACTCACCATCAGGAGTAGACAACCAAGACCTATATATGCCCCTCTCAGAAGCCCAAGCCATAACTAACAACACAGACACCATAACAACCCTAAACGTATTCGGCGACAACACCTCAGATGTATCCTCAGTGTCTAACGCAATAAGCGTAGCACACCCAGACCTCAACGTCCAAACGGCACAAGACAGACTAAGCTAACTCCAGCAAGAAGAGTCAATATACAATAGCCAACTACAAAGCGCTCAAGCAACCATGAATCAGACACAAAACACAAGCCCTAGAAGAAATCGTCATAGCTGTTGTAGCTACAAGCATCATCGTGCTCTTCGTTATGCTCTACACTGTCCGGGAAAGAACGAAAGAAATCGGGACATTGAAAGCCATAGGAGCAAGCAACGCAGCAGTCATGAGCCAATTCCTACTCGAAGGTGTTCTATTAAGTGTACTAGCTGGAGTAGTCGCCGTAGTCATAGGCACCGTAGCTGCACCATACCTATCGTCAATTCTGCTTCCAAATTCTGGCAATCTATTCGGTCATGGCCAAATGATTTCAATTATCAATGGTTCAACATCAAAAACTCCAGCCATCACAGTTAGCCCTGAACTTATGGCAATCGGTTTTGGCGCATCAATATTACTGGGCGCAATCGGCAGCTTGTACCCATCATGGCGTGCAGCAAAAACAAGACCAGCGGAGGCAATGCGGTATGAGTGAGTTAGTATTGAAAATTGAAAACCTTACAAAAACCTATACACTTGGCAAAAGAGAAGTACAGCCACTAACCAACCTCAATCTTGAAATCAAGAAAGGCGAATTCACAGCAATCATGGGACCCTCAGGCAGCGGCAAAACTACACTACTAAACATTATGGGCTGCATCGATAAACCAACAAAAGGTAAAGTTCTCTTGGACAACGTTGACATCGGTGAATTACCTGAATCGCAACTCTACAAAATACGCAGAGACAAAATCGGCTTCATTTTCCAAAGCTCTAACCTCTTACCCTACCTAAATGCACGGGAAAATGTTGAGTTAGCCATGGAACTTGCGGGAAAGTTCAGCGGTCAAAGAAGCGAAAGAGCCAATGAACTGCTTGCGACTGTCGGTTTATCTGGGCGTGAATCTCATAGACCTCAACGTCTCAGTCAAGGAGAACAACAAAGGTAGCCATAGCCCGAGCATTAGCCAATGACCCAGCCATTATACTAGCCGATGAACCCACAGGAAACCGTCAAGCTACTGGCAAATCTCAACCTCAAACAGGGAACCTCCATTATCATGGTAACGCATGACGGGCAAGTCGCAGCTCACACTGAACGAATGCTTTTCTTAGCCGACGGAAAAATCACTAAAGAAAAAGAAGGACTACACCTAGCAAAGAAGCTTATCTGCCCCTATTGCCGTACGAAACTACAACCTGAAAACCAAGCATGTCCTGCCTGCGGAAAAAGTTTTCCAGCACGCAAATTACAAAGCAAAACATTCCCCGCGCCTGGCAGCAGCCAAACCAAATCGATCGATGCTAAAGGTGATGCCTGATGGAGATTCCCCATCCATTACTTCAAGCTCCTTCACCTCCTCCATCGCTCGCTCAACAGCCCAAAGCCAAACATTTTTCTGTTTTGCTCTTAATCGGGCTGGTTCTGGTAGGGTTGATCGCTGGCGGCTTAATCGGCTACGCTTATATCTATTCATCACTAAATGGAAAAATAATACTTTGCAGTCGAATTTGCAGAATGACGCGCTTAACTCAGCATATACTTTTGGCTCTAACTTGACCTATCTTTTAGGTGGAAATGTTTCTTTGGCTCAACTTTATTCGCAGGTGAAAAATTCCGTCGTTGTCATCCAAGACTTCTACAGGAATATACAATGTTTGAACAAACTATATATTCACAGCAACAGGGATCCGGATTCATAACAACCGTAAACAATCAACAAGTTATCGTTACCAACAACCATGTCATTCAAGATGCAATTAACATAACTAACATTTGCAGATGGCGAAAGCTACCCTGGAAAAGAGATAGGTTCAGACTCATTGGCTGACTTAGCTGTCGTCACCGTAAACTCAATGCCCAGTGATTTGTCCTCGTTAACATTGATTAATTCGTCAACTTTGCAAGTCGGAGACCCAGTTGTAGCTGTAGGTACACCTTTCGGGCTTTCAGGAACACTGACTACAGGCGTAATCAGCGCACTTGGTCGAACAATAACAGAAGATTCAAGCACAAGCCAAAGCTCAGGACCAACAATTTCAGACATAATTCAAACAAGCACAGCAATCAACCCAGGAAACTCAGGAGGACCGCTAATTAATTATGAAGGTAACGTGGTTGGCATAACTACTGCTGCGGTAAGCAACTCTAATGGTTTAGGATTCGCAATTCCCTCTGAAACCATAATACGTGAACTCAACTCTCTGGTAACAAGTGGCTCCTACAACCAACATCCAACCATTAATGCACAAGGAACAGATATGAATTATCAAATCGCCCAAGCTGCCGGCGTAAACATTACTTACGGTTGGTTGGTGGAGTGTTTCAACACAGAACGGGCTCAAAGGAGGCTCAACCCAGACATCGGTTTTAGGCTCAACTATAATGACAGGCGGCAACGTTATAATCGGCATCAATGGAACAAGAATAACGGACACCGACGACCTGCTATCTTATCTCGAGCAACATACACTGCCGGGTCAAACGGTTGATTTCACTGTAATTCGCAATGGACAAACCCAAACAGTTTCAGTAATCATTGAAAAAGTATCTTAACCTACTTTCTTCTTTTTTTAATACTTTTATTTTTGTTGGAACCTGCATTTTGCAGTTTCGAAGAGAAAAAATATTCCAAGGAAAATAACTAGGATTCTAGCTTCGCGAAGAAGAACAACACCCGGTGCTACCACCAACTGTTGTTGTTCTACCAAAGAAGAAGAAGTGTGAATTTTCAGGGCTTCTTCTTCTTTTAAGGTTAGAAGAAGGACACGGTGCTATTTTCTGCGTTCCTCCTTCTTCTTTCAGAGAAGAACAAAGCACTTCATTTTTGACTTTTGTTTCGTTTTGAAAACAAAAACCGGCTAAATGGGCTTTTCTGGGTTCATTGACGCTATTTTTATAAGGTAAACATTTGAAGATAATTGCATGCAAGCTGAATTTGGAGTTATCGGTGGAACAGGTCTCTACGATCATAAACTACTAAAAAATGTTCAAGAGGTGACGATGGAAACGCCCTACGGCAAGCCATCAGATACCATAACAGTTGGCGAACTCGGTGGTAAATGTGTGGCTTTTCTACCAAGGCATGGAAAAAAACATACTATCCGCCCAACCGACATTAACGTTAGAGCAAACATTTTTGCTTTAAAACGGCTCGGCGTAAAACGAATTCTCGCGCCTTCAACCGTTGGCTCACTTAGAGAAGAATATCATCCAGGTGAAATAGTTTTTGTTGACCAATTCATTGATCGAACCACGCGAAGAGAACAATCATTTTACACAGAAAACAAGGTTTGCCATATTTCGGTGGCTGAACCCATGTGTCCTGACCTTAGGAAAACAATAATTTCCGTTGGTAAAGACATAGGAATTAAAATGCATGAAACAGGAACCTATGTTTGCATTGAAGGACCACGTTTCTCAAGCAAAGCAGAATCCAAAATGTACCGTCAATGGGGCGCAGATGTTGTTGGAATGACCCTTGTTCCTGAATGTGTTTTAGCCAGAGAAGCTGAAATTTGCTATGCTTCTATTTCAACTGTTACTGACTACGACGTATGGAAAGACCATGTAGTTTGCGTGGACGATATTCTTGCAACTATGAAATCTAACATTGAAAACGTTAAACGTATAATCGCTGAAACTGTCGCTAAAACCCCCAGTGAATGTACTTGTGCATGTAACCAAGCGTTAAAAGGGGCTTTTGTCTAAAGGGGAAAAACATGAACAAACCCGACAATGTCGTTGACTTTAAATCGAAAATTCGTAGAATCCCCGAGTTCAAAGGTGTAGTTTTCTGGGATATCACTCCCCTTCTAAAAGACAAAGTTTGCTTTCACGAAGCCGTTAAACAATTAGCTGACCATTACAAGGGTAAATCTATTGATGTAATCGTTTCAAACGAAGCAAGAGGCTTCATTATCGGTGCAGCATTAGCTTACGAATTAGGCGTGGGCTTTATACCAATACGGAAAAAAGGCAAGCTTCCATATCAATGCGAAAACCTCACCTACAAGAAGGAATACGAATGCGACACAATTGAAATCCACCAGGATGCCATTGAAAAAGGTGCGAACGTTTTGATAATTGACGATTTGCTTGCAACAGGTGGTACAATAAAAGCAAACATTGAATTAGTTGAAAAGTTAGGCGGCAATGTTATAGGCTTAGGCTTCCTCATTGAGTTATGCTATTTGGACGGAAGAAAAGCATTGGGCAACAAATACGAAGTTTACTCGTTAATTCAATTAAAAACCACAAACGCTTAACAAATATTTAACTTGGGCTTGATGGAAAGAAGGCTCAATTAAGCAACATTCTTTCATTTTCTTGATTGTACAAAATAATTGCGAAGGGGCAGAGTTTACTTTTTTTGTGCTTTAATGAAAAAGTCCGCCGTTTTACCAAGCCCTAGCGCCTCCAGATAGATTTCTGTGTTTACGTTAAATGTTGATTTGTTGTTGCAGCTGGATGGCAACACAGATTTAATAACTATGTTCCAAGCTCATTAAGTAGTAAATGAGGCGTCTTATGTGGAGGATGTTTTTGCTAATATAGAATTCACAGCACGCGTCGATTTTTCTGCAAAAGAAAACGTTCATCCTCAAAAAAGACATGCTTTTGTTTTTATTAATGCTGAACCTGATTCAAGTAAAAGTGCTCTTGAGGATTTAAAAAAAGTTGAAGAGGTCATTGAGATTTATCCTTCATGTGGGACTTACGATATTATTGCGAAGGTTGGGGGTGAATCTTTGGAGCAGCTTCGTGAAGTCATTTTTAAGCAGATAAAGAATCTTGCCACCATCAAATCAACTTTGACCCTAATGGTCATTTAGTATTCAGAACATTGGACCGAAAGCTTTTTTCTAAGAAAATACTTAAGAATATTGAGTTTTTCGCTGCATTCTCTCATGCGTTTCCAAAACATGCACCGACTTCTCCATGAGGAACTTTTGCAAAATTGGCAGCTAAACATTGATCTCCCATCTAAACGTCACTTAGCTTACATTGACAATTTCAAGCAATATTTGATTGAAAGCAACAATCATTCAACTCTCAACATTGCGGCAAAATCGTAAAACCTCAAATAAAAATCTGCTTAGCCACGTGCAAATAAATTTCTAAATCATAGTCAGAAAACAAAACGAAAATAACCTTCTCAAGCTTACCTTCTTTTTCCAAAAAATCTTTAAATGTCTTAACAGCAATTTGACTGGCTTCTTCAATTGGGTATCCGTATGCTCCAGTACTAATCGACGGAAACGCAATTGATTTAATGCCCTTAGAAACTGCCAATTTCAACGAGTTCCTGTATGCTTGTTTTAAAAGTTCTGCTTCAACATGAAAGCCGCCAAGCCAGACAGGTCCAACTGTATGAATAACATATTTTGCTTTCAAGTTGCCGCCTGATGTTATAACTGCTTTTCCAGTTGGCAAACCATCAGGCCACTCAGTCTCCCTTATACGCTTACATTCCTCAAGAATTTTAGGTCCGCCTTTGCTGTGTATTGCTCCATCGACTCCGCCGCCTCCCATAAGAGACGAATTTGCTGGATTGACTATCGCATCTGCTGAAATATCGGTGATGTCTCCTTTAATTAACTCAAGAATTGAGTTTCCAACTTGAATTTCCATAAATATTACTCACTTCACTTTGCTATTTAACTATGTTAAAATTGACCATAAAGCTAAACCCATAAAATATGTTCCAAAACCCATGAAAACGGCGATACAAAAAAATGTAATTCCGGTTTTTGTTTTTATTGTCCACAAACGTTGTGACTAAAAAACAAGTAGAGCCGCGAATGTGTAAAATGAAAAATCACAAAGCCAATGAACACCTGCAAATATAGAAAAGCCAACAATTCCAAATAGTTGGGCATTAAGTATTAATGTAGTCCCAATTGTTAACCACCACAAAATAAAGCCAGCGTTAACCGCTGTAGTGTAAACTCCCGCAAGTATGGAGTCACGCTTTAAACTTACTTGTGATTCTTCGTTTTTATGCCTGTTTCTAAATGTTTGTATTCCCATAAGAATCATCAAAAAACCACCGACCAATTCTACAGCAATTTGCACAATGCTTGGAATTTTAAACTGACTTAAAATAAAGAAAATTAGAAACATGAGTGGAAACTCGATTATGCCGTGACCAATGGCAATCAGGGCTCCTGCAGCTTTGCTTTTTTCTGCTTTTTTAAGGGTAACCGCAAATAATGGACCAGGCATTAAAACGGCTGAGAGTGAAATAAGGACAACTGAAGCCAAGAATAGGTAAAAATTTGTGACGTATTCCGAGTTTTAGTCCCTCTCTTTTGGCTCTTAATCATTTTTGCCTATTGTTTGCTATAAGCCTTTCATGTTTCCCACATGAAGAAGCATCAATAAGCGACGATTTTATTCACATTTTTTACCTTTTAGAAGTCTGGTTTGCATCTCCACGATTTCACCGCTATCTTTAGCGGTAACATAATTGTCAAGCAGCATTTCGTTTAACTCAAAAAATGTATGTCCCCATGTAAAAATTGACAATAAATCCTGAGATTCTTTCATAAAACCGGCAATATATAATGCCGCTGCAATGGCTTCAGCTGTGCTCAACTTAGTTAACTTTCCAAAATTAACAGCGTTACCCGCGATCAAAATTGGAAGACAACGACTAGTTCCTTTCACATGCCCCGACATCACCTTTTGTGCATACTCCCAACTGCAATCCAAGGCAGCCAAACCAAATTGCTGAACCCGTTCTCTATCTGCAGGTGAAAAAGCAATTTCGCCAAAAGGATTAAGCACTATTGCTCGTTTTGGCAGAAACCGGGTCTTAGTAACTATCCGCGCAAACCCTCGACGTTTCAGCCTTAAGGCTGTATTTTTTTTAGGATCATCTTGAGCAGCATGATAAATAGTAATTCGCAACGGAAATTTCGGCGCGGCAGCTTCCGCGTTATTTTCCAATTGGATTTCGCACCTTCAAATGACTCATTGGATCGTCCAAAAGCTGAGGAATCCAATCAATAATATCTGTAGCTACCATGTGAAAACCAAGCTCGTTTGCAACAAAATCTCCTGCGGCACCATTTACAAAGGCACCAGCGACTGTAGCTTCAAATTGGTCAACGTATTGAGCTAGCAAACCTCCAACGATACCACTTAGAACATCACCCGTACCTCCAACCGTCATGCCGGGATTGCCCGTGAAATTTAGCTTAAACCTCTCCGCACTGCATATGATGTCAACTTTGCCTTTAACAAGTACAACAGCGTTAAGTTTTTTTGCAGTTTTTTGAATTGACGTTATCCGTTCTTCTTGGTTTTCAGGTAAGGTTTCGCCTGTAAGAATGGCGTATTCTCCTGCGTGAGGCGTAAGAACTAATGGTACTTTTAGGGGTCTTTTGTATTTTGCAAATGCTTTGAGTCCGTCTGCGTCCAAAAGCAAGGGCTTACCCGCAGCTTCAACCTCTGCGATACATTGCTTAACGAAATCTTTGGTTTCAGGGTTTAATCCCATTCCAGGCCCCAAAGCAACCGCATCAACCATATTCAAGTAAGGTTTTAGTGTTTCTATGTTGTCTGGGTTTAGATTGTTTCCATCAAGTTTTATTGTTATTAAGTCCGGTGACATTGAAGAAATTGTATATGCTACCTTCGCAGGAGCTGCAAGATAAACAAGATCTACTCCTGTTCTCAAAGCACCGAGCGAAACCAATGTAGGCGCCCCAGAATAAACTTCACTCCCCCCAATCACTAGCAATCGCCCAAAATCGCCCTTATGAGCCGTTGAACTGCGTGGTTTTTTGGCCAAATATACGTCGCCGGGGCCAACAAAGTGTTCTAATTCCTTTGGCAAGCCTATATCTTTTACAACTAATTCGCCAACGTATTTTTTTGCTTCTTTTAATCCTATCTTTTCTCTGTGAAAGGTTATTGTAAGGTCAGCTTTTATCGCAGATCCTAGAACTTCGCCGGTGTCCGATTCTATGCCTGTTGGGACATCGGCAGCTATTTTGAAAGCAGATAAAGAATTAATGTAATCAACCATCTGAGCTATTGGAGGTTTAAGTTGTCCTTTAGTTCCTGTCCCAAGCAAAGCATCAATCACAACATCAGCTGACACTTGAGGTAGAGCAGAACTATCGGTAACTTCAATCATCTCAACCTTTCCTTTTAAAGATTGAAGAACGGACCAATTTTTCAATGCCGCTTCATGGCTTATGTCGCGACCTTTACCCGCAAGAATAACAGTGACGCTATAACCTTCATCTAAAAGATGTCTGGCAGCAACAAAGCCGTCGCCACCATTTCCGCCTAAACCACAGAAAACAGAAATTTTTCGTTCATCTGGAAACCGCAAATTAATCTCTTCAGCTACATTTCGCCCAGCGTTTTCCATTAGTTGAATCAGGCTTATGCCATAATATTCAGCGTTAACTTCAAGAGCACGCATTCCTCTGCTTGATATGGAGTCATCTTTAATTCGTGTTTTCATGTTTGATGCCTAAGTATTTTATTGTTGCAGGTTAAAAGATAAGGCTTCCTAAACGGTATACAAAAGCATCAACCAAACATACAAAAAGTTACTTGTTTTTAGGCCGATAGGTTTTCCCTTTGTACTCTTTAGAAATTATCATGGTGGAAGTAACCAGTACGTTCGGAACCGTTCTTATTTTATCTGAAACGAAGTCTTGGAGCTTTTCCAAATCGATTATCGTTACCCTTGCTATAACATCATATTCGCCGAAAACCACATCTGCCTGCATAACTTCTTCAAACTCAATCATTTTTTCTGCAACTTCTCGTTCAGTTCCTGAAGAAACCTTAAAAAGAACATAGGCTAAAACTGTCATCAGTTCACCATTCTATTAAAGCTCATAAAACCTTAATTACTTTTCCATTAAAATATGTCTTCAAAAAGTTTATTCGATAGTATCTACTTATTTTATATTAATTCCGAACATTTTTAAAAAAATATACATTAGGTGTTTTGTTTGAAAAAAAACTATGATATAACAAATTCTGATGCTCTATTAATAACCGATATGCAAAAAGATTTTCTGTCTGGGGGCGCCTTGCCTGTTGAAGGCGGCGACGAACTTATACCCGTTTTAAATGGGTACATAAAGCGTTTTGAAGATGCAAAGGCACATATCTTTGCATCTAGAGATTGGCACCCACAAAATCATATTTCATTCAAAGCTCAAGGTGGTCCATGGCCTCCTCATTGCGTTCAGAATACAGAAGGCGCGAAGTTTAGTCTCGATCTTAAATTGCCTGATCATATTGTGGTTATTTCTAAAGCAACCAATCCGGAGCATGAAAGTTACTCGGTTTTTGATGGAACTAGCTTCGCTCACGAACTAAAGATGTGTGAAGTAAAACGTCTCTTTATCGGTGGTTTAGCAACAGATTATTGTGTCGTAAACACTGTTTTGGATGCGCGTAAACTAGACTTTCCGACAGTGGTGCTTACTGACGCGACTTTAGGCATAAATGTGGAACCAGGCGACGTTGATAAGGCATTTGTAACGATGTTTAAAGCTGGAGCCCAACAAGCTACTAACGATGATTTCCCCGATGCTGTTGACACTTTGCCTATTGAGGAAACTATACCTGATTCGCTGGCAGAAAAAACCTCAGAGCGAGCTGACGAAAACAAAAAAGCTCGAATGAGATCGCGAGGACCGACTAGACAGGTTCGAACAGAGCATAAAAGATGATTTTCTTCGAACTATGACGAAGCTTATATAATCATGTTTTTTTGGCTTAAAAAAGCTTCCCTCTTTATTACCGCTTAGAAACTGGAAGACGTATAGGGCAACTTTGGCTTTTTATGAAGCTTGTTTCATCAAATTATTTTTTCTATTGGCTCTTATGATGCCATTTCAAGCTTTATTTTGGAGCAAATACAGTATTTAGCTAAATCTTTATTGAACTTTTAGGTTTTTTTACTTTAAGTGCTCTTTTTGCAAAATAAAATGTAATTTAAGCCTATTTGCGCAAGTGAACCGGTAATCGAGATCCTCTTTTCAACTGTTAATTCTTTCTAAATTAAGTACCGCAGTCGGTAGTTTCAGTCTTTCTTCAAACGAAATTTCTTCGAATGGTAATTTTTTACAATAAATAGTTAAAATAGAATACACCACTTTGTATAATTATAACTAAAAGAGTTAAAATAACATGTTGACTGGCTTGCTTTCTCGATTGCGAATATCGAAAAATAGAAACTTTTAAAAAAATTGAAACACTTAACAGAAAAAAAATACGATACGTGTTTTTTGGTTTTTTTACTATTCACCCATTACTTGAATTATTATAGTTCTTTTTCTTGGATAAACATCAGTTTCCACAAATAGTAGTGATTGCCACGTTCCGAAGGTAACATTGCCGTCAACTATTGGCAGGGTTTTATCTGGCGGAAAAAGAATTGACCTTAAATGTGAATGGGCATTAGAAGGATGGTTATATGCTTTATGCTTTGGCGCAAGTTCTTCAAGCAGCATCTTAATGTCTTCCAGGAGGGCATTGTCGTTTTCTGTTAAAATTAAAATACCTGTTGCATGGGGAGCAAAAATGTGAACTAACCCGTTTTGGATGCTTGTAAGCGAGACTTCTTGCTGAATTTTGTCAGATAAATCGATGAAGTCTATTTCACCATTAGTCATGAAGCTATAACTCCTGTTTACAACCTTAAAACTTGACATGCCTGCTTCCTTCCTGATTTTACTAGTTTAAACAGTTGAAAAATGTTTCGAGATTAAACTAGAATGTATTGATTTGTATGAATACCGTCCTTTATCCAACCAATGTAATTTTGAACGAAAATTTTTCTAAAAGTTTTTTTAAAGAAAAAATAAAAAATTATTGAGGACTGGGGCTTCTTGAGCGTATACGTGGCCAAAAAGAAGGGACAGAGTTCTTGTATTTCCGAAATTCATCCCCAAATTCTGCTTCCACATCGCGTTCTTCTTTCTTTGACAATTTGATATACATGACTGCCAATATCGGCCACAATATAACAGTAAAGATAGAGGGCCATTGAAGCAGAAGACCGCCCGTGACAAATAGAAAGCCTAAGTATTGCGGGTTACGCATGTAGCGGTATATACCATTCGTTACCAGTTTGCCTGCTTTTTGACCATTGTAGATTTGTTTCCAGCCAAAAACAACCAACAATAAGCCTATTTCAATGATAACTTTAGAGGCATAGAATATAATATAATGGTAAATATTGTAGAAGAGAGTTTGCCCCACAACCGGGGCCAAAAGGAATTCTAAAGAGAAAATGTTGTTTTCGCCTATAGCGTATGAGAAAAAATACATTGTTAGTGGAATTCCGAACATTTCAGCAAATAGGGCAACTACGAACGCCACGTAAACGCTGGATGCTTTCCGTGAAACTTTTTTTCTGAACGGAATAAATAACAGAAATATGCTGAAAAAAACAACATTCGCTGAAATAAAGATCCAATCAGAAATAGTGTTCTTATAATTAAATGGTTTAAGGCTTAGATAACTTGGATAAATTAACAATGGTGTAAGAATTGCAAGTAAAACAAATAATAGTATTATGTCTTTAGTTTTTCCTTCCAACCCGCTCCCCTTACCCCTTCAAGTTTATAGGCAACCAATTACGGCGTCGCTGCCAAGGATGCATCTTTATTCTTATTCATGTCAAATATAATGATTGTGGTTTTTCATAAATAACAGTTTAATTATCCTAAAAGACCAGAAATGAATCTTTCTTATTGCTATGACACAGTAAAAGAGCAAATATCCTGATAAATAGAAAATAATAAATGTTCGCGAGTTTAGTTGATAACAAACTTGAGTAAAGGTTACCCTTGAGATGACTACAAAATCGATTATGCTAAGATGCGTGATTGTATTTGTAGTATTAATTCTTTTTTTAACATTAACCACTCTGACTTCTTTCGCACAGGTCAATCAAAGTAGTAATTCATGGCCAATGTTTGGTCACGACCCTTCGCGCACAGCTCAAACAGAAAGTCCCGTGGTCAATGTTACCCAACTTTTGTGGAAGTTCAAGACCAACGGTACAGTGACTAGTTCACCCGCAGTTGTAGACGGCTTAGTATACTTTGGATCTTGGGACGGCTACTTTTATTGTTTGAACACGAAAAATGGAGTTGTAAATTGGGAACTCAAAACTGGCGGTAGCGTGACATCTTCTCCAGACGTTGTTAATGGCATAGTTTACATCGGTTCTTGGGACTCTTACATTTATGCTTTAAATGCCAAAGATGGAAGCGTAATTTGGAAATACAAAACAGGCAATGAAATAAATTCGTCTCCTGCAGTTGTTGACGGTAAACTCTACATAGGTTCGCTTGATTCTGAGATGTATTGTCTAAATTCAACTAACGGAAATCTAATTTGGCAATTTAAAACTGGAGACAAGGTTTGGTCTTCACCTTCAGTTGTTGACGGAAAAATTTATTTTGGTTCTGCGGATGACTATGTTTACGCTTTAAACGCTGACAACGGCAGTTTGCTCTGGACTTTTAAAACTAAAGATACAGTAGTCTATGCCCCCAGTGTTTCAGGCGATTCTGTTTACGTAGGTTGTTTGGATAACTATACATATTGTTTGGATGCCAACACCGGAAGTTTAAACTGGAAATTTAACACTGGTGGATGGGTTCATGCTACACCCAATGTTGCTGATGGTAAGGTGTTTATTGGCTCTGCTACTGGGTATCTTTTTGCTTTGGACGCTGGAAATGGCAGTTTAATATGGACTTATAAGGCTGGAGACAGCATTGCGGCGAGTACGGCGTTTGCTAATGGTGTAGTTTATTCTGGGTCTGATGATCATAATGTGGTTGCTTTAAATGCAACAAATGGTTATGTCTTGTCGAAGTTCCTGACTCAGTATCAGATCTGTTCATCCCCCGCAGTAGTTAATGGTGCAGTTTATATTGGTTCAGATGACCATTATTTCTACGCTTTAGGGCAACAAAACGAAACACAACAATTTCCTTTAGTTGTGTTCTACACCGCGTTTATGATAAGTGCAATCGGAATAGCTTGCGCGTTTGAATATTTTTATTGGCGCAAATTATCTCTTCAAAAATTTAATTAAAATTAAGTTGTTTTGGTATCAATGTGGTTCGGGTTAGCGGAAAATATTTAAGCTAATTTCACAGAGGCTGCACCTAAAAATTTGCGCCAAAATTTAGTAGCTAAATTGTAAAAGTATTTTTTGAGGAAATTCTGGAAGCTAAGATTTCAAACTTTTGCCTAGCTGTAACTTCTCTTTTGCATTCAAGGTTGACTTTGACCTAATGGCCGAAACGCCTTGTAAGATGAAAAAACAAATAGCAAAAATTAGATAAGTTAAAAAAAACTGAGAATTTTTGTGCCAAATAGAGAAGAAATATAACGGTCTTTCGTTAAGCCATTTTTGATAGAATAACTCTAAAGCAGCCTTATTTTGCCATGTTGGTTTATTTAATCTCCTGTTTTTCTACGAAAGACATGAGGTGAAAAAACGGTTGATTTTTTACTATGGAAACGAGAATATAAACGCTTAATTTACGCTCTAAATGCTAAAATAGCGTCAGTTTTGGGTTATTAGCTTTGTACCTTTTAGGTTGGTATGGAGAATATCGGGGCCTCATATAAGTACCCTCGAAAATCTCCATGCGAAGCGAAATGCTGCTTTTTCGTTTATGCTTCGACTATTTTCGCAATATTTATCGAAAATTTGAAAACTTTGCCGTTTTTGATTAAAAAATGAAATTTGCTGGTTTTTGCAATTAATCTTTCGGTTTTATGGTTTTTCTGGCCTGTCAGCTTTCTTTGTCTCGATTAATTAATTCGTTGATGGGCTTAGTTAAGTAAGTCAAAATTGAGTGAGTTTGGTTGATGCTTTTGTATACCGAGTGGCTTGAACGACTATTTTGTGTCTTTTATGTTGTTTTGTTTCTAAATTTTGGACTCTATGGAATCCTTCTTTTTGTTATTTTATAATTCAACTCTTGCTTTTCAAGTGCTTAGTATAGCTTAATCAGGCAATATCTTCAATACGCGAATGATGACATTTGCGATGTCAGTGACATTGGTTGGTTGAGTATTATCTAAAGCAGTAATATTCACCAAGACTCACCAGACCCACCACACTTGTAATTCGGTATACGAAAGCATCCCCAAAACACAGTTTCACCAGTGCTTCAGAGCAACAATTTTTATCTCTAGGCACTAGATAAATTAGCTAACGTCGGGTGAAAAATGTGAGTACAGACCTTGATAGAATAAGACTTCGTCGCTGGCGCAAAAGGGGCTTTTACAGCGAAACCGTATTGGTCAAGCTACTGCAGAAAAAGGGTTACAATGCAGTTCGTGTTCCAGTAAGCAACCCAAGCCTCAATCCTCTGCCCGACATAATGGCTAGAAAAGGCGCACACAGTTACGCTTTTGAAGTAAAAAACGCAAGCTACTACGCTTACTTTCCAAAACAGCAAATCGATAAGCTATTCAGGTTCCTTGATCAGTTTATTCCTTCAGACAATGCATACAAGCATGCTGTTGTCGCGGCGCACCTTGGCAAACGGTGGTTATTCAAAGAAATCAGCTGGACCGATTGGGAAAAAAACAAGCTTCCTGAAAAAGTCAGAATTCTAAAAAGAGATAGAGGAAACCTTAACATGGATACAACTTACACTTAATCCATAAGCAATGTTACCTCAACATATATTATTAGAGTAAGTTAATGCGTTTAGTCATAAAGAGGAAGTTATATGACGACCGAAGATGACGCATTTATACTTGCACAAGCCGTAGGAAAATCGTATCAATTAGGAAGCGAAAAACTTGACGTCTTAAAAGACGTAACATTTTCTATTCTTAAAGCAAAATTCGTTGTTATAAGCGGTCCTTCCGGGTCAGGTAAGACAACTTTGCTAAACATAATAGGAGGACTTGATAAACCAACGTCTGGACAAATTTTCGTTGAAGGCGAAGATTTGACTGTAAAAGACGAAGATTTTCTCTCCGATTTTCGATGCAACAACATTGGTTTTGTTTTCCAAGCTTACAATTTAGTTTCGACTTTAACTGTAGCTGAAAATGTTGCGTTTCCAATGGAGTGGACTAGAAAACCTGAAGAAGAAATAGAAAAACGAATAAATGAACTGCTAGAAACTGTAGGTTTACAAAATAGGGCCAATCATTTTCCATCTCAACTTAGCGGTGGTGAACAGCAGCGGGTAGCTTTTGCCAGGGCATTAGCCAATGATCCGCAACTTATTCTTGCTGATGAACCCACGGGCAATTTAGATGAGAAAAACGCTCAAAAAATCATTCAAGTACTTCAGCTTCTAAAAGAAGAAGGCAAAACAGTGATCGTTTCCACGCATGATCTTCTAATAAAGCAGTTAGCGGATCAAGTTTTATGTCTTGAAGAGGGCAAATTGGCGAGCGAAAATGAGTAAAGCCGCTTTCCCAATTAACGATTTGCTCCGCAGAAAGCTCCAGACAAGCTTAACAATTGCTATTTTAACGTTAAGTGTTGCTTCTACACTTTTTTTATTGCTGTTTAGTGGTCGTTTAGGTGTAAACATAACTTCAGCAACGGGCACATTAACAGTAGGCTTAACTGCAATTTTTTCTCAATTCTTACTTTTCATTGGAATATTGATTTTTGCTGTCGGTGGAGTATTAACGTCCTTTATCGCTTTCCTCATGATGGCTCAAAGAACCCGCGATTTCGGCTTAATCAAGGCTGCAGGATGCCCAAATAACCTCGTTGCAGGATACTTCACCACAGAGCTTCTCACAACAACCTTAGCGGGTTGCGTGTTAGGCATATTTCTTGGCTTTTTATTAGACTATGTTACTGCTAACATTATATTTGGTTCATATTTATTGCCGAATTTTTGGTTTGCTCCATTGGTTTTTATTGTCTTTTTCGTACTTTCGCTAATTTTTGGGGTTCAGCCTATACTTAAAGCATCCAGAATGTCCCCTATTAAGGCTCTTTCACCCATAACTTATAACGGTTTAACCATGGAAAACAAGCGAAAACCGCTGTCAAAATATGGCATAACATGGAGAATTTCTTCCAGAAGCTTATATCGACGCCAGTCTGCAAGCATTAGAATCGTCATTTTGCTTTCGATAGTTTTCGTTCTTCTTACGGTTTCTGTTGCTGGAGGAATTATTGCTAGCGGCACTACTTCAACATGGATCAACAAGGCTGAAGACAAAAACACCATTGCAATAGCGACTAACAGCATGGGTAATCAATATGAACTGCTTTTGTCAAAGTTTTCTGGAACAAAGCAAACGGGCGAGTTTAATTATTCAGACCCAAACCTTGGCATCCCAGGTGCAGTTGTTGCTCAGCTGAATGCTTTGTCAAATGTCGGTTTGGTTGACACCAGATTAGTTTTGAATGAACATGTCCAAGAAGTAGGCAACTTTAGCTTTGATACTGAATCCTCTCAAACCACTTTTGTGGGTGACAGTAGAGAAGGCAATTCGATAGTAATGGGTGTTAATCCGGAGAATCTTAGTGGCTCATGGAATGTTAACGGTCGTTTTCTGAATGCTAATGACGATTTTGAAGCTGTTATTGGAGACTCAGTATCGCAGACAATGTACTTGCCTGACCCAAGTAAGGGCATAACAAATGCAGATCCGCTAGTTGAAGGAATAACATTTCAAAATAATACCTTTAATATAGTTGGCGTTTGCGTAGATCCAATTAATAACGGTTTTGTTACTTATGTTCCCATTGGAAAACTGGAAAATATCACGAATATTTCTAGCCCTAATTTACTTTTAGTCACACTTAAGAACCCAGCAGATCAATCAGCGACCATTGTACAAATCAAAACATTAATTCAATCGGTGGATCCAGACCTTAATGTTTTTTCACTCGACAAAGTTGTCGATAAGAATACAAGTTTCTTGGCGTCTACTTGGCAAACAATAATGTTTTTGCCGCTTTTTACTTTGGCATCAGCAGCTTTTTGCTTAGTAAGTTACATGATGCTTACCGTGGATGAGCAGCATCAAGAATTTGCTGTTATGAGAGCTGTTGGAGCTAAACCAAGATTTATTGTTTTAATTATGGCCATTCAAAGCATAATTTTGCTTCTTTCAAGCATGGGAGTCGGAATATCATTTGGCATCATTATAACTTTGCTTATTTTGATTCCTCAACCCATTGTCACCTTGGTCACAATTTTAGAGATTAGCGGTTGGCTTTTTGCAGCACTGCTTGGTATGTTTGTGTTAAGTCTTTACCCCGCGTTTAGGATTGCTAGAACTTCAATTTTAAAGATTATGACTTAGAGAATTGAAGGTTTTAGGAAAATATTTGAGTGATTCGGTGTAAGCTGCTAATTGACTTAGGAAGTCTTGCATTTGGCATATGGGTACAATAGGAACTTCATAATAAAACTTAAATGAACTTGGTATAAGCGATAATATTGCGGGTATAAATTTTGCGTGGTTCCACTTTGTGCATTCGAGGTTAAGCTTATTGTTGGGCAATGAATCAGACAATACTTGTGCCCGTTCAATTTGAGCGTCGACAATTCTTCTCAGTGATGAAGATGCAATTGCATGTTGCCAATGTTTGCAATCTATACATATTACTAAAGGTTTTCTGCAACCGACGACATCTATTTCGTATTTGCGAGTGGCGTTTTTAAAACGTACATTATTTGCAACAATGAAGCCGTGATTTTTCAATGCAAAAGCTGCAATTTCCTCAAACTCTTGCCAGCAAAGTAAATTGCTAATGTGTTCCATATCTGCACCTAATGTTGCTGCTTTAACGGCTAATTTAAGCCTCATCTCGCTGTCGACTTCGATATAGTTTGTTTTGAAATAAATGAGACCTTCATTTTGTAGTTTTGATAGCAAGTTCCATGATGTTGCTGAGGGTGTTCTGGAGTCTTTTTCTACATCTTCAGTTAAAACGGAGTATTTTTTAGTTAATTTCAGTAGCGAAATTATCAGATTGCGCTCAACACTCATATCTTAACACCCAAAGAATTGACATGGAACCTGTAATAACCCTATGTGACCTGAATATGTTCTTCAACTCTTTCTCGAATCTGTATACGGAAGCATCAACAGAACACAGTTTCAAAACCAGACTAAACAACTTCTCTCCCCAGACCGCGTTACAACTTACGATTGACCTCTTTTATCCATTGCTTAAAGTTTGCTCTAGACTTTGAGAAAAACCTTCTTTTCAAACAAGAATACTTATTCTTCGTTGTTCGTAGACCTGTGTAAACTGAAGAGGTATGGAAACGTTAACAAAATTAACCCATTTTTGTAATATCAGATGTGCTGTTTTTAACTTTTAACTGTAAAAAATGATTATTCGATTATTTTTCGAAAATAAAATAAAGGCTTCAGAGGTAACTTTGCAAATTTAACTGTCAAAATGATTGTTTAACAACCCGCAGAACAGTAATCAGAACCCTAATTTGGTGTTAGTAGGTAATAAATGGGGATAATTCTATTAATTTTTGGTGGTTTTTCTGCTTTTTCTGTATCTAATAGTCTCAATAAGGGCATTTGGCTCTTTTTAACAATTTCTTGCGTTTTAGTTGGTATGTATATATATGGTTCGTGATCTTTCGAGAAATTTCAGTTTTTTGGCTCCTTTGAACTCAAGGGAAAAGCTTGTTATTCGTTTTGTTGATGCTTTTGTATACAAACAGGAATTGCAACGTTGAAATTTATGTTTTAAGCTTAAGTGGATGAATAAAAACAGAATGAAAATTATCTAAGAAAAAAAGATTATTCTTTTTCTTTCTCTTGAATTTCACATTGAAGCTTCTTAATAATTTCGTCAGCCCTTAGGGGTTCAATCTTTAAAGTGTAAAGTTGGCTGGAGGTGCGAAGCTTCAATTTAACCTTGTCTTTAAGTCTTTTGACAGAGCAATACTTAGCTTTGGCGCTCATAGCCACGAATTTATCAACATCGGTAATTTCAGACGGCATATAGGTTCCTCTTATAGGTAGCCTTGATGGATACAAAGCCGAGTTTTTATCTGTTTTGGTGATAAATCTATGAACCAATTTAGTTGACTTCCGTGACCTGGAAACCAACGGTTGAAATAAAAAATAGTAACTTAACTTTAAAACTAAATTAAAGAAAATGGGTTATTAGGTGGCTAAACATTTTGCTCAAGCTTTTTTGGATCGAATGCCAAGCTTAAGATTAACCTCAACTGTATACTCTTTGTCCGATTTTCCAACTGCAAAGTTCCAGTCTTTAACTTCTACTTCCATATCCTTGAATTGACTAACAATTGCATCTTTATAATCTTGAGCTGTTTGGCCGATTTTCTGTAGTTTCTCAGTTATGTTGATTGATGTTTCAGGCATAAATTACACCTCCCTAAAAACTGTAAGTTCGCTTAGAGCATCAAACGTTAACGCTCTTTAAAAAATTTGTGACTGTATACGAACAGCAGCATATTTTTTTCTCTAACGCTTCAGAAATCTCGGTTAGGTGCCTTGGTGATGGTTATTTGATTTTAGGATCTAATAGAATTGAAAATTATCTATTGAGCTTTTGATTCTTGGTTGTTATTTTTAATTTTTTAGCGTCTCAGCTATATGGCTTATAATAATCAGAGGATGATTGAATAAGTTGTCGGCGTTTTTAGAAAATATTATGAGGTTGTTGTTTGGTCGTTTGTTGATGAAGAGGTTATTTTTGGTTCTCTGGATTTATGGCCAAGGTGCGAATGATTTATTCCTAAGTATAGTGTGATTGCAAAGAGAACTATGAAAATTGTTTCGATTATTATTCCTGCGATGACTGCATTATTGAAGTTGTCACGTTGCTGTGGTGTAACTGTAATTGTTATGTTGGTTGTTCCCTGCGTTGGATAGATGCCCGGTATTATGTTTTTGTATATTGTATTGTTAGTCTGTACGATAACAAGGGCTGGTGGAATAACTAAAGCAATAATCAAAAAAACAGCGGCAACTGAAAAAACAAGCTTCCTATGCATAATTACCAAAAACATATTCTTTTTCAAGGTAATAAGCGTTAAGATTGTTGCTTAGCGCTTGTGAAAATTTTTATAAATACTGATGTTTTATTGGTTTTTGAATAGAAAGAAATTAGTTGGTGGGCCGTACCGGATTTGAACCGGTGATCTTCGCCGCGTGAGGGCGACGTCCTAGCCAGCTAGACTAACGGCCCGACATGTTGTGGATTGAAAATACTTATTTTCCCTTCATAAAGCCTTTCCGCTAACTAAAACAAACAGAATAGCGGTAAAAGATATGAGTATAAGAAAAAAGTTAAATTTCGAGTTAACTCCAAATCAAGAAGGATTCCTAATGCTACTTTGTTTTTTAGCCACCGGACTAATAGGCTACTTCTTAAGCCACGCAATGGGTTTTCTTCATTAATTTTTATTTTTTTGAGTGAGTCGGTTTACTGAATTGATTTTCGCGTAAATTTTTTTCTTTGTGTTTTGGGTTGCTTTTTTGATTTATGGCTTGTAGCGGTTGCAGGTCACGTATAGAAAAGGTTAGAAAAGAACAGAAACGTATGGGAAAGTATGGAAAAGAATAGGAACGTATACAAAAGTATTAAAAAGAACAGAAAAGTATGTCCATAGAGAAGATTTGATTTGCCGTTAACTCATAGAGTCGAATTTAAAGTACAGTTGCAAAATCAAAATCGCTTCCAAATACCAAAAATTATTCGATGGGAATACAAACTGGAGCCTTCTCAACCAATGAAGGTCACCCTACGAATATTCAATTTAGGTTTTTACGAAAGTTTTTTGGGTAAAATGCTTCCCGATGGAAGGGTAACCGTTCCAAGAATAGTGATAGTTCAATTGCATCAGAGAATGCCAGATCTAAAAGCAAGCTTCCTTGAAGTATATCTTGATCCAGTTTAACATAATATAGAGATTCACTTAATGTAAATTTTCATTAGATATGGCTTTTTCAAATCTAAATGTTCAAAATTCAACAAAAAATGGAGAGATCCAGCTCGTTGAAGTGGCTTGAATATCTTATTCAGAAAGGCAATCTAATGTTCCTACGAAAACGTAAATAAGTGTCTGTGACACAAACTTAATAGCCTCTCCAAAAAATCATCAAAAGTGTGCCGAGGTAGCTCAGCCTGGGAGAGCGCTCGGCTGAAGACCGAGTCGTCGCATGTTCAAACCCTGCCCTCGGCACCACACCATTAACTTTTAAATGTCCATAAGTTTTTTAGAATAAGAAACATTAGCCCTAACAGCAATCTTTGAAGCGGATGCATAGTTGTACGAGATCTACGTCTACATTATCATTTCTATAGTCTTTGAATCGGGAGGCGGCATGCTGTATGGTGTTGCTGTTGGATTCAACCCAATATTTGTTTTTTTGACAACTCTTACAATAAATATTTTAACTGTTTTTGCTTCCGTATTCGTTATCGATAAATTGTTAGATTGGAGAAAAGGGATAAGAATTTGGCTCGAAAAAAGAACCAAAAGAGGCCAAAAACTCATTAACAAATATTGTCAGATTGGCATAATAGCAGGAGTGTTTGTGCTCTCGCCAATACAGGTAGCAGTTGTTGGCCGTCTGCTAGGTATTCAGTCAAACAAATATTATCCTCCATTAATCGTGGGAACAGCACTTAGTGCAGTCGTTTCTTTGGCAATAGCGCTGGGCATATTCAAGTTAATACTACATTGGTAATAACTTGCTACATTTATTTACTTGATTTTGACTTGCTACATGAGGATTAATTATGGAACTTGATTCTTGTATTAAAGGAAGAAGAAGTGTTAGATGTTTTGCAGACAAGCCTGTTTCGAAAGAGCAGATTGAAGCCATTCTTGAAGCTGGAACTTGGGCTCCCACTGCAATGTCAAGGGAGCCTTGGAGATTTATCATCATAGAAGACAAGAAATTAATTAGCTATGTTTCCGAGGAAACCAAAGTTGCAGTTCAACAGATGATGCCACCATTGGCCGAACGATACAAGACAAAAGACGACATAATATGTTATAATGCGCCTGTTCTCGTTCTAATTTGTGCTGAAAAAGATCCACAATGGACCACTATGAATCTTGTAGATAGCGCCCTCGCCGCTCAGAACATGTTTTTGAAAGCTTATGAACTTGGGCTCGGAACATGCTATATGGGATTTGTGAGCCTGCTTAGTAGCAAACCAGAAATCTTAAAGAAAATTGGCGTTCCCGAAAACTGTGATTTAATGGTGCCCTTCATTCTTGGTCATCCGGAAACAAAACAAGGTGCAGGCAAAAGAAAAAAAACAAATATGCTGAAATGGATTAAGTGATAAAAGGTAGATTATAGATAAGCTTGGTTTTTCAAGAATAATTTACTAATTTTTTTCTGTTTTTTTAACTCGTCTATTTTTTGTATTATTTTTAATATAATTCTGGGAAATCCTTAAGACAGACGTTGCCAACCGCACTTGATATGAAATCACCATACAGAGTAAAATGGGAATTACTACTTAACTGGAATTGATTTTAATTGCCAAGGTCACTTTTTGATTCATTAAATAATTTCATTCGAAAACGGCACCGATTGATTATCATCGCCTGGGTTGTTGCAGTTCTGCTTTCGCTTGTTATTATCCCCAGCTTCTTTTCAGCCGTTTCCTATGACTTAACAGGCGGTTTTGGAGCACCATCAAACACAGAATCAGCTAAAACGGCAAAAATAGTGGATGCTCAATTTCCAAGTTCAAATAATAGTAGCGGTGGTGGAGACAGCATTTTAGTTGTTGTCCAAAATGCCCAGGTATATTCTGACGTGTTAAAACAGAAGTCCTTGGCTCTCAACAGTACGTTATATAATGATAGAGATGTTGTTAATTACACTGGAGAATCAAGTCTTTACTCTTTAGAGGATAGTTTGCTTAATTCTTCTGTACCTGCAATACTTGATCAAACGTCAAGTCTTCAATCTAACATAGGCACAATTAATTCTGGATTGTATACATTGCAAGATAATCTAACTTTTTTTAGCACAAGTCTGTTTCAATTGCAAGATGGCATCAATCAAACAGCTCAACTGGTATATGGTATACCTGCGGCATTCGCAAGTGCTTGGCAAGGAATAACTGCCCAAGGCGTAACTGACCCAGAAATAGCTAATTTGGAAGCAAACACAACAGTCTATAGTTTAACATCTAATTTTGGAGGCGATGCACAATCCGCCGAGTATTATCAAGCCTTCTTTGGCGCTTGGAGCGCAAGTTTTCAAGCTTTATCAAATGATACGACAGTTTTCAATCGTGAAACATTTGCTGTAAATCAAGCTGTCACTGAAATGTTGGCAAGTGGACAATTAGATAATCAGACAACCTTAATGGTTGGCTCAGTTGCATCTAACTTGACTGTTGATAATTGGAACCAGCCCCAAGCAATATCAAATTTAACCATTTCAACCATGACCTCAAGCATTCCTGCGGACATTTCAGCTTCTCTTGGCGCTTCGCCGTCAAGCCTCGTAAACCAACTGTACAGCTTTGGATTAAATCCTTCAAACTTAACACTTGAAAATTATGCAATTACACTTTTGCAACAAAGTTACGGTAATTTAACAAGTGCAGTTGCTGGTTTTTCGGTTAATGATTTAATGCAGTCTACCTATCAGCTTGGCAGATCACCTGAAAACACTCAAACATGGAATTTAGCTTGCGACCTGATTTCAAACGCCACTCAAAGTACTTTTTCACAATCACCGCTATTCACTGTAAACGCAACATCTCTTGGTGATCTCTTATCCGAGCTTTCACCAAATTCAACCGCAGCTGACATGAACATAGCTATCAACAATGTAATTGAATCTCAGCCCTACACTATGTACCCGTATATTCCATCAACCGCTTTATCGGGCAATTTTGTCAATTCACAAAACAACACAATGCTCTTAATTTTTGGCTTCTCATCAAGCCCAGACCAAAATACAATTTCCCACGTTGAATCTGACGTAGCAAATTCCGGCTTACAGAATTTAGGGACAGTTTATGTAACTGGCGGATCGGTTTTGACTAAAGATATACAAAAAGCATTCGTACCTGCCCTTGAAATAACCATTGGACCGGGTATCGCAATTTCACTTTTAATTGTTGGTCTTCTGTTTTTAGCTCCTGTTGCTGCTTTAATTCCAGTTCTGCTTGGTGGAATATCAGTTTCTGTTGCGCTTGCTGCAATCTATGGTACAATTGTCAAAATAGGTCATGGAACCTTAACGTTCCTTACTCCCACCTTAACGATACTTTTGATGTTGGGATTAGCCGTAGACTACTCAGTTTTGCAACTAAGACGCACAAGAGAAGAACGCTATAAGGGCAAATCAATTGAGGAAAGCGTTAGTGTTTCAATTAAGTGGGCCGGTCAAGCAGTTCTAACCGCGGGCATAACTGTAATTGTCGCCTACATCGTTATGGCAGTGGCAAACGTTCCCATCTTTAGCGACGTTGGAACCGCCATAGCGCTCGGTGTTTCTATTTTGCTTGCTGCATCACTCACATTGCTACCCGCCATTGAGATTGCATTAGGCGACAAAATATTTTGGCCAGGACTAAACAAGATTCGCAAAGCAAAGTCTGATCCAAACCAGACTTTTCTAAGACGATTGACTCACGGTACACTTAAGCGGAAAATACCAATAATAATTGTAATCAGCATAATTGCGATTAGTGCTTTAGTTGTCATGTATAATGCGCCTACAAACGAGGATTTCCTAAAGTTAATGCCAAACTTTCAAAGCAATCAGGGACTCACTGTCTTATCAGACAGTTTTGGAAGTGGAACAACTTCGCCAACTTCAATTATAGTAACGACTCCCACTCCGATAACTTATGGAAATAACCAGTTTAACCAAACATTACTTGATCAGATTGAGCAAATCACCGCTACCGCAAAGAACTCTAAAGGAATAGATACTGTTACAGGACCAACTAGGCCTTTTGGAACTTTGTTTAATTACTCGGGTGTGGAAAACTTGTCTGCGACACTGTCCATGCAATATGAGAGCCAGATGTTTTCAACAATTGGAAATGACAATAAAACGGTAATGATTACGGTTGGTCTATCAGATAGAGCTGAGAGTGCAGCTGCAAGTAGCGCCTTACAGGGAATGGAGAAAAACATTAACCAGCTACCTCTGATTAGCGGTTTAACAGTTCACTTTGGCGGTGAAACCCAATCTGCCTATGACAATCACATGTTTATGGTTAACCTGATTCCTGAGGTTGTGGTTATTCTTGCAGCTGCGGTTTACGTGATTTTATTTGTACAGTTGAGATCAGCTTTTACACCTATCCGCCTGATAATTACAATCCTCTGCAGTGTTGTTTTCGCCTTAGCAATTACTTCAATTACATTCTACTTCATACTTAATCTGCCAATCTTAGACTTTGGACCTTTATTCGTAGTTGTAACCATGCTTGGTGTCGGAATAGACTATGATATATTCTTCTTAACTCGCATTCGTGAAGAAGTTCTCAGTGGAAAAACAGACAACGAAGCAATAGTTACAGCCGTCGACAGAGTCTGGGTAACCATCCTCGGCCTTGGGCTTGTGCTTGCCACGGTGTTCGCATCACTGATTATAACTGGTATTCCTCTGCTTCAAGAAATCGCCCTTGCAGTCGCCGCAGCAATTTTGATTGATGTAACCATCGTCATTCTTTTCTTTGTACCTTCACTGATGGGTTTAGCGCAAAAACTTAACTGGTGGCCCTATAAACTATCCAAAGACATTAAACAAGAAAATAAACAAACTGAAAACGTGAAGCATGCCAATGAACACTGACTAATTTAAAAAATGAAACAATAAGCTCCAGAACCATAAATCGAAATAATCACTTTCTTTTTTTCTCCCCTTCAGGCATTACAATTCCATCATTTAGACACCCATAAATGACTGCTTTTCCTTCCAAAAACAGTTTCCCAACATATGCACATGTAACCGCATCAAGTTCATGATCACTCATCGCTAGGCACAACCCTTTTATCCCCAAATCTTCGAGACCACCCTTTAATCTTTCGAGCCCTTGCTGTTTTCTTGCAATCCCCAACACGTCCTGAGCACCTCCTGGATAAGCCTCTACTACCACGAAATTTTCCCTTTCAAGAATCTGTTTCAAGAGCATGCCTCGTTCGGTTAATTTTCTCATAGGACCAAGGGTCACAGGGAAAAATTTTATGTGCCTTTTTAACAGTTCCTTGTCACATTCTCTTAAATGATTTCCGTTTCGTTCTTCAAGAGATTTCCTGCCAGGCGGTAGACTTAAAGGAGAGGTAATGGCAACAATTTTAGGGTGGATTGGGCTGATTTTTTCCAAGATTTCGACATCTGAGTAGATTAGGGAAGTTTCAACTTTCATGTTTAATAGTTCACAATAACCAGTTGGGCGTGTTTCAACTCCAGCTAAATCTAAACCAACAATCGACATTGTGCTGGACATTTCATTCAAGGTTTCTAATAATTCTTACATAAAACACTCAAAAGTTACCATGTTCTACCCCCGCAATCAAAGGGTTTTAGCGCATAATTGTCAACAAAAAATTGGTTTTCCATCATTTTTTACCTTCAAAAGAGCGCTTATTTAGCCTTTTTACAGGCAATGGATAGAAAGTGTTTTATGTACATCCATGTGATAACATCAACCGTAAAGGGATATCCATGGCAAAATGCCCAACTTGTGGAAAAGAAGTTAAAACCGCTACAAAAACTTGGAAGATGGCTGGCAAACCAGACAAGAAAGGAAAACGCACACAGCTTACCATAGCTCTATACAAGTGCTGTGATAAGAGTTTCCGCGAAGTCTTAGATAAGAAAAAAATCTAATTTAAAATCTTCCAGTTTCCTTTTTCTTTTTTTTTATTTTTTTAATTGTGGTCTCGTAACTACCACAACAAACGATCAACAAACTGTTACTTAGCTCAGGCGGGTCTGTTAATAAATTAACGTGTAAATCGTTTTCTGTCCGTTTAAAACAGCTTCTACCCGTTCTGGAAATAATCCATTAACGATAAAACATTTAATTTGCAACTGTACTATCAATTTTGTCAAATGCTTGTCAACAATAGTTCTTGTATTCATAGCTTCAAGCTGTTTAGCTGATATCTGATCAATCAATTGGGCATCTGAACACGTTTTGGGGTCGCAGGTAAAAATCCCTTCGACATCTTTTGCCAAAACAACTTTACTTATACACAATCGGCTTGCCAAATAGACTGCAATTGAATCCGAAGTCACGTCCCAAGAGTTTTCTAAAGGATCATTATTTAACATGAAATTTGAAGGCAAAAAAACAGGTATCTGATGCAAATCAAAAGCGTTTTGAATCTGATCAAATTGATTTATCACCTTTGACCCCCCAATCAAATCGGACAGTAAAAATCCATACTGATCCATTCCCAAAATCGCCATCCGATGCGAAACTCCATTGGATAACCTAAATCGTTTATCTGCATCTCGTACAACATCAGTGAATTCGCCGCCCCCTGGAACCACAATAATCCTGTACCTATTAGAGGCATTACTTAACTTCGTGCATAACGCCTTCAGTTTCTCTGGGTAGACTGCTAAGCTGCCGCCAATTTTTATTATTGTTGCATCCACGTTATGGGTTCTCCTTCAAGTTTGCTAGCAGTCATTAAGGCAACGCCAAATGCAGGAGTTGCTAGGGCGACGCTGCTTTGAATTAAGGTGGCTAAATCAATAATGTCTATTATGCCGACTTTTTCAGCAGCTTTTCTTGCAAGAAAATCTTTGCCCAAACCTGTAATCACTACGGATACTTTATGGGGCGTTAATTTTTTTGTGTCAAAGTAGACTTTACTTAAACCCTCGACAATCTGAAGAATTTGCTGGTCATAAACGTACTTTGCCATGTTGATGATTTCTTGTTTTGTCAACAACTCGGTGTCAGCGCAAACTACCCTTGCTAATCGTGTTAAAGCTTCAGTAGACGTCTTTCCTCGACCATCGGCAGTTTCACATGTATACTCTTTCTCAGTTATGTTTCCTAAAGCTAAGTGAACATCTCCCGATAACGCAAAAAACTCGGAAGAGACGCCAGCAACACTATTTTTTATCGGAATAGAATGCACAATCGCCGCAATATTAGTCCGTAAGCTTCCGGTGTAAACAAGTTCTCCGCACACAAGCTTTTCCAAATCTGTTTTTCCTTTAGCAACAACCTGCCCATCTACAATTGGGATTATGCTGGTGCTTGTGCTTCCAACATCAACAACAACACAATCCTTAACCCGCTTTGCAACCAGCCATCCGGTTGCAACCCAATTTGCAGCGGCAACCGCAAGCGGCTCATGTTCTGCGGTGCTTAAGGGTACAAGTTTTACATTGGTATTTAACACATAAACAGGCACATCAGGGAAAACATCTTTGATTACGGTCAAAATCTTGAGTACTCCTTCCCGCTTGGTTGCGTAGACATCTGATAATTCTGCAGTCATAGTTACGCCTAGACCATCCAGCCTGCCGATGTTTAACCGTTCTTTAAGAGCTAAAAGAACAGATGCGAACTTTTCTGGTTCTTTCCAAATTGGGAAATATTCGGTTGCTACTCTGAAATATTGAAGTTTCCCATTTTGCGTGGTTATGAAGGCAGCTTTTGTGTTGGCGCCTCCAACATCAAAGCCTAGCACATTTACCAAGCTATTTCCCTCTTGTGATAATGTTGAGAAGGCGCTTTTTAGCTTCTTCTAACCTTAATCCTGCATCTTCCATGGAAGTGCCTTGTCCCGCAATTAATCCACATGCTTTTTGATTATCGTTTAGTGGAAAAGGTGGTGAAACAACCTCGCTTATTTGAGCGGCTCTCTGAAAATCCGAAATTGTGGGAAGAGGCGTTTCCAGTTTTGAAAAACAAACAAAGCCGTTTGTTTCAGTTTTGGTTGGAAGTTCATCTTTCAAAATAGCGTTTACCCCGACTTGTGCAACATTGAAATTTGCGATTCGACTCAAACCTACGTATGACGTTGTTAACCTTGGATTAACATCCATTACAAACAGTTTATTCTTTCCCAAAACTAGATCAACGCCCACATAACCTTTTAAGCCAGAAAAACATGCCGCGGTCTTTGCCGCCAATGCAAATGCTTCTTCTTTAAACGGGTGATCAAAAGGAACAGCGCCGCCTTCATAACTTGAAATATCCTCGGGGGAACCAATCTTAACGATTTGTTGATTTAAGCTAAGGGGCAATGCCTTACTTTTTGCACAAATTAAGCTGACGCTTGCGGTTTCGCCGTGAATAAATTTTTGAACTATAAAAAGACGGTTGCAAGATTCGATTTTTATTTTTTTAATTGCTTGGGCGATTTGATCTTCTTCTTGTACCATACTTAAACCGTTACAACTTACTCCATCCACGGGCTTAAACACCAAAGGATAGCTTAACTTGCTTTTTATTTCTCGTTTAATTTGCATTAAATCTTCAGTAACATTAAAAACCAAAGTTCTAGGTGTAGAAATTCCTTTTTTCTCCAAGATTTGATAAAGAACTGTTTTGTCGATAACCTTTTGGATTGTTTTGGATTCGCAGTTAAGCGAAATCTTCCCGGTTTTCTTGACTAGATCTACTATTGATTGAAGGGTTTGTCCTGTTTCGGGCGCTATTACCAAAATTGCATCGTTGATTTTGGCAATGTTGACCAGCAACTTTTTGGCTTCTTCGGAATAGAAAATTGGCACAATATAATCTGCGTTTAGGGGCGGGTTTAGTTTTGAAAGGCTGTCATCAAGTAAAACCGTTATTTCATGTTCAGCCGCTTTTAAATCTGAAACAATAGTGCGTAATATTCCGAATCCTTCAGCTAAAACGCTACGTGAAATAGGTTGACTTGCGTATCCACCACCTGAAATATGCTCGTAAATTAGAATTTTCAATGTAACGTAGCCTTCGTGAATCGATGAAATCTGCCTCGCGACGTTAAACCTTTTTGATTTCTTTCATTGTTAACTATGTTTTTTAATAGTGCAAACATTGTTATTTGGTCTCTAAGCTTTTAATCCTTATTTTTCTTTCAGAAACTACCAGAAAATTACCGACAATGGCTTCACCGTAAGTCGCTACGACAAAAGACACTATTTTAATCTTGTTTTCTGTACGTTCATCTTTTAACCTTAATAGAATTAGTCCTTGGGGCTTATAGAAGCCGGCAAGTCTACCAAAATCTTTGTCATTAGTAATTAAGATGTGTTTTTCAGCAACCGCTCTTTTCATTATCTCTTCATCGTCCGCACCTCTCATGCAGGCGATAACCGAAATAGAATCAAAACCCATCTGCGTAAGTTTTTCAGAAACAATTATGCCTGTGCTTTCGTCAACCAGGAATTTCACGGAAGGTCTAACTCACGTAACGGTTATGGGGTAAATTTCTTCTTCGCCTGCAACTTTTGCAGCATAAAGCAAAACTGCTCTGATATCCTCCTTTGTAAGATGAGGGTAATCCTTGAGAATTTCTTCGCATGATAACCCTTGAGCAAGTAGTCTTAGAACAAGTTCTACGGTAATTCTAGTTCCTTTTAAGATAGGTTTTCCCGCCATTATTTTTGGATTTGTAACTATTTTTGCTAATAGCTTGTCTTCAGTTTTCATTTCGTCTTACGCTCTATTGGAATTAATGTTCACTTCTACCCTAATAAAATATTGCAGTTTGCCATTCAAACTTTTTTGCCTATTTTTTGTTGGAATTAACCAAATCTTTTAAGAAAACTACAGCATGCTTTCTGGTAACATGGGGCATAACAACAACTCTTATGCAGTCATAGCGTGGAATGTAGGAAACAAACCAGCCTTTTTTCCAGAGCTTTTCCGAAAGTAGTTTAGTGTCGTTGCCACTGCGAAACGCCACAATGTTTAGCGTTGGTTCCACGACAAGGCTGAAACCTGCATCTTCGAGTCCATCAGTTAACAGCTGGGTTGTTTTCATGCAGTTGCCTACTATTTTTTTGAAGCCGGTCATGCCGAGAACCTTAAAGACTGCCCAAGCCGAAGCTGCAGATGCCCCCGTGCGTGTCCCAACAAATGTGTATTGGAAATTATCCGTTAAGTAGGGCGTTTCAGTTTTGATGAAATCCAATTCCTGAGGATTCCTGAAAATAATGCCTCCGGCAGGAATTGCAGCCATGCCCATCTTGTGAGGATCAACAGTTATCGATTTTACCGTTTCGAGGCTGAAATCGAACAAGTACTTCGAATCGTTAAGAAAAGGAATTACCAAGCCGCCAAAGGCAGCATCAACATGCAACCAAACATTATGCTCCAAAGCAACCTTCGATAACTCTTCGATAGAATCAATAACACCCAATTCTGCTGTTCCAGCTGTGCCCACAATGGCAACAGTATTGTTAGTAACGCACTCTTTAATCGATGTCAAATCAACTTTAAACGACCTGTCTAAACCTGCATAGACAGGCTTAAGATTCAACATATTGCAGATTTTAGTGAAAGAGAAATGGGTTGATTCAGGCAAAACGACTTCGGGCCGATCGACATGTGCTATGTTTCGTGCTGCTAAGAGAGCCAAAAAATTTGCCTCTGTTCCTCCAGATACAATTGAGCCCACACAATTCGTACCATGTAGAAGCGTTGCTAATTGACAGATGACGTCTTTTTCAAGTTGAACACTTCCAGGAAAAAGCCCCGGATCACCCAAATTTGAACTTAAAAAAAGTCGATAAGCCTTCTCTGCAATTGGATGAGGCCTAGTGCACATAGAACATAAAATTTTGCCATCATCGTAGCGTTTGTCTTGTTGTTGGATTTTTTTAAGCTCGGACAAAACTGTTTTCCGGTTTAACCCTTCAGGCTGCAATGGCTAAGCACTCTTGTTGACTTTTTGTTCTGACTTCTTCAGGGTTTCAACTAATTCGCGTACTTTTTGTTCGGTAATCTCTCCTTTTACTCTGTCATTGTTTGTACACACTGCCCCTCGAAACCCTGCAATATCAGCGCCTAAACCGTAAACCACAGGTAAATCCTGTATTCGAAGCGATCCAGCCAGTGCGACTTCCAAACCAAATTTATGTGCGGAATCAACAAATTTCTGAAGTTGCAGACCAGTCAGGAAATTGAAGAGGTTTTTGTTGTCTTTAACAGCGGTATCAAGCATAGCAACGTCAACCTGAGCCTTACTTGCTATTTCTGAAATAAGCAGCGGGTCTAATCCACCAACTCTTTCTGCATCAGCGTACCCAGCAGCAACTACTTTGATAAATGGATTGTATTCTTTGGCTGCCCTATTGACGTTCTGCAATAAACAAATTGCTTCTTGCGAAGTTTTGAATCCGTGAAGACCCACTTTAATAAAATCCACACCGAGTGTTGCAGCTCCCAAGGCAGCTAAAGAGATAGACCCTGGCAAGTTTGGGACTTCACCCAACGTACAACTTACCTTGATGTTTTTGGGAGTAATTTCCCTTATTCGCTTTATGACCCATGGAAAATTGGCTCCTAAAGGACCCTCACTTGGATTTTTGACGTCAATTATGTCTGCGCCTCCGGCAATGGCTTCAGAGGCCTCTTTTTCGTTCATGGGGCTTATGAGTAGCTTCAAGGTGGTATCATAAACATGCGCATTAATGACGCCTTTAAAACTTTTGCTCTCTTGATGATTAGGTTTTTCTATTCGTGAAGAGTCAATTCAGGTAGGTAAAGCGCTTGAAAGTTATTCCTGTAATTGACATTTTAAACGGCATTGTTGTCCATGCAGTCAGAGGAAAGAGACGTGAATATCAACCTCTCCAAAGTAGTTTAACAAAGTCGGTTGAGCCGTTAGAAGTTGCTTGCGCATTCAAAACGCTTGGGTTCAAAGAGCTCTACATTGCGGATTTAGACGCCATCACAGGAGGCGAGGCAAATTTGCAAGTGATCAAAAAGATAGCCGATGAAACAAGCCTGAAATTAATGGTTGATGCTGGAGTAACTGATATAGAAAAAGCGGAGAGACTTCTTGAAGCTGGAGTTTCAAAAGTGGTGATTGGAACTGAAACCTTGCAGAACAAAAGTTTTGTAGGTGAGGCAGTTCGGGTTTTGGGAAGCACGCGGGTTATTGTTAGTTTAGATTTGAAGGGAGATAAATTGCTTGTTAAGTTGGGGTTTGCTGGCTGCATGGATCCATTGTGTCTACTGCATGAGTTTAAGAAAATGGGGGTTTCAAATGTTGTTATTTTGGATTTAACACGTGTCGGCAGTAGTGAAGGAGTTAATTTTAATTTTTTGATGGGTGCTCTTAAAGAAGATATGAATGTTTATGTCGGTGGCGGAGTACGAGACATTAAAGACGTATTTGAATTACGTGATTTAGGCGTTTGTGGAGTGTTAGTAGCTACTGCTTTACATTCCAACAAAATTTCAATGGGAGAATTAAAGCAGGCTGAAATGATTTAGCACTGTCATGGCTTTGCTAAACAGATAATGCCTCCAAACTGAGCGATGCGTTTGCCCGCGGTTGATTCAGCATTAATAACTCGTGTTTTAACGCCATTGTTCGCGGCAACCTGCATCAATCTCTGGACACGGTATTTTTGCCGACTTTTGGAAAGATACTCATCTGTAAGCATAAGATATTCAGGCTTAGGTTTTCCTTCCTGTTGTGGTTCCAGGATAAAATGTTCTGCTTCTTGTAGAGAAAAATGAATCAAATTGTCGGTGGCGTTTAACCTTTTTTCAAGGATTTCAAGCAGATTTTCGGTTTCTTCAGCTGTGGTTTCGGAGATTAACTGTTTAAACATGGATGTTTGTGTTAGAACGGATACTTGCGTTGGCGTGCTGGCTGAACCCGTTATAGGCGAGAAAACTGTTTTGCCTTGTCCTTGAAGTAGCCAATTGTGGTGTCCTTTGATATGATTAAGGAATTGGTGTGAGTAATTGGTTTTAGCTGGGGAAGCCACTATGATGCTTCTTATGCCTTCTTTAAGTATTGGTCTTAACGCGTTTATGATGATTTCGTGAAAATTATAGAGGGTTTTGGGGTCATTTCGGTCGTTCAACATGATGTTCTGTTGGTGTTTGGCAACCTGACTGAAAACTTGCCAGATGGCAGCGTGATTTTGCTCTATTCCGATGAGAACTGCTACGGGGTATCCGCGTTTGTAAGATTTCGGTGACATTTTGTTTTCCTTAGGTGAATCAGCAATTTATAGTATTTAGCCTTCGCACTAAGTTCATAAATAAACACATTTAAATCGACACGTTTATGAAAGCGTAAAACCGAATTTACATGAGAACACATGATTGAAGTTGACAACAGAAAAGAACTAAATGTCATATTAGCGCAAACCGAAAGGTTGCTTGTTTTGTTTTATGCTTCATGGTGCCCATACTGCACAAATTTTGTGCCAGTTTTTGATAAGAAAATAGTTAAATTTAACGTTGGAAAAGTTATTCATGTTCTCTTAGATGACTACAACAATCCATTATGGGATGATTATGATATCGAGGCGGTTCCAACCGTAATATTTTTCGAAAACGGGAAGGTTAGCAAACGTCTCGATGGAAAATCAGGGTTAGGCTTAAGTGAGAACAAGCTGAATGTGTGGTTGGAACAGTTTAAAGTTCCATAAACTGAAGATAATCGAATTATAATCATTGCTAAAATATCTACTACAAACAAAAATTTTTAAAGCTATTTTTTTTTAAAAAAAAGAAAAGAAGATAATTTTAGGTTGGGGACGTCGGCGGGGGTGGAGATGGAGTAGGTGATGGCTCATTCATGCTGATAGGTGATTTTCCGGTTTGAGCCACTGTGGTTCCTGCCCAGCGGTCTGTCAATTTTTGGCGTTTGTCAGGTCCGGTTGTTACAATTGCTATTAACCAGTCAAGAAATACTAAAAGCGGGTTAATTTTGCTAATGTTGCGGATAAACGATTGACCAAATGTTACCCTGGCACCTTTTACTGTTTGAACTTGTAATCCCATGAGTCTTTTTCCTATCGTCGCACCCCAAACAACATCTAAGATAATAAAATATAGTATTGAAAGCAACCCAAATAGTCCAAAAGTTACCCATAGTCCTCCATAGAATAACAGGTTTCCTGTGGTAGCTGCAGCGACTGCTAATGCTATTGCTAATATAATCCCTAAAATGGTCGTGACTACAAAAATAATAATGCCGTCAATGATGTAAGCGATTAATCGTATAAGCCAAAGAGAAAAATCAAGTTGCCCGCTAGTTTGTTGTCCACTATTACTGCTAGTTGTCATTTAATAAAAACCTCTAGTTAAATCGTTGTTAAAGTTATTATTATCGTTTTCTACTCAGGCAATTAGACACTAAAAAGGATAGACTTTTTAGGTTTTGAAACCAATTAAAAGCGCTATCTCCAGCCATTTCCAATAGCAATCGACATCTATATAGCTTATTTGCCGTAACCAGTGAAGCTGTGTTTCGACATCTAAAAGTTTGTTTGATGGGTCTTCGGTTTCAGGAGTTAACCCTGTTGCAGTCAGAAATTTGTGATGCAGATTTTCTGTTGGTGAAGATACGTGTTCCAAATTGCAGAAAACGCCTTTTGGATTCAACAAGTCGAATACTTCTTTGTATAGCTGCTTTTTTCTCGGGTGAGTCATGTGGTGGATAGCTAAACTAGAGACGACAGCATCAAAATGTCCAAGTTGATCCTCCGGCAGTGGAGAGCTAAAATCATGTTTCACAATGGTCACATGTTTATCCTGAGCAAAACGTTTCTTGGCTTGTTCAAGCATGGGTTCGGAAAAATCCAGTGCAACTCCTTCAGCATTAGGCTTATTTAATTTAATCAGTGCCAAAAGCCGTCCATCGCCTGTTCCCAAATCGAGAATTCGCTTGGCATCAAGTGGAATCTGTTCGATGAGTACTTTTTCGCCTTCGGTTCTATGAGGAAGTTTGTCGGCTCTAGCCAAATATGCGAGTGCATGGTCTACTGTCTGCCATTCGCTTGTGAAGGAGTCTTTTTTAGCCATTTTTTATCCTCCTGCTTAAAGTATGAGCAGTCTATTTAGTTTGCGTTTATTTTTTGAAGAAATTTTGAGGCTTTACCCGAATTTTTAGCTTCAACATAAAGAATCCTTATATCCATAATCCGATTAATTTGAAAGGCAATTATTCGTAAGGAGTTCTTCAAATTATGGAGTTTTGTCCAGAATGTGGTTGTCGCCTTGAACCTAAAAAAAGCGATGGCGCTATAGTACTCGCATGTACCAAATGTAATTACGTTAAAAAGGCTGAAAACAACAGGGCACAAGCCAAAGTAGTGAGAGTTATCCAACCTAAATCTCAACCATTTATGACAATAATTAGCGAAGAAGATCAGAAAGTAAAAACTTTGCCAACTATTCATATGAAATGTGAAAAATGTGATAATACTACTGTTTTTGTTTGGCAGGTCCAGACTAGGGGCGGTGATGAAGCTTCAACCCAGTTTATGCGGTGCACAAAATGTGGGCACACCTTTAGAGAATACAGTTAGCTCGCTTGTTTTTTTAGAAAGTTTTTAAAGGCTTGTCTGCTACAATAGTGTGCGGAGAATAATAATGCCGAAAAAAGAAAAACCGTTAACTAAGAAAGAAAGAGACGAAAAAAGAAAAGCAAAAAAAGCCAAGCAAAGCAAAACACAGACTTCGTAAAATTTTGAGTCTAGTTTGCTTGCTTCGCCTTTACAATTTTTATCAGCTTTTTTTATTTTTGTTTTATTAGTTATTGTCTTCTGGGCGAAATGATTTATTTTTCGAGATTGGCGAAGAGGTACTTAGGGTGAATTGATTATTCTTGTGTTGTACATTTGTAGGTATTGCAGATGGTTATTGTCGTATGGATAGGTTTCGTTTGAAGGGTAGGGGAAGCTGGTCATGGCTTGAAATGGAAGCGGGTCTACCGTGAATGGCACATAAGATAATCCTAATCCCTTGAACCAGCAGCTTGCAACTATAAAGTAGTCACGAACCATACCTGGTGGAACTGGTGGAAGGTTTGCTGGGAACTGAAGCGAAACTGTGTCTCCTTCTCGGCCGATAACAAATTTGTCGTCAGTTGATTGTAGTAACGGTGTCACATCGCCGTATCTCGTGAAGGCTCCACTGGAGTTTGAATCTGGACTAAATACCTGCTGTAAGTCAGCGTTCGAAGCGGTTACAGTGTGCACAATTATGTTTGGCTGATATGTTGTATCTACACCAATACTGTCGAATTCTATGTCTTGATAGTAGTTAATTCTTAACTCAAAATTATTAGTTGGGAACAAACCTGTCAAATTAACATTGAAGGTTTGATCTGATGTAGAGGGTATAGGAAACTCCCGATTTGCAGGAACAGGAACCCAACTTCCATTTGTTGCTTTCACTTCCATATATGGAGGCGGCGAAGGCATAACTCCTGGTTTGCTAGCATAACTCATGAAGTTTACGCCTCCAGCTGAAGTGGTAGGCCAGTTAATTCTAGCGGCAACAACAAGATTGATTTCTTTTGCGCCTGTAAGGTTTCCAAGATTAAGAGTTAAATTATTCCAAGTCCATCTGGTTGCGGTCGTAAAATTATTATCCATTTTCGAAATTAATGGCAGAACATTTTGCCCCTGTCCATTTACCGCTGAAATGGGTGCAGTCAAGTTCTGGGTTACTTGGAAAATTGTTCCTTGATTTGTAAGCTTGTAGACAAATGTACTTTTTGTGGAGAAAACATCTGTGCCAACTGGGTGGTCGACTGCAATTAGCTTAACTGAGTCAAGATAGAATATTTCGTCATTTTCTTCAGCGATTTTCAAATCATAAAATCCATTTTGCGGCTGAAGCTGAGTTGAATCTAATTTTATATAATCATATGGATAGTTGTAAGAGAAAACCATTGAACCATCTGGTTTAAAATATTCAAGGTAGCCTAGCCAACCGGTGCCATCGTTAACGTCTGCAACACCATTGTAGTCGGTTCCATTCCATGCATATAGTAGAGGACAGGATGTTGTTGTTCTCACGTAGTTGGCTGTCAAATAAATCTCGCTTTCTACATCTACTGTTTTGCTAAGTGTGGAGGATCCGTCGTTCCAGCTTTGAAATGCGTAGTTAACCAGCCCCCAACCCTCTTTTTGAACTTGGGCATTTGCTGGCAATACAATGGTATGGGATCCCACATTCACAAGGGCATTGTATGGCGATGTTTGAGTAACGCCGTCTACAGTGATAGGTATCCCTGGTTGAGAGGCAATTACATTTAGGGTATGTTCACCGGTTGGAACAATATTGAGACTGCTAGTTTGGCCTACGACATTTAACTGATAAGTTCCGACGCTACTCTCATTTAATACTGCTGTTACAGTTTCTGAAGCTCCTCCGTCAATTTGTACCTGAATTCTTTGAGCAATTGCACCATTTACATTAAACGGTAACAAGTAACTGATGTTTTGCGTTCCAGTATTCTTGACATCGACTGAAACGTTAACAGGTTGGTTAGGCCATGCCTCGAATGGGTTTACAAAAAGATTAGATACAATTAATGAAGCAGGCAATCCAGTAGGGACTGCTGTTGGAGAAGGCGAAAATGTCGGAACCAACGTTGGAGTGAAAGAAGGACTCGAGTGCGTAGGCGAAAAATAGCCGGTTTCATTAACATAGACGACCGCTGCGACGGCTACAATAACTACAATAATTAAAATAATTGCTAGGAGTTTACTGACTGCTGAACGTGAAAAAACAAAATTAAGCATTACTTTAACAATATAAACTGTAACTATTATAAATTCCCATTACCGGATACCATATTAGAGACTTATTTTCCAAGACGCTATTCACATTCAAAAGCGGCTAAATTAACGATCCTTTTTTTCAGTTACCAATTTTAACATGCTATCAAATTATAAAAGTGCCAATGAAGACAATTGCACGAAAATATTGGAGTTTCAGTTAATTCTGTTTCTCCAAAATGAATTGAAAAAATAAATCGGTATCTGAGGCATATTTTTCTAAATTAATCACGACAATGTTAATTAACAATTAACTGACCCTAATGACTCGATTATAATGCCTAAGACTTCTCCTTTCTGGTTCATCCGCGATGGCGAAAAAGTAATCCAATGTAGCAAGGACAGTTTTGATAAAGCAATTATTGAAGGAAAAAGCGTAAAGTATCGGGGATATGCAAACAAAAGGTGCGAACGTATAGCGGATCAGTTGGAAGACTCAAGAATGGCTTTTTTAGCTAAACCTGATTTATCACCAAAATTCCGCGAAGTAATAACAAATCCAAGAAATGTGGTTGAAGTTCAGGTAATTCTTGTTAATGATCCTGACTTTTGGCAAAGAGAATCCAAACGTCCCAAATACAATTTATGAAATGTTAAATTCCGTTATTTTTAGCGTTTAAAGTTTAAGTAAAGGTTTTTGTCTTAATTTTGATAGCGAAAGTCTTCATGAAAATTATATTTAGAGATTCTGTCATGAATTAAGAGGTGTCTCATTGAATATTCCTCATCCAAGCGAAGAATCGAAGAAATTTTTCGATACAACGGTACCTGCCGAAACAAATGTAACAGTTAAAACGATGTTTGGTAACATCTCAGCCTTCATAAACGGAAACATGTTCATGGGTTTATATGGAGACGACTTATTTGTTCGATTACCCCATAAAGATGGCCACGAACTTGGTAACAAAGGGGCTGCTATATTTGAACCGATGAAGGGTAGACCGATGAAAGGCTATTTTTTTGTGCCTAAGCAATGGTGGAGCAAACCTGAAATTGTTCAAAAATGGGTTACTCAATCATTGGATTATGCGAGGNNGCCTCCAAAAAAAGCAAGAAATAAGACGATTAAAGAGTCAAGCTTTCGATAGCTAAATCACGAGGCATTGACGCATGCTTTTGGTTTTCTTCATTTGCTCTTCCTCAAAAAAGCTAGCAGCTTCCTCTATTTGTGTAAGAAAGGATATTGTTATAAGATTTCTTTTGATCCTAAAACTATTTTGCTTTTTCCCGAACATGAAAAACGGTTTGATTTTTTTAGTGTGTCTTTTCTTTCTTGTTAATTAAAAACGTTTTTTTTATTCAGTTTTGCTTCAAAAAATTGCTTTTTTAATAAAAAAAATACTTTTTTTGTAGGTTTGCATATGTTTAACCTTAGCATAATTTTATTAACAAACGATAACAAACAAGCATCTTAGAAAATAAGGAGAAAGCAAAACAAAATGAACATTTTAAAAAACAAAAAATTAGCTATTTCAATCGCAATATTATTAGCAATTTCAATGTCAGCGTCAATGATTCTAATGCCAAGTATAATACCAACTGCAAGCGCGCACACTCCACCTTACCAGATTCCAACAATTTCCTTCATTAACGTGGCGCCTAACCCCATCGGTGTAGGACAATCTGTGACAGTAGACTTTTGGCTTGCTGTACCAACACAAAGCAGTGAACGCGCAACTGGAATGACGGTTATCGAAACAAACCCAGCTGGAACAAAAACGACCTTAGGACCATTTACCACAGACCTTACTGGCGGCACAACTACTGAGATCGTTCCCGATGTAGTGGGCAACTATACATTCCAAATGTTCTTTCCCGGACAAACTCTTACCGCCGGCAGCGCTATTACTGGTTTCGCAAACGACACTCTGATGCCCAGCCACAGTAGCATAGTTACGTTAACGGTTCAACAAAACCCAGTTGGCGGTATTCCATTTACCCCGCTTCCAACCGAATGGTGGCAGACCCCCGTTAACTCTGAAAACGTTCAAAACTGGTACGGTATAATGGGGCCCTGGCTTGGCTTAGGTAATAATTTCAGCGGAGCAACAGGCGAGTACAATGATACCGGAAACGTTAACCCATATACTACGGGACCGATGACTGGTCACATTCTCTGGACAAAGCCGTGGGCTGTCGGAGGTGTAGCTGGTGGAGATGCTGGCGGAACTGAAACAAGCGACTACTGGGGAACCGCCCAATATCAGCCTAAATGGGAACCAGTTGTAATCGACGGAATAGAATACGCAACTCAGTATACAACGGATAACAGCTACAATAATGGAATTGTTGCAACAAACTTATACAATGGACAAACCATGTGGGTAATAAACACTACCAATGCTTTGAAATGCGGCATGCAGATCAATTGGGAGTCACCTAACCAATACGGAGTTGTCGGACCATACATCTTAACTACAGGCACTTTACCCGCATCAGACACTGGCGGAAATTTCATTGCAGGTCCAGGTCAATCATCACCGTATATGAATACTACAGGAACACAATGGAACATATATGATGGCTTAACGGGAAAGTATGTTGCTAGTGTCGTTAACGGAACTTCACCAAGCATACTTACTAATGATGCAAATGGAAACCTTGTAGGCTACTATGATAACTACACTTATGGAACATCACCAGCTAACAAAATGCCAATCATTAATCAAGCCACAGGCGTCCTTAATTACGTGAATATTACTAAACCGTCACTAATCACATGGAACATGACAGATGCTCTCGGAGAATACAACGTCGGCTTAGCTCAATGGTCACTAAGAATAAATGGCGTATACAGCTTTGACACTGGAATAGTAAATGTAGCACAGACAGTACCAATTAGTTACAACGGCGTCCAATTCGTCACAAATACTTCCACTGGCGGAAGCGGCGGACTTGCCTTCGGAGGGTTAAGCTTCTCAGAAATCGGAAGCAACGTCATTGTTCAAACAATAGGAGCTGGAGTTGGTTCAGTAGGAGAAACAGCTGGATGGCTACTTGAAGCAGGCTTTGATCAAACCACAGGCAACTTACTATGGATAAACAACTATACAGAAACACCATATACAAGACTAAGTCAAAACGGTGTTTACTTAGCAGGTGACGGATACTTTGTTGACTGCAACGAGAACACTTTTGTAGCTACAGGTTACTCATTAACTACAGGCGTACAAGCTTGGCAAACTACACTCACCGGTCCGAACGGAACTGTTCCAAACGCCTATGACGCATATGGCATTCAAGACCTTGTTAATGCACAAACCGGAGTCATTTATCTCTGGGGCTTGGGTGGAGACATTTGGGCTGTTAACATAGCAACCGGAAAAGTATTATGGCAAGCTTCAACAACTGCTCTTGTAGGCGGCAGTGGGCTTGAAACTCCCTACGGTACTTGGCCTATTTGGGTGCAGTATGGAGGGAACATGGCAGGCCAAAACAATATGCTTTACCTATCTGAAGGTCACGAGTACAGTCCACCTCTATTCCATGGAGCACAGGTTCTGGGCATTAACGGTACTACTGGAGCGCTAGTATGGAGCGAATTGGCTTTCGAGGATACAGCTGGAGAATGCTCGTACGGTATTATGACAGCATTTAACTCATATGACAACCAAATCTACGCTTATGGCCAAGGACCAAGCAAAACAACCGTTACCGCACCAAACACACCAGTAACTGTAGGCGAACCCATTGTAATTAGAGGAACTGTAACTGATGTATCTGCAGGCGCACAACAACAATTAGTCGCATCAAACTTCCCCAACGGTTTACCCTGTGTTTCTGACGCAAGCATGAGCCTCTGGATGGAATACGTTTACATGGAGCAGGTATACCCAACGGGCACCACTGGTGTTCCAGTAACTATCAGTGTTATTGATGCGAACAACAACTTTAGAACAGTCGGCACAACAACCTCTGACGCAAGCGGCGCCTACAATTTTGATTGGGCACCTGACATACCAGGTAACTACACTGTCATCGCTTCATTCGCTGGTTCAGACGGGTATTACGGATCTAGTTCAGAAACAGCAATCTATGCAATGTCACCTTCATCATCGCCGACACCGACCGCAACAACAACATCTGACTTGGCAACCACATCGATGCTAGAGCTAGGAATTGTTGCAATCATAATCGTCATAATCATTATCGGCGCTGTATTAGCAATGTTGATGATGAGAAAAAGAGCATAAAAACCAAACAAACAAAAACCAACCTTTCTTTTTTTTTGTTTTTTAAAAAGATATATTCCTTTTAGAAATAACGTCTGCATCAGTATTTGTTTATTGCTTCTTAATCAATTCGAATAAAGTCTATGGGAGAACTATTTTTAAGGCATATTCAATTTTCAGAAATAAAATTGTATGCCAGACGTCTAAAAATAATTTATTCGCCTCTGGTGTCGTTTCTGCAGCATTCTGACTTTGGTCTATATTCAACTTTTTTATTTCGATCTTTATGGTGCTTTTCGCATTCTTTTATTCGAACAAGCATCCATTCATTTTCTTCGTAAATACAGCCACAAAGTAAAGTCTTAATTGTCAAAATATCCGCCTTTCAAACAACGTCGGTGAGTGAATTAAGAATTAGTTAACGTTCCTCATAATGATTCCTCTGCAAAGCCAAAATAATGATGTTTTGTTGCCGTTTCAATTAATTGGTTACATCAAGTTCAGTCAAGGTTCAATGGTAAAATAATTATAAATGTTGTGCCTTTGCCTTTGTACGTGTTAAAGCTTATTTTTCCTTGATGTGCTTCGATATAGCGCTTGCATATTGTCAAGCCAAAGCCCATGCCTTGTGCTTTAGTTGTAAACAAAGGCGAAAAAATCTTTGATAATGCTTCTTCAGCAATGCCTGTGCCATTATCGATGAAAGCAATTTCTATATCGCTGTTTGAAATACTGCTTCTTATTTCTAATGCGCCTCCTTTGGGCATTGCATCAATGGCATTTTTAATTAAGTTAGTGAAGACCCGTTTTATTTTGTCGGGGTCTACTTTGAATTTTGGTTCATCGGTTAAGTTGTTAACGATTTTAATGTTATTTGGAACTTGAATCATCTGCAAGGAATCTACTAAAAGGGTACTAGGTGAACTCATTCGCAGTTCCAAATGTATCTCTCTTGCATAATCCATTAGGTCATTAATTATTCGGTCAGAATGATCAACTGATTTGTCAATTATTTCAAGCATCTGTTTGGTCTTGGTTTCATTGCAGGCGGCACTATTCTTTTTCAAATAATAAGCAGCATTTTTTATGCCCGTCAAAGGATTCCGAAGGTCATGCCCAACCATCCCAGCCAACTCCCCAATAGCCGCCAACCTTTCAGAAATCACAAGTTTTGCTTGAGTTTGACGCAACTGTTCCGTTCTGTCCTCAACTAATTTCTCCAATTTCTGTGAATATTCAAATAATTTATTTTGCATTCGTTTCTTTTCGGTAATATCAACTGTGAGCTCCAATACTGCTACAGTTTTTCCATAGCTATCTTTGACGGGGGTAGCAATTATCTCAAACCAGCAGGGAAGTCCCTTCCCAAATAATTCTCGATTTAGGTATTCATGGGAATCTGAAAGTGCTCCATTGAAAACTTTTTGGACCCCACAGTCAGGACAGATTTTATCTAACGTGTTAAACGTTGAATAACACTTTTTGTTTTCTATGGACCCGTTTATTTGCTTCAAATACTTGTTAGCCCATAAAATTCGGTAATCTTCACTAATTAAAGTAAGTCCAGCACCAATGTTTTCTGTGACATTCTCAAGATTTTCTCTCTCCTGCTTTAGTTTTTCCTCCATTTTTTTGCGAATAGTAATGTCTGAAACTAAAGCAAAGGTTCGAACGTAATTTCCTTTATCATCCTTGATGATAGATAATGAGAATAGTGTATTTAGTGCCTCTCCATCTTTTCGGATAAGCTCAAGTTCAAATTCTCCTTCAATGCCGTCGATGCAGTAATTCAAATAATGTGCTGCATGTGCATGCCCTCGTTCGGGAACGAAGCAGAATAGATTTTTTCCCACAATTTCATTTTCTGAGAAACCTAAAGATTCAGCCATCCTATGATTAACAAAGAGTATGTTGTGGTCAGGATCTAAAGCAACAATCCCATCATGAGCATGTTCTACTAGTAAGCGATATTTCTCTTCACTCTCTTTTAATGCGCGCTCGGTTTTTTTAAATTTACTAATGTCAGTTACTATTCCGAGAATTGCTTTTTCTCCGCTATAATCGATTAGCTTGGTGCTAATTATTGCATCAATTCTGTTATCGCATTTGCTGATAAGTACATATTCATATTCAGGAACTTCCTCACATCTTAAATGCCGATTGAAAGCCCAATTCGTTTTTTCAACGAATGCTGGTTCTGTTAAACAAAAAAAATTAAACTTGGGCGAATAGAGCTCTTCTTTAGCGTAACCCATTATATCTACACATTTTTTGTTTGCATAAACTACTCGACCTCTATGGTTAATAAAAATCATATTAGGAGATTCTTCTGCAAGATTTCGAAAGTTTTCTTCACTTTCAATCAAGGCAGCTTGAACTCTTTTTTGCTCAGTTATGTCTTGTCCAGAGCTCAAAACGCCTATCGCATTATTTTTGATGTCAGTAATCAGCGAATTATGCCAACATATTATCCTCTTTTCACCATTTTTTGTAATAATGGGATTTTCATAATATTCAGGAATCTCGTTTTTCTTGATTGAATTTTCAAAAATATTTGTTAAATCTTCTCTGTATTCTTTGGGCAGACAAGTTTGGATCCAATCTTTTCCATCAAGTTCTCCAGTCGAATATCCAAGAACTTCATGTCCTTTCTTGTTTAACAATGTAATTTTGCCTTTGTTGTCTAAAGCAAGAACTATGCTTCCAACAATATCCAAGTATTTGTCAGCGTGGTTTCTCTGTTTGTAAACTTCTTCGTCTTTTTGCATTGTGATGTCTATGAATGTACCTTGTGCTGTTGGCTGCAGCATTTCTTTCATAAATCGATTTAAAGTGGTGAAAGAATAATAACAGTTATGAAGTACGGGTTCTGAATTTGAAATTAGCTTTAAGAATTTTGAAAATTGATAAAAATACTATTTGGAACGTTTTTACTGATATCAATATCTCGTTAAAATTGAGATGATAGATTGTTTTTCCCATATTATTTCGGCTTAAACTTCAATAGGCAAAGTGTTTGTTTTAGTTCTTAGATTCTTTAATAAAAATTGGGCTATTTACATTATGACACGACGTAGAACTTTTGATGCGATAAGCAATCAATTGCCCGAAGCTTTAATTAAGAAGATAATAAAAATCGAGGCACAACCTCCCACAAACTTTTCTTAGTATATCCAATATCTTAAGCGCGTATTCATTCAAGAAAACCGATTCCCGATAACACACAACAATTTCTTTAAGTATATTGGAAAAAAATTAATTTGTATCGCACAACCTAAATAAACTATTTTAATTTGTCTAGACTCACCTTGAACTTTGAAAACGTTGTCTTCCCAGATTCTGTGGGCTTTCGATGCAAAAACTGTGGAATTTGCTGTCGCATGCAGCCACCGGACGTCAACAAAGCAGAACAAAAACTGATACAATCAAAAGGCTTCAAAGACTTTTTGGCTTGTCCCGACGAAACAGGAATTGATTGGATTCGCAGAAAAAACGATGAGAGCTGTTTTTTTCTTACAAAAAATAATAAATGTGCAATTTACGATGTGAGACCCGCAATTTGCAAGTTGGAACCATTTACCATAGTGGATTATGATTATGAAAAAAACCTGATAGAATTGGATTTGAACTTTCCGTTTTCAAGCTGCTGCGTAGGCACTTGTGAAGAGGAAGCATTGTCTGTTGAAGAAATTGCCAAAGCAGCTCAACTGTTGGTGCAAAAAATTTTAGAATTAACCGCCAAAGATATGGAAATTCCAATGACTGATAAAAGGGTTCAATCTGAAACTCGGTCAAGGCTCCTTCGTAGAAGTATCGAATCGGCGGACCTTCAAATATAGTTAGATAATTGAATGGGTCAATTGCTCTTTAGATAATGAGTCTCTGGCAGTGCTGATGAGGTCGCTGCCGATTTTTGATATTTGTATTCCAAAAGATATTTTCAACTAATTTATACTTAACATTCAAGCAATCTATTTTAGCAATAAGAATACTCCAATACGCCAAAATGCCTAAAGAAAAAGAAGCATTAAGATTAGATTTGGTAAAAGTTGAGCAATCTTTAACCAGCGTTGAGCAAAATTGGAAAAAGATTGATGATGAATTAGATTTAAGAAAAATTGGCAGAAAAGACACCCCATTCAATGCTGACATTAAAGCGAAAATGATGAGTGCTTATGGATTCATAGATATTTTACTTAGCGAGTGCATTGAACCATTTTCAAGAGAAAGTATCGAAGACATTTGCGAATTGAATAATTTGGTGCATTATGGGTTAGATCTTCGATTAAGACAAGAATATTCGAAGGCAATTGATGCTAATTCCAAAAAATATTACAAAAATATTGAACCAATAATAAACTATTACAAGAACCATATGAAAAAAGAACCTCATCCATTAAGAGTGGCAGCGGAAGTTTACGTTTCAATACTTGGATACCCCCAATTATTCATAGAAGGCAACCACAGGACCGGAAGTATAATCTCCAGCTGGATAAACATGCACTATGGATATCCGCCTTTTGTTCTAAATGTTAAAAACGCGATTCCTTACTTTGGACCATCAGCCGACATAAAAAAGTTTGCTGATAAAAGCACTTGGAGAGGCCGATCGAGATTACCAAAATATAGAAAATCATTCAAAGAATTTTGGGAAAAATACATCGATTGGAATTATGTTAAAAAAAATTCTTGAAACTAAATTTGCATTCAACGTGTATTAAATCCAAATAAATGTTTGTCATGCAGTTTGGGTTTGGCTTGTTTTGATGAGTTTTTCAACATTAAAGTTTTTTGATTTAGCGAATTCTATTAATTGAGAAAACAGTGTATCGTCCATTTGCGGAGTTCTGCTTAATATCCAAAGATACTTGCGATTTGGGGTGCCTACAACCGCATAATTATAGTTGCCATCCAAATTTATTATCCAGTAATCACCATAAAACGGCCAGAAAAAAGTTACTTTAAGTTTGGCTCCAGAAATTTTGTCAACAACTTTAGCCGTGCCCTTTGCAATTTTTACTTTACCATTTTTATTGCATTCATTAAGCACAAATATGTTGCCATCTTTATTCAAAGCGTAGGTTGCAGTAATATCAGAACAGTCATCTTCAAACTTGAAGGGTAAGTGTGCAATTTCATACCATTTGCCTAAATATTTATTTAAATCAACGTGTGACACAACTTCAAGTTTACCGTATTCTTCTTTGGACAAATAAATCATTCAATAATAAAGATATGCATAATGTATAATTTTCGGTCAATCTAATGCACATTGGCTTACCCATATTTCCTCAATATACGCAAAGTTGCTATGAGAGCAAGCTTTAAGATTTAAATTTCCACGCTAAATGTTCCTGAATGTAAATTGAAACTTATTTTAGAGCTCACCTGTAACGGTAGTTTAAGTGACAAAGCTTTTATTTCTATAGCGAGGTAGCATTTAGTTGTTAAACCTACGCTAAAACAAGCGCGTAAGGAGAATTAAACAATGAAACATTTCGTAATTAAAATTTTAACCGCAACAGTTCTAATCAGCATGATTTTGGCACTAAGTACAACCTCAACAAGCTTAGCGCAAAAAACAGAGTGGCAAGCACAACCAATGTATTTAATCAAAGCAGCAGGAATAAACCCAAACGCCATAGGACAAGACAACCCATAATATACCCCAACATACATTCGAACAGCCTACAACCTCCCCTCGTCAGGTGGACTTGGAACAATAGCAATAATAGACGCATTTAACGATCCCCGATTTGCTTCAGATTTAGCATCTTTTAGCAATCAATGGGGTTTAGCATCTCCAAACCTTGAAATCCACAAAATGTCCTCCAACGTTCAGTCAAATTATCAGTGGGGAATGGAAATATCCTTAGATGTAGAATGGGCACATGCAATAGCTCCAAACGCCAAAATATTACTAGTTGAAGCTAACTCAGCCTCGCTATCGGACCTACTTTCAGCTGTAAGCTACGCAACGAGCAGAACAGATGTTGTTGCAGTCTCAATGAGTTGGGGCTCAACAGAATTCTCAGGCGAACAAGCATATGACAGCTACTTTACAAGCAATTATGGCGCAACCTTCTTTGTCTCAGCAGGAGACACAGGTGGAGTAGTTACATGGCCATCTAGTTCAGGAAACGTAATTTCAGTTGGAGGGACAACTCTAACCCAAACAACCTCTGGCTACACGGAAACTGCTTGGAGCGGAAGCGGCGGCGGAGTAAGCGCATATGAACAAGTGCCTCAATACCAAGCATCAGTGGACTCCTCATTAGGATACAATTATAGGGCAACACCTGATGTTTCCTATAACGCAGATCCAAACACGGGCTTCTTAGTCTTGAATACTTACATCTTTAACGGCTGGTATGCGGTTGGCGGCACAAGCCCAGGCGCACCACAATGGGCAGCAATACAATCATTAGGAGAATCTGCAACAAACACAAATTTCTACTCAACATTTCCATCAAGTTATGGCACATCCTTTACTGACATCTTAACAGGAACAAGCGGTAGCAACCAAGCTACACAAGGCTATGATCTATGTACAGGCATTGGCAGCCCCTTGGGAACAAACTTTGGGACACCACCTGCGCCTGACTTCGCAATTTCAGTATCTCCAAATTCATTACAAATCAACGTTGGTTCATCAAAAACAACAACAGTAACTCTTACATCAATAGCAGGATTTAATCTACCAATAACCATTAGTTCGAGAAGCTCTTGGGTAAGCCAGCAAACTAGTCCAGTTACGTCTCCATATGCACCTATTACATTAACAATAAGTGTTCCCACAGGAACCGCTCAAGGAACCTACCCTATCGCTATCACAGGAACTAGCTCATCAAATATTCAACATTCAACTACCATAAATGTTCAAGTTACTAATCCTGACTTCAGCTTAACGGCAAACCCAACAAGCCTAAACATTAGACATGGAAATTCGGGAACTACAAGAATAACCGTTAACTCCATTCAAAACTACGCAGGCTCTCCCACCCTTTCAGCAAAGGCACCCACAAGCATAACAGTCTCTTTTAGAACTAATCCAGTAAAAGCAGGATCTTATTCCACAATGACAATAAAAGTTGGATCAACAACCGCTCGCGGACCATACACAATCAGTGTAACTGGAACAGACAGTCCTTCAAGCCTTTCACACACAATAAACGTTAATGTTAACGTTCAGTAGTAACATTAACTCTATCTTTTTTTTATTGTAAACCTGTTCTTTAAGTTTTTTTGATTTTTAGGTGCTTTCTTAAAAAAAGGATGCGGAAAGCCCGCGAAGTGAAACAGAAATAACTTGATTTTCAGTAAAAACTAGCTTCAAATTCTGAACGCATAAAAAGTTCAGTTGAAAAGACCTTAAAGTTTTTAAATTGCGGGGGAGTTTCAAGGAAATCCTGAACTTTAGTTATAGCTGATGAGAAAACTCCTTTTTCTGAAGCTTGAAGCGATTCTTGATCTTGCCAAAGTGTCAAGATTGTTGCGGCATTCACGTCATCATTAGAAATCAATGAAATATATCCTCGAAAGCCTGTTGTGCCTCGTACTGACGTGTTTAAAATACGATCTAACTCAGCAAAACCCTCTTCACGTTTACCCATCTTAAAATTCCAAATAGACAATCTAGCTAAAACCAATTTCATTTGCACCTGAATAAAGAATGAAAAGACCTTCTTTTATAGCTTAACTCGATTGACTTCGAGTCGTTTTAAATTAAAAATTTGATTTTTCGTATTTTTCATAGGAATCAGAGGGAGCAAAAGGGAGCGCTGATTAAAAGGTTTGAAAAAGACCGTAAATGCCCTAAAGGAGATTGACTTTTTTTATGGTTGGGCCTTAGTAATTTCTTACTACGTTCTTTATTCATTTTAATCCCTGAGTTTTTATGTTGCTTTCTAGTTATAAACTTTTAGATGTTTATCTTGCTTGAGCACGTATCCTTGCCAGTTACTTTAGGGACGAAAAGAAAGACTGGGTTCCAAGAATAGGCATAACAATTTAATGCGGCTGTTATCTAAAACGGGGTTCTGTGAATTTGGTAGGCGATGGAAAATGCTTTTAGCTATTGGGGTGATGCAACGTATCGTGGGTAGAGCTATTACAATAGTTAAAATATGACAGTGCGCTTCTTAGTATTGATTTTTGTTTTTCTTGGAGTCAAGAGCAAAGTTGGCGAGTGTTTTTAACTATTTAAGAAAACCCGATTTTTGGGTAGCATTAGTCATAATTCTTTTCATAATTTCTTTTTCAGCTCTTGCATTGTTTGAAACGCATTTATTCAATTTTTCAATAGGTTTTTTACCCATTACCCATTGGGCAAGTTGGATAGGGGGCTTATGGATTGCATTTGTTACGCTAATATTTTACGTCATCAAACAACGTCGCCCCATGCAAATGAAAGCATTATTAAGAATACATATATTCGGAAATTTAGCTGCTTTCATGCTTATTTCTATTCATTTCTGGTATGAGTTGGCAACTGTAACACGCATAGGAATAGGAATGGCATTATTCATCGCTTTGCTATTCCTTGTGATAACAGGTGTTCTTTACAGGTTTAATATAATGCAGAGTTCAAAAAAATACCTTAAATACTTACACATCACCATGACAACTGCATTCCTCCTCATCTTAATCATTCATATCTTAGGTACCTTGTTTAAACTATAATGGCGACTTTTCCTAAAACCTTTATTTTTAATTTGTTTTTTAGTTTAATTTTCGTGATTTTTTTATTCCTGTTAGTTTTTTTGCTTCTTTTTTACTGAGCATGATTTGGCTTTACATTTAGAATCTTTTTCCGATGAAGGTGAGGCTCATAAAAATGCAGTTGAGCGTTTGAATGAATTTGTTGAGAAATTTGGCTCTGAGCGTTTAAATGACAATTTTACTCGTGTTGAGTTTAGTCATCCAGAGCAGATTATTTTTGGCTTTGAATGTGCGATTCGCAAATTTTATAATTTACCTTTGCATGTTCGCAAAAAATTTAGGAGGGTGTTTTGATGCCGACTTTATCAGAAGTTAATGAGCTTATTCATCAGCGCATAGAGTTTGATAACAAATGGCGTGAGCATAGCGTTTCTTGTGACGGTAAATCTCTGCTTGAGCAAACTTATGTAAAATCTCAGGATTTTGCTGTTGAGGCGGAATCTAAGAAGGGCTTAGGTGGCGTTTATGGTGACTTTGAAATTGTTGGACATGGCAATAGAACTAATAATAAATGTGGTCAATTTATTGGGTTAAAGGGTTGCTTGAATGTTGATTTACACCATAATACTTTAGACGGTAATTTCGAGGGTTTAGTTTACGTTAAAGTTGTGCATTGTTTTTGCCATAATCCCCGTTGCCCAATTTGCTTCAAATATGGTTGGGCTGTTAGAGAAGCTCATAAGGCTGAGGACAGAATTAAAGAGGGTTCTAAGCGCTTTGGTCAACCTGAGCACGTTATTTCCTCTGTTCCTGAGTCTGATTATGGCTTAACCTATGAAAAGCTGCGTTTGAAGAATGTAAAGATTTTATATTCTCGTGGATTGGTTGGGGGTGCTTTGATATTTCATGGTTTTCGCTACCGAAAAAGTGAGGTCATTTGTGGTGGAATTCGACATATGGCTGAGTGGTATTGGTCTCCGCATTTTCATTGTGTCGGCTTTATTTTAGGTGGCTATGGTAAATGTCGTCATTGCGTTAAGGTTCGTGATTCTGCTTATGGTCAACCTTCTGAAATTACTTGTGCTGGATGTAATGGATTTGAGGCTAGGACTCGTCAATTATTCAAAAATGATGGCTACATCGTAAAAGTTAAGGGTGAACGTAAGACTGTTGGGGGTACTTTTTGGTATCAACTTAATCATGCATCCATTAATGTTAAACAGGTTCGTTTTCATTGCTTAACTTGGTTTGGAAATTGTTCTTATCGTAAGCTCAAAGTTACTCCTAAGAAGCGAGAAGAATTGTGTCCGATTTGTAAGTGTGAGCTTGAGAAGATTCGTTATTTTGGTCGGCACGACATTGTAACTGACCTCAAATCTCCCTCATTTAAACGTGAATTATTTATGGATTTTGACGAGGGTATTGGTGGGGTTTTCTGTGTGTCTCATGGTGCTGGCGATTTTGGTTAGTGGTAACTTTGAATAAATTTTTTAGAACCGCAAACAATGAACTTCTTTGTTATTTGAGTGATAGCATCGTTTTAGATGTCGGGTTGCAATTTGACCGTTACTGTTGTGTGATTGCTTTAAGGCTTGGTAACTATGCGAAGTTTGGACTGTTTGATTTTACGATAAAATTAAGTGAATTTGAGTTATCTTTGATTTATGGAGATTCTGAAGCTGATGATTTAATTATGGATGTTGGTGTTTGATTAGGGTGTCTTTTTGATAAGTTACCATGCGTTTTTTGCCTTATGTGTGGTGAAAATAAGCGTCAATTAACAAAGTGCAAAGAATAAGAGGTTCCTTTTTTATCTACGTAAATTTTCAAATTCTGCAATATCAGCCTTTTTCTTTTGATTGCACTCAAGTGCAGCATAACTGCAAAATACACTAAAAAGTAGGAGAAAAATACTGAATATTTTTTTAGGGGCTACAATTGGCATATCCCAATTATCCATTAGGAATTGATAGCCGATCGCTGCAAATGCTGCACTTGCACCGAATAAGCCAAAAGTAGATGCAAGGTCAACTTGGAGTTTGGCGTTAAGTTTCGCAAGTTTAATCTGTAACTCTTTCTCTTCCTTATCCATCGATTTTCCCTTCGTTGTGATATGTAACTGACAAGTTTTATGCCTTTTCAAGTCACATTTATATTTTGCCCTAACTGCGGAGCAAGGAGAAAAGGCTGAAACCCCAGGAATCCTCAAGGCGTTGTATACAGTCGAAACCGTTTTCTCTTCGTAATACTGCCTTCTGGTTTTTCTCTGGTTCTATCTTTGTTGAAAAAGAGAGAATAATTGAAGCGAAAGGGAGCGAAGCGACCTTGAGCATCTGTTTCTCTATAACTGAATAGAAGAGTTTTACTCATTTCTTTGTAAATAGCTTAACTCCATTGAATTCCATCTCGTATTTGTCGGATTGAGCACCGCAACGAAGTGAGGAGCGCAACGTAGCCACAATTGACTTGAAAAGAGTGCATTTGTTGAAATAATTTAGCTTCGGTTGCTAAGAGTACAGCTGAGTGACTCCGAAATTGAGAGCGAAGCTTACAACGACTTTCTTTCCTAATTTTCATAATTAGAAGTTTAATACCAAGTTAACAAAACCTCTTGGTCTACATTATATGAAGAAGTTGCAGTATTGGCAGTATCGTTAAGAAAAAAGCTAATAATGCAACTATGAGAGAGAGATAAGCTATCTTTGTTGTTCGTGTGAGCATTTTGTTTTGGTAAAATATGTTGACATTCTGCAACTGTGTATTCAATTCTTTTGTTTCCTGTTCTATTATGCTTCTCTGCAATTCTATTAATTCCTGAGTAATTAAAGCAGATGTGACACAGTCGGCATCACCTAATTTCTCACTAAAAATTTTATAGCCGTCGATGCTAAATTGTAAAGTGTTTATTCCTTTGATTGCACTATTAGAACAGTCAAATCGAATCAAGATTTTCTTCATTTGATTTAAATCAAGTTTACCAGTCAGAAATAGTTTCATGTCTATTGAACCCTTTATGCCTATGTCTGTCTGAATGGCGGTTTTTCCCTTGGTAAATGATGCCTTCCAATAATCTTGAAAGATAGAAAGCTTGTTACCAATCTCTTGCAAAAGGTGCATTTCACTTCTTAGCGTTTCTACATCGGTGGATGAAATGTCTTTAACTTTAATTGTCATTTTATCTGATATTTCAACGGCTTGGGCAATATTTTCAAGAGCTCTTGCCATTAAATCTTCCTTATCACTCATTTGTTTGTATATTTCCGCAAAATTTTCTTTCATATATTCATCACTTTCTGCCTAAATTAATTCTCTTTTCTCTTGTCTTAGCCTTTTTTAATTCCTCTTCCAGTTCTTTGCACCTAATTTGATAAGAGAGTTCAACTGTGGATGTTAATTCATCCATTTTGGAAAGCATTTGCCCTTTAGATTCTTGCCGTTTAATCTGTTGAATTTGTTCTTCTAATTGCCTCCGCTTAATCTTGTATGAAGCTTCAGCACTAGCTGTCACTTTGTTTACTTTAGAAAGTATTTGCTGTCTTGCCACCTCTTCTATCTTTTTGCGTAAATTGTCATCTTTGCAATTTTTGGCAAGAAAATAATAACAGTTATATATTTTTTTTACCCTTTCAATTTCTTCATTAATTTCGTTTGCTGAAAGGATTTTCAATCGAATATCACTTTTCCTTTTTTGTTAAATCAGTAATATCTTGTGAGTTTACCAACGCTAATTTATTGTTGAAATGTTAGTTAATTAACTATTTGTGATTCTTATTTAGGCTTAATAATTTATCCTGAATTATTTTTTTGTGAATAACTTTACCCCATCATAGTCCATTTCATATTTGTAGCCTTTGGTTAATAGTGCTTTTACCTCTTGCATGTTTCTAGCTTCTGCCACTGGCGGATTTTCTTCTGTTTCTTGCGTTTGTTCTTGTGTTGGAGTTTTTGTAATTGGCATTCGGTCTGTCGGATAAACCCTGAGTATTGAGTACGCTTTTTTGTATGCTTCTTTTAGTTCTTCGTCTGTTGGTAGGCTGTATGCGTCTCTGCTGTTGATTAGTTGGTGTCCGAGTATTTGGTCTATCCAATTTGAGTTTACTCCTGCTTTTTCTAAGTCTGTTTGGAGCTTCTTTCTTAGGCTGTGGGCTGACATTCTATCCTCATTTACATTTGCAAACGCTTGTGCCATTAGTGATGATAATGAATGCCTTGAGTATCGCTTGACTTCTCCTTTAGTCCATACTTTGAACAGTGGGCTGTCTTTTGTGATAATTTCAGGTTCTACGTTTCTTGAGTCTTTTGAGCCTTGCTTTCGTGCTTCCAAGTATTCTTTTATTGCCTGAATGGATTCTTCGCCAATGAAGCTTTTAGCTAAAAGATTTGTTTTCTCGGTAATAATATTTAGCTGGATTATAGTTTCTCCGTTTTCCAGTTGCTTGGCTATGTCTCCGTAGTTTAGTCGTCTGACATCGCTTACTCTTAAGCCTGAATCTTTTATGAACAACATTATAGCTTTGATAGTTAGCTTGTTTCTTTGATGTTTGTTGTTCAATGCTTTGAGTATGGCTTCTTTGGTTGCCCTCTTAACTCCATTGCTGTCTCCTGTGGGATAATCTCCTTTTCTCATTATCAACGGGAAATAGTGTATCTCAAAAAACGAGCGTATAGATGCGAAATAGATTTGTCTGGTTGCTACCGCGTAGCCTTCGGCTTTTTTCTTTGCTAAGAATGCTAAAAGTAAACTCTCGATTCTGCGCTGTATCTTCCTGTCAGGGTTCAGTAAGTCTTGCTGTCTCTGTACGATTAGCTCGTCAGGTGTCTTGCCTACAAAAGATAAGAATTCGTTAAAGTATTCTTGGTATCTTTGTTTGGTGCTTTCTTCTTTGTTGACTAATTCGCTTTGCCAATACTGCATTGCAGAGGGGGCTTCAGTATTCATGGCGCTACCCTCCTCTTGGTGTATTGGCTTTTTCGTTTGGTGTATTGGCTTTTTGAAATCTTCTGTTGTTTACAACAAAGGTTTGGGCTGGTGTATTGGTTGTAACCCGCCTTCTGTTATTGTGGCATTCGGCTAATCGGGCTACCCGCGCCTTGGGTAGATGCCTCATCGGCGACTGTTTGCCCTTTCCACTTGCAGGACGGCCGTTTCACCGTTTCCAAGCTAGCGCACTCGACATCACAAATGTCTCATTGCCGGTCCAGTTGGACGTTTCGTTTCTGCTCCGTTGCCAAGGCTCTCGCCCTGTTCCAAAGGAACTGCAATTCTACATGTGGGCGGAGTTTCCTCAGACCCTAAATTTTGGGTCCGAAAGCCACACACCAACTCGCCAGCCCGATCCATTATGGACAATCGGAAGCAATAAGAATTTCTCATATCATCAATGTTAAAGCATGATCAAACAAGTTATTCTATTAACAGGCACTCCATGTATAGGTAAAACTACAACTGCAAAACAACTTTCCGCCAAACTTGACGCCTTGTATATCAACTTAACTGAATATGCAAAAACAAATAATCTAACATTAAGTGAAGATAAGGAGAGAAACACAATTATTATTGATGAGGAAAAAATGCCCACTAAACTTGCCGAAACCATAAATTCTGCAAACAAAGTCAACATCATAATTGATGGACACTATGCAGCCGCTGTAACGCCCACCTACCTTGTCACAAAAGTTTTTGTTTTACGTCGAAACCCAAAAGAATTAAAACAGTTCATGGAGAAATGCGGTTTTGAAGGGCCTAAGTTATGGGAGAACCTTTCCGCAGAAATACTCGATATTTGCCTTGTGGAAGCTTTAGAGACTCAGCCAGGCAAAGTTTGTGAATTAGACATAACTGGAAAAACTACTGATGAAGTAGTAAAAGAGATAGTAGATGTTTTGGAAAAAGGCAAAAAATGTTACAGTGGCATTGTGGATTGGTTGGGGATGCTTGAACTGGAAGGATTAACAGATCAGTACCTAAAAGTCTAAGCTACCTGAAGCTGCCCAGTTTCTGCTTAGTTAACAAAGTCAATTTGCGCCGATTTGAATAAGATTTGGCGTGATCGCTGAATTTTTCTCCAATCATTATGGGGCTTGATAAATCCACGTCTTCCGATGAGGTGTCTAAGTTGATTATGACATTAACGCCTATAGTTCTGTTCCAATCGCGGACCCAAACACCCTGCTCCAAACGCCCCTTCTGCACAATAAGATCAAAATGTCTCGTTACGCCGCTGTGCCCTTCCAGAGATGCATTTTCGCTGTTAACTTTGTAACCTTCCTTTTTGAAGTATTGAATTGCCAAATCCAACAAATGGGATCTGGCTTTGGGTTGTTGTTCATCTATGTTCATGAGTCTCGCGCTTCTTCCTAGCTAAACTGTTATGAACCTGTGTGTGGAAAAGGCTTTCTATTGACTTTTCCATGTTGAAACATTCTTTCTACTAACTTTTTAAACCACATAATTGCTGAACCTCTTTGGCTTCTTAAAACAGTGGTGTTCAACGTTGCTGATATTTATTACCGAATATTCTGTCCATCCTTCCATACCTAGCCTGAGTATATCCTCAACAGTTGTCGCGCTTGTCGTTTGAAAATCGGCGTCTTGAAACTGTATTCTGCCTATGTATTTCATTGTGTTTTTGATTTGTTTGTGACCTAATAGCTTCTTAACAGTTAACACGTTGCCGTTAGTATGGTACGCTATCATTGTTCCTGCCCAAGTTCTGAAAGCTGTGAAGTCAATCGCTGATAGTCTGGGGTTTTTCTGGTTTTCAGCAGTTCTTTTGCGGTAAATTACAAAGCTTCTCAACATCGCAGCGTAAGTTGTTGCGAAAATTCTTTCGTCTTTTCTTGGTAGTGCATCAATCATTGCTAATAGCTTGTTTGATACTTGAAGTGTTCTTGTAAGGTGGTTTTTTACAGGATATCGTATGGATATTGCTTTGTTTGCATTGTCGACGTCTAACCATTTGATTCTAAGAACTTCTCCTGGATCTCCGAATGTTTCTTTCAGGCATTGTAGAAAAGTAGATAATCGCTTAGATTTTGTTGTTGCGTTAATTAATGCGTCTAATTCGGTTTCGTTAGGTACAAAGGGTTCAAAATCTTCTTGGCTGTAGGTGGGCATTTCCCATTGAAGTTTAAGCATTTTAACTAAGGCATCGTAAGCGTAGCAGTAGAAGAGTTTAGTTCCGTTTTTAGTTTTTTCTCCATTTTTGTTCTTCATTTGACCAATAACAGTTTTGACGTTTTCAGGATCTCTTAAGTTGGCTCCGAGTACGGCAAGATGTTTAACTTTATCAACGTAATCGGTTTCAGCCGAATAGCCTTGTTTTTCTAGATAAGCGTAGAGCTGCGTTAGCAAGCCTCGGGTGTCAGCACTTAGTATTGCATCTCCAGCACAGAATAATCTACCTTTTGTTTTCTGTACTGGCTCCAAATTTTTCGCTCCTTCTGCGCATATTTGGCAAGAATTAGTTAAGGCTGCCTCGCTTTTTAAAGGCTTGTCAGAAAATCGAAGCCCACAATGAGTACAAAGCCATCGCTGAGTAATCGACTTATCCCTACTATAGCGTAGGCCATCGCGGTAAATCTTTGCATTTTGGCAACCGTTTGGGCACTTGGGGCTGTGGGAGTTAGTGTCGGCGGTTAAAGTAGTAACCGACTTGCTGTCCTCACCGACTTTCTGAACGTTGCCAAATATGGGAGAAGATTCACATTGCAAGCTAACTTTTCCCGCCCCAATAACCATCTAATCGATAACCTCCAAGCTGTGCTTTATTGGGATAAAAACTGATGGATAACCATCCAAATCATCAAAAAGGCAACTGAAGCCTTGATTTGAAAGTGTCTTTTCCCAATCTCGATTAAATTCTGGCGCCATAATTATCAGACATTGACCTAGTCCTTGGGTCTCCACAGGTGGGCCAAACATGCCCAAAAAGACGTGTATCAAATTTAATTTAGGCGCCTGAATCATCAAAAACCTTCTATTTGCTTTTATTCTGTGGATTGGCTGCGGCTAAAGGGCAAACTTTAAGATTTTGCATTAGTTTAAGCCACTGCCTGGTATTTTTCTGATAATCTTCTTAAGGCGTCTTTTATAACGTCTGTTCTGCTTGAGTAACCGTGAGCTCCAACTAATGGATCGAGAGCTTCCTCAACTAAGTTTGTGGGCAACTTTATTGTTGTGTACTCGGGTTTCTTTTGCACTTAATCACCTATTATTAATTGAGATGTTAATGGGGATATTGATTTAAGCGTTTTTAGCATGAATTAGTAATAGTTAGCTCATACAAAACAGGTGAGATTGACAAGTATTTTTAAATATTCAAATTAATAATGCATTACTAATAGAATTGATAACCTTGCCAAGAAAAATAGAAAAAGAACCAATAGACGGAAACTACACCACAATCAAACTGCCAAATGACTTAGTCATCGAAATGGATCAATTAATTGGCAAGCACGGCTTCAAAAGCCGCGCCGAAATCATAAAAGACGCCCTAAGAGAACTCTTAACCCGCTATAAAAATTCTGAATTGCCACGTTTTGAACACTTCAACATCGACCCAGACGGCGCAAGAATAACAGATCGTAAACGCCACATGATAGCCGACATATACTTCAAACCAGAGGGAATATTTTGCGATCTAGACAAAAGCAACGGCTGCGAACACATCGACTTTGCCCTAACAGTCCCAAAAATTCAAGAAATAATCAGAGAAAAAATAAAAGAAGGATGGAAACTGCCCGACGTCTAACAGCCATACTTGTCAAAAAACCTAATAGCGATTTAGCGGCTGCCTTTTTTCGCAGCTTTTTCTTCTTCTGTCACTTCCTCTAAGCCATTCTCAGTTATCTTGTAGATTTCTTCACCCTCCGGCAGATACGGGCTTGAAACTAGTCTCGCGATCCGTGTTGATCCACTTTTTGGCTTACGCAGGTAAAGGCGCGTTTGACTAGTATGGCCTACAATGTTTCCGCCAATCGGATAAATGGCGTCGCCAAAGAACTGGTCCGGTTTAGCCATAACCTGATTCGTTACAATCGCTACACAGTTAAACGCTCTTGCTAAGGCGATGAGTTTGTGCATGTGCTTGTTTATTTTCTGCTGTCTTCGGGCTAACATTTCTCTGCCCAGATACTCATTTCTAAAGTGCGCGGTAAGAGAGTCCACAATGATTAGTCTTATGTTGTTTTTCTTGATGATTTCATCGGCGTTTTCTAAGAGAAACATTTGATGATCAGATGTGTAAGCTTCAGCGTAAATGATGTTTTTGGCTACTTGCGCCGGATCCAAGCCTAAGTGCTGAGCTATCTGCACTATACGTTCGAGCCTGAAGGTTGTCTCAGTATCCAAGTAGAGAGCGCCGCCGCCTAAGCCGCCGCGTTCAGGAGGCAACTGCACATTTACGCATAGCTGATGGCAAACCTGGCTTTTGCCGCTGTCGCATTCGCCGTAGAACTCCGTTATTGTTTGTGTTTCTAATCCGCCAGCTAATAGCGTGTCTAAAACTTTGATTCCGCTAGTCAAACGCTTGACAGCTTGTCTTGTTTTGAAAAGTTCGTCGGCTCTTACAAAGGAAAGACCCATGGTGGAACGGGCGGCACTAATTATTTGATGAGCCTTCTTCTCGCTTACTCCGACCGGCTCAAGTTCTCGTATGGTGGCCATTGCTAACGACTCAACCGTGTGATAGCCAAGTTCCTGGAGTTTCTGAGCAGTGGCTGGACCAACACCTGGAAGGTCTTCAATAAACGGATATTTACTCTTGGCCGACTCCGTTTCTTCTTCAGCTTCCTCTTCGATCAATTCTGGTTCTACTATTTCTAGTTCGGGTTCAGCTGCTTCGGTTACGGCAGCTTCTTTTGCTTTCAACTTCTTTTCTTTCTTAACTAATACAGTTTCTTCTGTTAATTCTTCCACTAAATCCGGTTCTGGTTCATCTTGTTTAACTGCTTCAACTGCTGGCTCAACAACTACATCGGCAGATTCTTTTGCATCTGACTCCTTTTTTTCTCCAATTTCAGGTTCAGTCATATTTTTTTCACGCGTAACCAATCCAATGATATTTTTTACTATTTAAAACCCAGCCAGAACCTAACAGGCGGGATAGGGGAGGGGTGAGTGAAAGTGAGACTGCCAAATTCGCGCATAAATTCTTATTTTAAGCTATTTATTGCCATTAACTCAATCAAGCAAGCACTAATATGTCTCAATTTAGGTGAATAAGTTCTAAGTCGGCGGAACTCCGCTAACTTTTGTCCTCTACTGTTGCTCCCAAAGAGTTTTTCCATTTACGATTTCTCGCTTTCCTGGCAAAGGGCAAGGTAAACCTAAAGCTGAAAAAACGCTTTCTTCCGTCGCTCCAGCAACTGCAATGCTATCTTTCATCAGTCCAGTGCTATACTTTAGACCATACCCTTTTGATAGGGCACAGCCTGCAAGCCACATGTTATGCTCAGCAGATCCCGTTCGAACAAGCAGGTGAATGCCGAAAGTCTCAGGTTTTGCTCGGTAGAAGTCCACTTGAAAAAGTCCATTTGGGCAGGGCAGAAATGCTTTGATAACGCTGTTTCCTGAGCAGTTGGGTTTAGCTTTTAGTTTTTTTAGTTTTTCGTTTATCTTTTGCCAATCTGAATCATTTTTTGCGACTACAACAAAGTCTATGTCATGCACCTTGCTTTTTTGTCGTCTTATGCTTCCTGCAACCTCGATCTTTTCACATAGAGGTTCGATCGCTGCTTTGATTTGATCTGCAATTTTTTCGGCTTCTTTGAGGTCCAGTTCTGGGATTACTGTGACTTCGTTTTCTGGGAAAAGTGTTGATTGTTTTTTCGTCATCTTCATTCCCTTCAGGTTTTCTCTTTGTTACTTTATAATTTTTTTGAATCCACCGTCTTTTTTGGAACATTCAATTCAAGATCACTTTTAAAATACTATAAAGACTGGAAATACTCTCTACTGAGTCTTTTTTGTTTCATCTGACTAACTTCTTCAAAAACACTTTTTTGAGTGAAGCCAGCAAAACTCAACAAGTTAGCAGACGAATCGTAGAGCATACTTAGGTATTTCTTCACATCAGGATTGGTTGTTTCTTCGATGAATTGTTGGGCTTTAACTCTACGGTCAAAGCGCTTGTTTTCTGCACTTGTAAAAACAAATTCAATATTCCCGCCTGCATGCGCTTCCCCACCATCCTTGATAATCTGTCTTGCAGCTATGACTTGACTAACGTTTTGCCTGTAGCGATCTGGTTTTTTGGATAAATGCTTAGTAATAACTAGATCCCAAATTGGAACCTCTTCATTCAAAAGCTTCTCCCGATAAGCCCTAACGACTTTAATGGCTTCAGGAATCTTTTGGTGCAACTCTTTAGCGTTGTTTGCCGCTGAGAGCGCATTAATTATGTCAGTTTGCGCGTCAAAGATGAATTTAGGGGTGTCTCGGCGCCTGACTTCTATGCCTCGCACTTTGAGTTTTCCACTTTCCATGACACCATAGTAGCGGTTAAGTACGCCTATGTTAGGATGCATCTTTGAAGGTAAAAAGACAATCCATTTGTAACGCCCTTCAAAGTTAATCGGAATCTTAGACTGAGCTGTGATTTTTTCGCAAAGTACTTTGTAGTCTTCTACGGTAGCGTCTTGTTTTTTTAGCCAGAGGGAATCAACTATGCCATGAATTACTTGAAAACCGTTGTCTTCTGCCAAGTGAGCTGCGTTTAATAGTGCTTCTCGTCCAAACGCGCAAACCGCGATGTGACCATCTACCGTCCCGAATTTTGCGTTCTTAAACCCTAAATATCCAAAGCATGTAACAAGGATCCATTTTAACGCTATTTGACGTTTATCATAGACTTCTCGCAGCTTTGAATCAGGAGATTGATCTTTCATTTTCTTATAGTAGAGTCTTTTTTTAACAACTAGTTCAACAGTTTTTGGTACAATGCCTCTACGTTTAGTACAGATGTGATAATCTAAGTCTGGGATGCGTATTGGCGAATCTGGGCAGCATTTGCACAAGACCGTTTCAGCTGAAATATTGTTGTTTGCCATTATAACTGGATACATACTGCTAAAGTCCACTTCGCCGATATTATCGTGGGCTCCGACGCGTGGTTCAAATACAAATCCTCCGCGGTCACCGACCAGGAGTTGATAAGCTGATTTGAAAGCTTCGGGAATGCTTTTGTTTCTTGGAATAAGGATATCATCTTTTGTTGCCTGATAAAGTTGCAGTGAGGTCATGCTTGAGCCAATAGAGTTACGGGCAGCCGTATGGAGAGGGACGCGGCAGGTTCGGGCAACCTCAATTAACCCATCAAAATCTGCTTCTGAGAGAACAAATGTGTTAGAATTATCAACATGAATTCGCCCATATAGCCTCTGAGGGGAAGCTCTGTAAAATGTTCTGCCGTACGAAAAATATGTTTTACCTGACGCAGCTTTATTTGATAAAGGAACAGGATCGCGACTAAGAATCAATCTGTCTAAAACTTCGTTTTCGGCTGCTCGCGCTACTAAATATGGAAATAGGTAGCTGTCGCCTCCATGCGTCACAATAAAATCTGGATTTAACTCCTCAACTGCCTCTACGAGTTTTAGAAGTTTTTCCGTTTCATCTTTAGAGTCTATGGTTATTTGAGTGTCTTGCTGACTAAGGTTGATTTTTAGAATGGGATCTTGGAACTGGGGGATTTTGCCACTTTTTGCGATGTCGATTTGCAGGTTTAAAATTCTAAGCGGTGGAACTGTGTAATCGGTGCTGGTTACATCATCTTTCAGGGTATAGGCAAGTTTTGTGTTTTGATTTTTAATTTCAACAAACGCGAGCGGAAACAGATCCCGGCTAAACATGTATGCTCGGTCTGTTTGTAATTCGCCATTATGAACATCGAATTTTGAATAATCTCCAAGCCGTAGAATCTCTTTAGTTAAATTGGGTGCTTTTCGATAATCTTTTAAAGTAAGTTCCAGGACGCGGCTTTTTTGTGGATCAGTTGGTTTGGCATATTTTTCAGTGAAGCCCCATGCGACTATGTCAGGATTTCTGTAGAGCTTGCTCACTAAGCGCTCCACTTCATCTTTAGCTCCTGAAACGTAGATTTTTGGCTCAAATTTGTCCATCAAGCGAATTCGTTCACCATTCTCACTGATGACCCAAACTACAACTTCTCCCTCGCCAGCTGGGTAAACGTCAAATATCCAGCCACGAATTTTATGGCTGCCGCTTGATTGCATCCAAAGCCTTCTCTAATCGGCAAATCTTCACCTGCTGGGACAGGAGAATCGACATGACCATGGGTTCGAAAAGAATTGGGTTTGTAGCGTTGCTTCCAGCTGACGCGTAATTTCTACAGGCATCCATTAAAGCGTCAAATGCTGCCTTATCCTCAATCCGCAGGGCTTTTTCAAAACCACTCCACCGGTTAATTTCATCCTCCAAGGCCATGCGGTAGGATTCAACAGTTTTACCCATTACGCATTACCCTCCGCGAAATCTACCAACGTTAAGTCTTCTAAAGGAATCTCGGCAACTTTTGAGGATAAGTAAGGATGTTTTTCTAAAACAAATTGCCGACAATAACTTGTTCTTCTTAGAGAAAGGACAACGTTTGCTTTGGCATTTGTTAGGGCTTGAAGAGAGTTGTTTCTTGTTGTGTTTGCATGTTGGGGGTAGGTGGCAATTATTATTGTTTGGGTTTCTCTAGCAAAATTTGAAAGATAAGTCGTGACTTGGCTGAATATTCGTTGGGCTTCATCTTCAGGAATGTCTTTGTCCAAGAAGAATCCGGCAATATCTGAGATTATGACCAGTTTAGCGTTATATTTCTTAATTGATTCCTTTAGATGATGCATAATTAGCGAGGTTGCTTGGTATGCTGTGAAAGCTCTTGAAATGTATATGTTGTCTAAAACCTGTTTGGGGTTAAGATGGCAAAGCTGTGCAAGTCGGGCTATTTGATAGAGTCCAAACGTGTTGCCGCCATCAATGAAGACAACATTGCTTTGTAATCCGCCTAGTTGGGTTAAAAGTTGGGATTTTACGCATAATAAGGAAGTTAAAGATGAAACAGATGCCCCTTGTAGAACTGCAAAATCGCCCAGTGCGAATCCTGGGAAAATCTCATTGACGTTTCTTAGGTTTAGTGGAAAAATCGGTTGAGATAGAGATAGTGCAGGCTTAACAATTGTATTTTGAATCAAAACACCAATTCTCCTTTATATTGAAGGATAGCAAAAAGCAGCTTTGAGCTTTTAAGCCATGAGTCAAAAAGACCTTTCCGCATAGTGGAGAGTAGTGTGAAAGTGAATAGTCCAAAAACCGTTAAACAAAATCGTGAAGCCTTCTTCCTACTTTGCCTCTCAGATTTCGGAAGGCTTTTGACATGCCCTAATAAATATGCATTATGTTACCAGGTTCTGTTACTTCTCCGTCAGTTGTATCTCCATGTTACTTTTCGTCGGTTCTGTTACCTCTTCGGTTTTCTCTTGAATCCTTCAGGTGTGTTACTTCTAGGTTGATGGACGTTTTAGATAGTTTTGCTGACAGATTTTTTCTTTTGTTCATCACGGATTTTACTGACAAAGAATTTTAACCCCTCTTTTGGCAAGTAAACAGACAATAATGTATTATCTGAGAATACTTTTGAAGCTGTGACCTTTCCTTGATCAGATAATACTTGACATTCCCAGTTTCGCAAAATATTATACACAGTTCTTTTAGTGTTCTTTGTTAACCATGACAAAATTGGATTTAACTCCAAACGTTCCTTAGCTATTCTAATTGTAAAAACATCTGCGTCTTTTGGAATAGTAAAAGTGTAGCCATTCCAACGTAAATAATAGTATGTAGATAACAAAGCCATTCTCTTGTTTCCGTCAACAAATGGATGAAAATTTATTATTGAGTGCATATTTACGGATGCTCTTTGTAAAACATGAGGATAAATAACCTTGCCAAAAACTTTCGTGTGTGGTCTATTTACACAAACATTAAGCATAGGTTCGTTAAAATCTGAAACTATTGGAAAACCAGTCCGTATAGGGTCATCGGTATCTTTGTATATTTTAATCAAAACAGAATAGAGTTCTTTCAGCCAATCTTCTGTAAGCGGTATTTCCATAAAAGAAGAGAAAAAGGGTGTTTAGCTTTTAACTTTTGGCTAAGTTGTCAAAGACTTTTTTGTTTTGCTTTATTAGCCGTTCTACCGATTGTTGTAATGCAGTCTTTCCAGCTTGGGTACTAACATCTGAGCAAACAAATTTAGCCATTTTTTCCTTACCTACCTTACTGCTTGTTTTATTCATATTGTTAACCACTAGTATTTAATATTAATCCCCAATGAGCGTTTTTTTACAATTATTAATTTATGAAGGAAAAATACAGATATAGAATCAGTGTGACGCTTTTTACGTGTTTGCTGTTGTAATCTAACTACAACAATTAAAAATGGTTCTTTTGATTCTGAGCAAATAAGAGTATGTTGGGCGGGCTATCTGAGTTCTGTAGTAAATCTTCCTATAATTTACTAAGCTCAAATTCTAAATACAACAATACCTCATAACTTGTTCCATTGCTAAAGGTGAGAAAATGACAAAATGGGAATATGATATAACAACTTTGATCGGTGAGAATACTAAAGGGGCAAGAGAAACTCTCGATGAATATGGTAAAGCTGGTTGGGAACTTGTTTGTATTATTCGCTCTGCAGATAATAATTATGTAATGATAGCATACTTTAAGCGAGAAAAAGAATAAAAATTCTCTACTTTTTTTGTTGATTAGCATTTTCTATTAGTGTTTTCCACTTATTTTTTCCTTCTATGGTTATTCCACAAGCTTCTGCTGGCGTTTTGCCGTCTAATGCCATGTGAGGTCTTTGCCATCTCCCAATCTCAGATTCTAACGCCATTCGATAAGAAGGAACAGTCTTACCCATGCTTGCTAAGCCTCCAGACAATCTAATTTCTTTTTCATAGGCGTTCACTTGGGACTTCTGCATATCATCTAAACTGTTTAAAAAGCAAGTGAACAAACTACTCTGTGCAGCAGTAGAGGGTTGGGTGAAAGTGAACTCGAATCAGAACCCAAAAAAAGTGAACGCTAACTCGTTGAATACTCAATTTTGAAAAATGTAGATGAAAAAAGTTTGATGGCACGCCTGGGCTTGACGCGCCATGATTAATGGTTGTATGCTTGTTTTCGGGAGAAGGGATTCTAATGGGGGATTTAATTTTTAGGGGGCATTGCAAACCCTTAACCGTTTGAACATCAACAGAGATAGCATAAAAAGTTTTTCCCAATAGCGGTTAGTTTTCTTTTTCAGGCGGTAACATAACAGCGTTCTAAAATATAGATTTAATAGCAAACACAATAACAACTAATTAAGATTAAAATGGAATGCATTCAAAAAATACCTTTCATTTCTGCGTTTGTGTTTGGAGTACTTGCGGTACCATTAACTATCCTTGCCTTATCTGATTTGACATCATCGGACGTAAAAAATCCAGCAGTTGGATTACAAAATTTCACTGGATTGGATTATTATTCTTTGTCTCTTGTTTACTTAGGAACTGTGCCCGCGCCTTGTGGTTATGGCTGCAATGCGCCTTTAATAATCAACTTAAGACGTTAGTTCTAAATCCTTTGAGGTGTTAACAAATGATCAAATATAATTCAAAGATTTGTTACCAACCTAATCCAAAGCTAGTCACGTCGTTGTTGTCAAGATTACCTCCCGCCTCTTTTTTAGGGCGTCACTAATATAAGTTTCAATGAATAACATACAAAAAGCCGGGTTCAATGTGAAGTTCCAAAAGAAGTTAATGATCTTTTCAGTTATTGCTGGATTAACTATTGTGTTTTTATTAACTGCGGCTAGTTTTTATCTCCCGCCTTCATCAAGTGCCGTTTCATCGCCTTCATCAACCTATCAATCTATTCCTACGACTTCGCCTATTGCTAACAAAGAAGGTAATTTCTTTATGGTTTTTCTTTTAAGCGCTATTGCGCTTTTAGTTTTAGTGATTGCTTTGGTTTTATTCAGAGTAAGGATAGGTAATGAAAATAACGCCTCTCAAAGTGAATGAGGCGGAAATGAGTCTCAAGTTAAGACAATGACAGAAAAATGCTCTGATTCACAACATCTCAGAGACTTCCTTTTCTCCAAATTTTAAACGTTTCATAACAAAAAGCTAAAGCAGATCCGCCAAGCATAATTGTAAGAAAGAAATAGCTCCGCGTTAGAATCGGCGGTCGCAAGATGACGACCTCAACAACTAAAGCAGCCACTAAAATGATAGAGTAAAACAAGAATCTTGGAATTAAATAGTGATTAACCTTAATACAACTTTCGAGAACAACCTTATTCACTACGTAGTTTCCTTTTTCCTTCTTTGCCAGTCCCAGTTCTTCTAGTTTTGTCAGATGATATATCGCTATAGAAGGACTGCTTAGATTCAGAGACCTCTGTACCTCTCGAGGTCCAATAGGATTTTGTGCTGTAAGAAGAAGGCGGTATACACGGAGGGTAGTTCCTTTTGGCACGTCAAGTGATTTTTCGGAAGTCAATCCTCCAGCCCACGTCATTTAGAAGAAGCAACGCTTGCAATTAAAGGTACTCTGAATAGTTAAACAAGGAAATGTTAACAGGCCCATTTGGCTAATGCTATACCCTGTCGAATGGTTTAGGGTGTTAGTTTGGCCTCTATATATTGATTGATCTACAGTTTAGAACGCTCATTAGAAACTGTAGAATTAAATTTATCAACTCCCTTAAGAGGAAAACGATCACTTGAACAGGGAGGTGATTACTTGAAAAGAAGAATGACAAATTATCTTGCCCCTATCATTATTACTGTACTGGCTTTGATGTTCGTATCTAATATTTCGGTTCATGCTCAAACTTCAACTCAGTCAATAGGGCAATGGCAACCACCAGCTAATTTTGTTAATCCAGTAACCGCTAAAGTTGACGAATACAAAGCGATGAACATGTCAGACGACCAGATAACAGCAGCATTGATGGCGCAGGGAATGGGCTGGGATCCAATAACTGGTGCGGCATGGATGGGCGTTTTAGTCCCACCTAACCAGACAAATCAATCTCAGGTTGTGGATCCTTTCGCAGAAAATATAACTGCACCTGTGTCTTCGCAAACAGGCAACGTGTCTCCGCAAACGAGTCCAGTAGAGGCTGATGTATTGATGGGAAGCAGTAATAACTATATGGGCGGTGGGAATTACATGTCTTGCGGCAGCGTAGCAACTTCCAGTGTAGAAACTTCTCATTACGTGACAATGCATTTGGGAAAAGCTTACAATGATGGCACTCCATGCTGGTGTGAGGTAGGTGTGGGTAATGACAATCTTGAGGGCGGCGCTCTTTATTTCTACACTTATGAAGGAAATACTCCAGTTCCAGGCGAATCAGGTTTCAATTGGATATGCCCAATTAATAGCGAGACTTATCAGAATGCCTATTGCATTGAATTAAATGGCGTTCAAGATCAATATGGATGGCAATACAACATTTGGATAAATGAACAGTGGGAACGTTCTGGTCACGTTCAGGCGCAACTTAATAGCGTAAACTTTGCAGATGAAATATTCTCCACAGGCAGTTACACAATTGACTCAATTAACGCCCACTTTGTCAATAGCGAATTGTATTCCGGAGGGGTTTGGAATAATTGGAACTCAGGGGCTAGCTTCCAAAATTCAGGCAATAATCCTATGCCGTTATCATACGATGACTACGTCTATTCAAACTGTTATGTGTACGATGCATGGACAAGCCAGACTACATAGTCATTTAACACATCTCTATGCCCAACAATCCCTTTTTTAAATTTTGAAAATAGCCAAAACTTGGAAGAAACGAGAAAATGAATAAAAGAAGCAGAAAATCGGCCTCATTCATGAAATCGAAAACTCGAGTGAAAATTGCAGCGGGAATAATTATTATTGTAACAGCGGTGACAATTCTGTCAATTTTGGTGGTGATAAATCTCGCGCAGAAACCTTCACATGAGATTTTAACAAGCAACGCTAAGCTAAACAATGCAGGTTACCTGGCAGGGTCTAAACTTTTCTTGGTTTCTGCCAATGCAGCTTATGGGGTGCATGGTGGGCAAGCATGCTTCATAATAACTGCTACCATAAGAAATGATTATACTGCGCAGCAACCACCGCCAATGGATAATTCCACTGTTAACAGTTCAGGAACAGCATATTTTGGCTTGACAGCTACACTTTATAGCAATAGCTCTCAAATTTCGGCAAATGATATAACCAGCCCTGGATCAGTGCCTTTGGGTGTCCCTCAAATTGCCTTAGCCAGTGGTCAAACCACCACGGTAGAGATAGACATGGCAACTTCTGACCGCAATATTAGTAGCTACATCATAGATCCTATTGCTGTAGAAGGATATCCCATACCTTGAGCAAGAGTATTAACCAAAAGAGAATACCCTTCGCTTCTTTTCCTGCCAAATTTCAAGACTTCACTAATGTTTTGATATTCGTGAAGAAAATGTTCGCCATAAAAACGAAAGTAAAGGCTGTTATCATCGTGGATAGAAAACTGATAATCTCCAAAATCAAAGCGTATTACTTAGGAATCCCTTATTCAATTAAAATTGCGATCAGTATATATTGATCGTTAAATTACTGGTTTTTTCCATAGGCTATATTGCAGCATACTCAGCCGCGTTGACCCACGGGTGTTCTACACAGCCACTGGGACTGTTCATGAACATGTTTGCCCAGTGGGATAGCCCCATTATATGTATATTGTCCAGCACGGGTACACTAACCAAGGCGACCCTGCCAACTTCATCGGCTTCTTTCCGTTTTATCCGCTGCTTGTGCGGTTGATAACCTTCAATTTCTCATACGTTAACCTCTCAGGGCCCATAATTTCAAACGTAGCCTCCATCATCGCCGTAATTTACATGTTTAAGCTTGCAAAGCTAGACTACACTGATAGTGTAGCCAAAAAAACAGTCTTGTTTCTCTGTGTTTTTCCAACGGCTTACTTCATGTCCGCCGTGTATACTGAAAGTTTATTCCTCGCGCTTGTTATCGCCAGTCTTTACTACGCTAGAACTGCACATTGGCCTTTGGCTGGAGTTTTGGGTTTTCTTGCTTCATTGACTAGGCTGGGCGGATTAATCGTTTTGCCCGCACTAATAGTTAAGTATTTTCATCAGAAGAACTGGCGGTTTAAAGTACCTGACTTCAAACTTCTTTGGCTTTGCCTTCCAGCGGTTGGTTTTTTGGTGTACTTGGCGATTAATTATCAGGTTACAGAAAGCTTTTTCACCTTTCTGGAGATTGAGCGTGTGCATTGGTTTCAAACTTTTAACCCGTTAGGCGGTTTGAATGAGGCTTTAAGTTGGCATGTTGGTCATATGTTTTCTGATAGTTTCACGATTGGTTATGCGCAAGTGATTGCCGTTTTTGGGTATTTGATGATATGGGGGCACTTACAAGTTTAAGCTACGTCCAGCCTACCAGGTTTACCTGCTGCTTACATGGATGCTTGCGGTTTCAACAGGCTTCTGGATAAGCGTACCCCGTTATGTACTAACCATGTTCCCGCTTTTCTTAGCACTCGGGCTAATTTCAACTAAAAAACCCGTTAGCCTTGCTATAGTGGCGATTTCTTGTGCAGGCTTGTTCTTTTTTACTTGGTTGTTCGCTACCGGGACGGGCATTCTAGATAAAATTTCCCTCAGAGTGCTTTTTTTGAATATAATTCCATAGGCAAATCGAATTATCCAGACAGCAAACTACGTCTTTTCAGTTAACGACCGGGAACTATATAATGACTACAGCAACACGATCTTTTGATTATTTTCTCAAAGCCAAATGTCATTAAATTTTTTATTCTAAATTTTAGACAGCTGTTCTAAAGTGTAGACATAACTACCACTTCACTAATTAAGGTTTGAGTGTGTGAGGGTTATGAAGGCATCTGACTTGGTCAGGGCAAGTAATTATTCTATTCGCGCATTTATCAGTATGATGGCTGAATTGTTTTTAGTGCTATATAAAACGCATAGGGCGGAGTCTTAATGAATAAGGCTGAAGGAGTCCCCTATGAAACTGCGGTTTTGATCTTGCTTACCCTTTCTAGGGGTGCTGAGTCAAGAAAAAAGATTTTAAGTGCATTGCTTCCCGGCCCCAAAAACTGTAATCAATTATCGAGAGAAACAGGTTTGGATTGGTGGACTGTAAAGAAACACCTTCCCAGGCTAATGAAAGAAAGCTTAATCCAAAGTTCAGCTTTTGGGAACTCTACATTCTATAATCTTAGCTCACTTGGAGAAGAGACTATAAGGGCACTTCAATCAAGCAGCGGTAAGAATTCTGATCTCAAATCTTCAAGTGATCAGCCATGAATCAGAATAAAGTAAGGTCTATAAGTGGTAACATTTACGGTGGTAACCGTAATCAGGAGAGGGAAAAATGGGCATCTTGACAAGAGCAACCAAGAATCTGTCGCGAAGAAAAACCCGGGCCCTAATAGTAATCGTCGCGTTAAGCCTTGCCTTAACAATGCTAATTATCCTACCGTCAAGCATCAATGCAAGAGAAGCAATGACTCGACAAGTATTTGATGATCTAATAAGCACTTACGGCTCCCTTAATGGAACTATAAATTTGTCAGCAACCGAAATACAGTGCAGTTATCCGATATCCTTCAGCCCCTCAAACGTGTTCAGTTCGAACGGCTATATTCAGCAGCCACTTATGAATGAATCATTATACAATAACATTACGTCAATTCCAGATGTCACCAACGTTATACCAATACTTAACGTGTTGAATACAGCCACTCGGTCGTATCAAATCTATGGTATACCCTTAGATAATGCTTCTTTGTCAAAAATTCCATCACTCCTACCCTCTAACATCACTGAGGGACGAAACTTGCAAGTCGGCGACCGCGGTGTTGTTGTTCTAGATGAGGAAACCGCGAAGAATTTTAGTGTAAGTGTAGGCGGAACATTCACAATTTCAGGAAGAAACTTCACGGTAGTAGGCATTAACAATGACCCGGGCGGTTTGGTTGCGAGCATGAGTCTAGCTGACGCCCAAGCTATCACCAACGCAACTGGTCAAGCATCGTTATATACAGTATTTGTTGATAACATTGACAACGTCAATACAGTTGCATCCCGAATCAGCAATTTAGATCCTAACTTGCAAGTTTCATCTGGGGTGTCTGAGCTGGACGCAGCTGAACCACTGCAAAGCCAAATGACCTCGCTGGTTCAATCCGCACAAAACAACCTGAGTCAAATTCAAGATACAGGTCTAACCGAAATAAGCATCGTAGTCGTTGCAGACGCTGTAATAGTGTTGTTTGTTATGCTTTACAGTGTTCGCGAAAGAACTAGAGAGATTGGAACGCTTAAAGCAATGGGCGCCGGTAACATAACCATTCTGGGGCAATTCATGATTGAAGCCGTCATACTAAGCCTTGTGGCCGCCTTTGTTGCCATAGCAGTAGGCGTAATTGCCCTCCCAACACTATCCAGCCTGCTACTGCCAACCCCCGTGCAGACTGGGGTTACTGTGGGATGGAATTCAAACGGAACAATGATTCTATCAAAGACAATCTATGGACGGATGCCGTTTCTCGGCAACGGGTCAAATGTTATCTCTGTTCCTATAACGCCGGAAATTGCAATGATAGGATTAGTCGCCGCCGTTTTGTTGGGCGCTCTTGGCAGTTTGTATCCTGCTTTGAAGGCAGCAACTACAAGACCTGCGGAGGCAATGAGATATGAGTGATTTAGTACTAAAAATTGAAAATTTAACCAAAACCTACAAGATAGGCAAACGAGATGTCCAACCCCTAACCAACCTCAACCTTGAAGTAAAAAAAGGCGAGTTCACAGCAATCATGGGCCCCTCTGGCAGCGGCAAAACCACACTTCTCAATGTCATCGGATGCATAGACAAAGCGTCAAGCGGCAAAGTACTCATCGACAACGTAGACATTGCAAAACTGCCCGAATCAAAACTCTACAAAATACGCCGCGATAAAATAGGCTTCATATTCCAAAACTTCAACCTGGTGCCTTACCTGAACGCTCGGGAAAACGTCGAATTAGCTATGGAGCTTGCAGGCAAATTTAAGGGTCAGCGAAGACAAAGAGCAAAAGACCTTCTTGCCACCGTAGGCTTGTCAGGGCGAGAACAACATCGTCCCCAACGGTTAAGCCAGGGGGAGCAGCAGCGGGTTGCCATTGCACGTGCCTTAGCCAACGACCCAGCAATAATCTTGGCCGATGAACCTACAGGAAACTTGGATGTAACTAACAAGCAGGAAATTGTGAAGCTACTGGTAGACCTTAACCAAAAACAAGGCACAACCATCATAATGGTAACCCACGACGAGCAGGTTGCAGCGCAGACTCAACGAATGCTGTATCTAAGTGACGGAAAAATAAGCGAAGATAAACAAATTCAAAAAGAGACCATTTTCAACAGCCAATCAGAATCAAAGGAGACCTATTAAGAATGAATCGGAGAACAATAAAGACTTTGAGCGTTGGCTGCATCATTTTCGCCACCTTGCTATGTGCTTTGGCATCGTTATCTCAGCCCGTTCAAGCTACAAATACGGCGAGTGTAACCGTTGGCGGAGTTCCTTATGCTGTGGCTATAACGCCTGACGGCAGATTCGCATATGTCCCTAATACAGAAAAAGTTTGTGTCATAAATATTGCCACAAATACGGTGACAGCAAAGGTAACTGCACAAAACTGGCCTAATGGTATAGCTATAACTCCAGATGGCAAATACGCCTACGTTACGGATTCGAATACTCCGACAAATCAGGATGGTCTAGTTTCAGTGATAAGTACAGCCACTAACAAGGTGGCAGCGACGATAACCGTTGGAGGTAACCCCAATCACGGTCTAGCTATAACTCCAGACAGCAAATACGTCTACGTTACAAATCAGGACGGGTCAGTCGCAGTGATAAGCACAGCAACCAATACAGTCACGGCGAACATAACTATAGGAGTTCAAAGCACATCCACAGTTACCAACAAAACAATGACGAGCGTAACTATTGAAGGTCCCAGCATATCTCAGGCTGTAGCAATAACGCCCAACGGCAAGTACGCTTATGTTGCAAACTCAGACGGCACAATTTCGGTGATAAATACAGCTACGAACACCGTAGCGGTAACGATAACCCTTGGAGACGAAGACAACCCTGAAGATGTGGCTATAACGCCTAACGGCGAGTATGCCTATGTTTGCGCTACAAATTCGGCTAACGGTATAGTTTCTGTGATAAGCACAGCTACAAACACAGTGACGGAGACAATAACTGGTTTTGACGGCCCTAACGGTCTAGCTATAACTCCAGACAGCAAATACGTCTACGTTACAAATGGATCTAACGATTCGGTGTCGGTGATAAACACAGCCACGAACACAGCGACTGGGACAGTAACCGTTGGAACCACCCCTTATGGCATAGCTATAACGCCCAACGGTGAATATGCCTACGTTACAAATCTTGCTTCTGATGCAACTCAAAGCCCAGCAGCTAACTGGGTTGGTACTGTTTCGGTGATTAGCACGACTACGAACACAGCGCCAACTGATTTCTCATCTCCAACCCTTTCCCCATCGCCGGCGATTCCAGAATTTTCTGCTCAATCGTTAACAATTATACTGCTTGTTTCTATCATAATAGTTCTCTTAGTGTTAATCATTGCAAAGAGGAAGCTGGAAAAGCCAACATGATAAAAATAAGCGAAGGAAACCAAGCACCAATAGAAACTCGACTGGTCAGTCAAGCAAAATAACATTGTTTCGTTTTGATTTTTTAAGGAGGTAAAATAATTGGGAATACTATCAAGAGCTACTCGAAGTTTAGCCAGAAGAAAATCCAGATCGCTCCTCTTAATTGTTGTTTTAAGCTTTACCTTGGCAATGTTAATTTCTATTCCGCCAAGCATCACCGCAAGTAAAGCAACCACCCAAGCAACGATTAATGACCTAACGGCCGCAACAAAGGCGGTTAATTCAACTGTAAGTATAGTTGCGACCGAAATAGATTGCCACCTTCCTGGGAATGCGATTATGAACGAGACAGATTATACCAATTTAACCTCAATCGACGACGTCACAGCAGTTATACCCATACTTGACCAAAGAGAAACCAACGATAATTTTACCTATGATGTCTACGGCATACCTTTAGATAATGCGGCTTTGCTTAGCAACTACTGGACAGTTCTGCCCACAAACATAACTGGAGGAAGAAACTTACAGGCTGGCGACAGCGGTGTGGTTGTGCTACAGGAGCAGCTTGCTGATTATTTTGGTGTAGGCGTGGGGGGAAACGTTAACATTTTAAACCAAACCTTCCGGGTGGTCGGCATAGAAGGATATACGCCTGTCAACGAAACAGCCGTTTACTTGAATCTCAACGATGCTCAGGCTGTAACGGACAACGCTGGAAACGTAACCAACTTTAAGGTTTTTGCTGACAGCGTTAACAACGTGGAAAGTGTTGCTAATAAAATCGGCGCCATGTATCCTCGGTTGTCGGTTTCGATAGCTGCTTCTCTAGTGGATTCGGTGATTCAAATGCAAACTCAGACCAATGAGGAGCTGCAGATGGCACAGACTTCTATGAGTCAAATCCAAAGCACAGGTACAATGGAAATTGGTATTATAATCGTTGTAGATACTGCAATTGTCCTGTTAATAATGCTCTATACGGTGCGTGAGCGTACTCGTGAGATTGGAACTTTAAAAGCTTTGGGGGCTAGTAGCATGGCAATTTTGGGTCAGTTCATATTTGAAGGCATATTGCTTAGTTTAATTGCTGGGATAGTGGCGATACTGATTGGCACAGTAGGTGCGACATCGATAGCTAACCTGTTGCTTCCGCGCCCAATTCAAGCTGGAAATAGCACCGTATCAACAGCAGGCGTATCCTTAGGCTCGGCTTTGTCAGCCTCCATCGCCATAATCATAACTCCAGAACTTGTACTACTCGGATTAGGCATCGCTGTACTGTTAGGTGCATTGGGCAGTTTATACCCTGCATGGAGAGCAGCCAGGACAAGACCAGCAGAGGCAATGCGATATGAATAATTTTAAATATCTCAAAAAAATTGGGACAAGCTAATCAATGGCCAACTTTAGTGCATAATTTTTGCACCCTGAAAAGACAGGAAAAGAAAAAGCCATCACTGAGAGATTGATAATATTTGTATCCAATAAAAGGAATAAAAAAGAGAGAATAGTGAAGCAGATAGTTTTGTGGTTTTTGTCTACATTGAAAGGACAGAGTCAATAAATATGTCGGTGGGTGCACTGGTGTTACCGCCAGCGAGATAAATGTATTGGCATTGCTCGGGCGCAGTAAACACATACCATACAGCGCTAGTAGATTTGACATTCACATATCCCGCGAGAACATAGGTGCCAGTCAGGGTGGGGGAAACGAACACACTCAAGGCGCTATTAGGATATCCGCTGGCTGCTTTTGCATAGACGGTAATGGATGACCCTGAATTTATTGAGGCGCTCATCCCGCCTATTATATATCCTCCTTCGCCTGCGCTTCCGCCATATATCTGCGCCCAGTTATTGTCAGGACCAGTACCGACAATGTTGCTTGGGTTTCCGACAGAACCACCGCTGATGGGACCAGAGCCGTCTTCGCTAATGCAATAGGTGGCATTTAGAGGGATTACTTCTGCTTTTGCTTGGGGTGTTGTAAGGCTTGCGAACATTGCAATACATAGCAGGGCTACTATTGGGGTAATGACTAAAAGCTTTTTCATTTTCATGTTTTCACCACCTTAAAATTTCTCTTATACTTAGGGGATTTTTGTTATAGCGCCCCCTTTACTTGGCGCTCCTAATTATCGGTAGCCCTTCCGTAGTTAAGAGCGTTTTCACGATTCAGACCCGATTCGGGTACGACTCGTACCTCAACCAACATTGCGCCTATTAATTGTGGTAGGTGCATTATAAGCCACCAAAAGCAGGAACACTCTCGTTTTTATGGCGCCTGATTTTGGAAAAAGTCAAAAACCTACCAGCCCTCATGGTGCCTAAGGAAGAATAACGGTAGAAGACCCAAAAAAGCTATCGCTAATCCTCAATAAAATTGCCGAAAAGTCTACAATATTATTTTAGCGCAAATAAAAATAATCTCAAAAAAAAGAAAGAAGAAACTTAATTTTTAAGATGCGGGGGATATAGCTGGAGCTAAAGTTGACAGATTTGATGATGCGGTTGAAGATGTTGAATCTGGCATTTGTTTTGCTGCTTCTGTAACTATGCCGTCTATTTGGGTTAGTAGTTGGGTTGGGACTTCTTTGATGTAGTTGAGTCCTTTGCTGAAGAGTAGTCCTGTTAGTGCTGATGCGAATGGGTTGACTGCAACGTTTGCGAGTGGTGTGCCTGAGATGTTGAATCCTAATGCGATGGCAAAAGATGCAAGCACCAGGCGTAGGAATTTGGTTTCGCTAAAGACTTCTCCGCTTAGTTTCCATGAGACCAGAGCTGTGAAGATAGCGGCGGCTAGGGCAAAGAGTATTCCGTAATATGGTGAAATATCCATTTTTTACATTCACCTCCGGTAAAACAAGTTACAATAAAAAACTCGATCGCCCGCTTCTCCAGGCCATAACACTTTTGCGGGCCAGTGCTTTCAACCTGGCAAAACAAAAAACTAATTTCTATCTAAAAGATCCTGATTTGCACTCTTCAGGATGGCTGCCTGCTGTTTCTTCTCAGCAACTTCTTTCCCAGCCTCATCCTGATCAAGAAAACGCACACCCAACTTCACCAAACCAGGCGGATACTTATTTTCCTTATCAAGCCTACGAAGCAACTCACAAATAATGCCGTTAGCAACCTCGCCAATTACAATGTCTTTCAAATACGCCTTACCCTTCTCAGCATCCCAAGTAAACCCAACACTGCCATTATCATTCACCGATTTTTTGCCATCAATCTGCCCAAGCTCAGAATCAACAATCTCCAGTT
>PLTA01000038.1 GCA_003164295.1 Candidatus Bathyarchaeota archaeon
CTGGAACGTTTCCAGTTGTAGTAACAACATCTTTTAGCATTAAGTCGCGAGTCATCATATAGTTTGGTCTCCAGTGTTAATTCAAGTTTCCGAATTAATAAATGATATGAATTAAGGTTCTGTGAAGTTCTCGTCACTTAAGCAAGAAATGTTTTTTTCTAACTTTTTTGTGAAAAATCGTCACCTGACATAAGGTATTGATAAAATCTATGTACAAAAAAAATTTTGCCTACGAGGAAACAGAAGACTTCTTTCAAAATACAACTCTCAAAGAGAGTTATTGCTCTGACCCTTTTGGATGTAGTCTTATTTTTTTGCTTTAATTGGTCGATAAATTATGAATGTATTTGTTTCTTTAACTTTAATGGTGAGTCCATTTTTCATCAAAATATCTTGCATACATGTTCTTGTTTCTTCGTCAAGTGTGCACTTAATTTCAATTTGATACCCTTTAGTCATTAAACCAGCGTAGCCTACTGGCATTAATGCCAAATAGTGACCGTCAAGAAAGGTGCATTTTTCAAAAAGTTGTTTTAGAACTGATATTGCTTCTTCACGTTTCAACGAGCACACCAAACTTAGAAACCTAACGAAACGTACAAGGTTAATAACACTTTGCTACGATGAATGGTTGAATGCACCTAACCGCTTTGACTTACCAAACGTTGACACTAACAAAATCAAAAAAGCCTTACGGGATATTGATGAATACGCATGAGTTAAGGATTTGGAAACTTTGGGTTTAGTATGTGATTGTGCTTGTTTTTTTGATTCCTCGACGATCGGTAACACCGTTTTTAATTCTTTAAAGTATTTTAGTACAGTTATTCCATGTTGTGTAACGGCGTAAACTACACGCTCTTTTCTTAGGGTGCGTTGTTCAACTAAACCTTGTTTTAATAATAAGTCAAGACACTCTTTGAGGACACCACAGTTAACATTTGCTTTATACATTACATGTGTTAGCTTTAAAGGCCCTTTTTGAGCCAGAACTGTTAAGATGCCAATGTACATTTCCAGTTTGGAACGTCTCATACTAATCGTTTCAATAATGATCTAAAAACAGAATTAACAGTATGTGCGTAGTGAAAATAATATTCATTAGCCAAACCAAACAGCTCTTGGGCTACTTGAAAAATGATTAAATTTCAATGATCGATTTTCAACCTCAGGTGTTAAAGCATTTTCCTTTGCCTTCTATGCTTATTGACAAGCTAAACAGTAGCGTAGAGTCAGCGCCGAACAGGAAGATGCAAGACTGTTACTGTTTTATGCCTACCTCAAGCGCGTATTAGGTTAAATAGACAAAGAAAATAACGACTTTTACCAAAGCAGATTCAAACATTAAAACGTTAATCATGAAAAGAAATTTTGGTGAAAAGATTGATTATTATAAATCCAAAAATAGCAAGTTTGCCTCCGATGCCAACCCCACCAGACCATCCTGAAAGGCCTCCGCCAAACATACCTATTCCAGGTGAACCCACAGCTCAGGGTATCATACATGAACACAGCTACAAATGCAAAATATGTGGTAAAGTCTTTAACAGTAAAAAAGAGCTTGAAGCGCACATGAAAACAGACCATGCGCCTAAATAGAAAAAAACAGAGCCAATACAAATAATAGGAATCTTCTTTTGCCTTTTTCTTCACCTTATTAGTTATACAGCTTGAAATTTGTTGTTGAAAACCAACAGGTTCGTGGCGTATTTGTAAAAGTCATTCTAAAAACTAAAATTATGAGGCTTTTTTGTTGTTGCTGTCAGCCAATCACAACTATTTATGTTTTTGAGCCGACCGACATATATTAGCGGACTTTGTTAATCCTCACCTCACAAGGGGTAGCCTTTCCATCTGAGAATGGTTTTGTGTCAGGATTAAAGGAAGCCCGCAATTCAGTTTTTATTGTTTTTCGTCCACACTATGGCACTCTAAATATAGTAAAGCGTATTTGCTGGAGACACTACCTACTTGTGGCAAGCATCAAACTTTATTTTCATCCATCCAGCGATTTGCTTAAATTGGACATTTTAACCAACGCAAAAGCAGCCAAGACCGACGAAACAAGTGCAATGGCGACAATGACTCCCTATAGCATTGACAAAGATGCTCCTCAAGACCTCCATTGTTAGATTATCTATATGTAGCTTTGACCTTTGTTCATAAGACGATAAAGCGTTTGGTTTAAAACCGAGGTGCTTTCATCGTAATCTTGATTTTCTGGTATGTCGCCGTAAAAATATAATGCATTATTGAGAAACTGCATGTGAGGAAAGGATTTATCTGAAACCTAGGCAAATAATTAAGAAGTGGCTACTGTGGAAAGAAGAAGTTACAATTGGTTTGAACAGCGTCGTAAAACCCATGTATTAGAACTTGCTCAGGATCAAATAACAAAGGCTTTTGATACCGTGACATGGCTGCATAAAGCATCTAAAAGCTTTGCAGAAAAAAACTACAAAGAAACACAAGAGCACCTTGAAAACTTATACAAAACCGAGAAAGGCGTTGACGCGCTTCGAACAGATATCTTCATGGAGCTATCCAAAGGTGCAGCGATTCTAGCCGATTATCGTGAAGACCTTTTACACCTTGTTAAAAGATTAGACACACTGGCAGACTACACCAAAGATGCAGCAAGATGTCTTGAAATGCTTTCCGGAGCAGAAATACCTCAAGAGCTAAGGCAAAAAATTGTTCTCATGAGTGGAAAACTTGTCGAAACAGCTCAGGCCCTTAGAAACAGCATAGAAAAGATGTCGTCAAACCCACAAGAAGCCGTAAGCGAAGTAAAAAAAGTCAGTGAAATAGAACACGCTGTAGATGTTGAATACCTTAACACTAAACGCTTATTCGTTAAATACGGGGCAAATATCAACGCCGGAGTTATGGTAATATTTGATGACCTGATAGAATTTATCGAGCAAGCAGCAGACATGTGTGCCGACACTGCAGACTACATTTTGACACTCGCAACAACAGAATAATAGCTCCGCTAGTTCCTTAATATTTTTAGAAAAATAAGAATTGTTTTTGATTGAAGGAAAAAAGTGTGGGAACAAAAAATTAGACTGAAATTTCTTCGGTTAAACCTGCTTCAGGATAAACAAAAAGGTGAGCCTTTTCAATGGGGTAATTTATTGTGACTTCTTCACCAATTTCGATCCATTTTTCGGCTAATGAAGGTCTATTTATTATCATGCGATCTCCGTTTTCAAGCCTGATTTCATAACGAACCACGGTGCCTTCAAAAGTGACTTTCTCGATTTTTCCAAGTAATCCATCTTCAGTTGTGGCGCGTCCTCTTTTCATATCACAGGTTTCAGGTCTTATCGCTAAAATTACCCTTTCTTCTCGCTTTATGCCCGGGTTTATGGCTTTAACTTTTAATCCTTCTCGTAACTCCACTTCAGTGTGCTCGTTTGTCTCAGTGATGTAGCCTTCTAAAAAGTTGGATTCCCCTATAAAGTGAGCAACAAACAAACTATTAGGATGCATGTAAAGCTCTTGTGGGGTGCCACTCTGCACGATTTTTCCTTTCTTCATAACTGCAATCCTATCCGAAATTGACATGGCTTCTGCCTGATCATGGGTGACGTGAATTGAGGTTAATTTGAGATCTTTAGCCATTCTTCGAATTTCATATCTAATTTCATTTCGTACTTTTGCATCCAACTGACCCAATGGCTCATCTAAAAGCAGGGTTTTTGCGCCCGCAGCTAATGCACGGGCAACAGCTATTCTTTGCATCATACCTCCACTGAGTTCACTGGGATAAGCGTTTAAGCGTTCGTTAAGTTTTACAAGATCCAGCACTTCATGCCCGATGGTGTCTGCTTTTTTTTGATCGTAATTTTTTACTTTGGGTCCATAAATTACGTTGCCCCATGCAGTCATGTGTGGGAATAAAGCGAAAGTTTGGAAGACAAATCCTATGTCGCGGTCTTCAGGGGGATCTTTGTCTACTCGTCGATCTCCGATGTAGATTTCGCCGCTGTCTGGTTCAATAAGTCCAGCGATTAGACGCAAAAGAGTTGTTTTTCCGCACCCACTTGGTCCGAGCAACGAGAAGTATTCTTTGTCTTTTATAGTTAAGCTTACGTTGTCTAAAGCGTAGATTTTTCCGTATTTTTTTGTCAGGTTTACGACTCGAATATCAGGCATAAGTTAACACTCCAATTCATTTTTAGTGCATTTATTAGTTATCATTCTAAACCTTTCCTTTCCTAGTGAGAAGCCTCAAAACCAATAGAATTACGAAGCTTAGCAGTATCAAGATGCCGCAGGCTAAACCAACAGTTAACGAGTTTACCCCTGGGATTGGCGCTGTAACGCCTCTAAGAGAGTTGACCCAGTTGACAATTAGGACAGGAGCCGTCTGCAAGTTTGAAGAAACAGCCAAAGTTGCTCCTGTTTCACTGACACTTCTTGTAAAAACTATTATTGCACCTGAAAGAATGGAGTATTTTGTAAGCGGCAAAACAATTGTTTTGAAAACTGTAAGAGGCTTAGCTCCAAGCGTTCTTGATGCTTCTTCCATATCAACGCTTATTCTCTCCATTGCTGCAGACATAGATCTTACAAAATACGGGTAAGTTATGGCTAAGTGGGCAAAAACGAGCAACAGAAAAGCAGGTATGCCCGGGACACCTTGCCAGAAAAACTTTAGAGAAACACCTAACGCGATTGATGGCACAATAATTGGAATGTTGATTAAGTTGTCAAGGATTGTTGATGGCCATTTGCCGAAAGTTTTACGTGCAAGCAAAATAGCCATTGGTATGCCAAGAATAATTCCTAAAATAGTTACTATAGCGGCTAAACCGTAAGATAAAAACAGGCTTTGCCAAAAGCTGGCCCATATACCTGCACCAGTCAACGCCTGAATTAATGGAGTCCCGTTAGCAACTGCTTGGAAAGCGGGCAACGCGACAAAAAGTGAAGGAATCAACACCAAAACGATGAAGACAAATAATGCAATGCCGTTTCGTGACCAAGCCGCTTTTTTATAGCTGAGTTTCTTTTCAAAAACGGGTAAACCATGTCCAAAGGGCAATTTTATTTTTTGTCCTAAAATTCGTATTAAGGCAAAAAGGGCAAGTGAAACACTGATTAATATTAAGCTTGCAAAAACTGTGGCTCCTTGGTAGGTACCTACGGATATAGTTCCAGCTTTGAACTCGTTGCTGATGTGTTGTAAAAATACGGGTCCATTTCATAAAGACAGCACCTGCCACTATGAATGTTGCACCTGTTTCCGAGAGCGACCGAGCGAACGCCAAAGAAAACGCGGCAATCAATGATGGTTTTGTGATGGGAAAAGTAACTGTTCTTGAAGCAGTTAATGGTGGAGCCCCAAGTGTTCTTGAAGCACGTTCATACTCCATCTTATAATCAAGCATCGCTCCAACCATTATGCGAACAACAACAGGGAAAGAAAAAGTAAAATGCAAAAGCATGACTAGCAGCCAACCAGGAGAAATAAGTGGCCCGCCAAAAAATGCTGATATGCCTCCGCCAGAACTCCAAAAAAGCAAAAGTGAATAACCAAGGGCGGCTGTTGGAACAACAAAAGGTAAGTCAGCCAAAGTATCAAGAATACTTAGCCATCTTGATTTCCCGCGGGTAATAAGCCATGCTAAGGGCACTCCTGCAAGAACGTCTAAAGCTGCGACGATTAAGCCTATACTAAGCGAGTTGGAGATTGCACCTAAAGCCGTATTCATTATGGCGGGTTGATTGGTTATGTTGCCAATTGTTGGAACTTTAATCAGGATGCCTAGTATGGGTGGAATAAGAATTAAGGCGAAGAAAATGATGATTGCTGATAGGTAAAGGGTGTACTTTAAGGATTTCTTAGACGACCATGCGTTAAGAGTGTTCCACAGTTTGTCAAGCACAGTACTTTACCAATTTTAAGCGCGCATTTTCTCAAAGGCAATTTTAATTGTTCAAGTATATTAGCTGTTACTTTAAATGCTCTTTTTCCAACATATTTTTTCTATGAAGTATATAGTCTACGGCTAAAACAAAAAGTATAGAGAGGCTGGATTTTTTTTCTTTAATGTGTTGACCTGAAACTGTCAGTTTTGAAAGTAAAATTAATTTTTGCGAGTCAATTACCCCCTGCACAGAGCTAAAAAGTGATTTGACAGAATCTTATCTTTTTTTCAATGGGGATGATATATTACTTAAACTTAAGAATTTTATATAGTGATTTAACAAATCCATAAAATTTATAGTCTATATATATGATTAATTGGTTCATGCCTAACACAAAAGGTAACTTGAAATCAAAAGTAACTATGGAAGTTGAAAAACAAAGAGAAGAGCAACGCAAAATCCAAGTAACGGGCGGATCAACATTTATACTATCACTGCCCAAAGATTGGGCGGATCGAAATGAGCTTAAAAGGGGAAGCTCGATGATGGTTCGCGAAGAAGACGATGGCTCTCTTTCCATTGCACCTTCAAAATTTGTAAAAAAAGAGAAACAAAATGAAGCCTTCATAAAAGCATCAATTAATGATAACCCTGATGCCATCATGAGGACAGCAATTTCCGCCTATTTAGACGGATACAACATTTTACATATCCGACCACAAGGACAAAAAGTGCTTTCCTCAAAAATTCGAACTCACCTGAAGAATTTTGCAAGACAATATCTGGTTGGAACAGAAATTGTTATTGACACTCCAACCGATTTGACTTTGCAGGTTTTACTTAATTATCCTGAACTCACCGTTGAAAATGCGCTGAGTCGGATGTCCATAATTGCGTCCTCTATGCATAAAGAAGCCCTGGTGGCGTTAAAGAAGCTTGATTATTCATCGGCTAAGTCGGTTATTCAAACCGACCGTGAAGTCAACCGCTTTGGATTATACATAGTGCGCCTTTTAAAATTGGCAGTTTCCAACCCGCGAATTGTGAAAGAAATCGGATTAAACACTCAAAAAGACTGTTTGGATTATAGACTTATAGCAAAAACTGTTGAGAGAACAGCAGACCATGCAACAAAAATTGCTGAGAACACGCTTCTCCTAAAAGAAGTTGTAAACGCTGGACCCCTAGAAAAAATCAGTGAATTAAGTGGTTTAGCTAATTCAATGTTTGACAGTGCGATGGATGCATTATTTAGACATGATTTTAACATGGCTGAAAGCGTAATAGAAAAGATAAGCCAAGTCTATAAACTGGAGAAAGAAACCGTTCTTCACCTTCAAAATGCCAAGATCGAAGAAATCGTTAACTTACGACTAATAATTGAGAGTGTGAGAAGAACAGCGGAATATGCAAGTGACATCTCCGAAGTTGTCTTGAACTTAAACGTTGAATCAGTCCTAAGTTAGTTTTAATGAGACTTTTCTTGATGCTTGATTAAGACTTTAATCTATTTTTTGTTTTTAAACGATGGATAAATGACACGTTCCTACTGAGCAGACTGATAGATTTTCATTTGGTTTGCCTCTGCTCAACTCTACGAAGTGAATTACTTATGAACAAGCATGCTTGAGAAATTAATTATTTTTCGGAAAAGCAGGTTCAACGGCTCAGACAGTTAATGTTTAATTAAATACTTTTTTTGAATGCGACATTTTCATCGTTAGTTGGCTTCCAAACAGTTTATCCGTAGTCGAGGAGAAAGGAGAAGGTTTCGAAAACGGAAAAGTAGTCTGAACCTGTTTGTAAGCTTTCAACCTCTAATGTCAACCCATTCTTGCTTGGACATAGCTTGTTTGTTTTGTTATAAATAATTTGTTAACTTGAAATAATTAGTTCCTGTCTCCGTTTCCAAAATAAAATAATTAACTAATTCCAATCGAGGT
>PLTA01000036.1 GCA_003164295.1 Candidatus Bathyarchaeota archaeon
TCTTTAACCAGCAAGAAATTAAGAACTAAGCTGATTTGAAGAACTATTTACCTTTTAGCTCTTTGTGGAGGCGTATGATGAAGGTGGTTCCTTTGCCTTCTTGGCTCTCAAAAGTTACGGTGCCGCCTAAAGCTTCAGTCATCCGCTTAATTACAGGTAAGCCGAAGCCTTGACCCTTCGCTTTAGTCGTAAACATTGGCGTAAACAATTTGCCTTTTACAGCTTCAGGAATGCCGACACCTGTGTCTTTTACGGTAATGAGGATATCGTTTGCTTCCTTGTAGGAATGAATTGTTAGTTTTCCGCCTTTCGGCATGGCTTGAACCGCGTTATTAACTAAATTATACATGACGCGATTTACAAAGGTGGAGTCAGCTACAATTTTCCTTGCATCACTTTCCACTTTAACGCTTACTTTAACATTCTCTGGCAAACCGTTCTTTTTCAACAAATCTTCAATTATGATTTTCAGATCGACTTCTTCGATATTCGGTTTAAGCGGTCTGGCAAAGTCTTGGAGATCTTGAACAATCTTGTTGATGTAATCAGTGTTCTTTTCAATTTCCTGCAGACTCTCTAACGCACTCTTTTTCTCTTCACTCTCAGGAATCGAAGCTAACTCAGTTTTAGCTAAGTAAACATCGCCAGTAATCGCCTGCAATGGATTGCGAATATCATGACCAACCATACCCGCAGTCGCGCCTATAGTGGCTAACCGCTCGCTGTCCTTTAGCTGCTTTGTACGTTCCTCAACTAGCTTCTCCAAGTTTTTGGAATAGTCTTCAAGCTTTTGCTCATTTTGTGTGCGTTCAACGAAGTCTGCAGCTTGTCGAACCAGCAAATCTAGCAAACGCAAATCAAATTCATTAGGCTGCCGAGCAGTTCGGTAGTGAGTAGAGATTACCCCTAAGAATTCTCCAGAACGAGTAAAGAATGGAGTAGACACAACAGCTCTAACTCCCGCTTCTAACTGGACGTCAAGTGCAGGCGTATTAAGAAATATTGGACTTTGAGTAACATCCTCAATAATTACACGTTTTTTACTTGCCATAGCAAAACCGCATGCAGCATGGCTATCGGTGCCAACGCAGTTGAAAAAGTCCAAAAAGGGCTGTTTAAACCCGTTTTGAGCAACTATTCTTAATTCACCTTCTTTAGTAATTCGCTGCATATTTCCCATATCAGCATGCATAATTTCTATTGCAGCAAGAACAATCTTGTCCAGCAAGGCTTGTATATTATCTTGACTCACAAAAATCATACTGAGTTCTTGAAGTCTCAAAGACCCCGCTAACTCTTGCGCCAATTGATTCTTAGCAATCGCAAGCGCTTCTTCAGCGTTCTTGCGTTCAGTGATGTCTTCAAGAATCGTTGCAAAATAGTCCTTCTTTGGGCTGTATACCGAAATATGGTACCACCGCTTCAAAGCCGTTGAATAGTCTTCGAATTGAACAGACTCGCCAGTAAGTGCAACCCGCCCGAAGGTTTCAATCTGGCGCGCTAAGTCTGCGTCACCTCCTGAAATAAGCTGGCTCCCTCTCTTTCCAACAAGGCTTTCACGTTTTTGACCAATCATATTTTCATATGCATCATTAACGGCAAGGGTAACATAATCGACGGGTTTTCCGCTTTCATCAACTATAATACGACGATAAGCAAAACCGTCTAACATGTTAGAAAACAATGCCTCAACCTGTACACGGTCGCTCCTAAACGCTTCAGCCCACTTTGTCGGAAGACTAACGTCTTCATCAGACCCCGTTTTGAGCCGCAAAAGAGCAATCATGAAGTATACGCCTCCTATATATTGTGCAATTCTGCCCATCCAACTTAAGCTATCACTAAACTGGGGTTGCAAAGCAACGCCAAACAAGCCTACCGCAAACAGTACAAGCGCTAAAGAATACCAATATAACACTTCAGACTTTAATTTAGCAAACTTTCGAATGTAAATCAAAAAGCTTAGTGCAAAAAAAGTAATTGATATACCCAATACCGATTGGTCTACCCATGTTGCACCTGAATTTGTGAAGAATTTTGGAAAAACATCACGCGCAGACATAGTCGCATATAGCCCAACAAAGATTAAAACTGCCCCATACGTCATGGCAAGAATGGATTTTCGTCCGGATGTTCTTAGCTTATTCCAATACAAAAGTGATAATGCACTAGAAAGTTGAAGTGCCGAAGAAACCATGAATCCTGAATCGTATATTGTTACGTTTTGGTTTGAAGAAAGAATCGATAGCCAACCTGCAATTAGAGCAACAAGCGCCGCGATTAAAGTTGCGCTTCCGAGCAGGAGAATATTTATCGATCCATCTTTTAGGTAGCTTCGAGCTGAAATTACTGTTACGATAATACCTGTTCCGGCAATAAATATAGTGTTGAGTATCAATAGCAAATATTTCGGGTTATAGACAGGTCCAGTTGCTTTAAAGAGAACCATTAGAATAATTGTGATAACTACGGCAATAACAGGAATAGCGCCTATCTTCGTTAATTTTGCCATCTTCTTATGCTCGAAAGGTTAGTGAGTTTGTTTATTTACAATTTGCCAGTTCTTTAGCTTTTCGAAGAATTCCCTATTTGGTAAACAAGCCTGATCTTTCAGAACTAAAATTCTTGATTGCAGTAACTCCGTTCCTGTTAAGTTCCTCGCTTCAGCCCACTCTACTTGTAGGATGGTAGTTCACTGCAACGTTATATCTGTTGCAGTTAATACAAATACCCAGTAGCCTTGGCCGTCATTGATGGTGGTTGTGGTTTGGTAGCCTGTTCCTGTCCAGGTGTCCAGTTGA
>PLTA01000002.1 GCA_003164295.1 Candidatus Bathyarchaeota archaeon
GCAAGCCCGTCTACGCTTATTTTTCTGGGCGTATCAAAGTAGCCAAGCCTAAAAGCCAAAGAAATCGCTTCCTGTTGCTTTTCAGTCAAGCGACTGATCGGCGAATTGAGCGAAAATTTGGCATCCGTCAACGACACCACCTTGTAGTTAACCCTCCTATTTTCAAGGAACTCCTTAACCTGCTTATCATCTCCGACAAGAGTAACTCTAACTTTTCCATCCCTGACAGCAAAAGGCAACAGGGGGTACATTCCGCTTCTGTTAGGTGACCCTGAACTTGGCTGAACCGTTTTTCCCTTGATAAAACAGATGCAAGCGCCTCTATCCTGTTCTAAAAGCTGATATTCGACGTTGAGGTTTTGAAGGAGTGATTTTAAGAGTTCTTCAACTTCCAAAGAGTTATCCTTGGGCTTCTAACCTGAATATTGCTGCCGTTTCAGAGGAATCAAATCGTAAAATGTGAAGCACCTCAAATGACTTAATTTTTTTCAAGGTTTCGAGCCTGTTTAGTAAAGTAAATTGAGCTTTGTTGATTAATTCGGAATTGTCACCTGTCTCAGATGTTTTGGGTCTCTCGATTTCTCGATCCTTAATTTTTTTAATTGCTTCGTTGACTGACCATTCTACAACTATTCTGCGCATGTGATTATATTACATCTATTCAACAATTAAAATGTTGCAGCGAATATGCTCGCTATAAGCTTAATCCGTAACGATGCCTATGTATCAGAAAACTAAGCGAAGTGAAAAAATAAATGGAACCATCGGAAATTATTTCGGTCGAAAACCTCGTAGAGGTCTATGCTGACGGCACAAGAGCACTTGAAGGGATCTCTTTTAACGTGAAAAAGGGCGAATTTTTCGGGTTTCTGGGGCCGAATGGCGCAGGAAAAAGCACCACAATCAAAATCCTCACCACGTTCCTCAGAAAGACTTCAGGGCACGTTCAAGTAGCTGGTTACGATTTAGAAAAATCGCCAAAGGAAATCCGAAAAGTCATCGGAGTTCTCACACAAGAAACCATAATAGATGTTGACCTAACAGGCAAAGAAAACCTCCGTCTTCAAGGTCGACTCCAACAAATGCATGGTAGCGTCTTAGACCAACGAGTGGACGAGTTACTAAAAACCGTGCAGCTTGAAGAATTCGCAAACAAACCCGCAGGCCGATATTCAGGCGGCATGAAAAAAAGGCTTGACCTCGCCTCTGCCCTAATTCACAAGCCTAAATTACTTTTCCTCGATGAGCCGACGACTGGGCTGGACCCTCAAGCCCGCGCGTCAATATGGGACTACCTGGATGAGCTAAACAGGGAAGAAGGCATTACAATATTTTTGACGACACAGTACTTGGAGGAGGCAGACAAGCTCTGCCGGCGACTCTCAATAATAGACCACGGAAAAATTGTTGCTGGTGGTTCGCCCACAGAACTCAAGCAAGCAATCGGACATGACACCATAACTCTTTCACTTAAGAACCCAAAAGATTCCTTGTTGAGATCCGAAACAAAAAGGATTTTGCAAGAAATTCCGGGAGTAATGGATGTTACTGATTCAGACGGCGGCATTGCTGCTCATGGGATGAACGCAAACGAAATAATAGCTGACGTAGTTACAGCGTTGGACCGCAACAACATTCGCCCGACTTCTTTGAACATGTCCTCTCCAACACTTGACGATGTTTTCCTGCACCATACAGGCAGAAGAATAAGACCCGAAGAACTCGGCAGAAAACCCACCGAACAAATCTTAATGTGAGGTAAACTAAAAATGACACTATTTTATGACATTCAATCCTTGTTCCAAAGAGCTTTAACAAAACTCTGGAGAAACCCTACTCTACTGTTTGTCCACCTCTTCACGCCATTGCTGTTTCTGATCCTTTTTTCGCAGTTACTTCAAAAACTCGGCNNTGAATTTAGTAATTGGATTGCCGTCGGGCCAGTCGATTGTGAGTGATCTTAACTCGGGGTTTCTTCAGAAAGTGCTTTTAACTCCTGCCAGCAGATCGGCAATTTTGCTTGGTCGCTTGATGAGCGACTTACTCGTGCTCATGGCACAGTCAGCCATAATAATTGGAGTGGCAATGCTGCTGGGTCTTAGAATCGCAACCGGGGTCGGTGGACTCTTACTCATTTTCGTGACTTTTGCCTTCTTCGGACTTGCTTGGTTTGGGCTTTCACTTGCCTTGGGCTTGAAGACAAAGAACGCAGAAACTCTATCAGCAGTGTCCAATATTATAGCCTTACCACTTATGTTTATTAGCAGTGGTCTCTTTCCCACATCAATCATGCCTCTTTGGGCGCGAACCGTTTCTGACTACAACCCATTAAGTTATGTCGCAAACGTAACAAGGGGCTTAGTCGAGGGCGGGTTGACTTGGAGTACGTTTGCTTCTGCTTATGCTGTAATCGGGCTGATTGCAATTGTGACTTTCGGCGCCACCCTGTACCTATTCAGGAAAGTGGTCAGCTAAGAGGATCGAAAAAGGGAAAATGCTGGTAACTTGGAGTGAGTAAAAAAATGCTGGAACCGAAAAACTGCTGCCAATCATTGAAGTTCCTAAATGGTTGAAATAAAATCCCCAATCGCCAACATACCATCGAGAACACTCTTTCAACCGGACAGTAGATCCGCGAATACCCCCCAAGCCGAGCAGCGCCATCACGCTTAATTTCGTAAATCTTTATAACGCAACAGGATATGCATACAAAGAGGAAGATTGGACTGTTTAAGCTTAAAGTGGCTGACTCAAAATTCTTAAGAGAAATGGTCACAGCCATCTCAATACTCGTAGATGAAGCTACCTTCAAAATTGAACCTGACGGCTTGAAACTTCGGGCTATGGATCCCTCTCGCGTTGCCATGATCGATTTTGAATTGCCCAAAACAATCTTCGAAGAATACGTTTGCAGTGAACCCATGAAAATATGCATGAAAATAAGCGAACTGCTGAAATTGCTCAAGAGAGCCGGGAAAGACGAAGCAGTGTTGTTGCTTGATGATAAGACTGGGCGTTTGCAGGTTAAGATAACAGGGAAGTACAACCGAGACTTCACTATGCCCACGATGGTGGCCTCGGAGGAAGAAGTGCCAACGCCAAAGATAGCCTTCAACGTAAAAGCTAAGATTACAACGCATGGGTTGAGCCAAGCAATTGAAGATGCCGGGTTAGTCAGTGACCATGTTAGAATTGAAGCGGACCCAGAAAAGCTGGTCTTGAACGCTATGGGTGACCTCATGGGTGCAACGATAACTCTGCAGAAGGGAAATGATGCTTTTTTGGATTTGGAGGTAAAAGAAGCCTCAAAGGCAACTTTTAGCCTAAGTTACCTGTCTGAAATCATTAAAGCGGCTTCAGCCACATCCG
>PLTA01000060.1 GCA_003164295.1 Candidatus Bathyarchaeota archaeon
TAGCGTTTCCAAATTCATGAAAAAACGGATACTCATGTTTATGGTCAATATTAATTTTATTAACATCCGCGATACGCCCATTCCGGATTTCTTCAAAAATCACTTCTTTCATCGTTATATGTCTAATTTTTGCTTCCTTTTCAAGCTCAGCGAATTCATCCTCTGTCAATTCCATTTCGAATTTTTTACTTTGTTCGGGCATTCTTGACCATACTCATTACAAATTATAATCCTCTATGCTACGCGCTTGATAAGAATGTTTCCGCACGTGCTAACTTCTTTTGAAGTCTTGTTTTTTGCAATCTTGCTCAGGAGGTCAAGTCATAAGCCAAAAAGCCATAAGCAAAATTTTTCTTATTTAGAATTTACTTCTCAACTTGTCCTTACCTTTTCTCTATTTGTCATGTGGCAGGGCACACCCAACTTTGGGAAAAGGTCATTGAATCAAGTTAGCGGTTTTTCTATTCCTTCTATAAATTAACAGAACAATACTTAAGGCAACAACTACCGCTATAAGTGCAATAATTAGAATCTGTTCGTTAGCGGTTATCATGGTCGCGGTTGGTGTAGGGCTTGGTAAAGGTGTCGGTAAAGGACTTTGTGACGGCAAAGGCAAAAACGGTGCAGTTTTCATTAAGTAAATATAACCCCATAATCCTTGAGGACTCAAATAAGGGACTGCAATGCCCAGACATGCAAGTGCTCCATCTGATGTTTCGATGATGGAAAATATTTTAAAAGGAAAAGTGATGGTGCCGTTATAATTATTTGCAGGACCTGAATAAGTGAAATTTTCAATCCATTGTGTACTGTTATTTGAATCTGTTTTCACAAGGGTAGGAAAAGATGTTAGGTTGGGAAAAAAATTTTCGTTTGCTGATTCAAAGTATGCGAACCCACCATCGCTGGTGTGAATATTTGGTGAGGTAATGGCTAAGTTTAAAACGGTACTTGTATTTTCATACCATTGCATATCTCCTTTTGAATTCAGTTTTATGAGTTTGAGCTGTTCAAGTTTGGCTTATGTTTCTTGAAGTAAATCAACAAGCCAGTCGCTGCCATTACGATTATCAAGAATGGAATTGTGCGTGCTTGAAACTCGGGAATGGTGGCAGTTGGGAGAGGCGAAACTGAGGGGCTAGAGGAATTTGAGATGACCGAAACCGTGTTGGAGCCACCAGTAGTTACGAATATTTCTCCCTTACCAAAATCATAGGCAACGCCTCCTGGAGCAGTTCCGACTGATATAGTTGCAATAACAGTATTGTTATTGTCCGAGATGACTGAGGTTGTGTTGGCGTTTTCATTGGTTACGAATACGTCGCCCTTGCTCGAATCATAAGCGACGTCAAAGGGGGAACTTCCCACTTTCACGGTTGCAACAACAGTATTAGAAACATCTGATACGACCGAAACTGTCCCATGTTCATTATTAATTACAAATACCTCGCCTTTGGCAGAATCATAACAAACGCCGATGGGATAGGATCCTACTGGTATGTTTGCAATCACAGTGTAATTGGTGTCTGATATGACCGAAACCGTGTTATTGGGCGGACCATTGGTTTCAAATATTTCGTTTTTGCCAGAATCATAAGCTATGCCTCCTGGGAGGATTCCTACGGGTATAGTTGCAATGACGGTGTTGTTGCTGACTGATATAACCGAGACAGTGTTTGATCCAAGATTGGTCACAAATATTTCGGCTTTCGCAGAATCATAAGCAACCCTATCTGGAACGGTGCCTACGGATATAGTTGCAACAATAGTATTTGTGTTGTCGGATATGACCGAGATCGTGTTGGAGCCACTATTAGCTATGAATATTTCGCCCTTGGCAAAATCATAAGCTACACCAGAGGGATAGTTCCCAACGGGTATGGTTGCAACCACCGAATTGTTGGTGTCGGATATAACTGAGACCGTATTTCCGCCATTGTTAGTAACGAATATTTCTCCCTCACCAGAATCATAAGCCACTCCTCCAGGGCGGTTTCCCACCGTTATTATGGCAGTTACTCCAAGACCGTGGACCGCGTTGGCTCCTGACAAGGCAAGCACTATAGTTAATAAAATTAAAATAGCTGAGATTTTCTTCAGATTCTCCATGAAGATTCGTTAGCTACAATTACCTTAAACAGTTTTCGCAAATGTTAGCACTCTGCCTTGTCCGATATTAAATGTTTGAAGTATGTCGATGAAACGGCTCTGTCTGGTATTCCAAAGTTTTCTGGGCTTCGCGGTTCAGAACCAAGCACAATATGCTCCACAAAACGGTCCAAAACGGTCTTTGAGGTCTAATGTCTATCAATTAACTTTCAACAGGGAACAAGCGGAACCTAGTAGAAGCTTTTATAGGATGTACCGCTGAAATTTAAGCAAAACGGTTAGATACTATGAACAAGCTTGGCGGCTTCATCAAGTTAATGCGACCAATCAACTGCATAATGATGGGATTCGCCGTTCTCGTAGGTGCAGTTCTCGCCAGCCAGCTTGCCCATTTCAATTGGTTAAACATCCTATTTGGTTTTCTGACTGGCTTCACGTTTTGCGCCGCCGCTATGGTTATCAACGATTATTATGACCGCACAATCGATGCCATTAACGAGCCAAACAGACCGATTCCAAGCGGCACCATAAAACCACAAGAAGCTTTAGCTTTCATGACCGTACTTGCCGCAGTAGGGTTTGTTTTTGCTTTTCTGGTGAACATTCTATGTTTCGCCGTTGCAGCAGCGTCTTTGGCAATTACTGCAACTTACTTAACAGTTGGTAAACGCAGCGGGTTACCCGGCAACTTCCTAGTCAGCATATGCGTGGCAATTCCATTCATATACGGCAGTCTCGTCGCCGTTGGCTCAGTAAAATTAAACATTATTTTGTTTGCAGTTATGGCTTTTCTATCAAACACAGGTAGAGAAATCACCAAAGGCATCGTAGATACAAAAGGCGATAGCGCAGAGGGCGTAAAGACCTTGGCTGTACGATTTGGAGAAAAAAACGCAGCAATTGCGGCAGTAGCATTTTACATTTCTGCCGTTGCTTTAACGCCTCTTACATGGGTCTTAGGTTTAGTGTCAATCTGGTTTGTCCCATTTGTTTTAGTAACTGACATTGGGCTTGTCGTATCCTCAGCGCTTCTACTTAGGGACTATTCCCGTGAAAATTCGCGCAAAATCAAAAAACTGGTTCTAATCTGGTTTATCTTTGGTTTGTTAGCGTATCTTTTTGGCAGTTTTAAGTAAAATAATTCACTTATTTTTCAATGTATATCGCTGCATGTTAACAACAATTAAAAGCCCATACTACAAAAACAACCTATAGAGGATGTTAACATGTCTGAACGATTTGCTAAAAAATGGGAAGCACAAAAAGAAGGAGAACCATTCGCAAAAGCGCTACATGACACAATTCAACCACCACCACCACTAAAAACAGCATTAGACCTTGCATGCAGAAAACTTGATTTACAAATTAACAAACTAGACCAAGCAAATGAACGCTTCACACAAAAAGACAAAACATTATTTGCAAAACTAGTACAAGCCTACACGAATCATGATTCAGCCCACGCCAACATTTACGCTACCGAACTAGCTGAAATCCGCAAAATGTCAAAACTAATAATGAATGCACGCCTTGCACTAGACCAAGTAGCATTACGAATAAGAACAGTTTCAGAACTAGGCGACGTAGTTGCCGCATTAGGACCATGCGTTGGTGTCCTACGCAGTGTCAGTACAGGCTTAGGCGGAGTTTTACCTGAAGCAGAAAACGAACTAGGCGACATAGGAAATATGCTAAGCGGATTAATGTTTGAAGCAGGATCAAGCAGCGGAATGTCACTAAACTTCGATACAGTAAACGAAGATGCATCAAAAATCTTAGCTGAAGCAGCAGTGGTCGCAGAACAAAGAGTTAGCTCAAACTTTCCCGATTTGCCTCCTGGAATGCCATCTGGCAAAACAAGCAACACAGCACACACCTAAGGCAAACTGAACATTTCTTCTCCTAACCTTTCTTTTTTTTGTTTTAGTTTTAGAACTTGATTTTAAAGTTATATAATTATGAATTAATTTGGGTTTTTAAAGCAAAAGTTATATCATCTTAACATTGCTTAGGTTTCGATGAGAAGCTATGCCTAAGGAACCTCTTTGCCCCACTTGCTACGTCGAAATGAAGCCTAAATGTAATAATGAAAAAATAGTAATTTATCATGAATGCCCCAAATGTGGCATGCGAATTTTGTTTACTCACTCAGGTCATTAAGCCGAACCGGGTAAATCCAGGGCAACCCTAATTCCTTCCAACAACACTGGCGCTATCGTTGGGGTTAGCCAACCAGCATTTTTCTTTAGCCCCTCCCAATCCTTCTGTATCGAATTTAAATCTGCTTTTCTACCTTTCAACAATTCTTTTTCCAACGACCTAAGCTGTTTCTCTAATTTTCCTTTCTCTCCTACGGAGATTGTTGCGCCAAGAACTTGGTCGCTGGCTTGTTTGAACGCATCTGTCACTTGCTCAGTAAAACTATGAGGCGGGGATTTTTTGAAAGCCTCATCAAAACCTTCCTCAGAGTTTGGGTCGGTTAAGGTTTGAATTAAAGATAACTTGTCTGCATATTTTTCCCTATTTTCAATGACATCTATGCCGTCGGTTGTAATCTTGGCAAAAGTCCATTTCCCACCAGTGGTTCCAGCAAGTATAACTAAATTTCTCTGTGCTAAAAGAGTTATGATGTCATCCATTTGTTTCAACGGTATTTGCAGAGTAGCTTGTATTATGGCTCGGTCTATTCCACGACTTTCAGGATCATCACTAATATGCTTATGAAGTAATTCTAAAATGTCAAGAAGCACTTGGTTATCAGATACAGACATGAACACTCAACTCTCTTAGCGCTTTGTTATTGTTTGTTAATGATTTAATATTTGTGGAGAAAGCAACCGCTTCACATTTTAAGAGTTACTTTCGCTAAGTCCACGTTAAGTTTTCTCAGAACCCTTTTTCGCCTTTGCCATCTTTGAAATTCCATATATTCATTGCTGGCTAAAACCAAAAACAAGTTCACCTAATAATAATTCAGCTTTTCTTTCTATTATTCCTAATCATGGAGCTTGATAGGTTGAACCGAACGAAGCTGTTCTAACAATTGGACTTATATGTTACTCGAACAGTTGTTTGTTTCTTGAGGGTTCAACTGGTTGAATGGGAGCGACGAGACACAACTTGAGTATGCACTTCGAGGCAAAGCATGGCGAGTTTACTGGCTACTTTTAAAAGAAGGAAAACCCTTAGGCGTTCGTGAAGTTCAACGCTCCCTACATTTTAGCAGTCCAAGCATCGCCTCCCATCATCTTGAGCAATTGCGTGAGATAGGCTTGGTGCAAAAAGAGGACATTGGTGGACACTACTCGTTAGTTGGCGAAGTAAAAATTGGTGTTCTTCGTCATTATGTTAAATTGGGTAAACTTCTGTTTCCAAGATACTTCTTCTACGCATTATTCACAACATTGTTTTATGCGTTGTATTTAGCGATTCTATTCACAGGTTTTACTCGAGATAATCTATTCATACTTTCGTTTGGAGCAATCGTCTGCGTCATATTCTGGTACGAAGCTTATCGCGTTTGGACGATGAGGCCATTCTAACAATTAGAACACCTTGTTCGCGGATTTACATTGGAAATACATTGCATACGAAGTCAAATGCTGAAATCAAACTAAACAGCCTAACAGATCTATCGCAAATAGCAGAAATCTACTTAACGTAAAAAATTTCTCAATTTTTTTCCTTCTTAAAACTAAAACGTCTTGTTATCTTTAGCATAAACTTCAACATCTACTTTTTGAGCCGGTTTGCCCAAAAAGTCAGAGAGAGAGCCCTTCCATTTCGGCGAAGAATTTGCGGTGAAACCTACAGTTTGGGCTATACCTCTCCAGAGAAGGGCTTTATCGTAGTCTTTTGCATCTTGCGGCATGAACTCAAAAATTGATCGGCTAGCAACAATAATGATTTTTTTCTTCATGCGCGAAATTGCAACGTTGATTCGGTTTAAATTCAGCAAGAAATCACTTTCGCTGCGAACGTAATCGGGATCGCTGACAGTTGAAGATATTATTATGAGGTCTGCTTCTCCTCCCTGATATCGCTCAACCGTGTCGACACGTATGTTTTCTGGACTGTCTAAAAGCAAGTTCTTTAACAGTCCTTTTTGTGCGTTATGCGGAGTGATTACACCAACATTGTCGGATGAGGTATCGCGAACTATAGCTTGAACAATCAAAGCTTCAACCATGTTAGATTGGAAACTTTCGGCTTCATCATGGACAATTAAAACAAAAATGTTCTCCGGTTCCAAAACAATCTCTAACCCATTCGTCTTAGGATTTGAAAATGCCAAAGTCTGTTTCTGGTCAGAACGAAAATCAATCTGATCTTTTTCGTAAACCCATTCTCTCAAAAACTCAGCAACAACCGAGTGGCATCTGTGGCTTTCACACAACCGCTCAGCCGGAATATTTGCAGGGTTAACACATTTAATCCTTTCAATTCCAAGGTCCTCATTGCGAAGTAACCGCAGAAAATCCATAGCGGATAGAAAAGAAGCCATTTCTTCGAGGGTTCGACGGTCTTCTTTTTCCCAGTTATGCGCCACTATGGGGGGCAATTGGCGGTGATCGCCTGCAACAAGGATTTGACTGTTCTTAGAGAGAAAAGAACCTGATAAGATAAGTTCTGGCAGACGCATCATGCTTGCTTCATCGACTACGAGTAGATCAAAGAAACTTTTACCCCATGGAGGTTCCTTGTCACCAATTTTTTTCATTAGACCATACAAACCGGGAGGGGTCAAGCACAGGATCATTGGAGAAGAGACAGAAACGTTAGAGCTCAACGTTGCTTGATTCATCAGGCAATCTGCCAATTCTTTAACAGTTTCTTGATCCTCGTTATAATTAATGTATTTGACACCTTCGATGGGCTTAACTAAGGAAATATCGCTGCTTAATACGCGGTAAATTAGTAAATCTTTAAGGTCTTTGCCGCCTTGGCTACAGTATTCTTTCCAACAACGAGCTAGTTTACTCACAAATTCCTGAATTGCTTTGTGTGTTGGCGCAACCATTAGTACCCTACATTTAGAACTTGCCCTGTGAGCTGCTATGTGAGCTAGAACGGCTAGTTGTAAAGTCTCAGTTTTTCCGGTACCAGGCGGTCCTTGTAACATAACAATCGGCTCTTTTCCAAAAACGTGGTCAACAAATCGCGACTGCTCTGCTTTAGGCGGAAAACTTCGACCTTCAACCCACATTAAAAATGATTCGGCAGCGGCTTTAGGTAAGGCGACACGTGACGAGCTTAAGCATGTACCTGCCAAATAGTTTGCCAATAAACCATAAAGTACATTATTGCTTGCATTGTCAAGGCATTTAGAAGCTCTATCTGAAATAATGTCATCGGCCAGATCATCTAAAATGTACCATCGGCTAGGTTCAAAAAGTTGCATGTACTTGTTTTTTGCTTTCTCAGGGTCTGTAGTTGGCAGATTATGCCAAGCACTATATTTGCTGCCTCTTGCTCGAGGCCAACTAACTACTTTAATTACAATTTCAAGTTTTTGGGTATCAACCTTGTCAACGATTGCCCGGGCAGATTTTTCAACTTGAGAGGGCGAACGTTTCTCTGTTTCTTCAAATTGTCCTTGTTCATTGCGTTTAAGTTCAGTTACAACCATCCAATCTCCTGAACTTGAACCATCTGACCCCTTAACTCTGCACGCATTAGCAATACAATCAGCTTTGGGTAAACCAATTCCTTCATAGGCAAGTTTGCCATGAACTACGAATTCCTTCTCAAACTCTTCTACAAAGGTGCATTGAAAAATCAGCGACCTTCCAGAAGCAACGCGTTGGTAAGGAAGTTGGGCGTAGTGTTGATACATTTCTTGGCGCTTGGAGAAATATTCTAAATCTAGAAATTCTCTGCAACTACGTTCCAAAGTCGCCGTTCCAAGCGAGAATTCTGAAATTTTGGGAACAGCAATCAGTTTTTTACCTAATCGTCTATTACGGATTGAAAGCGTGCGTTCAACATGTTCTAAGGCCATACAAATCTTGGAGCCCATAAGGTTGAGTTCCTCATCGGTTATTCGACGGGTTTTTTGTGTGTAGTCACACCATTTGCGTTTATCCAAAAGAATTTTTGATGACCCCTTTACTTGTTCAAAATTGTCTAAGCGGCCCTTAGCTCCCCATATATATTCAATAGGCAATTGGTCGCCAAATCGGGCGCGAGCTGGATAATAACCGTCGTTCTTTCCTTCTTTTAGAAAAATTATTGAACCATTGGGATTTCGGTGGAAAGGAAGAGAATAATTGAATAAACCATCCCTAAAAACTAAACTTAAATCAACTATTGAGCCATCTTTCCGCTTTACACGCCATTCGTTGCGATCAAAAAAGCTAGCTTGTTCAAGAATGGGCAGAAGCCCAGAACTGTGAAACTTTAAGGCTTTTCGATGCAAGACCTCATCTTGAATTATTGAAAACATTGGTTGATCAATGGCTTGCCTGAGACCTAAAAGATCGCGAACCGCCCGCGCACTCATCAAAGAGGGCTGACGGCAAACAGCTTTCATGAGCACATCACGTTCTTGCCGACTGAAAAAATAAAGATGAATCGGTGCCTCATCAGGGCTTCCTACTTCATTAGCTACTTTAGTAATTCCTAAGGTTAAGTTTTGGAAGAAATCTTCCATAAGTTTCTTTTCTTCATCCAAACATTTAATGCGATCATCAGGAAGACTACCAATAACTCGTGAAACACTTATGGGTTCACCTCTATAACGGGTGCAATTTACCCTGGCGCTAATCATCGAAACAACATCTAACATGTAGTCCCATTCAACAAAAAAGTAAACCCGAATCAGCCCATCAGTGTTGTACAAAAGCGCTGAATCTGCTCCAGCCAATGGACTGTCCTCTGGAAGGCTGCCATATCCAGTTCCCGTTAACCAAGGCATCCATCTGCTTTTGCTTGCATATTGACTATTAGGTCGAATACCGCCCAACATGTATTGGGCGCGTTCAACTAACCAATCAAGTTTTGCGCCAACAATAGGATCGGTTGATAATTCTTGCACTTTTTCTATGTTTCTTGCAATAATGGTTTTGAAGTCATAGGGACGCAAATCCGAAGTATCAGCCACTACCTTTAGTTTCGCCAAATCTTCCAATTGCGTAATCCCATGATGCCCAAGAGCTTTTTGTTCACCCCTAGTCAAGTTAAGCAAAGCTAAACTTTCATTTTCAACTGCACAAACAACACAGCACTCATTGAATCCACAGTTATCACATCTCCAGCATAACTGATACTCCACCTTCTCCAAACATGTTTGATGAATACGATTTAATTCTCCTTCATCTGCAAGAAGACGCTCAACGTCTTGAATTAAAGGGCTTAACTTGAATTTTGGAAGACTTACAGCATTAAAATTGGTCAATGGCGTTTCTCTGTTAATTACTCCACCTTCTAGTTCCACTTTAGATGACAGCGCACCTAACTCTTGAGAAAGTAGCAGAACATAAATCGCAACTTGAACGCGATGAGCAGTTTGCTCTTTCCAGGATGATTTTAGCTCAAAAATACGTACTTTTACTTTGCCTTCTTTAAATGGCCAAATAGCTATCAAATCGGCAATACCTTTAACTTCCCAAATACCGATATGCCCCATCATCGGAACCTGGTAGAGTAGAATCGGTCTGTTGTCAACCTTCTCGGCATCAGAAATCTGAGTTTCAATAACGTAACGCAGATTATTCATAGAATCTGTTGCTTTTTCCCAACCATTTGTGTGAGGATCATATATGTTGAAATCGAGGTAATGCGCGGCTTTTTCTTTAAGTTCAGCTACTTTTTCTTCCTCAAGCTTTTTTCCTACACCATAAAGCAAAGGGCTAATGGGTTTGAAAGCTTCTGGCCATGTGCGTTTTTTAATTTCTTTGTCTTCAAACTTTAGTTTAAAGAATCGCGGACAACAGTCGAAGCGGATGTATTCTGCTATTCCTGAAGCGTCAAGCGAGGGCAAGTCTGATATAGACTTAAAACTTGAATTACTTGTTTTCTCCTCCAACTCGATCGCTCCCAACTTCAGTGAACAGCAGAATGTTGCTTAAAACGTTGTACTTACGTTTAAAGACATATCTAAACATTCGATTCCGAACTCGATTTGGGCACAAAGCAATTATTTAGTTCGACCAAAAAACCCAGTGATATTTTATAGTTGTGTTTGACTCACCATTTAAGCGGATGATTTTTTAATCTTAGACTAGGTAGAATTAAAAGGTAACATTTTGTTAATTATAGTGCATTGAAACTGATTTTAAAACTGGAACAAATAGGAGGCCATCACTTGCGATTTCTTTTAAGCAACAAAATGAATACAAGAAAGCTGATAGCGATTTTGGCTGCCCTGCTGGTTTTTGTATTACTGGTTACCGTTGTTGGTGTCCATCTGATTTTTCTGAATACAGATAACTCACCCAATGCTTTCATTGGGGTAGATGTAGGCTCCGGGAACGCAACCGACGTTTACAATATTGCTGATGCCGTTACAGGTTACGCTAACTTGATTATCATGGGTTCTCTTCAAGTAACAACAAATACAACAGAACTTACCAATGTCTGTGATTATCTCTATCAGAAAGGTTTCTACTTTATTGTTTACGTTGGATTTGCGAAGGAGGGTGTTTTTCCTCCTCAAGGTCCAGACCCATCGTTTTTCCAATTAGCCGAAAGTCGTTGGGGTGCAAAGTTTTTGGGTGCTTACATGTTTGATGAGGCAGGCGGAAAACAGTTTGACCTTCCGCCAAATAGCCCAGACAGACCAGCTCCAAGTGCAGAGAATTACAGTTACGCCGCGATTTCCTATGTACTCGACGTAGAATCGTATCTATCAGCGTACAGGGAACTCTATTATGGGGTTCCTCAAATGGAATTATTTACTTCAGACTATGCTCTTTATTGGTACGATTATTTATCGGGATACAATGTAGTTTTCTCGGAGCTGTTAGAAGGACAAAATGATCAATTGGCAATTTCGCTTGATCGGGGAGCAGCTGAGTGTCAAGACAAAGACTGGGGAGCCATCCTAACTTTTGGACCAACTGGTGGTGGGAGTCATTTTCCTGCTTTCGAAAACGTCACTCAATTCTACAACGAAATGATTTTGGCATGGCAAAATGATGCCAAATACATCATTGTTTTCGATTCTCCCGGGGCAGACCATCCAGCAACAACCCCATATGGCGTCTTAACAGAGGATCATCTAAACGCAATGAAAAATTTTTGGAACTACGCTCAAGAACATAAACAAGCCAAACTTGATCCAGCCCAAACCGCGTATGTACTTCCCAGTGATTATGGCTATAGATTCTCAGGTCCAAACGATACAGTATGGGGTTTGTTTCCAGCCGACAATCTTTCGTCAAAAATATGGGATGATACAAACAATCTATTGACAAATTACGGCTTCAAACTGGATATAGTTTACGAAACAAGAACCGACAGTATACCAATAAATTTGCCTTATAAAACACTAATTTTTTGGAATGGCACAACTGAAGATTCTTAAGCAAAAATTTCGCAAGCATCAGTGTCTTAAAACTCAGAAAATGTATATTTCAGAAGATAAAATTATCTGCTGTATAGGCCTATCAATTCGCCTTTAGAAAGAATGTGTCCTTGCATCGCTTTTTCAACATCTTTCTTTTTAGAATTAATGCCTAAACTTAGTTCGTCATCTAAAGCGTAAACTTTAAAGAAATACCTGTGAGTACCGCTAGGAGGACAAGGACCATAATAACCAAGCTGTCTGGCACCGTTCATTCCCTCTTTCCCTGGAACCGAATTCTCCTCGATCTTATTAGTTGAGGCCGGAATATTCCAAACAACCCAGTGATCAAATGTACCGCTGGGCGCATCAGGATCATCCACAAGTAAAACGAGTGTTTTGGCGTCTTTTGGAGTGCCCTCAATAGTTAGAGGTGGATTTATATCGTTTCCATCACAAGTGTATTTTTTGGGAATCGGCTTCTTTGATTCAAAAACTGAGCTCTTTACTGTTAATTCCTGCATAAAACATCACAAATAAAAACAATATAGGATCTGTTACATAAAAGTTGCCAAAAGAAAATATCAGGGTTGCTGCTCTTGCCATTTCTCAACAATTAATTTGCATTCTGTAGGGTTAAAACCGACCTTCACAGGCATTGAACTGTTACATTTTAATGGAAACATGCTATCGTTCACCACACGAACAGGCAGATAAAGCAAGAATCTGGCGTCTTTTCTCTTAAATATTGTCCCGTTTCCTTATTTTCCAATGTAATCGCTCAGCAGGTTAACGTTGATTCGCTGTATGTTTTTAAATTTGACTATTAATTTACTAAAAAAAATTATTGATAGTTTCATGCTTTTTTTAAACTTCAGACTTCCTCAGAAATTCACGTGCGCTGGCAATGTTAATTCTGTAGAAGATAACAGTGATAGCTATCGAAATTGCTGCGCTTATAGCCACACCAATTGCGTAATTCAATGTACTCACGGTTGTACCAAAATACAACGATAACGCGTATTGTGCAAAAATCGGTGCAAAAACTGCTGCTGCAGTAATAACGCCGACAATGGTACCTATGAGTGACCATTCTTGTCGAACCATCCTTGCCCGGCGAGTTCCTGAAAAGTCAGGTCCTCTAAAACCAATTTGTTGAGAAACTGATGCTACAGCAATTGACATAAAGAAAGCTTCGATTATAGCTATGGCTGCTTTTCGTAAGGTTGGATGAAAAACTATTATGCCGATGACGCCTGAGGCGAATAAAATAATTACTGAGAAAATTATGATTAAGAAAAATTTGCTTTTAACCAAGCTCTTTGGCGAAATTGGGGAAGCATAGATTCTCCAGACAGATTGTCCTTCCTCACCTATCAAAACTTGTCCTAACAACATCGCCATACCGCTGGCGGGCACCAGAAAAATTACGCTTGACCAAATTAAAATATTTGAGGACCCGCTTCCACCGCTATTGAATCCAAATGAATAGAAAATGGAAATAATAACTATGATAATCGGCATAAAATAGATACCCAATAACTCGCGGCGCCTTGTAAACGCCCTTAAATCCTTTCGAATTAAAGCTGCTTCGACACTAGAAAACCCGATTTTACCTAGAAGCCCTGTTTTCGGTGTGTAAACCCCACTTTTTTGCAACGTTATTGCTGGCGGCTCATAAAGCCCGAACCGCTTGTTTAGTTCGACGGCAAGAAAATAAAGACCTGCAATGAGAACAGCTGATAAAGTTATGAAAAGAAGGCTTTGTAAAAGCAAGCCTTTAGCAATATACGCAATTATAAGGGCTAGCCAAACAAAAGGCACATACCATGCGCCGTTCTGGACGGCAGTTAAGCCTGAAATGAAAGCACTCGTTCCTGAAATTACAGAGAAATAAATGACGTAAAATATTATGATAATAAGCAACGAACCCGCAAGCCGTAACCATATTGCCGCTCTTCCACTTGATTTGTAAACGGCGCCTGTAAAACGTACTTGTACAACTCTTATAATTTCCGTTATTGAGCTTGCAAAGAAGGCTGTTGCAAACAGAATTAGTATGGTTAATAGAGCTTGGGGAATTAATCCGTTTAACGCTGAAAAGACAATCAGTCCAGAGCTTAATCCTGCAACAAATGCAGCTGGCCATCCTAGCAAGTTAGCTAAGATTGAAGCTAAAGTGTGTTCCTGCCAGGTTACTGGCAGCCAATACATGACTTGACTTGATGCTTTTCCAGCCAACTGAACTTGCTGGAATAAGGTAAACACAATGCTTATTCCTAAAACAAGAGTTGGCAATACTGAGTAGAAACTGAAAGCTGCGACACTTAAAGGCTGTAACCCTTTGGGTGTCCCCCCTAAATAAACGGCAGATGTAACTAAATCTGCCAATACACCGCCTATAACACCAATTATAGCCGCTACCCAATAAGGCCAGTAGGCTATGAAACTGTTTTCTCTATACCTCGTGGCCTTTATTCCTCTAATTAGCCTGCCAGACTTACGCTCAACACGAAGCAGGTAGAGGACGTTTTTCCAATTCATTTCATTAGTTCCTCAACAACAGCTCTCAAATCTTCCGTACCAGTCAACTTTAAGAAAACATCTTCTAATCCTGAACCAGGCATGCTAGCAGTTTTTCTTAAGTCATCCATGTTGCCCAATGCTAAAAGTTGTCCTTGATACATAATGCCTATTCGGTCACATATTGCCTCGGCTATTTCAAGCACATGAGTGGACATTATGGTTGTTACGCCTTGACTTTTTAGTTCATGCAGAAAATCTTTAACTATTCTTGCTGAACGAGGATCCAACGCGTTAAGGGGTTCGTCAAGAATTAGAAGCTTTGGTTTGTGAATAAAGGCTGAGATAAGGCTTATTTTCTTTTTCATGCCGTCTGAGTAACTGTTTATCATGTCGCCTTCGCGTCCTTCAAGCTGCATGGCTTTTAGGTACTCGGTTATCCGCTGCTGTTTCTCAGCTGTTGGCACACTATAAATGTCAGCTATGAAATCAAGGTACTCTATGCCGGTCAAAAACTCGTAGATGTTAGGTGATTCGGGAACGTAACCAACAAGAGCTTTAACTTCAACTGGTTGTTTTTGAACATCTAAGCCTAAAACGGTAACTGATCCAGCAGTAGGTTGAACCAAACCCATAAGCATCTTAAGTGTGGTGGATTTTCCTGAACCGTTTGGTCCCAATAGACCAAAGATTTCACCTGTACCAATTGTTAAATTTAGGTTATTGACGGCTACTATCTCGTTGTAGCGTTTTGTTACGTCCTTTAATTCAACAGCAGATGAAGAGTACATTTTAACAGCGCCACCTTGCAAATAGAAAAGCCTCGGTATTTAAGGCTAATGCGTAATTGCCATTGTTAAACAAGTGTACTTTATTTAAACAATGTTACAAATAAAAAGAAAAAATTGGATTCAAAAGTTTTTACTTAAAATTAAGTTCAAAACTTATTGGAACCGCTTCGCCCCAAGATTGTCGAATAGGACAAATCTTCTGAGCCATTCCATACACAGTTGTGGCTTTTTTCCTTTCTCGTTCATTATCAATTTGCAATCCGACATCCATCATAAAATGCACATTTGTGAAGATTAGTTTCTCCATTCCTTCAATATTCATTGTTACGTTGGCTTTAGTTTTCAAGCTTTTGAGCCCTAATTGACTGTTGTTAGCGATTAGCATAAACAATGTGTTGATGCATGAAGCTAGGGCAGCAGCAAAAATATCTTCTGGTACGCAGTAGCCTTCTTTTCCTCCAAACATCGGTGGCGGACTAACTGTAACGAGTTCCTTTCCCTTGACGGATAGGGAGCATTCTGTTCCGCCTTTCCAAGTTGCAGTTCCTTCAAAATTCATTTCGGGCATAATGATTCATCCTTAGATATTCAATTATTAGAATATGTTAACTTATTTACGTTTCTGTATCTTAGTCCAAGAGCAAGTTTTTTTCTCGAAACAAACCCTTTTCGATTAAACATTTTTGTAGCTGCTTAATGAGCAACCAAGTTTTTTGTTAACTCTTGCTTTCGTCTTATTGATTCAATCAGCAATTCTTGTACAAGATCGCACGCAGTATTAATTTTCGGATTAACAACGCTATAATATATGCTAGAACCTTCTTTTCTTGTTTTTAGAATTGTGGCTTGTCTCATTATAGATAGATGCTGTGAAAGGTTTGACTGCTTTAAACCAAGAAGGGTTGCAAGTTCACCTACAGACTTTTCGCCCTCTCTTAAGACATGAAGTATTCTTAGTCGGGTAGGGTTAGATAGGGTCTTACATATTTCAGCCTGCATTTCAAAGACATCGACATCAATCTTTGCTTTTTTCATAAATTCATCTCTTCCGCACATTCGAATATTCTAAAGCATGTAATTCATTTATTGTTTACTTCTTCATCCACCTATTTGGTATGCGATAGACAAATAATATTGAAAATAAAAATCAAGCCGTTCCAATAATGATGTTATTAAATTGTTAATCTATTAAAAAAAACTTAAATCTCCTTATGTTAAACTAGCTGGAAGAGAGATCCGAAAAATGACCCATGTCATCGAAACTCATCATTTAACAAAAGCTTATGGCTTGCTTAAGGCAGTTGATAAATTAGATATAACTGTGGAAACAGGCGAAATTTTTGGGTTGCTCGGACCTAACGGTGCTGGCAAAACAACTGCTATATCTATGCTTTGCACCATTCTTAAGCCCACTTCTGGAACTGCAACAGTCAATGGTTTTGATATTGTAAAAGAAGCAAATAAAGTTCGCAGATCAATCGGGATTGTTTTTCAAGAACCTAGCATTGACGACAGATTAACCGGCAGAGAGAACTTGTATATGCATGCTAACCTTTATGGGGTTCCAGCATCTGAGCAGAAAGAGCGAATAAACCGGGTTTTGAAACTTGTTGAATTGGAAGACAGAGCTGACGATTTACTTCGCACCTACTCGGGTGGCATGAGGAGAAGGCTAGAAATTGGCCGAGGACTAATTCATTATCCAAAAGTGCTTTTTCTAGATGAACCAACAGTTGGGCTTGACCCACAAACAAGAGACCACATTTGGAAATACATTCGACAGCTGAAAGAGGCTGAGGACGTAACAGTCGTTTTAACCACCCATTATATGGATGAAGCAGATAGGCTCTCAGACCGCATAGCAATCATGGATCACGGTAAAATTGTCATTCTTGATTCCCCGCCTAAACTTAAGGAAACCCTTGAAGGAGACGTTGTGGAGGTTAAGTCAAATAATCTTGACGCATTATCAGAGCTTGTAACTAAATTTTTGGGACTTGATAAAAAGAAGACAGTTGAGGACACACTTGAAATCACCGTTCGTAATGGAAAAGCAGTTATGCCTAGAATCATGGAGTTAGCAACTCACAACAACATTTACGTTGAATCCATAGTTTTACGTGAGCCCAACCTGGAAGATGTATTTTTACATTATACAGGCAAGACGATTCGGGAAGATTCAGGCAAAGAACTTCACGGTATGGCAGCTATTCAAAGGAGAACAATAAAATGACGGAAATCCGAGGCTTCTATACTCTCTGGCTTCGAGAAATCAAGCGCTTTCTTAGAGACAGAACCAGACTCATCAGCATGTTTATTCAACCACTACTATGGCTTGTAATTTTCGGTGCAGGATTTGGCGTACGTTTCGCAATTCCAGGCTTAAGCTATCAACAGGTGATTTTTCCAGGAATAGTAGGTCAAACCTTACTTTTTACTTCGATGTTTATGGGCATTAGCGTGCTCTGGGACAAAGAATTCGGTTTTATGAAAGAAATTCTCGTTTCTCCAGTTTCACGATTCACAATTTTTTTGGGAAAAATGGTTGGCGACAGCACATCATCTTTTCTTCAAGGCATTATGGTGTTTGTCATAGGCATAGCGATTGGAATATCGATAGATCCAGTGACTGTAATTTACGCATTACCAATTATGGTGCTCATCACTTTCGGTTTAGTAAGCATCGGCTTAACGATCGCGAGTTTGATAGGTACTTTGGAATCGTTTGGAGCTATCCAGACGTTCATTAATTTGCCCCTGTTCTTTTTGAGCGGCGCATTATTTCCACTAAAAGGACCAGGAATTAACCTTCCAAGCTGGTTAACAACCGTTGCCGCATGGAACCCATTAACTTATGGCGTTGACGCTTTAAGAAACGTGATTTTGGGCAAAGCATGGACTCCTGCTCTTCAAATTCAGCCTTTGTGGATAGATATAGGGATCGTTGCCTTGTTTGATTTAATTATGATGGCGATTGGAACCTGGGCGTTTAGCAAAATGAAATAGGCTCCAAACTACCCAAATTTTTGAAAAATGAAAAAAGCAACAAAAGAAAAAGTTATTGTTTGTTAGTCATTTCGTTGATTTGCTGTTCCATTGCATGTCCACGGCAGAAAACGGTTGCTTTTGTTACGCCTGGAACAGATTTTGCTGCAGCTTTAATGTCTGCTGCAAGTTTGAAGGCTATAGGGCAGAATGGGCTTGTTGGAACAAATTCCACGGTAAATTCGCCTGGGGCGGTTTCTTTGACGCTTTGAATCATTTGCATTTCTGCGAAGCTTTGTCCAGTTTCTGGGTCTTGTACTTTGCCTACTTCTTCGCGTACTTTATTTTCTAACTCGCTCATTTTTTTTACCTCTAACTTAATGAAAGAAATATGAAGTGGCATTCATATAAACTGATTGCAAATAGTAATAATGCTGGTGTCGTTGATTTGGTGTTTGATGAATCTTGCATATTCTGCAAAATCGTTCGCAGACGAGCTCCAGCAAGCATTATTTACGAAAATGAATCAGTAATGGCTTTCCTTGACATACGACCGCTAAATCTTGGACACACTTTGGTCATACCGAAAGATCATTACGTCGACATCTTCGACATCCCGGAAAATCTCCTTAGTGAAGTTCACATCTTATCCAAAAAAAATTCGTTAGCCGTTAAAAAAGCCACATGCTCCGACGGAATTAGCATCATCCAGCAAAACGGCAAATCCGCAGGTCAAGATATATTCCATTTTCATGTACATGTGATTCCAAGGTTTGAGAGGCAGCATATGCCGCAGTTTAGTGAGCTTAAAGAGGTTGAGCGGGGAAAGCTTGACGATATGGCGGCAAAGATTAGGCAGGAATTATAGTTTTTGTAGTTTTGAGTGGGAATCAAAATTTTGGGTAAACAATGTTTAATCGTAAATCATACGATTCAATATTTACAGTGAAATCGCCTTTGAAAAGAATCACGGAAACATCAATGGAAACCACATTCGAAAGCATCCAATTCAGATACAGGCAAGTCAGATGCAAAATATGTAACGGTTCAGGCATAGACAAAACCGAATCAACCATGGGCATAAGATGCGAAAGATGCTAGGGCACAGGCAGCCGACTGTTTCCAGATGGCCCCGTTGAAAGTTGTCCCTCATGTTTAGGCCGCGGTAAAAATTACAGGTATTCCATCATGGGCAAAGTATATGAAGAATGTGATTGCTTCGGCGAAGTAAAGCTACTTTAATTAAAACGAAGAAAATTTACCAAGACTTATCACCAAATATTTTGCGGTGCGGGTAAGTTGATTGCATTTTGGATATTCTTATAAGAATGGAAATCCATGAATAATATAGCGAATTTTTAGGCAGGTGTTATTTTTGGCAAATAAAAAAGGCGACAAATATGAATGTGAAGATTGTGGGCTAGTAATTTTAGTTGAGGAACCATGCGGCTGTGAACAAACTGAGATAGTATGTTGTGGCGAGCCAATGAAACCTATAAAGACAACAGAAAATGCAAAACCTAAAGCAGCACCTAAAAAGTAAATTAGCCCTTAATTCACCTTTCTTTTTTTCCTAAATTTTTAACCGGTCAGCCGTTTCTGCAAGCATAAAAAGCAGGTTTCAAGAATTTTTGAAATCGCAAAAAGCATAACAAAAAATAATAAATAAGCACAGTTAAAGAATTTTTTTAAGAAAAATGGGGCCCCTGCAAAATTGCAGGCTTCATTTACATCATTGTTTTTTCCATAGGCATTTTTGGCATCAACACTTTGTCAATAACGTGGCAAACCCCATTGTCCACAACTTGGTCTGGTTTGATAATGCTTGCACCATTAATCTTCATGTTCCTATGCAGATGCCAGTTTTTAGCATCTATCTTAAGTTCTCCTCCATTAAGAGCCTGTAAATATTCATGCTCTTTCAAATCCGCAGCCATCATTTTTCCTTCACACACATGGAAAGTTAAAACATCCTTCAACTTCACTGTATCTTTCATTAGCATATCCCAGTCACCTTTTGGTATTTTATTGAATGCTTCGTCTGTAGGTGCAAAAACCGTAAATGGACCTGGACCTTTCAAAGTGTCTACGAGTCCAGCTGCTTTAACTGCCTCAACAAGTTTTGACATGTTTGATGCCATTGCTGCTTCAACAATATCCGGCAAAAATTCACCTCCACTTACAATTAAACCTTAAAATTCACTGAAATATAATGAATAGAATACGTTTTAAACCTTGCTAATCTGGTTGCAAATTTCAAAAAATAAAAACATGCAAAATGAGGGTTTCCACGCCTATTTATGTTGGTGGGGGCCTTTTTTGTGCGTATTGATATCGACGTGGTTTCCCAATACGCGTTAATATATTATCTTTAACTAAATCAACCAGGGCATGCGCGACGGCTGTGCGATCATAGTGAAATCCTTTGCGAGCAAGTTCAGTGTGTACATCGTCTAATCCTCGCGGCTGGTTGAACCAGTTGTCTTCCCAGAGTTTTTGGATAACGCCCTTGCATGTTTCTGCTCTTGGTGGTGGAGCTGGGCGTTCGGCTACTTGGGCGAGATTAGTGTTTTTTAGACGGTCTGTGACTGTGGCAAGTATTCTGTCTACTGCGGTTTGGATTTGGTCTGGTTGGGCTTCGATTTCGAATTCTATGTCGCCGACTTTCATTTTTACTTTGATTGGTGGGTTTTGCGGGTTTTGTGTCAATTCTTTCACTATTGTATATTGAATTGTGCAAGANNTTGAATATTGGTGAATCATGGTGATTGAACAATATACAATTACTAACAAATATAACTTTCCACAACCAACAATCGACTCAATCTTACCCCAGCGTTTTTTTGAGCAAAGCCTCAACTCACTTAAGCAAATCCAACATCAACAACTCCAATCTAACCCTCAAAACCTTCACCAATTCAGCATAAACGAGCAAAGCACCTCTAACTTGCAGCTTAAACCCGTACCAATTTCGATAAAAACAGACCACCAAGAAACCTTAGTTGCGGCAGTCGATACTTCAACAATAAAAATTGGCGACACAAGCACTGGAATAATAATTGCAATCCGAGGAGCAACTACATGGAAACAAAACGGAACCTACAGGTATACTCGCCTAGGACCATTCATATTTCATATTACCGAAGATAACAAAAACCAACTCTTTAACACTCTCGAACATGCTTACTTCAGCACAACCTATGGCAGCATTCACCAAGCTGCGCCAAACATCATGCAAATGCCCACACGACTCGCAGGTTTGCTTGAGCGGTGGATGCAAACAATGCTTGCAAAAACCATAAACAATGGAGTATTACTTTTCGACGGCTCCTTAACTTCAGGCACTATCGATACCCCAGTTCAACGGCTAAAAGAAATCCTGAGTTATGCTAGACGAAACAACAGTACCGTCTTAGCCTTTTCCAAAGCTACTACATTGAGAGCGAACGGTATTTTGATAACTGAACAACTTCCCAATCATGCACCTCCTTACTTGCTTGAAACTATGGGTTTGCATTCTAAACCGCCAATAATTTTATTGGGCGATGTGTATGTGGCACGCTTAAATAAGGCAAATTTTGCTTTCCGCTTAGATGTTGACAAAGAGACCTCTGTAGAGCAACGAATGGATGCCCTCCAAAAACTAATGGGTAACGATCTTTACACCCAAAGTTACCCCGAAACCTTGCGGCTCTCTCATGTACTTTGCACTTTCACTGCTAATGAAGTATTGGCCATGAAACACTTCATCACACGCAAGCATGGAATACAAATCGTCAACCGACCTGACATACACAAACTTCTTTTCGGGTCTTTTGGCAAAGGAGAAATCTATTCATGAAACTTTACAAGAAAGAAGGCAACCTTTTGCAAATTATCAGTTTCCCAATGGAGAGCGCTGAAAAAGGCGATTACCTCCTTGTTGAAGATCAAGATGCTGCTAAATCCCTGATTGCTCAGGTTATTGATGTGCAGTTTGCCGCTGTTCCAGGTGTGCTTGAAGAGCTTTTGCGAACCTTGCCTGATGGAGGCGAACCTTTGCAGGGCGAAGACATTGACCCCATGGAAATCGCGCCACACATTACTTACATTCAGGATGCGAGCCTTTTGATTTGCAAGATAAGAGCCACTTTAGAAAATGAACAATTGAGCCCAAGCAGCAGTTGGCTTCCCAGCCGTTCCCAATCCACCATCAAAAAATTATCCATTCCAACGTTGTTGAAACTAGCAAAAAAAGATGGAAAACTACCCATAATGTTGGGGGGCACCAAAGATTCCTCACTCTTAACTATAGACGCTACAGATTTAGATGGCACGTTAAACATTATAACGGGTAAGAAGGGCTGCGGCAAATCCCATCTCTCCAAACTTTTGATGGTTAATCTCGTGGGGTACAAAGCAACCATCGTTATTTTCGATTTAAATGGTGAATATAGCAGCCTGGGAATGACAAATGATGGCAAAAGAAACATTTACTACGACAAAATTCACACATTAACACCATCGCAGAACTTCAAAGTGGCGCTTGAGCAACTGCCCCTAAACACAGTAATGGGTATACTTGTAAATGCATTGCATCTGCCTGGCACTTCTGCCCGAGAATTCAGGCGCCTATGGAAAATGCTAAAAGAACAAGGCAAACTAAACATGCAAAATTTAGGGGAAGCGATTCGCGATTTAAACTGCAACCAACACGTGCGAGACGCATTGGCTTCTCGGTTTCACTCGTTCGCCAACTCTGGTTTCTTCACTGACTGCCCAGGAGAAGCAACCCTTCTTGACGAAAGCATTTTAAAATCCAAAGACATGGGCGGTGCCATAGTCGTAAACCTCAAAAACACTTCCAATATTGACCGCCAAATCGTAGTGGAGTATGTCTTGGGTAAACTGGTGGATTCTCTCTCAAACTGGAAACTCAAAGCCGTATTCCTCTTCGCTGAAGAAGCCCATTTATACCTACGCGAAACCTATTGGGACGACATTGTAACCCGAATGCGTCACTATGGAATATTCACAACTTTCATAACAAACCAGCCAGATACCATCCAAGAAACCATTTATCGCCAAGCCGACAACATATTTCTCTTCAACTTTACCAACGAACATGACTTGGACGTTGTAAGTCGAGCTGCCCGAGTGGATGCCGAAACTGTACGTTCAATTGCCCGCGACCTGCCGCCCCACCACTGCCTAACACTCGGCAAAGTTGTAAGTGACTTCCCAATCGTGGCCCGCGTCAGAGCACTTGACATTAAAACACTGGGAGAAACACGTCTATTCTTTAAAGAACTAAGTTAATTATATAGTTCAATCTTTTTTCCTTTTTGAATCAGATTCAGATTCTGTAAAGTCTTTTAAGGATTTTTCTTCATCTAAACTTTCAAGGGTTCTGGTTAATCTAAGAACTTTAACTAAATACATTCATGGAACGCATTCAAAATATTAAACAGAGAGACTTAGCTAGTTTGCTTCATCGTAATTTTCTTTTTTTGTCTTTTTAACTCAGATTCTTTTTCCCGCAGCGCTTCCTTAGCGTCCCCTAATGTAACAACTTCAATGATGTTTCCAGCGATAACGACTTTAAATGCTACCAATTCTAACCCCATTTCTATTCACCTACACTGTTTGTACTTATCCTTAACAAAAACCACATCGACAACCCATTCAACCATATCGTTCTCGGATTTCGGTTTTCTCTTCATTCTGTATCAAATCAAATATATTGTTTTAGCTAGCAACTTAAAACCTATGAACCTCAAATCAACATTTGAAATTAACACTACTTTACGCCAACCTAAATTATGCACATAAACTATACCAAAATGATTTTGATTAACTTCTATTCTTAAAAAATCCGTGGTGTGGGTAAAAATTATCGCTTTATTCTTGGTTGCGGTTTCTATTTGTTCTTCATCCGTCAATACAAACTTGCCCAGGTCTTTGGCGGAGAACGCGATTATTCCCCTTTTTTAAGCCCTTCTCTACTGCAACATTAACGCTTTCATCAACATAAATTCTAAGACTTTTTGGGAGATCATTCATATGCCTTTTGGGCTCTGCGTAGCTTCTCTACGAATTCTTCGTCTTCTCTTATTTTTTTATCAATTTCAGCTCGGTGTTAATAATAATATGACAATGTGTCGTGTATTTGTTCCAGTTTCAGGTGTGGATGAGCATTAATTATGTCGTCTGTGGGCGATTCACGTATGCATATTCGATGGTGACGTCAAATATTCTTGTACGTGTGCCCTCTATTACTGAAGAGCCATTGCAAACTTTTGGGTTAATTTCAACATAAGGATGCTCGGTGTTATTTTGCAAATTGACATGATATCCTTTTAATATAAAATGCTTTAGCATTTCTTAACTTTTGTTTTGTAACGTCAAATAAATTGGTTGAAATATGATGAATTGATTGAAGTGAAAAACACAAAAAAAATTGTTGTAGCTTACGTGTGCCAACAAGTTTTGATATAGTCTATTGAGAATATAGACAAGTTGATTTCTTGATTTCAGCCTATAGTCTTAAATGTCCAAAATGCGGAAAAGAACTTACTAAACCCACTAGGGAGCTTGAGAATTCAGTCTTCTACGTGGCGGTATACAAATGTGATTCTTGCGGTGCTTCATCAAAGTATTCTCGAGAATTTTAGCTATTAATAAAAAATATCTTGTCAGGATATTTTTTTTTCCAATTTACTTATTTTTGGCTTTCAATGAATTTTTAATAAGAATTAGCTTTTTCCAACCTTTCCCTGTTATGTTTAAAGAAAACTCGAAAAGACGCTGTTAAATCATAGTTTTCCACTTCTGTCAATGGTACCCAACGTAGCTCCATTGCATCGCTTGATGCTTGGGCTTTTCCATCTTTAACGTGAACAAGGTAGTCGATGATAACATAATGATATTTCACTTTGCCCTCATTGTCCAAGTCAACATTACTTACCACGTCAATTAAAGTTGGATTGTCAACGTTTAAGCCAGTTTCTTCACTAGTTTCTCGGATGACTGCCTGTTCGGGGCTTTCGGCAAGCTCAACTAAACCGCCAGGAATAGTCCATTTACCCCTGCTCGGCTCGTTTCCCCGTTTTATGAGCGCAATTGTGTCTTCATTAATTATTACCGCTCCGACGCCCACGACTGGTTGATCAGGATACAACCGCTTCACAGTTAAACTCCTCAGTTGAATGTATTTTATTCGTATCTTAAAGCTTCTACGGGCTTCAATTTAGATGCGCGCCAAGCAGGATACAATGCGAAGATAACACTTACTCCGACGCCGAAAGCTAAGGACCCTATAAGAACCTCAGGTGTTAACAATGGAGTTACTTTAAAGCCGCCTCCACCGAATATTCCTGACGCCAGAACTCTCGAAACGATATTTGCTAATATCCAGCCCAGAATGATTCCTATTACAGCGCCGATTAATCCTATGATAACTGATTCGCCAAGGAAAATACTAAGCACAGTCCTATTCTTCATGCCTAACGCTTTAAGAATACCAATTTCTCGCGTGCGCTCAATTAACGAAACAATCATAATGTTCATGATGCCAATGCCAGCCACCAACAAAGAAATTGCAGCAATGCCACCTAGAAACAGTTGAATAGTGGAAAAAATGGTTGTAAGCAAACTTAGGACAGCTGTGGAAGATATGACGCTAACTTGACCGTCAAAGTGATCAGTTATAAGCTTAGACACATTGCTAATAGTTGCATTATTACTATTTTTTAGCTGGACAATAATCTCGTCACATTGGTTTGTTCCAAAAAAACTCTCAGCCTGACTCAGTGGCATATAAATGCCTGAATCCGAAGGACCAAGCCCGAACCCGCCGATTTTTTGAAGCACACCAGAAACCTGCGCAGTATAAGATTCATTAACATCGGGCAATGTTGTTGCATTAGTCCATGAGACAACAACATTGTCGCCTGCATTAAAAAGCAATGTTCCATTTTGCCCAGGGTCATTAACTCGTGTTCCAACTACAATTTCATTGTCAGTGGCGTTTAATGGTATGCTTCCAGATGCGGTGACAAAAGTTGTTGGGTATTGCTGGGAATACTGGTTGAAATCGACACCATAAATAGTAACTGAACGGTTTACTCCTCCTGCTTCAATATACCCAGTCTTTTGTATTACAGCTAATGACATGGTGATATCTGGTGATAAAGCGTTAATATCGCTTGTATTGCTAACGTACAAATTAAACCCTGTGCCTCCAGTGCCTCCTCCAAAGCCGCCAGCTCCGCCGCCAAATGGTCCTCCTGCGTCCGTGCGACCTGATGTTCCAGCGCTATTTGCTGCATTTCCCAAAGGACTGGAGCCTGAAGTAACGATTAGTGTGGATGCGGACAATCCTTGATTTAGTGAATGGGTTATTGTGGATTGCAAGCCCTGAGTAATTGAGAGTAGGGCAACTATGGCAGCGATGCCTATTATCACGCCCAAGGTTGTTAATGCTGCTCTAAGTTTGCGGAGTCTAATTGCGCTAAAAGAGTAACCGAAAATGTCATATGTTTTCATTATTGGTTCACCACTTCTGATACAATTTCACCATCAAACATCTGCAGCGTCCTTTTAGCTTCTCTAGCCAAATGCTGATCATGAGTAACCATAATAATGCTAACATTATGCTCAATGTTGAGATTTTTGATTAAAGTAATAACTTCACTTGCCGTTTTGGAATCAATATTTCCAGTCGGCTCGTCAAGCAATAAAAACTTGGGATTATTTGCTAGTGCTCGTGCAATGGCAACACGTTGTTGCTGTCCTCCGCTTAATTCAGCAGGTTTGTGGTTAATTCTATCTTTTAATCCAACTGTTTCAAGTAACTCTACAGCTCTTTTTGTTCTTTCCGCCTTATTCATTTCCGCAATAGCCATAGGCAATTCAACATTATCTTTTGCAGTTAATCTTGGGATTAAATTAAAAAATTGGAAAACAAAACCGATCCGTCTACGCAAATCGGCTAATTGGTTGTCGTTGAGTTTGGATATGTCAACACCGTCAATCAGCATGGTTCCTGAAGTTGGCTTGTCCAATGCGCCGATGAGGTTTAGCATTGTTGATTTACCGCTTCCTGAGGGGCCAAGGATGGAAACGAAGTCTCCAGTTTCAACTTTGAGGTTTACCCCTCGAAGAGCTTCAACTGGAACTTTTCCAAGCATGTAAGTTTTTTTCAGGTCAATTGCTTCAACGATTGTTGGCATAGATGTTTCCTCAATCTGGTTTTTGTGTGTTGTTTTTTCGTGTATTTATTTGTTCAGGTATCTCCATGACAGAACTATACAGATAGCAGTTACAATGATTGCGAAGACGCCAACGTAGGCAAAGTCAAGTGGCAACGGTCCGAATCCATCGCTAAATACCATTAGCCTTCTAACTGCATCGATTGTATATGAGATTGGGTTTACGCTAGCTACAGCTTGGAGCCAATTTGGCATTTGTGCTATTGGGAAGTATGCACTGCTTGCAAACATCAATGGCAAGGTGACAAGTTGGAAGATTGCTTGCGGCATCTCCATTCGTGTAGCTCTTAAGGTTAAGGCGGTGAAGAACGATGCTAAGCCCACACTGATGAGAAATACTATTGCGAATATTCCAAGTATGCTGTACCAGGCGAAGTTGGTTCCTGTGCTAAGTCCTAAAGCGAACGCTACTAACGTGACGATAGCTGATTGGAAGAGCGCTCGAACACTTGCTGCAAGAACTTTTGAAAGGATTATGGCTGATCGCGAAACTGGTGTGCTGAGGACTTTATTCATGAAGCCTAAGCGTTTATCCCAAACTACCGACATACCAACGAATGCAGTTGTAAATACTACGGTGAAAGCCACCATGCTCATCGACATGAACGAGAAGTAGTCCTTTGTTCCAAATGTGTGCATCATAACTTGTGTTGGGTTTATGCCTGGAATGCCCGTTACGATATTACCAATGTTCATAGCCTTGCCCAGCAGGGCCAGCCATAAAATCGGCTGAACTATACCCATTGCTAAAACGAACGGTTGTTGATACCATTTTTTAAGTTCTCGATTGGTTAAAGCCCAAAGACCATGCATTCGGCTTTTTGAAACCTGAGTTTCCTCTGTGGTACTCATGAACGTGACCTCCTCATAGCCATTCTCTGCTGCATAACATTTTCCCGCGATTCTTCTGCGTCACGCATGGATTTTCCAGTGTACTGCAGGTAAACCTCATTTAGAGTTGGTTTTGTCAATGAAAGTTTCGTGACAACATGCCCACTTTTTCTTAAAGCTTCAATAATTAGTGGCGCAGTTAATTCGCCGTTTGAAGATTTTATCATGTATGAGCCGTTTTCTTTTTTGACTTCTTTAACATGCTCAATTTTACCGATTAATCCAGTAATGTCTTCTTCTTTTTGAATGCTCAGTGTTATGATGTCTCCGCCCAAACTGTCTTTGAGTTCAGTTGGGCTACCAACCACGACGATTTTTCCGTGATCAATTATGGCTATGCGATCGCAGAGGGCATCGGCTTCTTCCAGATAATGTGTCGTTAAGAACAGTGTCATACCGAACTCTTTTTTGAGCATTCTAACATAGTTCCAAGTGGCAGCTCGAGTTTGCACGTCTAAACCCAGTGTGGGTTCGTCTAAGAAAAGGACTTTTGGGCGATTAATCAAGCCGCATGCCAACTCAAGCCTCCGTCGCATACCTCCTGAAAAAGTTTGTACTCGTTTGTCTTTGAAAGCTGTTAATTCAACTAAGTTCAAAAGGTCTGCGGCTCGTTTTTTCGACACTGGACGTGGGATGCCATAGAGGTCAGCGCATAAAAGTATGTTTTCGATGCCGGTTAAGTCTTCATCTGCAGTGTATTCTTGAGGGACAACCCCTATTGCAGCTCGGACGTCCATGCTTTGCTTTGCAATGTCGCCGCCTAGAATTGTGGCTTTTCCTTCGGTGGGTCTTATGACGGTTATTAGCATTTTGATAGTGGTTGTTTTTCCCGCCCCGTTAGGTCCTAGGAAACCAAAGATTTCGCCATGTTTAACGCTGAAGTTTATGTGGTCAACTGCAACGAGTGTTTTGTTGTAAACTTTGGTTAATCCTTCAACCTTTATGGCTTCTTCATTTTCACTCATTTAAATTCACCTGTCATTTTGCTTCTTATTTCTTCAAGTTTTGTTGAGGCTTCGTCAAGCACTTTTATTGCATCATCTAAGTCTTTTTCAGAATAATTCTGCTTCAAAGTTTTCGCAAGTTTAATTGATGCGACGAAGAGGTGCCTCATTGAATTGCGTATTTGCTTTGTTTTTTCTTCCGGTAAATTTCCGATAAACCTGTCAAAGAACGGGCTTGCGAGAAAACCTGAGTCTTGGGTGAATTTTTCTCTGATTTTTGTCTGTTCATCAAAAAAGTCTTTGCCGTTTTGTGTTAGCTCATAACGTTTGAATCCGTTTTCGGTGGGGAGTTCTTTTACGTAAGTATTGTCTTGAAGCCAAGCAAGAAGTGGGTAGATTGAGCCTGGGCTGGGTTTCCAAGTGCCGCCCGTGTGTTTTTGGATTTCCTCCATTAATTCGGAGCCTGACATTGCTTTTTGGTTGAGTGCTTCAAGTACGTGGTATCGTAGGAAGCCTTTGGGGACCATGGCATTGTGGCGCAGCCAGTTACGCCTTTGGAACATCATATGTTTTTCTTCATGGAGCTCATGTTTGATTTCTTTATTTTCTTCTCTTTCTTCTTTATCCATTACATATCACTATCGATATCGTTATTGATGTCACATGCGATATCAAAAGTGATATTTAAGATTGTTGCCATAACCCATACAAACATAAGGAAAAAGAATTTAACTTATTGTGGTGCCTACGTTCTTGCCTTCGATTGCAGCTAAAATATTTTCAGGCTTAAACCCGTTAACAACGACGAGCTTAACTCGATGGCGTTTTAGAACTTTGATGGCTTCAGGATCAATAATCTGGTGAATCCCAGCCTTATGAACGCTTCCCTCAAAAATCTTGGAAAAACCTTCAAATGGCAAATTATCTAGTTTCACCGCGTCTGGGTTCGATCTGGGATCTTTGTTGTAAACGCCTTCTTGGTCGCTGCCTTTCAACAGCAAATCGGCATTAACCCGTTCAGCAACCAACGCAGCAACAGCATCAGTGGTGATTCCAGGCTTCAAACCGCCCATCACAACAACTTTACCTTCAGCAAGACATTGGGCAGCATCGTCAAGCGTTATTGCCACTTTACTGCAGCCAACTTCGCCGAGTTTTTTAAGGAAAAGCTGAGCAAACAAGCGTGAACAAGAAATGGCAATTTCATCCTGCGCCGTCATGTCTAAACCCAAGTTTTTTGCTATGCCGATGAATTCTCTTGCCAATGCTCCGCCACCAAGTACAACTGCGACGTCGTGACCCTGAGCTTTCACGGTTTTTATGAGGTCAGCGTATTTGCTCATTAATTCGGTGTTGACTGGTGAGGCTACTACTGAGCCGCCTATTCGCACGACTAAACGCATAATTAACCATCCAATACTCGAACAATACGTCTTTAAAGTTAAAAATCTTTAATATTAAAGCTGAATTAACTGAACCTTTTGGCGAGAAAATAAAATTGACCTACACCGAAACTTTCCAAGTTGAAGCATTGACTCCTTTCAACTTCGATTTAAGCACCCGAATCTTCGCCAGCGGCGATAAACAAATCAGAAATTTCGTTGATTGTCAATTCACCCAAGTTATCAAAATCAATGGCAAACTTGCACTTGTAAAATTGACTTCTGCGGGAACAATTGAAAAACCAAAAATAAATGTTGAACTAAAGGCTAATAGCCAAATATCATTGTTAGATAAGCAAAAAGCCGTTGAAGCCATTAAATTTATTTTTAACCTTGATTTTGACCTTTGTTCCTTTTATAATGAAATAAAAAATGAATCCGTCATGCGTCATTTAGTGAAGCCATTGAATGGGTTGAAGAACCCCACAACTCCAACGGTTTTCGAAGCTTTGCTTGATTCTATTGTTGAACAGCAGATTTCACTAAAAGTAGCACATATCATGGAAGAACGATTGGTTAAGAAATATGGCGAATCCCTGACTTTAGACGGCGAGACTTATTATGCCTATCCCACCCCACAAAACATTGCCAATGTCAGTATCAGCGAATTAAAAAACTGCGGCTTAAGCGAACGAAAAGCCCAGTACCTTCAGGGAGCAACCCAATTAATTGTTGACGGCAAATTGGATCTTGAAAGTCTGAAAAACAAAGAAAATTCAGAGGAAATCATTTCAGAGCTTGACGCTATCAGGGGAATCGGGGTTTGGACTGCTGAGTTAACTATGCTTAGGGGTATGCAGAAGTTGGATGCTTTTCCAGCGGATGATTTGGGTCTTAGGCATGTAATTTCAAGTTTCTATTGCGATGGGAAGGCGATTAAGGCGGAGGAGGCGCGGGAAATTGCTAAGGGTTGGGGCAGATGGAAGGGGCTGGCTGCTTTTTACCTTATAATCGCAGAGATTAAAGGCATCAAAGCTTAACTTAACTAACTTAAAGTTTTAAAATCTAGATTACATCCGAACACAGCACTTAATAACTTTAGTATTCTTCTCTGAGTTTATCGATCATTTTCTTTATTTCTTCAGCCGTGCCATACCCAGCATCAATCCCTACCATATCCAAAAGCTTTACTGGTTTGAACAATATTCCTTTCGGCGTTACTTTCACAAGTAAACTGTTGCTGGCCTTGATTTCATACTGCTTTCTGATTTTTGCGGGAATGGTTATCTGCCCATTTCGAGTAACCTTCACTATTGTATTATCGGCCGAGGTTTTCATTTTTTTGCCTAAGATTAAAATGCTATCCCACCTTAGGATTTTCCTATTAGGCTTAAAAGACAAGATTCAGCAGTTATCCGGTTAAACGTTTTTTCATTAAGTTAATGCTCAGTATGAAGAAGAATACTGTAACAGCCACTATCCAAACAAAGCTCACGGTCAGCAATGTCGCTGGGTTTAATCCAAGGATAGGTTCAAGTTTTCCTGAAATAAGCCCCCTAGTAATGTTGACTACATGAGTTAGGGGCAAAACTGCTAGGGCTGTTCCCTGTGCAGCAGAAGGCAACGATGTCAAGGGGAAGAAGGTGCCGCATAAAAAGAACATCGGCGTCAAAAACAGGAATGATGGAAAATTAAAGAAGTCAATATTTGGCGCCACTGAAGTAAAGCACATGGCGATGGATGCAAACATTAAGCCGCCGAAAAACGCAAACGGAATAACAAGCAAAAACAGCGGACTTGAAATTAACCCAAAAGCTGCAACCACAGCCAAAACGATGGTTGTGTTGATTGTTGCTCTTGTTGCTCCCCAAAGTAATTCGCCTGCCACGACTTCTTCCACGCTGACGGGTGTGGCTACTATGGCGTCGAAAGTTTTTTGGAAGTACATACGTACGAAAGAGGCAAATGTGCATTCAAAAAATGAGCCGTTCATAATTGAAATCGCCACCAACGCGGGCGCAATGAAGCTGATGTATGATTGGCCTCTGATGCTTGGAATGAAGCCACCTAGTCCATAGCCGAAAGCCAGCAGGTACAGTATGGGTTCAAGAAGTGACGGTATGAAGTTAACGGCTATGGTTTTTGTGAAAACGTCAAAGTTACGGCGCCAAACCATCCAAACACGATAAGTCAGTTTTGGTATGGCAAAGCGAGCTGGAGATTTGCGGAGATTGGGACTGGTCATTCTTCTCTTAGTCCCCTTCCAGTAAGTTTAAGAAAAACATCTTCAAGATTTGCCCTGCGTATCGTGACGTTCTACATGGGATGATCTTGCAAGAACCCTTCAAAAACTCCATGCGGCTTATCAGTGAAGATTTGAAGCCGATCACCTAACCGTTCAAAATGTGCGTCTGGAAAAGCCTCTTTCAAGGTCGACAACACGTTTTCGTCATAATCAAGCTCCAAAACATCTTCGCCCGCATGCTTCTTCACCAAATCGACGGGGCTACCTTCCTCGATAATTTTTCCCTTATCAATAATTAGGATTCGATCGCACAGGACAGCGGCTTCATCCATATAATGAGTGGTTAAAATTATGGTAACCTGTTTTTTCTTTAGATTGCGCACTTCATCCCAAGCCAAATGCCGCGCCTGAGGATCCAGCCCCGTGGTAGGCTCATCTAAAAGGAGAATTTGAGGCTGATTTATCAGAGCTCTCGCAAAAATAAGGCGACGTTTCATGCCTCCTGACAATGCACCTATGGATACACCTCGTTTTTCTTCCAATTGGAAAAACTTTAGTTGCTCATTTACACGTTTGACGGCTTCATCTTTTGGGATGCCAAAGTAGCGGCAGTAAACAGTGAGGTTTTTCATAACTGTGAAATCTGGGTCCAAATTGTCTTCTTGAGGCGCTACGCCAACGAGATTTTTTATTTCTCTGCATTGTGCGTTAACGCTTAAACCTGCAAGTTTTAATTCGCCAGATGTTGGAGGCAGAAAACAATACATCATTCGGACAGTTGTAGTTTTGCCCGCACCGTTTGGTCCTAAGAAACCGATGCATTCGCCCTTGTAAACTTTGAAGTCTATATGGTCCACTGCTGTTAAACCATCAAATTTCTTTGTTAATCCCTGCGCCTCAATTAGAACTTCTTGAGAACCCATAAATAATCAAAAAAATATTCGTGCTCAATAACTTAAGATTAACGCTTAAAACTAAACGCTCTATTGTCAGTTTTTAAGTGAATATATTGCCCTTTCAATGTCCGATGAAGCGTGGGAACTCAAAAAAATCGTCTTAAAAGTTTAAAGGCAAATTATTTCTATGCTATTATAGGCGTTGCTTGTGAAATTGTCTTTTTGGCTGATAGATATTAATCCCAAAATTGGTGGTGCATGTTGTGAGCTGTGGCTTTGGGGAATTGACCAGAGCGGAAGCCGAGTGCTGATTATTGAACGAAATTTTAATGCTTACTTTTACGCTGTCGTCGAAGAAGGATGTGACCCCTCGAAAACAGCGGCTGAAATCATGAATGCTTACTCATCCTCAATTTTGAATGCAGAAGTTGTTGAGCGCAAGTTCTTCGGAAAGCCTGTGCAAGCAATAAAAATTTGTTGCAAGGTTGCAACTGAAACGGTAAAGCTTGCGAAGACACTTCGGGAGTTCGAAGGGGTTAAAGAATGCCTCGAAGACGATATTCGTGTTGCCATGCGCTACCTAATTGATAATGATGTGGCGCCATGTGCTTGGTATGAAATGGAAGCGGAAGAAGAAGAAAAGAAATCAAGCGTTAGAGTTGACAAAGTTTATGACGCAAAATCCATTCCTAAACCGCTTAGCCAAGTCGAAAAGCCTCAGCTTAAAACACTTAGTTTCTCAATGATAAGTTACAGCAGGGAAGGTTCTCCTAAACCTGACAGAAATCCTGTAGTAATAATATCTACAGTTTCCGGTGATGGAAAAGAAAAACAGTTTATTGCAGATGACGAGAAAAACGATGGACCCACCCTTCAAGGGTTCATTGATTATGTTTGCCAATTTGACCCTGACATCATTGTAAGTTTTGGCGCTAATGCAAAAGATTGGGATTACCTAATAAAAAGAAGCCACAGGCTCCAAAGAACCTTTGATGTTGACCGCAGCAAAAAAGAGCCCCATACCAGCATTTACGGTCACGTCTCGTTCACAGGAATTGCTAACGTTGACCTTGCCGACTTCATGGATGTTTTTCCCGAAGTCAAAGTTAAGACCCTTTCGAATCTGGCTCACTATTTAGGCGTAATGAAAAATGAGTCAGGCAGCGAAATTGAAGATGTAGAATTTCCAGATTACTGGGAAGACCTAAAGAAACGTGAGGATCTCATAAAATTCAGCTTAAACAACGCTCGAAAAATCCATATCTCTGCAACTTTGCTGCTTGATTTTGCGATGCAGCTGTCAAATCTGGTTAGTTTGCCACTTGACCATGTTATGACTGCCGCAGTTGGTTTTCGGGTTGAGTGGTTTTTGATTAAGCAAACCCGTAAAATCGGAGAGCTCATTCCCAGACGGATAGAGCAGGCTTATCGTCCCTACGCAGGAGGTTTAGTTCTTAGTCCAAAACCGGGTTTACATGACAACATCGCAGTTTTAGATTTCAAATCAATGTACCCCAACATCATGATAAGATACAATCTCTCACCAGACACCTATGTCGCGCCAGAGGAACCTGAACCTCCAGCCGGCGTCTACGAAACACCAGAAGTCAAACATAGATTCCGCAAAGCACCACCCGGATTCTACAAAGAAGCATTAACCTACCTTATAGAAGTTAGAGGAAAGATACGAGTACAAATGAAGAAACTCAACCCAACCACGGTTGAGTACAGTGTTTTAGATGCAAGGCAAAAAGCAGTAAAAATCATAACAAACGCCGCTTACGGCTATGCAGGTTGGATTGGAGCAAGATGGTACATTAAACCGGTAGCTGAAGCAGCCTCTGCATGGGGTAGACACACAATTTTAAGCGCAACTCACTTAGCCGAAAAAAAAGGCTTAACAATTATTTATGGAGATACCGACAGCCTCTTTCTAACAAATGAAACAGAAAAGCTAATTGAACTTAAAGAAAAAATTGGCGAGGATTTAGGTTTAGAAGTAGAAGTTGGTGAAGTTTACAAACGTATTTTCTTCACAGAAGCAAAAAAACGGTATGCAGGCTTGCGAGATGATGACAGCTTAGATATTGTTGGGTTAGAAGTTATGCGCGGAGACTGGGCACAGGTAGCAAAAGAAGTCCAGGAACATGTTCTTGAAATAATCTTGAAGGAACAGTCACCTAAAAACGCGGTAATATTCGTGCGTAAAGTCATTGCTGAGTTAAAGCAGAGAAAAATTCCTTTTCATGATCTTATAATTTGGAAGACGTTAACAAAAGCGCCTGAAGAATATTCTATTAGGGCTCCGCATGTGGAGGCAGCAAAAATGCTTAAAGAAAAGGGTTGGCGTCTAAGCGGCGGCGATAAAGTGGGGTATGTTGTGCTTTCAGGTAAAGGAAGATTTCATAGTCGAGTTAAACCCTACGTCTTCGCCACATATGAAGAAATAGATGTCGATTACTACATAACCAACCAGATCGTTCCTGCGGCTGCTAGAATTCTCGGGTTTTTCAAAGTGACTGAAAAAGAATTGAGTAGAGAGGAAACAAAAGAAAGTGAAGAAATCAAGAGCTTAATGGATTATGTTTAAGCTGGCGGAATAGCATCTTGGAAAGTTACTAATTCAACATTTAACACTGGTTTTACTGCTTCGGAAATGCGTGACGCGACTATTCGCCTGATGTTTTTCTCAGCTGCAATGTCAACAATTCTCTGCGTGATTATTCCGTCGAAAACTACTGTGTCAACGCCTGTTACCTGCTGAAGTTTCTCTGCTAATTGGCTAACGGGTAAGCGTTCGACAAACTCAAATTTTTCGTTAAGCAGAACCGCTTCAAGTGTACCAAGTAATGCTTTAGCTGCTTGCCCTACTGGTTCAGGAACTTCAACTTTTACATGATGCGGTGCTGGCGGTTCAGGTTTTTTAGCTGGCTTAGGAGGTGCAGCTGCTTCGTTTATCGGAAGTTTATTTTCTATCGCTTCAGCAATTTCTTTGCAGTTACATTCCTCGATTTCTTTGCCTCTTGGAGCCCGACCGACAAATTTGACACTTGTAACCTGAATCAGCTCTTTCAAAATCAAATCGCCGCCTCGATCGCCATCCAGTAATGCAGTGGCAGTTTTTTCTTTAGTTAATTTCTTTATTGACTCTGGAACTTTAGCGCCTTCAAGAGCAACAGTGTTGAAAATTCCGCATCGCATCAAGTTAATGATGTCAGCGCGTCCTTCAACAACAAAAATTTCTTTCGCTGCGTCTAATCCTGGACCCGCAGGCAAATCTTCTGGACCATACTTCTCAACTTTGCCAACTTTCATCGTTTCCGAGATTTCTTTGTAAACGTCATCGACGCTTGGCATTGACTCAATAGTCCATTTGTGGAGAATTTCTTTTGCTCTGTCAATAATGATTTTTCTGCGAGCTTCCCGTATATCTTCGATTCTGTCTATGCTGACTTTTGCTGAGCATGGGCCTACACGGTTAATGCTTTCTATGCTTGCTGCAATGAGAGCTGTAGAAACCCTGTCTAAACTGGTTGGAATTGTTATTAATCCTGTGGTTTTATCGTTTTTTGAGTGCAGTTCAATTTCGATTCTGCCGATGCGGCCTGTTTTTTGAAGTTCTCGCAGATCAAGTTCTGGTCCAAAAAGCCCTTCGGTTTGACCGAAAACTGCGCCTATAACATCGGGTTTTTCAACTACACCTTCAATTTCAAATCTTGCGTGTATAACGTACTTTATCGTAAATGTTTGGGATGTTCCCGTAAGTGTGCAACTCCTATTTGTGAATTATTTATTATTTTGTTAATCGCATAAAGCGAGTATTTCTCGCTATGATGAGATTTTTAAATATTTTATTAGTTTGATAGATTTTAGGTGCATTGTATTTAATAACAATTTCGGATATAGCCCTAATGATTGGCAATACATAGCACCTGAGAGCTAATACGCTGAAGGTGCTTAAATAATTCTAGGTAAATTTAGATGAAAAAATTAGGTTATTTTTACCCGTCATACAGTCTTTCTAAAAGCTTCTCTTTAGAGAACATTTCAGGGTCAATCTCATAAATTTCTGATAAAGTAAATTCCATTCGCTCGGATTTCATTTTGATTAACGCTTTCAGAAGAGGTTCTTCTTCTTTGATTACTTTGAACTTTTCGATTGCTGTGTAATAATTAAAATCAATGTACTTTTCGTTAAAAGAACTCATTACAAATTGTCCGTAAGACAAAACCAAAGCTAATGCTGCAAAAATTATTACAAGCTTATCAGAAGAACTAAATGAGGAAAGATAATAAGTCGATAATCCTGTGAACAAAATTAGAAATGTGATAAGTATGAATGAAAGTGACGACCTAACGATGTCTCTAAGTCTGAAAAGTGATTTTTCATTATCAATCTTTTTGATAAGGTCTCCAATTAGATTATCATAATTAATTGGCTTATCCATTTTATTTTCTTTGTTATTTGTATTCGAAATTTCTGAAATGTTTGTTTGTCCGTGTTTTTCTGGTAAAGTATTATTCTGAATAAATTTTTGTCTTATTTTCTTAAATCTCTTAGGCGAAAAATAGAGATGAAAACTCAATAGTGCGATTAGGCTTAAAGTTCCTAAAATTACAAAAGTGATTTCAAGAAAGTTCAAATTTGAAAAGATGGAACCCCACTGCAATTGGAAATTCACGCCCGCGTAATTAACAACGATGGGAAAAAGCTTGTGCTTAGTGTAGCAAGAGACATTTCAGAAGCAAAAAAAGCCAGAGAAGCCTTGAAGTGTTCCGAAAAGAAGCTCAGAGCTTACGTGGAGAACTCGCCTATTGCTTTCATGGTTGGTAGATCAGGGAAAACTTGAAGAAGTAAATGAAGCTACCTGTAAACTGTTAGGTTATTCTAGAAAAGAACTCCTAAAAATGTCTACGAGAACTTGTATATAAAGACGACTTATCCCTCGCCTTTAAACATCTTGCAGCCATCGAGAAAAATGGAAAATCCCTGTTAGAATTTAGATTAAAGAAAAAAGATGGACAACCTGTTATTGTTTATACCACGCTGCCAAATTGCCTGAAGGACGACTAATGTCTTTTTGCATAAATGTCACTGACCGCAAAGAGGCCGAAGATGCGATGAAGCGAACATTGAACAAGCTGGTTTTGGCTACTGAGAAACTCAAGGTTGTAGGCGACTTGACAAGACATGACGTGAGAAACAAGCTTTTCACTGTGACTGGGAATACTTATTTGCTTAAAAAGAAGTATGGAGGAAAAGCGGACATTCTTAATGCGCTATCTAAAATTGAACAAGCTGTTAACGATTCAGTGAAAATTTTTTGAGTTCGCCAAAATATATGAACAATTAGGCATTGAAGAATTAAAATTTGTTAGTGTAGAAACTATGCTTAATGAGGCAAAGGATCTCTTTTCGAGCTTAAATTTCAAAGTTACTAATGATTGCCATGGGTTAAGTTTGTTGGCAGATTCTTTTTTAAGGCAATTATTCTACAATTTTATTGATAATACGAGAAAATACGGCAAAAAAACCACAACAATACGAGTTCACTACGAGAAAGTTAACGACAGCGAACTTCAATTGATTTATGAAGATGATGGGATAGGCATTTCAGAGGAGAATAAGCTAAAGCTTTTCCGAGAAGGATTTAGCACAGGAGGCAGCACCGGCTACGGTTTGTTCCTCTCACGAAAAATATAGATGTTTACGGCTGGCAAATTCAAGAGACCGGTGAAATGGGAAAAGGCGCAAAATTTGTAATTTCAATTCCATCAGTTAATTCAAATGAAAAAGAAAACTATCGAATTTCTCCATAACAAAAATCATTAAAACTTACGTTGAATTTTGCTTTTTTTAGGAAAATTGTGGATTGGCGAACCAACTTAGTTAACCATGCGGCATGTAAAAATTATTCCAGGAAGAGCGAGGAGAGAGAGAGAACAGGCCGCATTTTTGTTAACTGTTGATTCGCCAACGATCTTCACGGGTTTCATACGCATGTTGCTTGCATGTACATACGTCTCAAGAAAACATAAAAGAGTATGTTGTTGTATCCTGTATACAACATTATAAGCACTTAGCCTTAACCTAGATGCCTCTTAAGCGCTTGTTTTTTATTTAGCCACTTAACCTTTAAATTCTAAGTCTTAATCCATCTTTTTTAACCTAATTTATCAGCTAAAAAGCTCAGGATCTTTCTTTTCGTCAGATTTACCCTTTAGCTTATATAATATTATAGCCAGAAGGTAAATCCATAAACGGCGACAGCCATGAGTATACACTTAAACCCAGAATACGAAAAATTGTTACCTAAAATGTCAGAAGATGAATTCGCCGAGCTCAAAACCTCAATACAAACTGAAGGACAACATTACCCAGTAATAGTTAACGAAGACTTGGAAGTTTTAGACGGCCACCACAGATTCCGTGCATGCATAGAATTGGGAATCGAGCCAGATTTTGAAGTTCGCAAATTTGACGATAAACTGATTGAGATGAAATTTGTTATCGAAGCAAACCTTAGGCGACGCCATTTGAACAATTTTCAACTTGTAGAGTTAGCGGTGCCGCTGCTTGAAATTGAGAGGGCATTGGCCAAGAAACGGCAGGCTCAAGGAGGCAAAAACGGGCGAAACCTTCAGTTAGGGTTAGCGTCAGAAGACGAAGAGCCCGAACTTAAGGCTAAAGCAACCGAAGTAGTTGCCAAAAAAGCTGGAGTTTCAACGCGCACCTTTGAGAGGGGCAAAAAAATATTGGAAGAAGGAAGTGAAGATGACAAGCAGAAACTGCGTGAAGGTAAATCCAGCATTACCCATGTTTATAGCGAAATTGTAGCAGGCGAAAATGCAGAAAACAAAAAGAATGAGATGCCAATGGATAAGGAGGAAACACCGCGTGATTTGCAAAATAAAGCTGATTTGCGAGCGCTATTAGAGAGGTTGCAAAATGGGGGACTGTTTTGTCCCGCGTGTGGTAATTCGATGTTTCAGTGTAGTAAATGCCATAAAACTTTAGAGTCGCTTTTGGAATTGAAGGGTCCCAAAGCCCAGAGCATTCAAAGGGAAGAAAACGAAAATTCCCTTTAATTATTTATGAATAATTATTCGCCCAGACAAATTTTATTGGATAAAGGTTGTAAAAAGAAGATGCAATAGATGCTTACTTCAAGTTAGCATAGAAATCCTTCACTTTCTTTGAAGCATCTGGCATCAACGGGTCGCCATGTCCGCCAAGCATCACGTCGAAATCAAAAGTTGAAATTTTCCCTATTGATTCTTTTGCCTTTGCAGTATCTAAATTGAATTGTTCAGGTGACTCAACCAGTTTACCGTTGTCAAACCTGAATGCGTCTCCTACAAACATGACTTTTCTCTGCGTGTCCAACAATGAAATGCTCCCTTCACTGTGTCCAGCGGTAAGAATAACAGTTAAACCTCCCACTTTGTCGCCTTCTTTTAACACAACATCTGGCTCAACAGGAGCCGGCTTAATGACAGAACTGAACGCTCTAAACATCAAGTTCTTAGGCTTAGGCGCTGCCTTCTTTCCAGCAACAATTTCGGCGTCAAATGCACCAACTGCCACTTTTGCGTTTGTTGCTTCTTGCATTTTTTTGAGGCTTCCTGTGTGGTCAATATGATAATGGGTTATGACAATTGTTGAAACGTCTGTTGGCTTTCGACCTAAGCTCTCGATATATTTTATTATTTTCTTGTCATTTCGGAATAACCCTGTATCGATTAAAACCAGTTTTTCACCATCTTCCACAAGGTAAACATTGCAGTTTACGCCGTCAACCTGATAGATGCCATCCACAATTTTCATACTAAGTCGCTTCTTAGAAAACGTCAACAGCTCGACTTAAAAATGTATCAGCATTCTGAAAAACAAGTATTTCCTTTTTCACATTCGTTTTCGTTTGAATACAGCCGCAAGAGACAGAGTTGTTAAAACAAGCAGAACAATGATCATTTCAAAGGTAAATTCTGGTGCTTGAGGAATGCTAGAGGGTTTAAGTGAGGGTGTTTCACTTGGCGTTGAGACTTGCGGTAAATTAGGTGTGAATGTTTGGGTGGGCGATTGGCTTGGAGTTGGGGAAGGATTGGCTGTTGTTGAAGGCGAAATAGTTTGTGAAACCAGTAAAGGCTGAGAATTGAGTAATATTGAAGCGTTAAAATTTGATGTCAAGCCAGCGTTATCTATCACCTGGAAATAAACTGTTTTCAAGCCTTCTCCAATAGTTAACTGCCAACTTACAGTGGTTGTGTATTGTTGCCATGGAACTTGATCCCAAATGCCGTCATTGCTGAATCTTATTTGGTTGATTCCCGATATCGAATCATTAGCAGTCACGGTGAGGATAACCGAATTGTCAAAAGTTGAGGTTTCGCCATTGCTTATTTGGATTGAGCCTTCTGGAGCAGTTTTTTGGAGTTGAATCCCCGTTAAAGTTACGTGAGGAAGCTCCATAATACTATTAGTTCCATAAATGTTCCATGTGCTCCAATATTCGAGTGTATTGTTGTTGCCTTCTGTGGTTATGACTGGCTGCCCGTTAGCGGTAACATTGTAAATTGGACCGCTGTTAATTTTGTAGAAGGTTTCGTTGACGGTGGAGTCCGGGGTCAAATTTATGGTGGTATCTGTTGTTTGCCATCCAGCAGTGTAATTGTTGGCTACTGTTGGCAAACGTGTAAGGTTGATGCTGAAATTTGCGGCTCCATCTGATATTGTAAGTGTGTGCTGTCCCGTTTCTGCGGCGGGCACTTGAGCCGTTGTATTAAATTGTCCAGTGGCATCTATTGGTGATGTGCCTATACTTGTGGTTCCGTCCCAGAAAATAGATGCTGTGCCAGGGCTAAACCAATTACCCGCAACAATCATTGATTGTCCACTTTGAAGCAAAACACTTGTCGTGAGATCCGTGTTGTTGCCATATATGCCTATTGCGGATTGGTTACCTACTTGTGTTAATCCTCGTCGCCATTCTGTATACGGAATTGAAGCGTTATACGATCTGTTATTGGTGTTATCTTGGATTCGAAAAGCGATGTTGTTAAAGCTTGGTTGATTATCGCCTGCTGGATTGTTTTGCATCAGATCAGGCGCATTTAATATGTAAGTTAGATTCCCATTGGAATCAGTGGCAACATTATTTGCCATTGGTACCCAAGTTGACGAGTTTAGCCAGGAAATATTTGCGGAACTATTAGGTGTTAACCCTTCTCCACTAAACGTGATTTGACCTCCCGCTGGACCTGAGGATGGGGAAACTGTAAGTTCGGTTCCAAAATCAGTTGTTAGGGGGCTACCAAGTCCTGTAACTAAATCGTAACCTGTTCCTGCAGAGTTTACAAAGTTTGACCCATTGATGATGTCTCGGAAATAACTCGTATATGCTGTTTTCGCTCTTGCATATAAATTAGGGTTATTTGCGTCTAGACCGAGAGCATCAATGGCTGCCCACTGAGGTGCTCCTGCGCTTGTGCCACCTACCACATACCATTGATTATTATAACGGATCGCAACACCAGTTGAAGGGTCTGCATTATAAGAAACATCTGGTACAGCACGATTGGGGTAAGAAAGCCCTAGGCTTGTTTGAAAACTAGGGATAGCTTCATAGTTACTTACTCCGCCGCTACTATTAGTCCAAGCTGTCTCAGAAATTACTCCGCCGGACGCGTTAATCTTAAGTGTTGTTCCTCCAACGCTTACGACGTTTGCTGAGGCGGCAGGCCAATTTACATATGAGCCATCGTCACCTGAAGATGCAAAAAAAGTTATACCCGGTTTAATAAAATGGCTTTCATAGCTATCGCTTGTTTCGCCTCCGAATTCCTGGCCTCCCCAGCTCATAGAAACTGCAACTACGTTTTGCTGGCTTGTTGCATAATCGACGGCTGCAAGAAGGGCAGTATCAGAATCGGACGTGGCTTCGACTAACAGTATTTTTGCCCCTGGAGCGATTGCATGAGCCCACTCGACATCTAAACAAGTTTCCATTGCCCAATTGCTGTCTGTTCCAACAGTCCCCGACATTTTATGCACTATTAAGTTGCCCGTACTGTTGTTTGGTAAACTGAATTGGTTACAAAAAGCTGTATAATCATTGATTATGTTGGGTGTGTCATAAGCGTCGATTATCGCGATTGTCGCTCCATCTCCCCCTGAAGATGGCAAATTGTATGCTGTTCTTATTTGAGTTATATTGTAGCCATGTGGAGAAGAAGAACCTGCAAATGGGGAAATATGCATTGGATGAGCTACCCAATTGTTATCTGACTGTGAGGCTTTGATCGTTCTGTCAATCATCAAAAAAGAGTTTCCAATAAATAAGCTGATAACGAGGAACACGCAAAATTTCGATAGGAATGTCCGCTTCACTTGCCTCAATACCGCTTACTGATCAATAGAACAGCTATCTGATAACTTGTTTATTATTATATCGCTAGATGCAAAACAGCAATAAACTGCTCAACAAAAAAACAAATCTGTTTTTATCAAACATAAATAATATAGCACTATAAGTAACAACAATACTCCATAAAGTGATATCATGCAAAAGTCTTATTCACGATTACTCGGCGTAGTTGGAAAGCCAAACACTGGCAAATCCACGTTTTTTAGTGCAGCTACCTTAGTTGCTGCTGAAATTGCAAATTACCCATTTACCACCATAAAACCTAACAGAGGCGTCGGTTACGTACGCACGCCCTGTGTTCATGAAGATTTCAAAGTTAATGATAACCCTCGAAATTCATTATGTCTTGATGGAGTCAGGCTTGTTCCGGTGGAAATAATTGACATAGCAGGCATCGTGCCAGGCGCATGGGAAGGAAAGGGTTTAGGCAACCAGTTTCTAGATGAGATACGCCGAGCAGATGCCCTAATCCATGTCGTAGACGCTTCAGGCGGAACCGATTGCGAAGGAAAAAGCTGCAAACCCGACGAACATGACCCGTTGGAAGATGTTACGTTTCTTGAACGGGAAATTACAATGTGGATGGTAACTATTCTTAAGAAAGACTGGTCAAAAATTGCTCGCCAAGCGGAAGCGGACAAAAAAGGCATTGCTTTGCCGCTTGAAGACCGCTTAACAGGATTAGGCATTAGACGTCAACTTGTCGGGGAAGCCATCAGGAAAGCCGGCTTAAACGTTGATAAACCAACCACTTGGTCGGATGAAGATTTTTACCGGTTTGTTGACACTTTAAGAAAAATGTCCAAACCCATGCTCATAGTTGCAAACAAAATTGATTTGCCCTCAGCACAAGCAAATTTGGAGCGAATGAAAAAGCTTGATTACATGGTTATTCCGTGCTCAGCAGAAGCAGAACTTGCACTTAGACGCGCAGCTGAAAAACAATTAATCGATTATAAACTAGGCGACAGCGACTTTAAGATATTGAATCCTGAAAAGCTTACGCCAGGTCAAATTAGCGCTTTGAATTCTATACGTGAAAAAGTGTTGGTTAAAAATGGGTCAACAGGCATCCAGAACGCTATGAACATGGCTTACTTTAAACTGCTAAACATGATAACTGTTTATCCTGTGGAAGATTTAGAACATCTTTCTGACCACAACGGAAGAGTTTTGCCAGACACTTACCTGGTTCCGCAAGGAACAACTGCAAGGCAATTCGCTTACGTAATTCATAGTGAATTGGGAGATAATTTTATCTATGCTGTAGATGCCCGAGATAAAAGAAGAATCGGTGAAGACGCAATACTAAAAGACCGAGATGTTATTTCAATAGTTAGCGCTAAAAAACGCGCTTAACCCTTTTATGCACCGAAGCGGCGTTTGCGGTTTTGGAAAGTCCTTATGGCACGTAACAGGTCAATCAGACGAAAGTCTGGCCAATAAACGTCTAAAAAGAGCAGTTCACTGTAAGCGGCTTGCCAAAGCAAGAACCCGCTTAAGCGTTCTTCACCTGAAGTTCTTATAATCATGTCAGGGTCCTGTTTGTCCATGTGTGAGGTGTAGAGGTATTTTTCAAAAGTACTCTCATTCACATCTTCCACGTCCAATTCACCCTCTTTTACTTTCATTGCAATTTTCTTAGTTGCGTCTACAATTTCAGCTCTACCGCCATATGCAAAGGCAAAGTTCCAAAAGTACTGATCATATTGGGCAGTTGCTTTCTCAAGCTCAGCGATGGTTTTTTGTAAGCTGTCAGGCAACATGTTTGTTCTGCCCAGAACTTTAATGTGAATCTTGTCTCGATGTAAACGCTCATCTTTTAGGAGCTTACGAAATCTCTCCTCTGCAAGCTGCATTATCTTTTCAACCTCATCTGAATGACGAGCAAAATTCTCCGTCGAAAATGTGTAAAGAGTCACATATTTTACGCCAATCAGATGCGACCAATCTAAAAGTTGCTCCACCGTGTCAGCGCCTTCAGCGTGACCCCACTTATCCTTCAACAATAAAGGTTTAGCGTCTTTCTCATTTGCCCATCGCCTATTTCCATCTAATATTATGGCGACGTGCTCAGGTTTTATTCCACTTTTCACCTGTTGCCAAAGCCATTTTTCATATATTCTATAAGCGCCAATAACAGAAAGGGCTTTTTTAAGCATTAAGCTATACTCCACGTGTCAAACGTTTTAGGGCATTATGATAATGCATTATCATTGTAACCTTGATGGATTCAATTAAATCTTCCCCTAATTCAAGCATAAACTTCGGAAAAATTATTTTGGTTGATTTTTATCTGTTTTTTGGAAGAAGTCTTTGGTGGATCTGCTTACAATGTAAATTAAGAGTACGGAAGCGATTCCGATTAGAATTCCCACAATTATTGTGAAAATGAAATTAGAGAAAACTGGGTTGCTCATGTCTATTATGGACGATTCCGTATTGTATGCCGCGGTATAGATTATGTGTGCTGTTCCTTCGAGGATCCATCGGCTCCAAGCAACGGTAACTATTAGGGCTGCATTCCGAAGCAGTTTTGAATCTCTTTCAAAATATAAACGCACACTTCGCCCAAACAAAACAATAATTAATCCCACAACTAAAAGATTCATAATTCCTTCTATGAAAAACGTAGCTATTTTTGGAGAGCTTGCTAGCCACCCTGCTAAGTTAGTTGGAAAAGGCGCTGCATTGGTGGTAACGCTTGCTATTCCAAGGTAAACGCTTACTGCAACGCACAAAATACCAGCAAAAATTGTATAGTTGGAAATTTGCATAGGTAGCGGCGGTGGAGAATAATCTTTTGCCCACGTGTATAGGCCCTTAACTGATCTGTCAATCCCAAAGCCTTTGATAAGCAAGAAACCGCCTAAAATAATTACGATTGTTATGCCATAATAGTATATTGTGCCTGGATAAAATAGGTTAATTCCCCAAAAAATACCGAATATAAAAACCAAAATACCCGGCAACCCCAATGCCATACGCGCATATCTGGGGTTATCTACGATTAATCTAAGGTATTTTGTGAAAAGTGCAGCGGTTTCTTCGATTGATTCACTGTGCTTTATCACTATACGCCGCACTGAAGAAACAGGTACTCTAGATTCAACCAAAGGTAAAATTGCTTCGTCAGAGTAACCATCAGAAACTAGAATTACCTCATTGGCGCTAAATGAGTCAAGCAAGTTACTTAATTCAACAACCAATTTTCGGTCTGCACTTACGCCGCCTAACTCAGAACCCGATATTGTAGCGACTTCAAAAATTTCTTCTGGTTGTTTTTCGTTTTGTAATCTGTCATAGAGCCTAACTGCTTCAAACATGGCGTTTGCATCGGGTTCTTCTGGATCTTTTAGGGCTAAAGCAACTGCACCGTCTAAATTGGCTGTTCTTCCCAGAAGCGGCGTTTTTACTCCAGCTTTAACCTCTAAATCGCCATCTCTGTCAACACACAAAATAAGGATACGCTTTTGCGTAGGTTCTTGCGTTTCCTTTTTAGCCATCTACATCTCTATTCCCAATACACCCTAAGTTAACTTTAATTTTGTGCTTCTGAATCGTCTACAGGATCATCGCCTAAGGCAAGTTGAAACTCATTCCAACTTAATTTTTCTCCTTTCTTCAGCTTTTCTTTTGCTTCAGCTTCAAGCTTCTCCTTAATAGCCGCCTGTTTTTCTTTAACAACTTTCTGTTGCTCTTTAGCTACGCTTTCTCTTTCCTTATAGGCTTTCTCTCTTTCATTATACGCTTGCTGAGAAACTATTCTCCGCAGCTTTTCTTCTTCATACATAGCTGTCTTTAAACCGCGTAATTGCCCAGTTAACTCAGCAATTTTCACATACATCTGAACAATATCTTCTTTAGTTTTAACATAAGCTTGATGTAAGCCGTCAGCTTGGGCTCTGCTGATTTTCACGGCGTTTACTTTTTCAATCATTTTAGTATGTAAATCTTGACTTTTTTTTGCTAAATCAGTTAGTTCATTATGAAATACGTCTGCTTCTTCCTCAATTGCTTTACGTTGAATGATTAAGTCCTTAATTTTTTTGTTTTGAGAATCAATTTTTTTGTAAGCACTAAGAAGAAGCTCAATTTCCTTAACGTTCCCAATTAGTCTTTTTTCTTCTTGCAAATCAAGAGAGGTCGTTTGAATCTTCCATTCTATGGCTTCAAACTCTTGCTGCAAGTCCTGCTGACTTTCACGCGGGACTTTCGTTTTGAGCTCAGCGATTTTTTCTTTTCTAGTATTAATTTGCGCGATAATTGGTTCGACTTTGACTCTGATAGCATCACGTTGAACTTTTAGCTGTTTAACTTTTTCATTTATAGTATCGCGCTCATTTTTTAACTCATTAATTTCTTGATGAGTTTTCTTTACCAATTCGTTTAACTGGTTTCTTTGGTCAATATACTTTGGAATTTGAGCATTGGCAGTGCTAGCCTGTTCTCTAAGCTTTTCGATTTGTTGATGGATGTCATCTATTTTGACGGTTTTCGGTTGTTCATTGCTCATGAGATAGCCCCATATGTTAGTTCAAGCTTAAGATGATTGTGACCTTCAAATTTATATTGGTTGTCTGTAGGAAATATGATATTTTCAATGCCCAATATCTGCCTTTTCATTATAATTTTTAAATATACCTTAACATAATCCATTGGTGAGATGCGAGATATGTCTTTCAACTATGACGAACTCCTAAAAAAAGCATGTGCTCAAATGCCCGAAGTTTCAACAAAACGTGAGCGCTTAGAATTACCAAGATTATATGTTAACACTGTTGGTATGAGAACAATAATCTCCAATTTTAAAGATGTTGCTGAAGCTTTAGATCGGGATCCTCAACATATCTTGAAGTTCCTTACCAGAGAAATGGCTACGGCAGCAACTTTTCAAGATTCAAGAGCAATATTCCAAGGAAAATTTCGAAGTGACAGTTTCGAACGATTACTACAAAGATATTTAGAAAGCTATGTAATTTGTCCCGTTTGCAAGCGTCCTGACACCAAAATAGTTAAGGAAAAACGCCTTTCTTTCTTAGTATGTAACGCTTGTGGCGCGAAATCATCAATTAAACAGTTGTGAGAGATTGAAAATGGAAGTGTATGTAAACCTCAAGAAAGTCGGCAGAAACGTGTTGTTAGCTGTTTGTGACTGTGAACTGTTAGGTAAGACACTTCGAGAAGACAAAATTGTCTTTCGCATTAAAGATGAGTTTTATAATGGACGAAAAGCAACGGTTGACGAAGCAATGGTTATGATAAGTAATTCAACCATTGTGAATCTTGTAGGTAAAACGTGTGTTGAAGAAGCAATATCTATGGGTTATGTCCATCCTGATGCAGTGATAAAAATCGAGGGCATACCTCATGCTCAAATAATGAAGCTTTAACCATGCCGTAGGAGAAATAATAAAAATTCAGCTTTTTTCTTCAGCGTCTTTTCTGAAGATTTTTGCTTCCCCGATGTCGCAGACGTATTCAAATCCAGCTTCAATTAATTGCAGTGCTTCAATTTCTGTTCTTGCTGTTTTAGCGTGGTAGTCGTCGCCGCCTTTTGAGCAGCAAGCTATCTCTAAGTCGAAGAGGCGCTAATTAACGAGGACCTGGCATATCCTAAACTTGAACAGATGCCTCGATAATCTGTTGCTGTAAGAGGGTTATCACATATGTTTAAGAAAAAGAGTTCCAACTAGCATTTCTTGATTTGATATGACTGAGTCAGACTTACCCTATGTCAAACCGGTACCGGAAATTTCTCCAGAAACAAATGAAGTTGTCCCACCCTTGCCAGACGTAAAGAACCCTTTACCTAATCATGAACCCAGTGAAAAAGAGGAAACAGAAGCTTTCGTATGTCCGGTTTGCGGAAAATCTTTCAGTACTAAGGCTGATCTTGATTTACATATGGAAAAAGACCATGGGCAAATAAACAAAGCCTAAGAAAGCACACGTTATTGTTAGATTCGGTATCTTCACTTTTTTAATCGTTTCTTTAGGAAAGTTTTATCCATCCTTGTGGTCAACAATTCTTTTACAACCGTTCAGGGAGGCGAACTTATGGCAAAATGTCCCACATGCGGAAAAGAAGTTGAACCTAAAAAAAGTTGGAAGATGGCAGGCAAACCTGACAAAGCGGGAAAGAGGATAGAACTTACGATAGGCTTGTGCGAGTGCTATGGCAAACCTTCAGGACGACACTTAGCAAACAGAAAATCTAATTTCAAAAAAAATCATAACTTACACTTTATTTTTCTTTGGATTTAACCGTCTATGGATATTAGTCCTAAACATTAATAGAGTTTAGTTTTTCTAAGGCATGCAAAGTACCATTTTTTTGGTGCCAACCTTTTCAATAAGGAATTAAAGACCCGACAGGGGTTCAGTTTTGAGAATATTCTCTTCCTCAATAAAGCTAAAGGTCATGGGGTCCATGCAGGCAATTTCGCCTACGACTTTAGGGGAACCATTTTTTACAGCTATTTCCTCAAGCAGCATACCCATGCTGTTGCATGAACATCATAATAAATTGACAGAGTATAGTTAATTTCAGGATTAGCGTAGAGCCAGAACTTTGCTTCATTCATTCTTGTTTCGCTTAACTTTTTAGTAAACTCTACAGCTTCTTGGATTTCAACTGACATTCCTCTTAATTCTTTCACTATGGATTGTCTATCATTTTCAGATGAAGAGTCTTTTGACCCAAACTACTTGACACTTTCCTATTTGAAACGCACACATATGCAACCATATTAGTGATTATGATCTACAAATATAAGCTTCCTGTAATCAAAATGTCTCAGTTTTTCAAATATTGCATAGAAATGGTTATTCGTTCTATGCTTATGCTCCTTTATAATTCAACAGTTATTCTTGTCTTCCATTTATTTTTTCTCGCATAATGGGCAAAATACAAATTCTTTTTTCCCATATCTTATTTCGGAATAATCCTTAATATCTTGTTATGCTAAAGATGTTCTTGTACAGCTCCATTTATGCTAGGGTGGTCGAGAGCAGACGATGGCTAGCAAAGTCATAGACGATGGGTGAAACTCCCATCCTCTAGCTCCATTGGAAAACTAACTTGCCACTAATTTTATCAAGGCACAGAAAGGTCAGAATCCAACAAATATTTCTTTTTTTCTTTTCTACACATCTAATAGAAAACTAAGTGCCAAAAGCATGGTTAACATTGTTACCCTTGGCGATTTTAACGTCATTTGACGAATGTAAATCCTTAAGCCTTTCAAAGGTAAGATTGTTTTTATGGCTTGTTGTGAGGTGAAAAAAAGACATGATATTCAAAGGGGAAGAAGAATGGGAAGAAACCGAAGATGAGGAATGGGACGAAGAAGAAGAATGGTAAACAATAAAGTTCTTTTCAATTTTCATTTTTGTAAGGACATTTAACTAAGATATAGGATGTCTATGGGCTTTTTTTAGCCAACAAATTCTCAAAACAATGTATTAATTTAATTTCAAGACTTATCGGGTTTGGCTATCCGGTCAATCTTATTATGAAGACGTCATGAGTACGCTGTAGAAGTTTTAGAAATCATTATTTGAATTTAATATCGCCGTGCACAGAACAAAGCCAACAGGGCTCGGGAACCTTTCTCCTTTTGTGTTGCCAAAAACCACTCACAACCATTTATCTTTCTGAAAATAACAAAATATCTTAGCGGACTTTTAGCTAATCCTCATCTCACAACGGGTAGCCTTCCCTTCAAAGCATAGTTTTTGTTGATTTGTTGTACAGTTCACTTTAAATCAAATATATTGATTTTTTAGATATATTTCACGTATTGACGTGTTTTTGTGTTCGACAGTTAAGGTCTCTTATCACGTTTTAATATGCATACATTATGTACGCGGGTTTAAGTGGCTGTTTATGTACTATGAAGACATAAGAAATGTATCTTAGAAAAGACGCAATCTTCATTTGGCAATACAATAACAGGAGAAAAAAACCAGAAAATGAACAATAACTACCAAAAAGAAACCCAAACAAAACTCACCAAAGGCCTCTTAGACATGATTGTTCTCCAATACCTCGACAAAGAATCCATGCACGGATACCAGATCATCACAAAAATACGCAAAGGCTTTGGCGTCTACTTAGGACCAAGCACCGTCTACCCCATGTTGGGACTCCTTGAGAAAAAAGGTTATGTCACAAGCGCTTGGAACATGAATACTGAAAGACCGCGAAAAATGTACAAGCTTACTAACGAAGGAAAAAATGTCTTGAACTTTAGCGAAAACTCGCTTAACCTAATCGTCAAAAGCATGTCAACTGACAACAAAATTCGAATACAAACACCCCCCATGACTATAAGCATGCTGAGATGAGTCATTGCTCTAAACTATTAGAGCGTCCATTCTTTTTTCCTTCAGGAAACAAACCAAAAGAAAGAACTAACGATAGAGTAGCAATTGACTGAGCACACTACTTTCAAATAAATATCCTGATTTTCTATTACCTCAAAACAAAAAATATACCGGTTGTTTCGTAAAGCCCAAACCGCAGACTTCAATTTGGCCTATTTAAGATTAAGAACTTGTTTTATGAAAGCTCTTTGCCACACATGGGGCATTCTATTGGATATTTTGATTGAATATTCATCAATACTAGTGTACATAGATGGCAAAGGTAAATTTGGCATTTCAGACAGTTGTATGAGCCACCTCCAAGTGGTTTTCCACAAGCATCGCAAGATCTTTGTAAATTAACAGGTTGCGTTTAAGGCACAAGCTTCAATTGTGATTAAAATGGGAGAGTATGAGGCAATCATGCTAGTTTTATCTTCTCGGTCATTTTTCGTAGACCATCAAGTGTGAACGCAAAAGGCATTGTTTGTTAATTATGCAATATTCACAAACTACGTGATCTGTTTGAGTTTGACAATCTATTACTATTTGAGCATACATTCTTTTTACCCTCGGGAAACAAATCAACGGACAGAACTAGCTTATAGGAAATGTCAACTGATTGAGAGCACTATTTTAAGCTAAATATTTTGTTTTTCCATCAAGTTTAAACAAAAAATGAACGGTAATTCAGAGAACTGTAAGGCTGGAAAACTCTTGGTTTTAATATGGGACATTTGCTTGGTTTCTGGCTTCCTCAACTATTGGTAACACCGTTTTTAGTTCTTTAAAGTATTTTAGAACAGTTATTCCACGTTGTGTAACGGCGTAAACTACACGCTCTTTCCTTAGGGTGCGTTCTTCAACCAAACCTCGTTTTAATAAAAAGTCAAGACATTCTTTGAGGACACCACAGTTAAGATTTGCTTTGTACATGACATGTGTTAGCTTTAGAGGTCCTCTTTGAGCTAGAACTGTTAAGATGCCAATGTACATTTCAAGTTTGGAACGTCTCATAGTGATCGTTTCAATAATGATTCAAAAACAGAATTAACAATATGTGCGTAGTGAAAGAAATATTCAATTAACTATCTTTTTTTTAATGAAACTTTTTGCATGGGGTATTCTATTGGATATTTGCATTGAATATTTATCATTTCTTATTTCTCTTAAATAGCCAAAATAAATCTGACACTTTTTGGAAAATGTAAAAATGTGCTAAATCGCACTATCTCAAAGATAATAAAAACAAAATGAAAAGTCTAAATAATCGTCAATGCAAAAAGGTGAATTAGTGAAAAATTAATGTTTGAACCCCATCAAGGAAATGTGCAATTAGATAGCGATTTTGATAAAATATGGGATTCTTTGAAGGCAAAAACCGAGCTTTTGTTGCAGACTGAGATAGAAGGGAAACTATTTATTGCAAAAGCAACAGTTGCCATAAGAGGACAGCGTTCTGGTGAGCGGGTTATTGTTTTTCTTCACGAAAAGGATAGGACGAACAGAATCTGCAAGAGCTTACGAATACTGTTGGGGACATTATTATAATTGTTATGGCACGAGAATTGGCATGTATTTTAAAGCTCAAGTTCACTAAGATTTCCATAGTTAACTTTGATTAAAATTGACTCCGAAAGAATACCTAATTGTCCCAGTTGTGGGAAAACTGAAGCAAAGATAGAAGTAAACGCAAACACCGGACAAGTTCTATTCATATGCTCGAACAAAGCTTGCCGTTCTTTGCTTTCCAAAAGCTGGTTCCAGATGCATAAATTAAACCATGAGAGAGAATAGGAAATGACTCAGAAAACTACAAATGAAATTCGAACCCTTCTAAACAGCGCTCAGCTAGATTTTGATCAAGTTGTAAACAAGGCATTGAACAATTATCTTCCAAAATTATTTCCCAGCTGCCCATTTACCGAGGATATATGCACTGTAAAACAATGCCTAGAATGCGAAGTCTTTAAAAAACAATGAGAAAATAAAATTTGCAGCTTAAGTTTACCTCAATTAACATTAAAAAGCGAATGACTCTTCTTCCAGTGCCGGTTGCTTGGTTAATTCATCAAAGAGAGTCAGGTATTTCTTAGCAACCAAAGGCCAGGTAAACTTTCTACTGTAGCGATAAGAGTTTTGTTCTAAAGATCTTCGGAGAGATTTGTTTTCAATTATTTCAGTAATTTTTTCAGCTATAGAAGCTGAATCCTTAAATTTGCATAACATATCTCGACCTTCAGCTAAGGCTTCTTTGGCATGAAGGTATGGTGTCGAAACCACGGCTTTTCCAGCAGCCAAGGCTTAAGATAATGTGCCACTGCTTACTTGATTAGGCGAAGGATAAGGTGTAATGTACACATCTGTTGCCTGAAGGTAATTATAGAGTTCGGGTTTGGAGAGAAAACGGTTCAGGAATTTTACATTGTTACTTACCCCGAGGGTTTTTGCCATTTTCAAGAGTGTATTTCGATAGTTTTCTCCCTCAGCTCTCTTGACTTGAGGATGCGTAACTCCAATTATATTATAAATAACTCTGGATTCTTTTTTAATAATATCTGGAAGAGCTTGAATAACATATTCGATTCCTTTCCCTTTGCTTAACAAACCAAAAGTTGATAAAACAACCCTATTTTTTAACCCCAAAACAGGCTTAACTTTCTCACTTGATACCATAGGTAAATCAGGGCAGCCATGCGGAATCACCTTTACTTTTTTTGAAGGAACACCGTATTGTTTGACTAATTCACGTGTAGTTTCGTTTAACACTATTAGATTTGTGCTTCGATCAACTACTCTGTTAAAAACTTCTTTTGTTTTGTTCTCAAAGTTAGGAAGGACCGTATGAAGCGTCGTTGCTACAGGCCGTTTTAGTCTATCTAAGAACGCGCAAATGTATTCTCCTGATTCTCCGCCGAAAATGCCAAATTCATGTTGGATATTCACAACGTTAATCGGTGAATGGTTGATGAAATCAGCCATCAAAACGTAGTCCTCGATGGAGTCACGTCCAATCTTGTACCCCGAACTTTCATCAGAGGGTTTTAACAATCGACCGTCTTCAATGGATATAATTTTTTGAGCCTTCAGATTCTTTAGTAGACTAATCGAATTTACCAGATCAGATGTGAAGGTTGCTATACCGCATTTTTTTGGTGGAAAAGTGCTTACATAAGCAACTTCCTTAACACTATCTACAGTTGGAGTGCCTAAAAAATAATTTTCCAAGAAAAATCACATTAAATATTAAGATTCGGCAATCTTTAAGCTCATGTGACTGTATAACCTCAATCACTAAAATTATTATAATCCAATGAAAGGCATCAATTGTTGTTGTAGTTGCACAGTAACATACACTAAAAACCTTGCTTCATAATCATATTAGAGATGAGTTCTTTATGGAAAATGAACCTAAGCAAGAAGGAAATTTGAGCAACAGCACCTACGATTTGATGTCTCAACTTCTTGAGGAAAATCAGAGTCTTTGGCGAAAAAACAGGCTGAACTTAAAGCATCCTAACTAAAATTTTTCAGTTTCCAATTTCTGGTGAAAAAAGTTGAAGAAAATATTAATTCTGTTAGAAAAGGGCGTTGAGGATTCAGAATTTATCTATCCATACTACCGGTTTCAAGAAGAAGGCTACAAAATGGACATTGTTGCGCCGCAAGCAAAAAAAGAGTACATTGGCAAGCGAGGTGTCCCTTTCAGATCAGAGTTTTCACCCAGCGAGGTTAATGCGGATGACTATGATGCAGTTATTATTCCTGGTAGTCAAGCGCCTGATCGTATGCGGATTCATCCAGATCTAGTGCAATTGGTGAAGGAAGCAAATAGTAAAAGAAAAGTTATTGCTGCAGTTTGTCATGGTCCTCAAATGCTTATTGAGACGGATATTGTTCGAGGAAAGACAGTCACAAGCTGGCCTTCAGTTAGAACGGATCTTAAAAATGCGGGCGCAAATGTTGTAGATGAACCTTCGGTGGTGGACGGAAATATTGTGACTTCGCGTTCTCCGGATGACTTGCCAGATTTTTGCAAAGCAACCATAAAGCTACTATCTACACGACAAAACAATAAACCGAATTTCTCTTAAGAGTAGCCACAACTAATGAAATCAAAGACATTTTTTAATGGTATGTTTGACTGAAAGCGTATTATTGGGGGTGACTCAATGGCAAAGAATGAGAAAAAGATGGAAAAGGTAATTGGAACAAATTGTTATAACTGCAAATTCATAGACAAGAAGGAAGTGACAGTAGATCCGAAAGAGCTAAACGATGAAGGCGGTATTGATCCAAAAAACCTGGAAGAAATGGAAAGAGCCAAAAAAGCTGACTTGATAACGCTTCCAGGCGGATCTAAAGCAGATGCAACGAGCAAAAAACTTTGTTATAATGATCAAGTAGACATGAACGTTACTATCCGCATGTGCTGCGCATATTGGGATAACGTCGGTGTCAAAAGACCATGGAAAACTAAAGTCAGTCAATAAAATAGAAATAAAAGTCTTTTGAGCGCCTTGAACGAGTAAAATGGCAAAACATATTTCACATATACGAATCCAAAAGCTTTAGCAAATCTGGTTATACTACGGCTTCATTTTTTTTGTGATACCCAGCAATAAATCTTAATTTTTTTTGGGTTTTTATGGTCTGTAGATAATTGTTAAGTCTTTTTCAATCTTCAACAATAGACCATACCTGCTGAGAATTTCATTCATACACACCAAATCGTCAGAATGAAGAGGATTCATCATATGAATCTGGTAGCCTTTAGATAGCAAACTTGCTGGGTTCGGCGGCTTTAAGCAAAAATACTGCCCATCAAGAAGTGTGCATTTGTCAAAAACTTCATTTAAAAATGCTATTGCTTCATTTCGATCCATGAAAGCACCATCAATTAGTCAACAGAGAAATAGATTGAGAAATATATACTGATATGCCTCCAAAAAAAGCAAGAAGACTCTTTATTCAGAATTAACTGGTCTGGTGAGTTTAACCCAAAAAAATGAGTTGAAGTCAATATTTGGAATTGACATATAAGAAAGATGCTTTTGTAGTTGTTTATTCACAATCACAACACGATAAATACGTTATATTCAATACTTATTCTCAGGTGTTTATATATGCCTGAAAAAGCTGCTTAACCAAGTGTTAAAGAAACTGTTGACAAAGCGGCAGCCCAGAAGATCCTCAGTGCTGTAAGCTATGATAAAGGTTTCTTCTTTTTCATTGACATAGGCAAGAAAACTGGAGCATCAGCATTCAATTTATCTGATTTTTATGAAGGACTCAGAATAATTGAGCCTCAATCTGGGTGTTTTCATTTTCAGCGTAAGGATTTCCAAAACTGGGTAAAAGATATTTTGGGCGACGCGAGCTGGCACAAAGGATCGACATGATAAAGACGGATCTTACGGATCAAGATTTGAGGAATGAGTTGCTCAAAACAGTTTTGACGCGTTTTACAGAGCGTCAAACATTATCCTTCAGCAAAAGTAAGCAGAATAGTTCAGAGATGAATGCCAACGCCTCCGATGTTGAGCTTAAAAAGTTCACCTTGAAGAACTAAAACAGTTCAATGGACAAGCGGGAAAACCAGCTTACTTAACATTTGAAGGAAAAGTTTACGATGTTACAGACAGCAGTTCATGGCAACGCGGCGATCATAGGGGCGTTCACCAAGCAGGAAAAGACCTCACTGAAGCTATCGAAACCGCACCACACAACAAAGAAGTACTTAGCAAAGTGAAACAAATAGGCGTTCTCGTTTAACAAAAGATTGTTTTCAAAATTTTTCCACATTGGCTCTGATTGACAGAAAAAGCTTCATCTAATCCAATCAATTTTAGCAGCGTGCCGGTGCGTTGCTTATGAAAATATTTTTAGGTGATTTTGATGCTTGTTCCAAAACCTAGAGCCAATGAATCTGAAAAAGATTTTATTTTCATATGTGAAAAATTTATGCGCTAAGAAAACAACAGCAAAAGGAGCTGTAGCAGTTTTTGAGATTCAATGCGGTACTGTTCATAAGTTCCGTTTCCATCTCAAAGCAGGCAAATGGACAGATAATTGCTGTGAGCCAATCCTACCTTACGAGACAGTCAGCCGAAAAAGGAATAGCATCAGTTAAGAAGAATGCTCCAATGGCTAAGGTCGTTGATCAAACAGTGACAGCGACCTAAGTCTAACACTTCTTTTCTTTTTTTAGTATTAGTTGGAGCTTGTCAACATTGTGGTTTGAGGGAGCTTTATTTTTTGTTTATTGTTTGGCAAAATATTTTAGGAATACTAAAAGAGAAGATGCCACTGAAATCAATTAAAAATGTTACAAAAATAAGCCTATTTTGGAAAATGGCCGAAATGTTAAATCAACATTCACGTTAAACTTCCGTGAAAGCCCCGCGAAATATTCACAAAATTATGAAGAAAAAAAATCGTCAAGCGATCAAACATTTGCTGCAAAGAATAATCTGGTTCATACCTTAGCAACTTATGTTTACTTTGGCTTTACACTTAGCTTAACGTTGACCTCAACGATATATTCTTTGTCAAGTTTTCCAACAGTAAAATTCCATTCCTTCACATCAACATCCATATCTTTAAAATGACTCATGAGAGCCTCTCTGTATTCGTTGACAGTTTGACCTATTTTATTCAATCGCTCAGTCACGTCAATATGTTTCTCAGACATTCAATTACACCTCCAAAACGTTATACAACGTTAGGTGTGATTCTGCACACAGTTCTTAAAGATATGTGACTGTGAATTAACAGCAACTAAATCTTAGGACACACAAACTCAAATTTACTTAGTCGCAGACGTCTTGGGCGATCTCAATTGATTCCTTATGATAATTATAAGCGCCAAAATGAGTAGTCCGCCAATAACGCCCGAAGTAATTCCCATTATGTCCCAAGCCTCCCATGCTGGCAAGAAAGTTCTTAGATACTCTTGCTGCCCTATTAGTAAGAAGAGCGAAGCAGATCCGATGAATGAAGTTATCAGAACAAACACAACGCTGCTAATTATGCCAATGATCAGAAGTTTTTGAAGCCGTTTCTTAACAGCCGCCTCCGATTCATGGAAATATGCTCTAAGAGCGCCTTTTATCTCATTGAATACTGCATCGATGATTTCCCTTACAAACGACAACTACATCTTACCCCTATTAAAGACAGCAAACCGATTAATTGGAACCGTTTATTTTAAGATATGTGACTGTGAGGCTGCAACGATAAGAGGCAGTTAATTGACAATTCACACTTTGGTTTCAGTCAATGCATGCGCATGAATAATGAATGTTCTAAACAGATCAGTGCTCTTGTCACTGTGACCGCTCAGTCACAAAGTCATATATGTATAAATTTAATGTTAAGTTTAGTGCGAGGCAAAAAAAATGAGAGCTGGAGCGTTAGCGGTTGGCGTTTTCCTGTTAGTTATCGGTCTTGTGGTTTTCTGGCTTGGCTATTCCGATTTGCAGCAATACGGCGGATTGTTCGGTCAAATATCACAGGCTCTTTCCGCACAGGTTCGAAACAAGGTTGCTCAAGACAAGTTTATAGCAGCTGGCGGTGGATCCGTAGCGATAATCGGCTTAGCGCTTACAATTTACGGTTTAGCTGCTAATCGAAAAAACTAAAAATAAGTGAGTGTTAAGCGAAAAGCACTTTCACTTATCAAGCTCCTTTGAAAAAACATCAAAGTTTACATTTAATTTTATCAATAAATAAGGAAAACGCATTTTCATCAACAATCAATATTCTCTTCAATGAATGTGGAGGTCAATTGATTGATTCTGTTTTACCGTGACAATTTCTGCGGTTTTCTAAATGGATTCTTGCGCTTTAATGGTAAACTATTCAAGTTCAATTATGATATACACTCATTTACCGAGTATTTTTGAAATTAATAAGTTTCATTCTAAAGCAAACAAATAATTTAATACAAATTATGCGAGTAATGTTTAACTAAGAAAAAAAATGTTTATTTTTTTTGTTGGATCTAAGTTTGGTTTATTCTGAGGTGCAGCCTTTTTTGTCGCAGTTTAGCTCAGCAGAATGATGCTTAGATAATGCATGGCTAATGTAATCTTCTCTTGAACTAAAAATTCCATCGCAAAGTGGACAATGTAACTTACGTTGGTCGTCCATTTTAGGCTCTATGATAGCAGTATCTTGCATACCGCCTGGACGAGCAGTTCGAACATCATTATCTTCATTAAAGTTTGAACCTGGATTAATTTTTGACAATAATTCACCTCCAATAAGAAAAACAATGGTCACAACATATCTGATGCTTGCAGAGTTTTTATTTGCTGTTTGACTTATGTTATACTCTTCGTCCTGAAAGTAACCGGAAAAGTATTATGATAACTCATAACACATTGCATAAATGTTTGTATTAAGACAGACATAACCCATCTTTATTACATTGGATGGAAGGAAATACATCTTGTTTTGGAGCTTTTAGTTCACTTATTCTCGTTTGCACCATCTTTAACAGTTCTTGCTTAAGCTGCTCTCCCGGAATACCACGTTGAATAAAACACATTTTATCGGCTAATTCACGGTCTCCAACGGAGTCTCTTATCCATGCCTGAAAATCTCCCCGTGGATAATGAAAAAGAATAGATCTTTCATCTATGCCTTTTAATTTGTCCTCAAAATCTTCGAGGCTGATTGCAGAAACTTCTGTGTAAACTCCTTCTGCAGTGAAAAAATAAAAGGCTTTCTCCGGCGCTACAGCTGACAGCGTTTTTGAAGCATTTGTTTTTGTAGAAGTTTTGCTCATGCCCAACCGCCTTGATAAATTAAACCATCGTGAGGCACCCTATATTCTTTTATTGTTGCTCATCTACAGTCACAGATGAAGCGACAGTAGTCAATTTCTTTTTTGCTTGTATTGCTTTTTGACAAGTTTAACCTCCTATCCTTGGAACCCAATTTTTAGCCCCTGAAGAGCTCAAAATAAATAGATTAATTAAAAATATGAATCAAATTCGCGAAAAAATATGTTCTTCTCAAAGCAACAGCTTATTGTTTCTTAGTGCCCGCTTGCAGTCACACATGTTTAACAAATTCGTATAGACTCTATTCTGTAGTGAAATTTTATGAGTAAAGATGAAGTTAAAGGTAAACTCAAAAAGGACGAAGGCAAAATCCGCGTAGACGCAGGCAAAGTTACCAGCAATACTGGTGAAGTAATTAAAGGTGAAGCCGAAAAAGTTAAAGGAAAAATCCAAGAAGACGTCGGCAAAGCCAAAAGAAAACTAACAAAAACTAAGACAAGCTACTCAACCTTTCAAATATCAACCTAAATGTTTTTACAAGAAAAATCGAAATACACTTCAATCAACAGTTAAGCAGATGGCTTGTCCACTTTTCTCATTCTTCAATAATCAATCAAATATCACCTAATTACGTAGCAATGTATTCACCTTTTTTGTTCACAGACTTTAGCAATTACCAAGATTTTCGCGAAAAAAGCAAGCTAAAATTAGCACTGCTAAAATTTAATAGGCTTCTTTGTGGATATACTCGTCATCTCTCTCTTAAATAGCCGACAAACGTTCTCAGCACCGACGATTTCTTCCTTCTCAAGGTTCCATTCAGAAGGATGAAGTATGAAGGGCTTCGATTGGCTGGCCTAAACCCCCGTGACTACCTATGAGCCCATCAAATGCCGCTACCTCATCCTTTTCCGTGAATGGACTTCTGTAAAGAATGTGGTTCCCGTCTTGTCCCAAAGACGATTAAGTCAGGAAATCAGATAATGCTTGTACTTGCATGCGGTAAATGCCGGCAAAAAACAAGCGAGCCATACGAAAATGTAAAGATAAGCGGCAAAAATAACAGCCTAATCCGAAGCATATGGTTTCAGTAATTGATAAAGAAAATCAGCTAAACACTCTACCAACAATATAGTTAACCTGTTCAAAATGCGGAAATAACACTGCTCACGCGTGGCAAGTCCAGACCAGAGGCGCTAATGAATCATCAACACAATTCTTCAGATGCACGAGCTGTGATTACGCCTTTAGAGAAATCACTTAAAATAAAAAAATGAAAATACGCGGAAAATGGTAACATCACCACATAAAACCGATGCGAAATTATTCCTTGATGTTTATTGGAGATTTCTAAGATAAAATCTGATTAAAATGAAAATATTTAACTCAAGTAGGAGAGACAGATCTGAAAAAAAGGGAATTGGGCGCGTGTGACAAATGTAACCAGTTTCTTGCTATATGCTCAAATAATGAAGCTTTAACAGCTAAAGCAAAAAAAGAAATCCATTTTCTTCTTAATTCTAAAGATGTTCTTAGATACAAAGTTGCAACATATTCAATTTAGCTACGGTAAGGCTGCTGTGACTTAGATCTGGTTGTCTCCGAGCTTAAGTTGATTTTTTCCAAATATCACTTTGTTAAATTCAGGAAAAAAGTTAAACAAATATGATAATTTTAAATTGCTTTTTATTTAGAAATGCTTTATTTAAGTTTCTGATTATAGTAGAGGAAGCGGAGAAAACGCAAACATAATTTGATTAGATATACCGATATGTTATGGAACATTATATAATGTGTAGCACTAATTCAGATTTAAGAGTCAGGTGTTCACAAATGGCAGAAACCATTGCAATCGAAGAAATATTCAATGATGAAAACTTAAATGAAATGTATACTAAAGTCGTTGCTGAGCCAAACCATTTCAAACATAAAAAAGGATTTATCAAATGCTCAGAATGCGGCGAAGAAATCCTCATGATTCCAACCTTAAGAAAAATGAATGAAGCAATAGAAAACCACGTGAAAATCCATAAAGAGTCAGGCGGACCAAATTTCTTCTTAAAACAAAATACTGCAATACACGTTCGCTTGGACCTGGTACACCAAGTTCTACAGGAAGCTGCAGATTCGTTTAGATTATTCTAACTATACTACATAAGTGATATTGTCATCGGGTCGCGAAATTTGGCAATATAGAGCTTATTGGGATAAAATTTAATTAACATTGATTCGCTACATGTACCTTAAAACCGCCTGAGCCTTACGAAATGACAATTAAATCAAAGATAACTATCTCCAAACGCGTCATTGCCATTTTGCTTGTTGCTCTGCTTGCTTTCTCAGCATTCAACACTTATCTGATTCTTGAAAGAACAAGCGGGCCTACCGGTGCTGTAGCTTATGATTTTGTTATTTCGCCAAATGGCAACAATTACATATTGAAAAATATGGTAACGGGGCAATCAACAAGTGTCTCTTCAGATGCCTCATCTGCAATTGACACAGCGTTTAGTCAAGGAAACTCAATTTACCTTAATCCAGGAACCTACAGTTTAAATCAAGACATTTTAGTTTCGAATAAAATGAACGCTAAAATCATAAGCGATGGAGCAACAATAATCGGGAACGGCCACAGAATAATCATAAGCGGAGACAACTATACTAGTTCGCAGTACGTCACCATTTCAGGTTTAACAATTATAAATGGAACTGTTAGAATTGAAAACTCTTTTGGAACAACCATTTCAAACATGATTTTTGAAAATACCTCAACGGGTATAGAGCTGGCTAATACTAAAGCCTGGAGTGAAAACACAATGATTGAAAATTGCCACTTCATCAATGCAACTGAAGGCATTGCCTTTCGAACACCTATCGATAATCTTCTAGGCAACGCCACAGGATCCTATGCCAGTACAGAAATTGACCGTTGCTTCTTCAACCTAAGAGACAACAGCGTCGGCATCAATGTTGAGCCGTTGGCAGAGTTTTCAGATAGTCAAATGCAAGATATTAGGATGTGGATGGGTCAATATGGGGTAACTAATCAAACTGGAATTTTACTGGACGGAACAATGACTCAATCCCTGCTGGTTGGTGTAGTTTTTGAATCATTCACTACTCAACCCAACAACATGTACGCCGTTGACATTGGGCAAACAGCAAAATATCCGCCCATATTAGATGCTGGCGTCAGTTTTTTGGGCAACTGGACTGCCATGATTCATAACCCTTACGACATATGGATCCCTGGAGTCGGAAGCGCTTTTGAAAGACAGAACGAGAATGTTCCTGTGGGACTCAATGGTCAGTATGGCGATAACTTAACTATCCAGGCACTTCCGCTTAATATTTTCACTTTCACTCCTAAAATTCAAGTTTCAGGCAACTTCACAAATAACGAGATAATCACGGTTAGAATTCGTTTTCAATTCGCTGACAACGTAGTCTCAGACAGCGTCACTAAAACCTTCACTAACAGCACTTCAGTCTGGTTAACTAATGATGATATGATGCAGCTGTATCCTTCCCAAGATGTAATTTGGGCTGTTGTGGCTGATGCACAATCAAATCAAGCTTCAACGAATGCTGTAATTACCGTCAGTGGCTACGGAACAGCAGGATAATCTTTTCTTTAAGATATAAGTATGTAGATTTTTCTCCAAGGCTTATCGCTAAATGAAGAAGAACTAAGGAATTACACTATTTGCTCTATCTTCGAGGTACCAATAAAGAATTAAACGCTTCCTATTGTTCATTAAGTAGGTTTTTGCGGCTAAATAATTTCTCAATTTCCTCTTTCGTTAAAAGTCCTTTCTCTAAAGCAATTTCTTTGACCGAACGATTTTCTGCTAGCGCCTGTTTTGCGATTTTTGCCGCTTCCATGTAGCCAATATACGGTGCCAAAAGCGTTGCTAACGATGGGTTCTTATCCAAATATTGACTGCACTGTTTTTCGTTTACTTTTATTCCTCGGACACATTTTTTGTTGAAAACTGGAATGTAATTGCTAAGGATTTGGATGGAGAATAGTAGGTTGTACATGATGGCAGGCGTCATTACGTTTAGCTCCATTTGTCCGGCTTGCACAGCGTAAGAAATCGTTGTGTCACAGCCAACCACTTGGTAGGCGATCATGTCGAGGCATTCAGCCATCACAGGGTTGACTTTTCCAGGCATAATTGAAGAGCCTGGCTGCACAGGAGGAAGCACAATCTCGTTAAAGCCCGTTGTTGGACCCGAAGCTAACAGCCGCAGGTCGTTTGCTATTCGGATAAGTTCAAGGGCTAATTCTTTAAGTCCGCTAGAAACCGTCTGCGCTGCCCTTTGGCTTTGAAGTGCTTCAAAATTATTGCCCGCAGGCTTAAGAGGCAACCCTGATAGTTTCGCCAGCTCCCCAATTGCCAGTTGTTTGTATTTTGGATGAGCGTTTGCTCCTGTGCCAACCGCCGTTCCTCCCAGTGCCACTGTGAAAAGATTTTTCTTGCGTTTGTGCAGTTCTGCGCAGGCGTTGCCAATTGCACAAGCATACGCTGTGAACTCTTGGCCAATTGTTAGGGGAACCGCGTCTTGAAGATGGGTACGCCCGGACTTTAAGACGAGTGCATATTTTTCTCCTAATTCATCAAATGCTTCTGCGAGTTCTTCAATTGCACAAAGCAAAGGCTCTAGCGCTATAAGAACTGAAAGGTGCAGAGCCGTTGGGAACGTGTCGTTGGTTGATTGCCCCATATTCACATGGTCGTTAGGGCTAACTATTTTGTAATCACCTTTCTGTTTGCCTAAGATTTCTAATGCTCTGTTCGCTAAAACCTCGTTAACATTCATGTTAAAAGAAGTACCAGCACCCGCTTGGAAAACATCAACTAAGAATTGGTCGAGAAGTTTGCCAGATAGCACTTCGTTGCATGCCTCCACAATTGCAGTTGCTTTGGCTTCTTCAAGGCAGCCGACCTCTAAGTTCGCAGTGGCTGCGGCTTTTTTGATAAGTACATATGCTCGGATGAATGGAAGGGGCGTTTTTATTCCGCTTACAGGAAAATTCTCTATTGCCCGAAGTGTTTGAATTCCGTAGTAGGCTTCTTTAGGGATTAATTTTTCGCCTAACGGGTCGATTTCTTTTCTTGTTTCCATAAACTTAGCCTTTCTCTATACGGTTTTTGGGTGAAGTTCCGCAATTATTTTCTTCTTAGTCTTTAGTATCTCTTCGGTTACTTTAATTTTCTTTGGACACACAATTGTGCACATGTAATAGCTTTTACAGCTCCAAATTCCATAGGGCTTCTCTATGATTTGCATACGTTCTTTTGAATCGTTTCTTCTGGAGTCAAAAATGTATTTTTGAGCCCGCAATATAGCGGCTGGACCAATAAATTTTGGTTCCTGCTCAAGAATAACTGGGCAAGCAGCTACGCAACAGCCGCAAAGTATGCATTTGACAGCGTCGTCGATTTTGCTTCTCTCTTCAATACTTTGTAATCGCTCTTTTTCTGCAGGGTTAACAGGAGCGTGCAACTGAAAATTGGGGTTTATTACCTTTATTCTTTGGAAGAAGGGCTCGATGTCAACGGTTAAATCTTTTATTATTGGGAAGTACTTCAGCGGTTCTATCAGCAGTTCCTGTGTGTAATCGTAGTCTTTAACTAGTTTTTGGCAGGCTAAAGCTGGGGTTCCGTTGATTGAAACTGCATCGGAACCGCATATGCCGTGAGCGCAAGACATTCTATATGCTAAGCTGCTGTCTTGTTCCCACCTGATTTTGTTTAAGCAATCAAGAATTCGATCATTTAGGTTTGCTTCTATCTTGAAAGTGTCATAATGAGGCTCTTTGTCGGTTTCAGGGTTGAAACGGTAAATCTTCAACGCAACCTTCATGTTAGTAACTCCGTTTTTCAGGCGTAAACCTAGTAATAGAGACGGGTTTGTAAATGGTTTTAAGCCCTTGTGGCGTCAAATAGACCAGCGAGTGTCGCAATCCTTCGTCATCTTTTCTTTCAGGATAATCACTGCGAAAATGAGCGCCGCGACTTTCTTTACGTTGAAGAGCTGAAAAAACAATTACCTCTGCAACTGTTAGCATGTTAGAAAGCTCTAATGTTTCTTGAAGCTCCAAATTAAACACTTTATCCTTATAGGCTAAACCCACATTCAAGAAACGTTTTTGTAAGTGGCGAATCGACTGCAACGCTTCCTTAAGTTCTTCGTTGTTTCTGAAAACGCTACATTTCTGAGTCATCAAGCACTGCATTTCGCCTCGTAGAATTGGCACGTGCTCATGACCCAAAGAACCAAGCAAACTGTTGATTTTGTCAATTACAATGTTTTCGGCTTGTTGCGGCAGAGGAGACAAAGTTTTTTCTTTTGCAAGTTCACTAACGCTGATGCCTGTTCTACGCCCAAAAACAACTAAATCGATAAGTGAATTGCATCCTAAGCGGTTTGCTCCGTGAACGCTAACACATGCGCATTCACCAACAGCAAAAAGCCCTGGAAGAATACCGGCAGTTTCATTGACCAAAACGTGCCCATTAATGTCTGTGGGGATTCCGCCCATCATATAATGACATGTTGGAGCCACAGGAATTGGAGTTTCAGTTGGATCTATGCCTATGTAAGTTTTAACGAAAGAGGAAATTTCAGGCAATTTTTCAGCTAATTTTTCTTTTCCTATTTGTGTCAGGTCAAGATGCACGAAGCCGTTGCCTTCTACGCCTCTACCCTCTTTTAACTCGGTTTGTATTGACCTTGAAATAATGTCACGTGGAGCTAAATCCTTCAAAGTCGGCGCATAATGTTCCATAAAACTTTCGCCTAAACCATTTCGAAGCACGCCGCCTTCGGCACGAGCCGCTTCGCTGATTAGAATTCCGAGTCCATAAATGCCTGTAGGGTGAAATTGAACAAACTCCATATCTTCAAGTGGGATTAATGAATCCATTGCTAAAGCGAATCCATCGGCTGTAGAAGCAAATCCGTTGGATGTTGTTTTGAAGATTTTGCCGCTTCCGCCTGTTGCTAACACGACTGCTTTTGCATGAAAAATCTGAGGTTCACTTGTGGCAATATCGTAACCTGCAACACCGCAGCAGTGTTCGCCTGAAAACAGAAGCTTTAAAATAAAAACTTCGTTATAGAAGTTTATGCCTTTGATTTGGCAAGAGTCATAGAGGGTATCCATTATTGCTCTGCCTGTGCGGTCAGAAACGTAACACGCTCGTTTTATTGGGGCTTTACCATAATTTTTGGTATGCCCTCCAAATCGACGCTGTTCAATTTTGCCTTGCATATTCCGGGTAAATGGGACGCCAAGGTGTTCGAGTGCAACTATAGCGTTTGGTGCTTCTTTAGCTAAGATTTCCACTGCTTCTTGATCTGCAAGATAATCGCTGCCTTTAACGGTATCATACATATGCCATTGCCAATTGTCCTCTTCTTCGTTCCCCAAACTTGCCGCTATTCCCCCTTGCGCAGCCACTGAGTGGGAACGTGTAACATGCACTTTGCTAACGACAGCAACTCGACAGCTTTGAGCGGCAGTTAAAGCAGTGTATAATCCAGCAATTCCACCGCCAACAACTACAACGTCATATTCATGTATCAACTTGAGGTTGCCTCAAAAAATTTAGATTTCAAATTTTTCGATAATTCGATTTTCTTTTTCGCCGGTGATTTCAGCGATTACGTGAAAGAAGTGTTCAAGGCCAGAATTGACGATCCGTGGTTTAAGAAGTTCATCAATTTGAAAAACACCCGCGGAGTTTGACATTTTTATTTTTATGTTTATTGGTTTTTCTCCATCCTTCGGATTTTCAGAACATTCAACTTCAACTTTTTCAATTGAGAGCGCTGAAACCGCGTGAATGTCAATTTTGCCTGCTTGGAAAGGTATTCTGGCTCTTCCTGCTTCCATATCTAATGCATCTGCAATTCCTACAATTCCTACTTCTATGGTTAAGATTTTGTGATTCTGGTCATTACTGGGCGGTTGCTCATGGGATACGATGGCGTGCAAGACCTCTGAAGTTATGATTGCTTGTTGCTCCTCATTGTAAGTCGGAGTTAAACATTTTTCAAGAAATTCCAAAGCTAATGGTACACTATATTTTTCATGATGGTACCGTTGCACAATCATACCTAAATCATGAAAAATTGCTGCTAAAATAACAACTACTTCAGCATCATCATTTTGCATTTTATAGTTTTCCACTATGCTAGGTGTTGTGAGTTTTTTTTCGATGATAATGCGCAATAATCTCAGAGCAATATTTGACACAATTTTAACATGTGTAGGCCCATGGTCGGTATAGCCCATGCGTTCGATAGCCATCACATTAGAGCATTTCCAGTAAGTTTGAAGTTTCTTGTCTTCTTTTATTCGCTCCATTACCTGTTTAAGTTTAGCATTGCTGCGGTAGGGTATGTTGAAGACGTAGGACACTTTAAGGATGCACCATAAAATGATTATTCGGCGACAGCATTTAAACTTAAATCAAAACTTCTGAGGCTACTTTTACTTGATTGCGCATATCCAAATTTCTAATTTGACTTGTGTGCATTTGAAATTCATTGTCGCTTGTATCCGTCGCAGCTTTATTAGGTTCCAGAGGTAGACACATCGCTCTTTCAACTGCTTCAGCTGAAATTTGCTCACTGTCTATATTCATTTTTAATCGACTATGAAGTATTGGACCGACTCTATATAGAATCTCTGGTTCATGTCCATCATTCTCAAAATCGTCCTCGCTAAACAATACTTTTTCTTCACATCTGGTATCCAATAATTGTGCTAATTCCCGGAAATTTCGTTTTGATACCTCATTTGAAGGGTTTACTGTGCCTTCAAAATATTTGACACCAGTTTTTCTTATTTGATGTAAAAGCATGCTTTTTTGTAAGTTATGTCCCCGATAATTTCTGTGGACTACAGCCTCCCAACTAAAAAAGGTGTCTTTCTTTGTAGGGGGGACATACCCTGAAGAAAATGCAACTATTTTGCATTTATGTTCTGCGACAACGCAGGTATCTGCGAAGTCTTTAGCTAAAAGGAAATATGTATACCTGGAATTTAATCCAACATATGGTCTGTTTGCTGTAAGTAACCTATAAACTTCTTTTATGTCTCTAATAGTTACATTTCTGATTCTAAATTTTAGATTTTTTCTTTTAGACATGCACAACACATCATCATTTCCATTTTTCTCTAAGTTTCAACCTTAAGTTACCTTCTGGTATGAGCGATATTGTTCCATCTGAACCAACTAACAATTTTTCAACGCCTATCGCGCTTTCTTTAGGTTCCATATTTGATTGCAAATCACATTTCGCGCAATTTCTGCCACATGAAATAGGCTTGTAGTTGTCTGGTTCCTGATAGGTAGTAATGACGCCTTCGTAATTTCTCAAGATTATTTTGTTTGTGGACCACGACACAATGTAGTTCGGCATTATGGGAATCTTTCCGCCACCGCCTGGCGCATCTACAACATACCGGGGTACAGCAAAGCCGCTTGTATGTCCAACAAGGCTCTCCATGATTTCAACACCCTTTCCAATTGGGGTTCGAAAATGAGACAGACCCTCTGATAAGTCACATTGGAACAAATAATATGGGCGGACTCTATTCTGTAAAAGTTTTTGATTTAGTTTTTTCATGATTTGGGGACAATCGTTTACCCCTGCAAGCAAAACAGATTGATTCCCTAAAGGAATGCCTGCATCGGCTAATCTCTTAAGAGCCTCTTGAGAAGCTGGTGTGATTTCTCTCGGGTGATTAAATTGGGTGTTGAGCCAAAGGGGATGATGTTTCTTAAGTATTCGCACAAGGTTTTTAGTTATTCGATAAGGAAGAACAACAGGAATTCTTGACCCAATGCGTATAACTTCGACATGTTTAATCCTGTTTAGCTCTGTTAGAATCCAGTCTAGATATTCATCTGGCAACATGAATGGGTCGCCGCCAGAAAGTAGGACATCACGAATCGAACGATTCTTTCTAATATAATAGATTCCTGCAAGTATTTGTTCTCTTGAAGGCACAGAATCTGGGTCGCCCACCTTTCTTTTTCGTGTACAATGTCTACAATACATTGCACAACGATTACTTATCAAGAAGAGGACCCTATCGGGGTATCTGTGAGTGATTCCTTTGGTTGGGCTGTCTTTATCTTCATGGAGCGGATCTCTCATATCGCATTTTGAAATTTCTAGCTCAGCTGGATTTGGAAACGCTTGCTTAAAAATTGGGTCCTCGCGATAATTCTTCTTATCTATTAAAGAAGCGTAGTAAGGAGTAATGGATAACGGAAATTTGCTTATTGTTTTTTCAATTTCTTCCTTCTCTCTTTCCAAAAAAGTAATCCCAGTTAGTTTTTCAAAAGCAGCAATAGTTTTTATTGAATTATTTAATTGCCACTTGTAATCCTTCCAATCATTTTGAGTTAGCTGCACTTTCCTTTTTGTCTTGGTGAATGCCTCAAGGATAAATGGATTTTTACTTCTTTCAACAATCATAAATGTGATCTTCTTGCCTTTCAGCGATTTTGTATGATAGCTTTAAGAGTTTTTATAATTTTTTGACAAGGTAAATTCACCAATAAGTTAAGTTCATCAAAGTTTTGTCAAGTTCAGTTCACCACTTTAGTCCTCTGGGCTTTGCAAAATTAACGGCGTGAATACCCTATATTCTGATAAATTCGAAGACTCTTGTAAATGCTTTTTAATTTAATTACTAGAAGAAAAAAGTATTATTGATAGCTTGGACTGATATCAAACAAGCACTATTTAATATGCTGTTAGTTTTTAGAATAAATTTGAGTCAAACAGTGCCAACTAGAGTTTATAAGTTACAAACACCTTGACCTTTAATGGTCTTTTAACATGTTTCCTCGAACTTTCGATTATTTTTCACCCAAAACTCTTGCAGAAACAATGGACCTTCTTGACGACTCAACCAGCGAAACAAAAATTTTGTCAGGCGGCCAAAGCCTATTACCCGCAATGAAAATGAGAAATATCTCGCCCAAAAAAGTCGTTGACATAGGCAACCTCAAGGAGCTCAACTTCCTCAGCAAAACTGAATCCATGCTTACAATCGGTGCTACAATAACAACAGGCACTTTAGAAAATGATTTGGAAATTGCTTGCCTGATGCCTGCTCTGCAGGAAACGGCTGCGGAAATAGCTGATCCATTAGTCCGCAACTTAGGCACAGTAGGCGGCAACCTATGTTACGCAGACCCAGTAAATGATATGCCAACAACAATGCTTAGCTTAAACGCCTACTTTCTATTAGCCAGCAATGCAGGAAAACGAATGGTGTCTGCTGACGAATTCTTTTTAGATTCTTTTAAAACCGCTCTTAAAACCAACGAAATGTTAACTGAAATTCAAATCCCATTTGAAGAAGGCAAAGTTGGGAGTGCTTTCAGAAAAATCAAGAAGGGCTCAGGCGGATTTACAATAGCTGGAGTAGCAGCGCAGGTTTCTATAGTTGAGGATACCTCAGTTTCTGCTTGCAGAATAGCGTTGGGTGGGGTTGGTCCATGTGTATTTAGGGCGAAGAAGGCAGAAACTGAATTGATGGGAAAAATGGCTGAGGCGCCTGTGTTGGCTGAGGTTGCAGCTTTGGCGGTGGAAGCGTCAAAACCAATTTCTGATCTAACGGCATCGGAAAATTATAGGCGTAAAGTTTTGGGTATTCTTGTGAAAGAAGCGGTTGAATTAGCGTATAAGCGAGCGGTGATGGGTGGATATGAGTAAAGTTAAAACAAGTTTTAGCGTAAACGGGAAAGCTGTTGAGTTGGAACTTGAACCTAGACGTTTACTTGTGAGTGTACTAAGAGAAGACCTTGGATTAACAGGTACGCATCATGCGTGTGACACAACAAATTGTGGCGCCTGCACGGTTCTGGTGGATAATAAAGCAGTGAAATCCTGCACTATGTTGGGCGTTCAAGCTAATGGCAAAGAAATCCTTACCATCGAAGGACTACCCAAAGTTGGCGATATGCATCCCTTGCAAAAAGCATTTATTGAAAAGCAGGGATTGCAATGCGGTTTTTGCACGCCGGGTATGATTATGACCTCTTATTGGATTCTAAGCCAAAACAAAGATTTGAGTGATGAGGAGATTAAGCGGATGCTGCATGGCAACATGTGCCGATGCACGGGTTACCAAGGCATCGTTGAAGCAATCAAATCTGCCAGAGAAATGTTGCAAAAGCAGGAGGGCAAAATCAATGAGTGAATCCAAATTTTTAGTTCAAGGCAAAGGCAAATATGTTGACGATATAAAACTCCCAAACATGCTCCATATGATGGTTGCAAGAAGCCCCTATGCCTACGCCAAAATCCTCTCAATAAAAGGCGGATTAAACAGCAACGAGCTAAAAGCTATGGTGAGCAGCGCAGGTGAAGGAAGTGGGGGAAGTATGAACCCTGCTTTGATTCATCCAGCCCTTGCTCAAGGAACCGTTTATTATGTCGGTCAACCAATCGCTGCTGTTTTTGATGAAGACCGCTACGTCGCCGAAGACAAACTTGACGAAGTAGACGTAAAATATGAAAAATTAAAGCCCATTATGACTACAGAGGAATCCCTCAAAAGTAGCCCAATTCACGTTGGCACTAAGTCCAATATTATTCGGGAATCTTGGATGGGTGTAGATGACTATGAAGATCCCAAATCACCAGTTGTACTTGAAAGTGAGTTTACAAACGCCCGAGTCGCAAACAATCCCCTAGAACCGCACGGATTAATCGTAGATTCAGATGGCTCAAAACTAACCATCTACATTTCCACACAATCAGTTTACAGTATGAAAGAGGGCATTGCCGCATCCCTAAAACTAGACGAATCACAACTGCATGTTATCCAAGCTGACACGGGTGGTGCATTTGGCTCAAAAAGTGCCATTTACCCCGAATACATAATTGCATCGTACGCCTCCATGAAATTCAAGCGCCCCGTAAAATGGATTGCAAGCCGCAGTGAAGAATTAGCTGCAATGCAACCGGGAAGAGGCGTCCATGGGAAAATAAAGATTTTTGCAAATAGAAAAGGCAAAATTGAGGCTTTGCGTGGCGAAATCAATGTGGATTCGGGAGCTTTCGGGGGCACTGCAGGTTCAAGGTCGCCATTTTTTATCGCTATGCAGTTAACTGGTCCCTACGGTATTGAGAAACCGCGTGTACTTGCAAGAGCAGTGATGACTAATAAGCCTCCGCAAGGTCCATACCGAGGTGCCGGGAGACCTGAAGCAGCATTTTTTATGGAGAGAATGATGGATCAATTAGCAGACGAGCTTAAGTTAGAAGCTGACGAGGTAAGGCTGATCAACACCACAACCAAGAGCTTCAAATCGCCGCTCGGTTTAGAAATTGATGCTTCTCGCCCCTTTTTCACCAAAGCAGTTTCAGATCTCAAATACAGGGAAAAATCGGCAAGTGAAAAGGCTGGGCTTGGCTTCTTTGTTTTAATGCCTGCGATGTGGGGCGGTGAATCGGCTAGAATTGTTGTCCAAAATGGCAAGGTGAATGTTTGGCTTGGCGGTAACCAGCATGGGCAAGAACATCATGTTTTCGTTAAAAAGCTGCTTAAAGAAGAGCTTGATATCCCAGAAGAGTTGGTAACGCTAAACGGTGGAGACACTGGACAGCTTGGGGATGGAGTAGGAACGTGGGGGAGCAGAAGTGCTTTAGTTGGTGGCGCAGCCATTGTTGCAGCATCTCGAAAACTGAAAGGACAAGTGGAGAGCAAGCAGGGAAGCTACTCAATTGAGAAACTGCTAAAAGGCGATTTCGTCTCTGAGATTTTAGAGGACCAAAATAAACAGCTAAACTCATTTGGAGCGGAATTGGCAACCGTTAGCATTGACAAGTTTGGCATGGTTAAAGTGAAAGAATGCGTTGCATGCTATGATGTTGGCAGAGCGCTAAACCCGAAGATGGTGGAAAGCCAAATCATCGGCGGAACCATCCAAGGCATTGGGCAAGTCCTTTATGAAGAAGTTGTCCATGACGCTGAAGGCAAATTGCTTACAAAAAACCTCTTTGACGCAGGCTTACCCCTGGCTGAAAACATGCCAAAATTCACCACATTAATTGTTGAACACCCAAGCTGGATGCCGCACCATGCCAAAGGGTTAGGCGAAGCCCCAACTATAGGTGTGCCCTTAGCCGTTGCAAGAGCAATAGAAAAAGTATCAGGCAAAAAAATAAACCATACACCAGTTAAACCAGAAGAACTAATCTAAGCACAAACCTAAAATTCCAATTTCCACTTCTATATTAATGCTGGTTTTTTATTGCCAACCGATTTAGAACTTTTGAGTGAAGCTGCTCGTTTACTGGAAAGAGGAAAAAGCTTTGCGCTCTGTACGGTTGTTGAGAAAAAAGGTTCAGGACCTCGCGATGTCGGAGCTAAGATGCTTGTGGACGAAGATGGAAAAAACTTTGGAACAATAGGGGGAGGGAAAGTCGAGCGAGCCTTAGTGGATGAGTCATTGATAGCCATAAAGGAGCATAAGTCTAAAAAAGTTACTTTTAATCTCAATAAAAGTCAGGTTGGGGGTACAGTTGGAACGGGTATGATTTGCGGCGGCGAATTAACGGTTCTTGCCGACGTAATAGAGCCAACGCCCAGGCTGATTATTGTTGGGTCAGGTCATGTGGCGTTGCCCTTAGCAACGATTGCTAAAGCAGTAGGCTTCCAAATAATAGTGGTTGACGATGAACGCAAACTCGTCACCAAAGAACGTTTCCCCATGGCTGAAAGCATCATTGCAGGCGACTATGCGAAAGTCTTTGACAACTTTATGTTGGGCTCTAGAGACTTTGTGGTTATTGCTCACGGAGAACCTGAACACGATTATATTGCTTTAAAAAAAGTAATTCAAAAAAACCCTGCCTACGTTGGCTTGCTCGGCAGCAAAACCAAAGCAAAGATTCTTAGTGAAAAGCTTCGAGTTGAAGGCGTTAGCGAGGAACATATAAACACTCTGCATGCTCCACTAGGTTTGGATATTGGCGCTCAAACGCCTGAAGAAATCGTGATAAGCATATTGGCAGAAATCATCCAATCCAAACAAAGACAGAAAACATAATGCCATGGTTCAAATTGGTTTTTAGAGTTGACTTCCGCAGCGAGGGCAAAATAAGACACTTTGGGGGACAGCTGCGCCGCAGTGACTGCAATATTTTGTGATTGCGTAAGATGATGGCTGAGAATAAGAGTAAGGTCGGGTTGGCCCTTGGATTGGGACGGGTGAATACGATATAGCTAGAATTCCGCCGATTAATGATATTATATTTAATCCCTACAATACTGCAAAAACAATGATGAAGGTTTCCATTTTGAATGCTCCACCGGTTCACCCATAAGTTTCTGAGCGAAAATGATTGTTATTACGTTGGCGATTATTATCCAGAAACCGATAAATATGAACATCAAAAAGAACCCGACGATAATCCCAAATATAGGGCCAATTAATGTGAGATAATACGCTTCAGTGGATTGTTGCTTGCCGCTTGTTGAGTTTGCATTGTTGCTTTTTCACTTAAATCGAATTTTATCTGTCATTTTACATAAAACATTATGGGTGGGCTAGTTAAGAAGCAAGCATGCCTTTAGTTGCCGAGTTTCATTAATGATTTGACGCGCTCATAGTCTTCTGGAGTATCGATGTCCATGATGCTCCATTCTGGTGCTTCAACCGTCACAAGCTTATCAGCATGGGCATGGACCACATCTCGAATAGTCTGCGTTTCTTCGAGGCTCATTATTTCCCCGAACAATTCATGTCTGAACAAAAGTGGATGCCCCTCCTTACCATTGTGAACGGGACAAACAATCAATGCTTCTGCGTTGCTCTCTATCGTTTGAATCATTGTCATCAAAAAGCTCGGGTCCAAAATGGGCTGGTCACCAAGAATCAAAAATACTGCATAAACATTTGAAATTACAGTCAGTCCTGTTTGAAATGAAGAAATCATTCCCTTCTCATAATCTATATTTAACGCAATCTTGACCCCGCCCAACCTTGGCTTTATGACTTCAACAATCTCCTCAAGTTTGTGTCCTAAAACAACCACCTGTTCATTTATGTTAGCGACTGCTAAAGCATCCAAAATATTCTCTATGATCGTTTTGCCATTCAAACGTAAAAGAAGCTTGTTTTGACCCATCCTTTCAGATTTGCCAGCCGCCAACACAACCGCTCCAACAATCACCGTTAACACCTACATTGATGCTAACAGTATCTATTCTTACCAAATAATAAATTGTTTCTGAGTATTCAGAAGTTCCTCAAGTGAGTTGGGGTGAAGTTGCAAGCTTTTTGTAAAACCGCGGCTAGAGCATTCAAGGCCCAACTATGAACAAAGAGGCGCATTAAACTTTTAATAAAAATCACTATTCCAAACATGCAAAAACCAAGATGCACGACACTCACAGAAGTGAGAATATTGTTTAAGTTCAATCCACGTCAAATATCGTGAAGAACGGTTCAAATTCACAATACTATATGATCTTTCACGAACAGTTAGCAATTCTAAGACTTATTTGAAGCGTATTCTAATATTGAAATTACAGTTTTTTGACCCATTCGCTTCAATTCAACTCTAAAAAGCTTATCCAACCGCACCAACGCCAAGAGCTACTTGCGGATCTACTTGATCAATAAAAAAAGTTAGCCACTATCAATAAAGTTATTAAAAAGGGTGTAAAATGCCTATTTGATTATCGGCTATGTTTTTTCGTCTCAAATCTGCAAAGTTAAATAAACACGCTTTTAAGCACGGAAAGCAATTATTTTCAAACATCTGAATTAGAGGTTTACTGTTTGGGTAAGAAAAAAGTGTTAAGCGAAGGCGCAATCGGCGAATTAGTTTATCCTGGGCAAGGAGAAGTCTTAGGGATAGTTATCAAGCTGCTTGGTTTTGACCGTATATTAGTTAAATGCCAGGATGGCGCAGAACGTTTATGCCGAATTCGCGGAAAAATGAAGAGGCGCGTTTGGATTCGTGAAGGCGATATTGTGATTGTTTCACCTTGGGATTTTCAAACTGATAAACGTGGTGACGTTGTTTGGCGTTACACTCATGGACAAGCTGATACGCTACGGCGCAAGGGTATATTAACCCTTTAAAACTTTATTTTAAAAAATTTTTTATCCATCTAAGAAAATAGTAGTATTTTTGACTTTAGTAGTTTTTGAGAGTTTCCCAATTTACTCTTTTGCTTAAGGGTCTTTCAGAAGCCATTTGCCAAAGTTTTCTAAAAATGCCTTAAAATTTGCAGTCGTAATTAAAGAAAATATACAAAAATTTTATTACAATAAAAATATAGTTTCGAGTACTTTTAATAGCCTGAAGCAGTTAGCATGCTTGAACGTTATGTCTAGAAAAGCCCAAGAACGCATCGCTCATACTGAAAGAAGAATAGAACGCAGAGACAAAATGCTAACCCACGACAAATCCAAGGAACGGGCCACTGTAGAAGAGGTTTTTGACCAAACAACCCGTCTGGTTGTTTTTGACATGTTAAACAGCGGCATATTCTACGAACTCAATGGCGTTGTTAGTTCTGGCAAAGAAGCACGCGTTTACTGGGGCACAACTAAAGAAGGCGTAGATCTAGCAGTAAAAATTTACTTAACTTCATCTGCCGAATTCAAAAGAGGTATGCACAAATACATCGAAGGCGATCCCCGCTTCAAAGATGTCAAACATGACACTCGGTCGCTGATGGCTGTTTGGGCACAGAAGGAGTTTCGGAATTTAGGAGAAGCTTACGCGGCAAAGGTTCGAGTACCAAAGCCCATAGCCGTTAAAAGCAATGTTGTAGTTATGGAATTTATTGGTAAAAACGGTGTTAGTGCGCCTTCTTTAAAGGAGCAGTCGCCAGATAACCCTGAACGCATTTATAAAATTATAGTTACCTCTGTTAAACGGCTCTACCAGAAGGCAAAGATAGTCCACGGTGACTTAAGCGAATATAATATTATGATGTGGAAGGGAAGACCCGTCATTTTTGATGTGTCCCAGTCCGTTTCAATTGAGCATCCTATGGCTGACTTCATGCTTACCCGAGATATAGCAAATGTAAATAGGTTCTTTAGTAGGTTAAATGTTAAAGTTATTCCAGTTGAAGAGTTCCATAAAATGGTTGTTGGTAAATAATGTCCCGTCCAGACATGTTTGTGAAAATTCCTAAAGAACGCGTCGGCATCTTAATCGGTCCTGAAGGCAAAGTTAAGAAGAATATCGAGGAAAAACTTGAGGTTAAACTGGAAATTGACACAGAAGGCAGCGTTACCATTGTGCTTTCAGAAAAAGCAAAGGACCCATCTTTACTGTTAAAAGCCAAAGACGTTGTAACAGCAATCGGCAGAGGCTTTCCACCTGAAACAGCTGACCGGCTAATACGTAACGAAGACGAAATTTTCGATATGATAGATTTACGCGTCATTTTTGGACGTTCAGAATCCGACATAAAACGCATAAAAGGCAGAATCATCGGTGCAGAAGGAAAAACAAGAAAACTAATTGAAGAACTGACCGAAGCTGATGTTGTAGTTTATGGTCACACTGTTGGAATTATTGGCAGTTTTGAAGAAGCGGACGCGGCAAGGAATGCTGTCCAGATGATCGTGGATGGTTGTGAGCATCATACAGTTTATAATTATTTGCAGAAGAAGAGAACTGAACTAAAGAAACAGAAACTTCAGTTATGGGAAAAGCCACAGGAAAAATAATCTCCTTTTTTAAATAAGCCTTTTCCAAGGGAAAAAGTTTTAGTTGGATCATTGTTAAATTTTATTCAAAAGTGAAATCAAAATTTTTCTTTCAGGACAGCGTTTGCTAACCTAAGCCATTATAACTTTTTTTGTTTGAAAGTCATAAATAGATAGGAATATAAATTAAAATATCATTGCCAGAAAAAAATAAAAAAAGATAATTCAAGTGTTCTCTCTAAAAGTGTAGTCACAGCTTGTGCATCTTAGGAATTGAGTGGATGATTCATCTGCGCCTCTTGTTTGGACCTGCCAAGCATATGCATTCTTGTTTTCACACCTCGGACAAGTAACCTGTATTGTTGGCAAAACGCTCAACTGATTTTCTTTACCTATAACAGAAACCAACTGTTTAGGACTGTGCTCAATGATTTTGCCTTTAATGTTAATATTTTCAGTCGATTCTTTTGTTTTTTCTCCACATTTATTGCAAGCAAGCACAAGCATCGCTTGTTGTCCTGACTTGACCTTTTTTGGTACCAATCGGGAACCGCATTTTAAACAGAAGTCCATTCAACCAACCCCTTGATTAATTTGTTTCTACTTAATTTCACCATTAGACGCAATGAATAATAAAAAAACTTGTGACTGCATCAAAGCTATAACAAGAGTTAGAGCATGCTTACTTGCCTCCCAAGCTTAATCATGCAGCTTATTGAACCATAAGTAATAGCCAAATAATCTCTGGAATCATCTATTTTTGATGAAGGGTTTTCAGTGTAGCTATAGCTTTTCAGAAAAAACAAACGCTTTTTAATGGAAACGCTTGCTAATATGAACCAAAAAAGGGGTAAGTTATGAGCGCTGACAAAATAGTTATTGGGTTAGCAGGGATGCCTGGCTCAGGCAAATCTTTAGTCGTTGAAACTGCAAAGGAGTTAGGGTACGCAATAGTTGTCATGGGAGACGTTATTAGAGAGGAAACCCTGAAACTTGGCTTAGAATTAACTCCGCAGAATGTGGGGAAAGTTATGCTTCAATTGCGAGCTGACGGCGGTGTGACAGCAGTTGCTCAGAAATGCATTCCAAAAATAGAGTCGCAAAAAAACAGCAAAATCCTCATTGACGGGTTAAGAAGCCTTCACGAGCTGGAAGCTTTCAAATCACATTTTGCCAAGTTCAGTCTTGCCGCCGTTCATGCGCCTCCAGAAACAAGGTTCACTCGCCTTTCTAACAGACGCAGAAGCGACGACTCTAACGGATGGGAAGTTTTCCATGAACGCGATATGCGTGAGCTCAGCGTTGGATTGGGAAATGTGATTGCATTGGCTGAACAAATGATCGTTAACGATGCTAGTATTGAAGAAGTAAAAAGAAGAATTGCAGAAGCTTTTCGGAGGATTGAAACAAAATGGTTGAAGTAACAGTTAATGTTGAAACTCAAATTAACCCGACGGAAAGCGAAGAAAAAGTCAAAGCAGCGATAACTAACATTTTAGGCAATGCTTCAATAACTGTGAAGTCAGAAGGCAAATTCAGCATTTTAAAGGCTCAAGCCGAAGGTCAAGAATCCCTCATTAAACTTCGCAACATATTGCGCAGTGACAGAGTCCGCGACGCCTCCAGAAAAGTGCTTTTCCGCAGTACAAGAGGCAACACTATCAGGTTCTGTTTAAACAAGCAGGTTGCCTTTGCAGGTCACATTTCTTTTTGCGAAGAAAATGCAGAGTCGCCTCTTGGTCCATTAAAAGTAACAGTTGAAACAGATAATCCGCAGTCACTTGTTGAGTGGCTGGCTGAAAAAACCGAAAGATAAGAAGGGCTATCTGTGTCTTTAAGGGCTAGAGTCGCAAAAAATGGTGCTATTCTGCTAGGGGATAGCGTAGCTTGCGACGCTTTTGATGATTCTATGCCCTTGCGTATTGTAACTCATGCGCATGCAGATCATCTTGGTGGTTTACGGAAAAGTTTGAAGCGCTGCGAAAAAGTTTTGATGACTAAAGCGACGCGTGACCTTGCAGAAATATTGGATGATTCACTCAAACTTCATGATGCTCCAATACAAACAATGACATATGGAAAAGCCATCAAGTACGGCGACGAAAAAATCACGCTACTCAAAGCTGACCATATTTTGGGGGCTGCACAGGTGCTAGTTGAGGATGCTGGCGGCATAAGAATCGCTTACAGTGGCGATTTCAGAATTGACGAAACTCCTGTTGTGGACTGTGATGTCCTGGTTGTTGATTCTACATATGGCAGTCCATCATTTAGGAGACGTTTTGATGTGGATGTTCGGGAACTTTTAGTTTCTATGATTGAAAAACGCCTAAGAGGCGGCGCTGTTTATGTTTTCGGGTACCATGGCAAACTCCAGGAAATTATGCAGCTTCTAAGAAAAGCCGACGTTTCCGTTCCGTTTGTTATGCCTGAGAAGGTTTATGCAGTTACAAAAGTCTGTGAGAACCATGGAATGAATTTGGGCTGTCTGTCGCTTTCCACTGACAAGGATGGACAGGCACTCTTAGGCGGCGATCTTCCATGCGTCGCATTTTACCACATGAATTCTCGTCAACACGTCGGCTTAAAAAATTCACGTATATGTGTAAGCGGCTGGGAATTTAGCACCCCTTGCAGGCAAATCGGTGACAGAGAATATTTAGTCGCCTTGAGTGATCATTCCGATTTTGATGGCTCGATTGAATATGTTAAACGTTCACGGGCAAAGCAAGTAATCACAGATAATTATCGAGGTGGCCACGGTGCAATTTTAGCTAAGGAAATCCGCAAGCGCCTGGGCGTTTCCGCAATCGCCTTGCCAAGAAGTCAAGGTCAAACTACACTGTAACCCGATGGTTTCAGGTTAAAGGTTGCTTAAAGCTTAAAAGCGAAAAAACAAACTACACTCACCTTAACTCAAGGGATTAAAAAATGAATAAATCATCAGTAATTTCAGGCTTCTACAAACTGCCCATTAAAGAACGTTTAGCGATTGTTAAAGATTTTGCAGGATTAACCGATGAAGAAATAAGTTTACTTGAGAATACGGGATCTTTGCCATTAGACGTACTTGATCACATGGTGGAAAATGTCATCGGCGTTTTTCCTGAACCGATGGGCGTCGGCGTTAACTTCCAAATAAACGGAAAAGACTACCTTATCCCAATGGCAACAGAAGAGCCAAGTGTGATTGCAGCTGCCAGCTACGCCGCCAAAATGGTTCGTGACGGAGGAGGCTTCCACACTAGCAGCACCTCTCCCATTATGATTGGGCAAATCCAAGTTGTCAAACTAAAAGACGCCAAAACCGCCAAAAAACAGGTCTTAGATGCCAGAGCTAATATTCTCAAAAAAGCCAACGACCAAGATCCCGTACTGAACAGTTTCGGCGGAGGGGCCAAAGACCTTGATGCCCGCATCTTAGAAACGACCATGGGGCAAATGCTAATCGTGCACTTGTTTGTTGACTGCCGCGACGCCATGGGAGCCAACGCAGTGAACACGATGGCTGAAGCCATAGCCCCAATGATTGAAGAGCTAACAGGCGGACACGTTTACCTACGCATTATCTCGAATTTGGCTGTAAAGCGCCTTGCAAAAGCATGGTGCACCGTTCCCAAAGAAGCCTTAGGTGGAGAAACAGTAGTCGACGGTATCGCCTACGCCTCAGCTTTTGCAGCAGCGGACCCCTACCGAGCGGCTACACATAACAAGGGCGCCATGAACGGAATAATTGCAGTAGTTTTAGCCACAGGCAACGACCACCGCGCCATTGAAGCAGGCGGACACGCATATGCGGCTCTCAGCGGACCATACACAACCATTTCAAAATGGACCAAAAACAAAAACGGCGACTTAGAAGGCACAATCGAATTACCCATGGCAGTTGGCTTAATCGGAGGCGCAGTCAAAACCCACCCAATCGCACGCATATGCATGAAAATCCTAAATGTCAAATCAGCAAACGAATTCGCAGAAGTTCTAGCAGCAGTCGGCCTAGCACAAAATCTTGCAGCCCTACGTGCACTATCCAGCGAAGGCATCCAACGCGGCCACATGAACCTACATGCAAGAAACATCGCAATCACCGCAGGAGCCAAAGACGACAGGGTAGACAAAGTTGCAGCGCAGATGGTTAAAGAACACAAAGTTCGAGTAGACAGAGCTAAAGAGATCCTAGAAGAACTAACAAAACAATAGCTCTTCAGACTTTATTTTTTACTATTTTTGCTCAAAACGCCCAAACTAAATTATCCACCAATATTTTTGTTGACATCGCTAACGTGAAAACACCTAAATATCAATTGATGTCATCTCAGTATTTGCAGACAAACTCACATTCACATTTCAATGTTGAAGATTCAGGTGAGAATTTGCAGTGTTGGTAGTAACTCTAACTGGAGCAATTGCTATAACTTTTTAAAAAAGAAGAAAGCATACAAACCGCTGCTTTTAGCTTGCCGTTGATACGTAATTTTCACTTTTGGATAGTGATTCAACCCACTTCCTTTTTTCCCATAACGCACATCCCTGAATCTCCTTAAGCTCCCTGTGGTGTTGCGTATGGTTTTGAGCATTTTTGACTGTAGAGCCTCTTTGAGCGGTATGTTTTTCAGGTTAGTGTCTGAGTAGGCAATGAATGGACAGGGTTCAACGTTTCCTTCTGCGCTAACGTGGATGAATCCTCGTCGGGCTGAGAGGCATCCCCCCGATTTCGTCTTCGTCCCATGGCAGTGCGATAAACATCGCGGGATATTTTTTGCGGAAGCCGTTTCGGATTGGCACTACTTTTGCTTTTTGCTCTGTGGAGAGGACCCAATCTTCCGTTCCAGCTGTTACGGGGGTGTATTCGACTAGCATGAAGAGTTTGCATCCTGAATCAACCAGCTGTTTAATGAACGCTTTATTGGTTACTTCCCCAAAATTGGTTCTTGTCATGGTCAGGGTAGTTCCCCAGAATATCCCTTTATTTTTCAGCTTATCGATTTGATTTGACCAATTGGTTGTAGACTCCTGTGCCGCGTCTGCCATCTGTGTCAATTTGGTAGCCTTCCAACTCAGCAACGGGACAATGTTTTTGTTTGAGGCCATGCGCTCAAGCACTTGGTCGTTTAGCAGAAGCCCATTTGTAAACATCAAAAACATGATTTCAGGAGTTTGTTTGGAGATGTCCAGTATGTTGGGGCGCATGAGGGGTTCTCCGCCTGCTAGCACGATAAACGATATGCCAAGTTTTTTTGCCTCATCTACTAGTCGTTCGATTCGTTCGTCGCTCATTTCTGCATCAGAATCAGCTCTCAATGCATGATGATAACAGCCTTCACAATGTAGGTTGCATTTGCTGGTCACGCTGATGACTAGGACGGGTGGAACGTGAAGTCCTTCAAGCTCCAGTTTTTACCTGGTTTTGGCTGCTTTGTTTTGCCATCTTAGGGTTCGTAAAAAGAAAACTGATTGGGATGGGCTAGTGAGTGCGATTCTGATGGCATCTTTGAAAAGACTTTTAGAGCGTCGTTAACTATTTTGTTAACGTTCAAGTTTAAATCGGCGTCGGAGGCGACATTTTCAGTTATTTTGCATCGCGCCGAGAGAATGAGCTCAATCTTTTAAAGTTACGTATTTTTGTATATATAGAAAAATGGTTATCTTTTTATTTCATATTAACTAAAAAAAGAGCGCTTATTCAAGTATTATTCTTGCGTCCACGGTTTTGGCGCCAATTTGGTATGCAAGCACGGGGTTGAGATCTAGCTCTTTGATTTCCGGGTTATCCATTACCAACCGTGAAACGTTGCACAAAATACTTACGAGTGCTTCGATGTCGGCGGGCGGGGTATTGCGAAAACCCTTCAAAAGTGGGTAAGCCTTAAGTTGAGTAATCATGTCTTCGGCATCAGTGGAAGTTAAGGGTGCGATTTTAAAATTTACGTCTTTGAGAACTTCAACAAATATTCCGCCCAAACCAAACATTATTGTTTGACCAAACTGTGGATCCTTGATTGCTCCGACGATGACTTCTGTTGAGTTGGGGGCCATTTCCTGCACTAAAATTCCAACGATTTTTGCGTCTGACTTATATTTTTTAACATTTTCCAAAATTTTCTCATAGGCGCTTTCGACTTCAGGGGGAGTTTTCAAGTTGACTATGACGCCTCCTGCTTCTGATTTGTGGATTATGTCGGGTGACACAATTTTTAGGACTACTGGATAGCCAATTTCGTTGGCGTATTTTGATGCTTCTTTATTGTTTGATGCCACTTTGAATTTTGTGACTGGGATATCGTATTCTGCGCAGATTATTTTGGCTTCGGGTTCGAGGAGGGATTTTCTTCCTTCTTTTTTTGCTCGGTTGATGATTTTTTTGGTTTGGTTCAATTTTTGTTCTTCCTTGAAGTGTTTGTGTATGTCATGTTTTGTTGGTTTAAAATTGTTTTGTTGGTGAACTGCTGGAGTGTATGCTTAGATTTTGGTGATTGTATTAGCGCTGTACATGTCAACATTAGCATATAGTAAGACATAATACTTAATAAGTAAAACTGGATGAAAACTGAATACTGACCGACAATGACAAACCAAAGCATAAACCAAAAACTCAAACAATCCTTCACCAAGCTACGGCAAAAGTTTACAAAAAAAACCAAAAAAACCACAGAAAAAAACCCTCAAACAAAAAACAAGCACAAAATCTCTATAAAACTTCCCAAATTATCACTTCCAAAATCAAAATTTCCAAAAATTAATTTAAACCGTAAAAAGAAAGTTCCTGAACCTGAACCTGAACTTCCTTCAGCAATCAAGTCTTTGCCAAAAGGAGTAAAAATAGCGGATAAATACCCGTTATATGAGCCTTTTTCACAAGTTATCATAGTTCAAGAACCTAAAACTGGAGAATTCAAATACATTCTTGACGAGCTACAACTTGATCCCATGGAACGCGGCATATACAATCGAATACTTGAAATGCTACTCGCTGAAATCCAATCACCTAAAGAAGACATATCCGACGCACGCAAGTTCTTTGCCCAAGAAGCAAAAAAAATAGTAGATAAATATCGCATAAGCCTAGGTTGGTTACCTGATGTTTCATGGTACAAGATTCTCTACCATGCTGAACGTGACCTTGTAGGTTTTGGCAAAATCGATTCTTTGATGCGTGATCCAAACATAGAAGACATTTCCTGCGATGGAGTGAACAAATCAGTTTACATTTGGCACCGAACTTTTGAAAGCATAGAAACTAACGTTAAATTTGACAGCGACGACGATGTCGATAATTTAGTCGTCAAGCTGGTACACATGGCGGGAAAACATGTCAGTTCAGCCTTCCCCATAGTTGATGCTTCACTTCCTGGAAAACACAGACTTGCAGTAGCATATAGACGAGAAATTACGCCTTTTGGCACGGCCTTCACTATTAGAAAATTCCGTGATGACCCATATTCAATCATTGATCTAATTAACATTGGAACTTTCACGGAAGAAATGGCAGCCTATCTTTGGATTTGCCTTGAAAACCGTGCTTCAGTAATGGTTCTTGGTGGCACAGCGGCAGGCAAAACTACCGCTCTAAATGCTTTGGGCTGCTTAATTAAACCGGGCAGCAAAATCATGACTATTGAAGAAACGGCAGAATTGAATTTGTCACATGAAAACTGGGTCTCACTCATTGCAAGACAAAGCTATGGTTTAGGTGGCAGCAATGTAGGTGAAGTTGCATTATTCGATTTGGTGAAAACTTGCATGAGACATCGCCCCGACTTAATGATTGTGGGGGAGGTGAGAGGTCAAGAAGCTTATGTTCTATTTCAGGCTTTAGCGACGGGTCACGGTGGCATGTGCACCATGCACGCAGAAAATGTTCAGTCAGCCGTTAGACGTCTTACCCAAAAACCAATGGATATTTCTCCAGCTTACATTCCATTGATGAACATCGTAATGTCCGTTCAACGTGTTCACTTAGTTAAGAACGGAGAAAAGAAAGCCTATCGCCGAGTCCTCTCAGTAAACGAAATAATTGACGCAGAAAAATTCGTGAATCCTTTCAAATGGGATCCGGTAAAAGATGTACAAACTATAGATTTGGACAGCAGCTTCTTAATGACAAATTTTGCAGAGCGTTTAGGGATCACACGTGAAGAACTAATAAAAGAGTTGAATCGGCGCAGAGATGTCTTACGTTGGATGCGACAACAAAAAATCAGAAGCTACAAAGAAGTAGCATCTATAATCGCTGAATATTACGCAAGACCCAAAGAATTCTACAAAAAAATTGTTCCAGAAGAGGAGGTAAAAGCAATTGCCACTTCTTGAAAAGTTTGAAGCCCTGTCCTTTCGCCTCTTCGGTAACACCGCCCCATTCTTTCTTAAAAAAGTCTTTCCAACAACTAAAGCAAACTTGCAAAAGGGACGCGTAAAGATTTATCCTGCCACTTACGTCTCCATGATGTTTTTCACAGCTTTATTGACAATTCCCGTATCAGTTTTGGGACTAACATTGGCCCTGCTTCTCCATTTTCTGCCACTTCTTGCATTAGTTCCAGTTCCGCTTTTCGTAATTGTTGGTTTTTATGTTGTCCCTGTGAACAAGGCAGGTGATAGAGCAACAGGATTGGAGCGTGAAATGCCTTTTGCTGCAGCATACATCAGCGTTATGGCTTCGGGGGGAATTGCACCATATACCAGCTTTAAACGTCTTTCAGATGTGGATTTGATGCCCGCCATGCGGAAAGAAGCCAGAGATATAATAAAAGAAGTTGAAGTCTTTGGGGTTGACCCGCTTTCAGCTCTTGAAGTTGCAGCAAAAAAGACTCCGCTAGATATATTCAAAGATTTCTTAGGTGGTTACGCTTCAACCGTAATTATTGGAGGCGATATTGGACACTATCTTGAGCGCAAAGCCGAAGACATTTTCAAAGTTCGTGCTCTACGCGTTAAAGCTGCAGCTGAACGTCTTGGAATGCTGCTTGAAACCTTCATTATTGTTATGGTTATGATGTCTCTTTGTTTCTACATACTTTTCGCTGTTCAGCAAATCCAGACTGGGAGCACAGGGGCCGTTTCTGCTTCTACCGCTACCTTGTCTTCTTATTCAGGGATTCTGATGTACACTTATTTGTTTACGCCTTTGCTTTCAGTTGTATTTATCTATCTTGCTCACAGCATGCAACCCAAAACGCCAATTACCGAAATGCGTCCATACAAAGTGTTCGGAATCTGTAGCGTATTAGGCATTTTTGTATTCTTGCTACTAACAAACTTCATGGGTATGACTCAACTTCCAATTTTCACTTCGTTGCAAGCTTTAGGTGTTGATTTGCCCATAGCCATAGCGGTTGCCCTCTTCATTACCACAGCACCAGCAGCTTTAGTGCACATTAGACTGGCTAAACATAAACAAAGCATGGAAGATGGGGTCACAAATTTCCTTAGAGACCTCACCGAAGTGCGAAAAACAGGTTTATCCCCTGAAAAATGCATCGAAAGTCTATCAACACGCGATTACGGCACATTCAGCAAGGAGCTTCGTAAAATTAGTTCAGAGATTTCTTGGGGTATACCAATTAAAAAAGTTATGATGGATTTTCTACACCGCACACGAAGTTGGATGGTGCAGATAGTCATGTTTCTGTTAGTTGAGACCATAGACGTTGGAGGCGGCACGATTGAAATGGTTGAATCTTTGGCCCGCTTTAACAATTTAACTCAAGAAGTCGAAAAAGAAAAGAAAATGTCCGTTCGACCATATGTAATGATGCCCTACTTAGCATCAATCCTTCTAGTGGCTACGACAATTATGATGATGAGTTTCACGACTGGCTTTGGGGCAACATCTTCAGGGGTTTCAACGTCAGCAAACGGAGGAAAAGGTTTGATGCAAACAATATTCATGACCGCAGTTATTTTCAACAGTTACCTCATTGGAATTGTCGCAGGAAAAATAAGTGAGGAATCGGTCGCAGCAGGATTCAAACATGCAGCAATTCTTGTGGTTATTTCAGTAATAGCTGCAAAAGTAATTCCGCTATTCATAAAAATATGATAGGAGTTAATGAAAAATGAAAAGTTGCCGCTTAAGTTTACGCAAAGACAAAAAAGCAGTTAGCCCAGCTATTTCAACGATAATACTAACAGCAGTGGGCATAGTTTTGATTTTTGCAGCCATGACTTTTGCGAATAGTTCCTTGAATACTCAGATGGCCAATAATGAATTCACTTCAAGCAAACAATTTATGCTTACAACCGGACAGCAAATAGATGATATTGCCTGGACAACTGGCCGCACACAAACGGTTACCTACTCAAGCAAGTTCGGAGGAGTAAATTTTCAAGAGTTAGCGCTCAATTATACTTTCAGCGTTCATACTAGTTCAGGATGGGAAACCTTAACTCCAACTGGAGAAACAGGAATTATCCTCTACAATATGCCCGTAAGCTCTTACTCACCAGGAAACGGGTACTTTGAACCCATCTTCTTTAACGGCTCTTTTCTGCAAAGTGGTTCTTCAGCTCCCGTAAGTCAAGTTTTCGGTGAAGAAAAACTGCCCATGAATGATGGAGATTATACGCGTGTAGTATTAGTTCCCACTCTAAGAATGCTGAGCTCAACAATTACAGGTGACCAGCAGAATGCAACGAGTTACTTTAAGTTTTATTTACCACTTCTTGAAAACGGCACCAACCAGTATATTTCGCCATCATTAACGGTCACGGGAGACGGCATAACAAAAATAACTGCAAGCGGCGTTGATCAAGTCAAAATCGACCTGAGTTTTCCAAATTCTGGATTTACCTCTTCGTTCTTCAATTTTAACAGTACCAGTATAACACTCAACAACACAACAAACCCTCAAATAACGGCTAATTCAGTGGTCGAATTTTACCTAGGCCAAGTAATCGTCACAATAGGGCAGGCATAGATATGGAGGGCACAAATTGACACATATAACTATCGAATACATGATTATGATTCCAATTCTAATTATGCAGATATTCATTTTCCCTTTCGCTGCCACAATTATCATGAACACATGGACTGATTCGCGAAGAACCCTGGAGCTCCAAGAAATAGCAGGACATTTAGGCAGCTCGATGCAACAATTATATTACACTATCAACCATGCATCAATTTCAAGTGGATCATTAACTGCGCAGCCTGATACGCCTTCTTTTATCGATGGCTACTCTTACAATGTTACTTTGTTTGACGCTACAACCTCAGCCAGCGTCAAAATTATGAATATTACAGTTAATCTTGTAGGGGCACATAATGAAGCTTCAAGCTTAATTACCTTAGGCGAAAATGTGGCTTGGCCCGGAAACTTAACCTTTACTAGCTATAAGATTTCCGTCATAAACGCCACTAAGACCGCGGGCAATATCTGGTTGTCTTTTAATGGAGGTAATTAAGCACGTCAAGCACAACTATGGACCACATGATTTCTCTAGTAGTGTTTATAGCCGCTATCCTAATTTTTATTGGACTTTTTAGTCAAACTATTCAAACAGGACTTGTTTACGAAAACAATAGAGCATTGTCAACAAAAACTAGCGACCTTTTGGATACTATACTATTGAATCCGGGGATACCTTCCAATTGGGGACAAAGTGATTGCCAAATTTCAGATATTAGCGGTTTCGGATTGCAGGATCCAGAGTTCACGCAATATGAATTGAGCTCATTTTCACTTATGCGTTTAGCTTCTTCTACAGGAAATGTTGTGGAATATGACAAAACCAACCCGAACATATACTACAACAATGACAGTTTAGGGTTTGGCGTTTCTTTGCTGACGCCTAATGCTCAAGCACTCAATTATTCTTCAACAGCGGCACTTCTCGGAATTCAAAATACATATGGTTTCCAATTAGCACTTTCACCAGACATTACTGTCTCAATATCTGAAAGTCAAGCCAGCTCACCTTTGAGTCTGTCAATAAGCGCAAGTGGAACAGGTTCTCCATTGGCTGGGGCTTCTATAAACTACTGTTTAATTTTGGTTAATTTAGCTCAATCGCAGAGTCAATATCCCTCCTACACCTTGCAAAATGGCGTCGTCACAGCTGACCAACTGGGCAATGCTAATGTAACGTTTTCTGCGGTGACAAATCCAAATCAAGTTTACGCGTTTATCGCGTATGCTCACATGGATGGTCTTTTAGGAGTGGGCTATCATACACGGGTCTCGACAACAGATCAATATATAGTTCCTATTGTTCAAGACATGGCATCGCAAGAAATTGCATTAGCTCACAATTACGACATTAACAATACGGGCCAGCAAGGATTTACCCTAAGGTACAATACCACTTTTATTATTTTAAAACAAGATTTTACAGTAAGCGAGTTATCACTTGAATCCTCCAGCAATCAATCAGGCATTGTTACTGCGGGCAGTGGAAATCCATATCCAACTGTTTCTATGCCCACTAGTACAACTGGCATTTTGATAGTTACTTATCAGTCAAGCGGCACTCAAGGGGGCATAGTAATGATGCCATGGGGGATCAGTTCGCTAGCCTTTCCATTAACATTTGGAGGCAATCCTCAAGGACAAGAATGGGTCGCAACCGACATACGCCAAGTAACAATCGGCGGCGTCGCTTACCAAGCTAAACTCGCATTATGGAATATGAACGGATATCAGGTGCCAAACCAATGATTCGGACAGTAGAAGTATTATTAGTCATCATAATTATTTCAGGCGCTTTCATCGGCTCCGCCTACTTCGAAGTTTTGCCCTCACCCAGAGAGGTTTCACCATTAAATCTTAACCGCCTATCTTTAACAACTTTGCAGACTCTGGATTCTAATCATGATTTAAGCCGAGCAGCATTTGAAACAGATAACTCTACAGTTTGGGGCCAGTTACAAGTGGCACTTTCCGCTTCACTACCGCCAAATATAGTATATAATCTAACTGTCTATAACGTGAACAATGCTGGAGGACAACTTTATACTCCTATAAACAGTATTTCAAATGCAGAAAGCCTAGGGATAACATCAGATGCTTCAACATTCACCGTGGCTTCCTCAAATGTGACTTTTAATATTACACCGCAGAAAATCGGTGAGGGCGGTAACGGTGGAACCCTCTACATTTTGAACTGCAGCGACTCTAACGGTTGGTGGATTACCGGATACACGGCGCAAAGTTTAGCTCAAGACCTCTACAACTTGTTATCACCATATTTTGTTAATACCGTAATGGTTCAGAATACTTCTCAGCTTGCACAGATATTAAACGGCACATCACTTCAAGGTGAAGAAGTGCAGAATGCCGTAATTGTAAATACGTGTGGGGAAGCAGTTCCTATTCCGTCTGGTTATTACGCGAGCACAGGAGTCGGATACGATTCTGCTAATAGTGCATATGCACGCTATGCCTACACGTTAGGTCAAAGAGTTTTGCAGTACAATTGGACATGGGCTAGCATAGTTGGGTGGCCATTTTACTACGTGTCCAATGTTGCTTTGTTTTCTAACAGCCAGAACACCTGGGGAATTTATGGCATGAATATGATAGGAAAAAATAGTGGTGACGGTGCGGCAGGCTTAAACTCTTTCCTTCAAGGATTAGACAATCAGACTTATTCATATGGTGACAGCACCACTGGCAGTCCTGGCGTTGTAAACCTATCTAATCCTGCATTGAACAGCTGCAACTACTATGGTATTTATCCATCACAATATCAGACTTCGACTAGAGCATTAGCAACTTCTATTCTAAGCAGTTACCACTTAAACGTGACAACTTACGTTTTTAATACTGTGAACTCTTGGAACCCAGGCGCTATTTATAGACATATTGTTACCGTTAACCAGACGGCTCAATATCAAGGCGGATTTTTTGCATTGGGTTTAACACGAACTCCAGACATTAGGCTAACGGCGTTGGGTTTATTGACTGATTACCACCCCAGTCTCTATCCTTCAGAATATACTGCCTCTGGAACTTCACGGATAGTAGTTTTACAACTTGGGCTGGCAGGAGGCAACTAAGGTGAATAATAAAGGTCAATTTTCTATTATTGCGGCTTTGCTGGTAACGGTAATTCTAATAGCTTCTGTTATGACAACCTACTCTGCAATAAGGTATGACCCTGTTCAAGCTCAACCTCAAATCTTAAGTGCTATAGATGAAACCAACTTGGCTCTAAAACAGATTTTGGGCTTTACTGTGGGCTATTATGGCTCTGTTATACAAGTTACAGGTAACTCTTCATATGCTCAATCGCTAGCAACTAGCTACCTTAACAGTGGTTTAGTAAATTTAGCTGATATACAACCTGAATGGGGTATCTCTTTTAATGTTACTTACTTGTCATTGGGTACTAACTGGTTTTCAAATGCCAGTTACAGTCAAGGGGCCCTAAATATCACGTACGATTTGACGGGACTTGGTATAAGTGGGATCGCTTATTCTGCATCTTGCCGACTAGACGCACAGATTAGCCCGTCTTCGTCAAACAATCAAATTTGCTTAACAGTGATCCAAGATGAAAATGAGCCTGTAGTCGGTTTAGGGATGTCGAATTTCAAATTTTATTTATATCAGTATTCAAACTCAACTTGGGGAATGGTTAATCCCCCTGACGAGCCGCTCTCCTGCAGCAATGGTACATACATTATTGATGTACCATCAGGAATAAACCCGCAATCTGTTGCAATCCAAGTTCAAGATACTAGAGGCATAACAGTTGCAGCTTCCTCATTCGATCATTATACCGCAAGCCTAACTTTTAACAGCTCCACTGTCAACGGGGGAGATTACGTGAATCAATACAATTCAAGCGTAGATTCTATTCCAGATATAGGTACTCATGGCAACTTTACAGCTCAACAGCAAGGTCCAGATGCCAGTTATGACACTATTACAGATGCTGCTTCTGGAATGGTGCCTCAACCAAGTTATCCTACATACTGGAACCCAATGGGTGCGACAACATGCGTTTCGGGTGATACTTCAAAACTTGCTTTAGAAGACGGAATCTTCATGACATTAGGCAGTTACGGAAGCACACCCTCAGGTATGACTTTGTATGCTCACCAAGAAGTCTCCCCATTAGGTTCAAGTTATTATTATCTCAAGCTTGCAAGTGCTGAACAAAGCGGAACCACATTACAAGCAAGCGCTGGTAGCAAAGGGCGACAACTGATAGGTAAGTTTGATTATCCTTTAACTGGTATTACATCGATTCCTGCAAGTTCAGGAAATATCTTGTACCGAGTTAAAAGAGATGCAAACGTAGTTGGGTACTGCGACGCCGATATTGTTATTCGACAATCAAGTGGCAGTTTAAGAACAACATTAGCGTCCACCACAGCTGCCTCAGGTAACATTGGTGCTTCTTGGTCTACACTTTCAGGATCATACTCAACCAGTGCTTACACTGTTGTTAGCCAAACAGACTATCTAGAAATAGACTGCTATGCAGAAGTTACAACAAACCATAACAATCAAAATATGTACTTGAACGTTGATAACAGCAGTTTAGCTCAAAATCTTCAAACTAGCATAACCAACATTGGTCTTCCAAGCCTTTACACTGTTCAAGGCGTATTAACAGGTTCATCAAGTGTTTCTACCTTAAATGATATCGTATGGGCGATTGCTAGTTCGACCTCTGTAAATGGTGTAACTTCCACTTGCCAGCTTTTCAACTGGGGAACAGGATTGTATGCGAATAGCGGAAATGGATCAATGAGTGCTACAATAGGAACTAGCGAATCACTAAATACATTGACTTTATCAACCAACCCATCAAGTTACATAAACAGCAGCGGATATTGGAAGCTAATGGTAACCGCAACTTTGTCAACTAATATGCCATTTAACTTTAACCTTGATTTAGTAAAATTCAGCCCCGATATTCCTAATTACACACTTGATCTCGAAGAACAATGGACAAACGTGAACACCACTTACCTTAATCTTCACCCTGTTCTCTGCATCGACACTGGCGCATCTGCACCAGCAGGATTAGCGGTTGATGCTTGGTACGGAGGCGCATGGCAACCCGTTTTGAATTCTTTAGGTAGCGGCTGGAACAACATTTCCATTAGCGCATATTTAACTTCGCCTAATTTTACGCTCAGATTCCGAGCTGGCAACACAGTCGTTCAAAATGGATGGAAAATATATTCAGCACTTCTTAGACCAGAGTCTGATCAAGAATTATTTTTGGCATTGCAAAATCCATCGGCAACCGTAGCGGTAGAGTTGTTGCAAAATGGAACGATGCGGTGGCTAGGACAAAACCTTCAGTTAACCTCTCAAACGATTCCTGTTCCGCCTGTTCCTGTGAAAGCCATTCATATAAACGAAACAATTGATGGAGTCAACCAGCAAGTTCCGTTCCAAATCGAAGATTGGGCTTCATCATATACGGTTGCGTTAGGGTTAACAAGCAATAACACAGTTTTTGGTAATAGACAAATGGTTGTTTTTCTTGTAAATACCCATACGTCAGATTTCACTTTATGGTGGAACGGCAGTGACAGCGCACAGCAAACACCCCTAGCATATACTAGCACCTACTTCGCCAATGACAATCCAAACAGCAACAGCATGATTAGTAATGGGAATTTAAATCTACAATTCAGTGGAAGTTTCACTGTAACCTCTACAGTTGTTGGCACCAATACCTCTAGCACATCTAATTTCATGCGAATAAATAATCAATTAAGCTCGTACGGAAGCGGAATTGCGTACGTTGTTTACAAAGGTGTTGTTCGAGATATTGTTCAACAAGAAGCTGAATGGTCAAACGGAGTCAGTAATTGCCCAAACCTTTACGCCAACATGGTACTTACGCTACCAGCTAACGCGACATACTTCACTTATCAACTAAGTTTGATGTTCATGAATTCAACGCAAACACGTACAATAACAGACCTTTGCCCTATTTCATTAACGACAACTATCGGGCAACCACAAACAGAAAATGGAACAATTAATGGCGACCCCGTTGTAGCCAACGGCACACAGACACTTAGCAACTCGTCAGGCGTATCGGCACATCATTGGAGCCAATTCACTGATGGCACTAAAGGAGCAGGAATAATGTTCACCGACCAAGCCAACAACATGCTCTATACCTTTGACACTATGCCTCCCGCAACAGCCCGAGGCGCACTAAAAGCAGACTCGACGGCACAAACCATTTCATTGCTACCAGTAACCCTTAGCCCTGTGTCATTTGAAAATGCCTTAGATGTAACTTGGTATGGGGCAGTTGCGACCTTTGACTCTGCCAACGTACCAATCTATGGTGGATATGCTCAACCTGGTTTATGGATACTTGCGGAGTTGCCGCCAACGATAACTCTAACCGTTGGCAATTAACAATTTTTTTTTGAAATTGATTTTTAATATAGATTTAACATTCATCTACGATAAATAGGATACAAATTGTTTTAGTGTTGAAAGCCAACCGAAACAGCATAAGGGATTGAATGTTTAACTCTGAAATAATCTTCGTTGCTGCAAGAGTAGCAGTTACAGCCGCTGTCCTGATTTATGCGTCGTGGAGCGACTTTAAAACTCGTGAAGTAAGCAACCGGGTATGGGTAATCTATGCACCTATCGCGCTATCTCTTTCTCTTGCAGAATTTCTGCTATACAACCCATCAAAATTGCCTCTGTTTGGAGTAAGTGCGGGCTTTACCATTGGGCTTGCGTTTCTATTGTTTTATTCAGGCGGATTTGGTGGCGCCGACTCAAAAGCCCTTATGTGCATTGCCGTTGCATTGCCATTCGCGCCAGAAATCCTATCCACACCTATAATCTCAGCTGGATTATCACCTATTTCACAAGTCATATTTCCCTTAACAATCTTTAGCAACGGCGTCTTGTTTGCCGCTGCGAGCGCAGTATACATGGTCGGACGCAATTTTGTTTGGCACCGAAGAAATGGCAAAAAAATGTTCACGGGAACACTTGCGCAGGAATCAATCGGCAAAAAAATATTAGTTTTGGTAACAGGCTACAAAGTCAATATTGAAAAGGTTAAGGCGAAATGGCATATTTTTCCCATGGAAGACGTGGAAGATAGCGAAGATAGTGGTTTCAAAAGGAAGCTTGTGGTCGTTCCACATGATGAAGGGCGAGATAAAATTGTTGAACGTTTATCTAATGCTGTTGAAAAGGAAAAAATTGACAGCTATGTGTGGGCTACTCCTGGGTTACCCCTTTTGATTTTCATAACTTTGGGTTTTATTGTTGCTTTAGTATTTGGGGATATAGTATGGTTGCTGGTTAGATTTGTTGTCGCCTGAAAAAGTGGAGAATTACTAATTAAAGTATATCCTTGCTGCGTTTTGAATAAGAGAGTGATGCGGTAACCATGAGAAGTGAGCCAAAACCTACGAATGCCAAAGCATATGCTCGGTACGGGTAAGAAGCCATGCCTAAATAAGTTGTATTTCCACTTTGATACGAAAAGAAGAAAGAGCTAACCAAAAATAATGTAATAGCAAATGCTAATAGACAAACCTCTTTTTTAAAGTTCATTCTCCCTACCCCATCCCTCGATATTTATTGTTCCATCTTAAATCAAAAGGTTATTTTAGCTTTGTGGAAATAAATCTCTATAGGTCCTGCTGTTGAGCGTTACAGAATGCAAAAAAGAACTCAGAAATTTTTTGATTCGTAGTCCTAAAGATTGTAAAGTCGTTGTTTTGCCTGATTTTTTCCTTGACAGATTCGTAAATTTGAATTGGAACGTTTGGGAGTTTTCAGATTTAATTTCAGATGTAGCTAAACGCAAGGGTGGGAGCATCGACGGTGTTCCTCAAACTGATCTTAGGGGAGGGAACGCGATTAACGTAGCGTCAGCCCTAGCCAATTTAGGTGCCAATGTAACGCCGATTATCTGTACAAACCAATATGGTTTGGAACAAATTAGATTCTATTTCAAAGAAGCTCCAATTGATACATCACACATTAAGATCTGTGAAAAAGCGTCAATAACTACTGCATTAGAGTTCAAAAACCGAGACGGAAAAAGCAATGTTATGATTCGAGATTTGGGTTCCTTAGCTGATTTTGGACCAAACCAACTTGACGAAACAGATTATTCATTGATTGAATCTGCTGATTATACGTGCCTGTTTAATTGGGCAGGTACCTTAAAATTTGGAACACAGCTAGCGCAAACAATTTTTGGCAGAGCTAAGGTGAAGAGCAAAGCTAAAACTTACTACGACACGGCAGATCCTACACCTAACATGAGCAAAATTGTTGAGTTGATGGAATCTGTTCTAAAAGCTAATCTTGTTGACATTTTAAGTCTAAACGAGAATGAAGCTATCGTTTATGCAAGCTTACTTGATAAGAACATAAATGATAAGAAAGAAAGCATGGAGTTCGCGGATTTGGCAATGGATGCTGCACGCGTTTTAGCTAAGCACTTGACTAATGTGAGAATTGACTTGCACACTACTCTATTTTCTGCCAGTTTAAAAGGCAAAAGTGAGGTCATGGTGCCTTCGTTTAAGGTTAATGTTTTGCGGGCTACTGGCGCTGGTGATGCTTGGACTGCAGGAAACATCTTAGGCGACAGGAACTGCTTGTCTGATGAGTGTCGTTTGATGTTGGCAAACGCTGTTTCCGCTTGCTACCTCTCTGATCCTTATGGTAAACATCCTAGTTGGGCGAAACTTTCAAAGTTTTTTAATGATATTATTTAGCTTTGTTAGGCGCTATGCTATTTTTAAGTGGGTTATTTTCATGTTGTTTTTTTGATTTAGAGCTTAAATCGGTTGTAGGTTGCGTCTTAACCTGCAAGGAACTGCAAGCATTTGCAAGGAAACGCAAGGATCTGCAAGAAAACGCAAAAAAGCTGTTCCAAAACGGCTCAGTGTGTTGTTTTTTTTTGTTCTTTGTGTTTTGGGTCGCTTTTTCAATTTATGGTTTGAATTGGTTGCAGGTTGATACTTTTTTGACTTTATTTGACCAGAATTGACTTTATTAGACTTAATTTGTCTTTTAGCGTTTAACATGTAACTCAAAAGATTAAGTTCAAAGGCACATATTTTTATCGCAAATTGTGCTCAGTTTTTATCAAGTTGCTTTCTTGGTTTAGGCTTTGAATTGTTTGAAGGCTGCGTCTTTATTCGTCACTACGCGTCATAAAAAGTCACTAAGCGTCAAAACCAAAAACCAGATATCTAACCAAAAAAATCCATTCAAAATGCATCTCAACAAAGAAACAAATGTAAATTTTATTCACTATATTTTGGGGCGGATTAGTTTTAGGCGGCTGCAAAGAAACCACGAAATAATAAGAAAACACACAAAAAATGCGCCTACAAACGTAGGAACAAAATCAATCGACATTGCATCTATATGCAATTAGCTACTAAATATTTTAAGCACCTACCTTTATCATGAAGTAAAAGATTACCTTTCAAAGAGGAATAGAGATGGCTAAATTATTTGGAAGCTCAGGCGTAAGAGGATTAGCAAACGTTGACTTAACACCAGAATTAGCGTGTAAGGTTGGTTTAGCGGTGGCTGCGCATGCAAAAGCCAAATTGGCGCTTGTAGCCAAAGACACACGAGTTTCAGGTTCAATGCTTGAGGATGCATTGGTTTCCTCTTTGCTGTCAAGTGGAACGGATGTATTCTTGGCAGGTATGATTCCTACGCCCACTTTAGCGTATGCCACCAAATCCTTAGGCGCAGACGTCGGTTTCATGTTGACTGCTTCACATAACCCCCCACAATATAACGGGATAAAAGTTTTCAGAAGTGACAGCTTATCCTACACTGACGAAGACCAAGATGCTGTAGAAAAAAACGTGGTACAAGGAACTTTTAGATTGGCAGATTGGCGCAGCCTAGGCAAAACCACTCAAATGGATGCATCTCAAGTTTACTTGGAAATGGCAGTTAAAGCGGCGACCGGTCTATGCAAGCCATGGCGAGTTGTGGTTGACCCCGGATGCGGCGCAACCTTCAACATAGCCCCAGAACTGCTAAAAGCCGTAGGCTGCAAAGTAACCTCTCTTAACGCGCAACCTGACGGGTTTTTCCCAGCTCGAAAATCTGAGCCGACCGCTGAATCACTTCAAGATTTGGCAAATGTTGTTAAAGCGCTCAGAGCAGACGTGGGCATTGCCTTTGATGGTGATGGTGACCGTATAGCTTTTGTGGATGAAAAAGGCGTTTTTGTTAATTTTGACCGTTCATTAGCCGCTTATTCTGCTTATGCACTTCAAGGTAACAAAGGTGGAACAGTAGTAACTAATGTAGAAGCCTCAATGTGTGTTGAAACGATGGTGCATGCTCAAGGCGGCAAAGTTATACGTACCAGAGTAGGAGACATTTACGTTTCAGAAGCCCTCAAGCAATCAGGCGCCATTTTCGGAGGGGAGCCATGTGGCGCTTGGGTACATCCAAAGCATCATTATTGCCCAGACGGACCTCTTTCTGCGGTATTGATGCTTAAGGCATTGGAAGAGGAAAACAAAACTCTAAGCCAATTCATCTCCGCTGTTCCAGAGTACGTAACAAAACGCGAAAACATTGTTTGCAAAAATGAACAAAAATATAAAATCGTGGAAAAAATTGGTGACGCCCTAAAAATTGCTTTTCCAGGTTATCTTGATTTCTCAACAGTTGATGGCGTCCGACTTGCATTAAAAGATGGTTGGTTGCTAGTTAGAGCATCTGGAACTGAACCCCTAATTCGCTTGACTGCTGAAGGGGAATCTTTAGCTGTGGCAAATAATATAACCCTAAAGACTACAAAATTAATAAAGAACCAGATTGAGGCTGAAATAAAATGAAAGCAGTTTTACTCGCAGCAGGCGAAGGCATAAGATTGTTGCCAATAACAGCAACACGCCCAAAACATTTGATTAAAGTTGGCGGAAAACCAATTTTGCAGTTTTGTTTAGAAGCAGTAAAGAACGCTGGGATAACTGAAGTTATTATTGTTACTCACTATATGGGCGATGCAATTCGAGAGTATTTTGGTGACGGCAAAAAATTTGGTTTGCAAATTAGTTATGCTGTACAAGAAAAGGTTCTTGGAACTGGAAACGCGACTGGAGTAGCTGAACCTTTCGTAGATGAAGATTTTGTTCTTATCTACGGCGATTTATTGTTCGGTGAGGACACTGTAAAGAATGTTTTGCAGGTCTACAAGCAGGGAAAAACCTCTGCCGTAGTAGGCGTTGTGACTGTTGATAAACCTGAAAACTATGGCATAATAGAGTTCGACGAACAAAAAAAGTTTAAGCGTATAGTGGAGAAGCCTGCTAACGGAAAAGCGCCGTCAAACTTAGCTAACGCGGGAGTTTATGTTTTTTCCAAAGAGATATTTGGTAAGATAAAACAAACCAAAAAATCAATCCGAGGTGAAGAAGAACTTACTGATGCAGTAACGATGCTTGCCGCTGAAGGCAAAACAGTTTTGACTGCCGAACTCTCAAAGGATGATTGGTTTGATGTAGGCAGACCTTGGGATTTGCTTGATGCTAACAATTGGGCTCTCAAACGTATGGACCTTCAAGTTTTAGGAACAATTGAGCAGGGTGCCCACCTTATTGGCCCAGTCGCTGTTGCTGAATCCGCCCGCATCCGCTCTGGAGCATACATTGAAGGACCCTGCTTCATCGATGAAGAATGTGACGTTGGCCCAAACTGCTTCATTCGACCTGGAACAAGCTTAGGCAAAAAAGTTCGGGTAGGCAACGCATGCGAAATCAAAAACAGCATAATAATGGATAGCACACATGTTGGACATCTATCATATGTTGGAGATAGCATTCTTGGCGAACACTGCAATCTAGGCGCAGGTACCGTAATGGCTAATTATCGCTTCGACGCGGGTTCAATCAAAATGATGGTAAAAGACCAAGTGATTAACACAGGTAGACGAAAACTCGGCGCAGTGTTAGGCGATAACGTGAAAACAGGTATAAAGTCGCTACTTATGCCAGGTGTGAAAGTTGGTGTCAACAGTTGGGTAGGGCCAAACTTTATGGTTGAACGAGACCTGCCCGCTGACAGCATGGCTTTTCTTAAGCAGAACTGCGACATAAGCAAAAAGACTACTTAATTTTCTTTCATTAATGCAATAGGCGACTAAAAGTTTCATTCAACTTAGAGGATAGTTGGCTATTTAATAAAAATGCCAATAACCGTAAAAAAGCAAATTTGTGAGTGAAAAGTTAATTACTCTAATAAACGATTAACTATTTGCGGATACATCCGTAACTAATTTCTTCGGACTGGTTTTTTGCAGTACAATTGGACAGCATTAACCGTAACAACAATCGGAATTTTAATGGTTGGCTTGGACACTCGAATAGTAATAATTGGGTTGCCACAAGTCTCTGCACAATTAGGTGCAAACATCGAACAGGCAATTTGGATAACCCAAGCTTACGTTTTAACCCACACCCTAACACTATCAATTATTGGGGCGTTTTGGGCGATATTTTTGGTAGAGTAAAAATCTACACTTACGTTTTTGCATTGTTCACGATTGGTTCAGCTCTAACTATTCTTGGACAAAATCCGACATAGGTCATTATTTTCCGAGGAATACAAAGCGTAGGCGCAGCGTGGGTATTCACTAACAGTATAGCTATAGCGACAGATGCAGCTCCAAAAAACCAGCCGGGGTTATTTTTAGGCATAAATCAAATAGCTTTTCGAGCGGAGCACTTTTAGGTTTAACATTAAGTGGGTTAATCCTTTCGTTTTTTGATTGGCGAGCGCTATTCTACATAAATATTCCAATTGGAATTTTTGGAACTTTCTGGTCTCGACGACAGCTTAAGGAAACTGCACTTTTAGATAAGGACAGGCACATCGATTGGGTGGGCTTTGCTTTGTTTACTGCTTTTCTGTTTTGTCTGATGGTTGGATTAACCTATGGGGCATATGGCACAAGCGGATTAACAACATCTTATGCTCTAGTAGCAAGTACCGCAGTTTTGATTGTTGTTTTTCTGCTATACGAAAGACGTATTGATTGTCCTCTGAGTTACCTTCGAGTTTTCAGAATCAGGGAAGTTTCAGGAGGTTTATTCGCGTTATTGCTTAACATTATCACGTGGACTGGCGTTATATTACTTTTAAGCCTTCAATTCCAATTAGTGGACAACCTAAGCCCTTTGCAGGCAGGTCTTAGAATTCTGCCTTTTGAAATTGCATTTTTGGCAGTCGGACCTTTAAGCGGTAAATTAGCTGATAAATTTGGTCAATCACAATTTACAATAACGGGTTTAGTTCTAAGCAGCGTTGCCCTTTTTCTTTTCTCAGCAACTAACGCAACTACGCCTTACTTTACACTCAGCATTTACATGATCTTGTTGGGCGGAGGCACAGGGCTCTTTGTGTCTCCAAACTTAAGAGCAATAATGAGTTCGGTCCCTCCTGAAAGACACGGGATCGGTTCAGCGCTATTTACATTGTTTTTAAACATTGGCTTAACTATAAGCTTAAACCTCGCAGTACTTGTCATGTCCTTCACTGCACCCTATAATCTTATAACCCAAATTTTAACTGCCGTTAGCCCACAAGCTATCCCTGCAGGAGGAATAGCGTTATTTTTGGACAGTTTAAAAAACACTTACTTTGCATTTGCAATCGTTAACACTTTAGCAATTATACCTACCGTAATTGGAGGCAGAATCAGAAAAGCTGAAGAAGGACCTCCGTTATCGGAAGGTTAAAATTTTTAGTATATTTACGCAAAAATTGAAATGTATAGCTAGCTCTACTAAACCAGAACTGTGTGCGGCTGTATTTGTTTAGTTTTTACGCTTCTTTTATTTGCATTAAATCGTAATAGTTTCTTTCTATAGCTTTGTTACTTATTATACGAGAATAACAGTCGGAGCAGTATAGTTTTTCCTCAATTTCATAAAGCATAGTTGATATAATTCCGATAGGTTGATGGCAACCCGAGCAAAATCTAACCTTTTTATTTTCACGGATTTCTTGAGCTGGTTCTCTTTGTTTTCGAAAAAAGTTTTCTTCATTTATCAAAAACTTACATCCCCTAACCCATTTTGGTCTCACTTGAGACATAATAATGTACTAAATGATTTGTTAAAAAGCTTTTTGCATTTCCACCCCTTAAACTGCGTTTTTCATTTAATAGATAAATTTTCTACTTAGTTTTTTTTAATGCGCAATTAAAAAACAGTTTTTTACTGTTGTGGTTGATAATTCTTATGTACGGAATGTAAATAAGCTGATTTGTTCAGAGTTAAGTTCTGAAATAGCTAAACTAGTTGTGAAAGTTTGAGCAAGAAGACAATTTATTTTCAGCATAGCTTTCTCTTTTTTGCAATCTTGGTTGTCTTAGTTTTTGCAGTGGTTCTTAGTTTTTGCAGTGGTTGCGTTAGTTTTTGTTGGAGCTGTAAGCATTGCATTTGAAAATGTCGGTTTTACGCCTATCACAGTTTTTTTGATTTTGATAGGAACTTTGATGGGCAGTTTTATCAACATTCCCTTGCTTAGGCTGCGAGCCAAAATACCGGTTATTCATGACGACTACGTTAACTGGTTTGGCATATCCTACCGTATTCCTCAAGTAGAGTATGGAGAAACATTTACTTTACTGGCTGTAAATGTTGGAGGCGCATTAATACCGACAGCTGTCAGCATCTACCTGCTTAGTCGATCGTCATTATCGACAGTTTTGCTGTGCAGTGTTGGCGTTTTAGCCGTAGCCATAGTAACTCATTTAGTAGCTAGACCTGTCAAAGGTGTTGGAATTGCCACTCCAGCGTTCATTCCTCCAATAGCTGCAGCGGTGGCGGCATTAATTCTTTTTCCAGCCCATCCAAAAACTATTGCGTACGTGGCAGGCACACTTGGAACGCTCTTAGGGGCAGACTTGCTGAACCTGAGGAAAATATCCAAGCTTGGCGCGCCGGTTGCTAGCATAGGCGGGGCAGGCACGTTTGATGGGGTATTCTTAAGTGGCATAATTGCTGTTCTCTTAACCGGGTTATAGCGGATTGAATAGTTTAGCCTAAGCATTTTCGTAGTTTAGCTGATTCTAGCAACGCTTTTTTTGCTTCGTCATCTTCTTTTTGCAGATAACTCAGAAGGAAGTTGTTTGTAAAGTTCTCATGTTTTCTGCCTGAAACGCTTTTTGGTCCAAGTTTGATGCTTAACTTTTCTTCAACTGCCTTTAGGTCTTCTATGGTGTTGCTGAGGGCTTTTTTTATTGTTTCTTGGTTCATGTTGGCTCTTTTTGATAGTTGATTTCTCATTTCTATAAGCATGTTTATGTTTTCCCAAGAAACGAGCTCGCCAACGACTTTTAGGTCATAATCCATTTTAAGGTAGTATTTTTTGAGGAGTAACCATTCTGCACTGCTTAGTTGGTTTAATGCGCTCATGCCGATGAATTCAGGTGGTAACCCGATGCTGTAGAGTGAAGCTGCAAAAGAAATTGCTCTAGGCAAGCATACACCTGCAACGCATCTGCTGTAGCCGAAAAGTCCGATGTGTAGTTTGCGTGCTCTTCTCGCTGGAACGTAGGCTGCAACACTGTTTATGAATGGAGCCATAGATTCTATTTGGCTCTCGTAATGTCTTCTACATTTAGTAAGTATTCCTAAAAAGACTGTTTCTTCTTCTGGGTTAATTATTTCTGGGTCTCCGTTTGGGAGCCGTTGATTTAGGGTTGTAATGGCCTCTTTTACCTGCGCTGTTGGATAATCATATCTGAAAGCTGATTGAGCTGTTACAGTTGATAATCCCTTGTATTCATCTAAAAAATTTTCAACGTTATCGGGTGAAAGGTGGCCCCTGAAGGGTTTTGACCCAACGCCAAGAATGGGGTGGATAGTTGTGTTCTGTTCTTTTTCTAATTGTTTGAGTTTGCTTAAGGCTATTTTGGAGAGTAAAACAGCACATATTAACCCATAATTTAAAGCTGGATCAGATCGTGCGAGAAACACCCGCTGCTGTTTAGGCTTTATAGCTTGCAGGTAAGGACGCACCACTCTATCAACATTTATGATGCTTTCAAAATCTTCAACTAAAGGAATAACTTTAATTGTTTTGGGGCTAAAACTGCCAATCCAATCTTTAGTTGTCACTGATTCATAGAGAGTTGCATCTTCATGGCCAATTATTGCTTTTTTGTAGTAATTTAAAAGCAAGATGAGTTCTTGCGCATTAGTTGTGAATGGCAAGATTACCTCAAAAATCGGCACAACTTCTCTTCGATAAACCAACGAAGCAACATCGTGTGCTACTGGAATGTTTTGTAGGGTTTCCACAAAGAATTTTCGTTCTGGACCTTCAATTTTTGGATTAGGTATTCTATAGGTCAAGTAAATGTCTTCGCCGATGGTATGCGCAGAAAAATAATCCCAATATTTCTGTAATAGTTTTCTGACAACTCGAGTATCGGTGTCTTTCCCTTCTGAATCCCACATTACCTCTTGGCAACCTAAGACACTATAGGCGTAGTAGGCTTCATACACCTCAGCGTTGCCATTGATTACTTCCTCGCTGCTCCAATCGGGGATGTTTGCGTTGTCAGGGTGCTGAGTAGACATCGTTTTAGGAATCAACACATTTTCCAATTTATCACTCATATTACTATCCCAGCACATTGTAGTTAGAGTTTGCCAAATAGCAAGCTTTTATTTTAATTTTACAGTATCTTTGGACTCTTCCTATGGTTGTGCTTATGAATCGTATTCTAACTTGATTAAAGGCTAAAAATTAAGACCTTTAATCGGGGTGATTCTTAGTCGCTTTTACTGGAAAAGCCTTATACCCCATTTTGAACAGCATATCTTGCGCTGCGATGAGACTTTGAAGGAAAAAACCCGCAAACCACCCATAATTGGACTAACTGCAATAATTATCTTAGCATTGGTGATTTCTTATTATTGTCCTCCTTCACAAGCCCAAACACAACAAAACTTCACAACTTCTGACAAGTTCATCATCCCCGACTTCAACGGCACCATCAGTTTTGCAGTAAATGGGTCTTATTCAGAGGCAACATTGAACAATAATACTTGGACTTTCAAAGATTTAACATTGAATAATCAAAGCATTCCAGGTTTTGGATTGAACGATTTTAGCAGTGTCGGAAACTTGATGTTTTCTACTCAGAATTCAAATGTAACAATCTTGGCTTATATTACCCTCAATGCCTCATTTCCAGTGAACTTACTAAGCTATACAATGGAGGGTAAAGGCAAGCAAATGGTCAACCTTGAACTTGACACATCCATTCCCACGAGTGCAGACGAATGGAGCGTAATCGTTCCAAATAATGTAGTTTTAGCTGAAGGTCAAGGTTGGACTCTTTTGCCTGACAATACAGTTGTTATCGCTTCTTCAGCTAGTTACATTACCGTTGCTCATTTTGGTATTATTACCACTACAAAAAGTAACTTGCCCTTCTATCTCCAACATTCAGTAGCGTTAACCACCGCGGCTGTTTTGATAATCGTTGCAGCTTTGGCAATAATAATTAGAACCAAAATGATTAAAAATAATTTTAAAGATAAAGGTAACCGAGAGCATTAGTTAATTGAAGCTGAATTGTGGCTGCTTGATATGATTGAGACTGAAAACCTTACGAGGAAATTCGGTGACCTCACTGCGGTTGACAACGTAACTTTCAAAGTAAACCAGGGCGAAGTCTTTGGCTTTCTTGGTCCCAACGGAGCTGGCAAGACAACCACAGTTAGAATGCTTTGTTGCCTGATATCCAAGACAAGCGGCACAGCTAAGATTGGAGATTATGAAATTGGCAGTCAAGAAGATGCTCTGAAAATTAGGAAGATCATCGGGCTCGTCCCAGACAGTGTGGGTCTCTACGAATCTCTCACTGCTTATGAGAACCTGGATTACTATGGGACGTTGTACAGGCGAACTGATTCTCAGCGAAAGGAGAGCAATGAATACTTCCTTAAGTTGCTTGGGCTCTGGGAGAAGAGAGATGCTTTAGTTGGGGCATTCTCGAAGGGGATGAAACAAAAACTTGCGATAGCGCGAGCTTTGATTCATGATCCCGAGGTAATTTTCATGGATGAGCCGACTGCAAATCTAGATCCTGAATCCGCTAAGACAGTAAGAGAATTCATTCTCTCCTTGAAGAAAGAAAAGAAGACTATTTTTCTTAACACTCACAATCTTGATGAGGCACAAAGGGTCTGCGATCGGATTGGCATCTTGAATACCAAGCTGATGGCAGTGGGTACCCCTCAAGAACTCGAACGCTCTGTCCGTGGAAGAAAAACTGTAATCCAACTTAAGCAGGTGAACGATGCGATCTTGGATGCGCTGAAGAAACTACAGGTCAAGAACGTAGTCAAGCAGGGCAACAAGTTGACGGTCGATGTCGTGAATCCTGAAGAGGAGAATCCTGACATAGTAAACGCTATTGTCGCAGCAGGTGGACGCATCGAAGCTGTATCCATCCTCAGCAGCTCGTTAGAAGACGCCTACTTGAAACTGGTGAAGGAGAACTCACAATGACTACATGGATACCATGGAAAATAGCGCGTAAAGAGCTGAAGGTAATCAGTAGAAAAAGAAGCATCCTCTTCTACAATATCGGGTTACCTCTTTTAATCGCTATTTCTTTCTCACTTGTCATCAAAAACCAAATCGCTTCTGGAATCCCCGACACGATATCGCTGGGTGCAGAATCAATAATTTACATCTTTGTTGTTTTAGCAACTGTTCTTCCCAGTACAATTGCAGCTTACAGCATTGTGGGTGAAAAAGTTGAAAAGACACTGGAACCGTTGCTTGCAACCCCTACGACTGATGGCGAGATTCTTCTCGGAAAAAGCATAGCGTCGTTCTTACCTCCTATTCTATCGACGTGGGCGGGGGCTTCAATCTTCATGGCATTAGCGGATTACATCCTTTACAATGGGGGATTAGGCTACTATTATTTTCCCAATTGGAACGCTGGGGTTATGTTGTTAATCCTCGCGCCACTAGCAGCAATTCTAAGTATTGAAGTGGCAGTGATTGCATCATCGAGGGTAAACGATGTTCGCGGTGCAAATCAAATCGCGGGTCTCCTGTTTATTCCGTTTGTTGTGGTCTTCTTTGCAGGTGCGGAAGGACTTTTTGCGTTCAGTGTTGATAACCTTCTGATCTTCGCGGGCATCGTAATGATTGCCGATGTAGTATTATTCTTCCTGAGCCGAGCTACGTTTAGACGAGAAGAGATACTCACTAAGTGGAAATGAAGGCAATCGATTAACCGCCGACTTAATTCGAAATGAAACAGGGAATACGAAGGATAGGCTATTTTACATTGACAATCAAGAAAGAGCGCCTTTTCAAGTGTTGAAAAAGGCAAAGTTTGCTGTGCAAAAGATTATGCAGAGAATAGACTGTTAAACACTGCGTAAATTAATATTAAGCAAAACTGGATAATTAGATAAACGATGAACGACTTAACTAAGAATCAGCAAAAAAGAGAGCTAATGAAGGCAGAAATTAGTCAATCAAAGCAGTCAACACTAGATGACCTCTCTTTTCAATTTAACATTGAACGGGATAAAGAGTCAATTAGGCCTACAAAAGCAATAATAATTAATCAAATTGCCAATAAAATCGAAGAAGACGAGTTAGTACTTAAAGTTGAATTTGCCTTGTTACCTTCAAATACGGCGTTTTCAAAAATTAATCTTGAGCTGTATTTTGAAGATCAACTAATTAATTCAACACCCATTTGCATACCTCAAAGTAATTTACTAGGCGACAGCTTGGAGTTTCCTCTCGTTATTGATATGAGGGGAATTGTAGCTGGAAGTTATCTGGTTAGGGTTGAGATGTATGAACTTTGGGATTCTGATGAAAAGCTATGCTTTAGCACCAAAGAGATTGTTGTTGATTATGTTCCGCAGTCTAGAGAATCACGATTGGTCAAGGTTCCTACTGTGAAGAGTGTTGAAGGCACAGGTCTAATTGTTGTTTCATCTTCTGCAAAAGATATTTACCGTGAAATAGACAAAGACCTAAAACAAGAATCGGTGAGCAAAAGAGATGAATGGTAAGAACTTCCCTATTTGGCTTGAAATTGAAGGTACCTCAAAAAGAAGAAATGCCATAAAAAAGAACAAATAATTTAAGATTTTTGAAGAAAAATTTCATTTGTCGGGTGAAAAAAAAATTACGTTGTTGGTTCATATGTGTTTTTTAGCTGGAGAATAATCGGGCTAAGGGTGTGCGTTACCTCGGGCAAGCTTGCAAGAATAGCCACAACATAGGCAGGGTTCAATTCGGAATACCCTAAACCTTGAATTTCACCTCTAGTTAATTTTTTATGTTTTTCTAAATGATTCCATGCAAGTGTTATTTCTTTCAGCGGTATAGGACGGTTTGACTCTGTAGACGTTTTTATAACTATTTGATTATTGGATACTTGTGTAATTTCAAAAGGTTTCTTTTGGTAAATGGTTAACAAACGCTTTCCTTGAAGTTTTCTCAGTTCGACCAATAAGTCCATAATTTCATTCACTTGCTGATTTGTTCATTGCTTTGTATTTTAATTTGTCGATTAACAGTTTCATTTTCACCGACCCCTCCACTACTCGAATTATTCGCTTAGGGGTATCTTTTTTAAACGATTTTGATCATAACCGCAAGTCCTTTGGTATGCGGATTGATTACGATTACGAGTCCTTGCAAAATTAGAGGCTGGGTACTTGATGTTTACCCTTCAAATGAGGGTGAAATTACAGTGTGGATCATAAGTGAATCTGGTGAAAGAATCCGCTTGATCGATAAGTTCCAATCTAAAATCTATGTTTCTTGTAAGCAAGACAGCATTGATCCACTGATCGGTAAACTTTACAACAACCCAGATGTTGCGAAATGGAATTTCGTTTACAAGTATGCTCAGCCCACAGATTCAGAGAAATCCAAGGTTTTGGAGCTTTCACTTAGAGACTGCAGACGAACGATGGCGCTGACAAACAACATTCTAAGGTTGGGTGATTATGTGCGTTATCAGGTTTCTAACTGCGACCTCAGAGGCGACCGCGCATATTTTTTTAGCCATGACATCTTTCCGCTTGCATTTCTAGAAGTAAAGGTTGAAAAAACAGGTCTGCAATACAATCTGCTTGACTCGGTTGCCAGCACTGATTACTCTATTCCGCCTCTGCGACTTTTGAAATTGGAGGTGGAAGTTGCAAAGAAAAACAAAATTGCCGATTTCAAAGACCCCATAGACACAATTCAAGTTAGACATGGTCAAGAAGAATCAAGAATTGAATCTGGTGATGAGGCTGAAAAGCTTCTTGAACTTGTTAAGGCGGTTAAGGAGCTTGATCCCGACATTTTGGTAACTTCTGGCGGGGATTCACACCTTTTTCCCTATCTAACCGAGAGAGCAATAACAAATGGTGTAATTGACAAGTTCACTTTAAACAGGGATGGCACGCCATTCTCGTCAAAAACGCCTTCGGGTAAAACATTTTTTTCATATGGACGGACTTTCTATAGAACAGAGCCAATCAGGCTTTATGGAAGAATCCACGTTGACGAAAGCAACACATTCGTTTTATCTGAAGCTGGACTCGACGGTTTAATTGAGATTGCAAGAACTTGCCGAGTGCCACTTCATACTGCAGCAAGAAGCTCTATAGGTTCAAGTATGTCTTCGCTTCAATTTTATCAAGCCATAAAAGATGATGTGCTTATTCCGAGAAACAAGAGCATACCTGAAGCCTTCAAATCTGCTTATGAGCTGCTTGTTGGCGATCGTGGAGGAATGGTATATGAACCAAGAGTGGGCGCTCATGACTATGTCGGCGAAGTGGATTTCAGCAGCATGTATCCCGTCATCATGGCTAACAACAACATATCAGCCGAAACCGTTCTCTGTAAATGTTGCCCAGACTCGCCTATACGCATTCCAGAACTAAACTATCACATATGCACCAAACGGAAAGGGATAGTTCCTAAAACCCTAAGATTCGTTGTTGACAAACGTCTTTATTATAAGAAAATGAAAAAAGAATCGCCTAATCCGCACCTAAGAGAAGTGTATGATAACCGGCAGATAGCTCTCAAATGGATTTTAGTCACGTGCTTTGGGTATCTAGGCTATAAGAATGCTAAATTCGGAACAGTAGACGGACATATTGGGGTGTGCACTTTTGGCAGAGAAGCTCTATTAAATGCGTCGCATCTTGCAGAAAAGCAAGGTTTTGGAGTTATTCATGGAATTGTTGATTCGCTTTGGCTCAAAAAACCAGACGCAAGCATAACAGACTATGAAAAGCTTTGTGAAGTGATAACCGAGCAGTCTGGAATCCCAATTAGCTTTGAAGGACGTTACAAATGGATTGTTTTCTTGCCCTCCAAAATGCATCCGCGTGTAGGAGTACTGAACCGTTACTATGGGGTAATGGAAGATGGCAAAATCAAAGTGCGAGGCTTAGAAATCCGAAAAAGAGGCACACCACGATTTGTATTTGACGCCCAAACAGAGATGATTAACACTCTCGTCACTGCCAACAACACAGCTGAACTTCGTCAAAAAATTCCCTTCGCTTTGGATGTGGTGAGAAGGTGCCGGCAGCAGCTTTTAGATGGCGAAGTGCCGATAGAAAATTTGATCATTTCCAAGCGTATGTCAAGAAACCCAGAGCGATACCATCAGCACGTTAGCCAGGTCATAGCGGCTGAACAGCTAATCAAGGTCGGCGCAGAGGTCCACGCAGGAAACAGCGTCAGGTTCCTATTCACACATTCAAAAGACAAGCGACATGAACGCCGAGTCAAAGTAGCTCAACTAATCGAGAAAGGCGTAGAACCTGACATCCAAAAATACCTCATGCTTCTTTACTCAGCAACAGCAAACCTGCTAAGCTTCGAAGGTTACACCACACAATCAATCTACGATTCAATTAAAGATCAAAAACAAAAAAGTCTAACAAAATACGGGTTAACCGATCTTAAAAATTAAAAAATGGAAGATTGAATTCACAATCTCTTTTCTGTTGCGAATCGAAGAGTTACAGATGGAACTGGAAAGTGGCGTAGTTGAAAAGAATCGCGCCTCCAGAAGAACATTTATACGGCATCTTTCTTTTTTTAAATGGCTAAATCCATTTTGCTTATTCATTTGGTCGTAGTCTATTTTGGTTTAGCACTTCGATGTCGACTCAACATATTGTTAACCTCGCATTTTTATGGCATCTCATTTTCTCTGTCCGTTTATGAGAAGCCAAGAGCTGAACTCGTCTTCTTTAAGGTGCTCCTCTCATCGCCACTAGTCTTTTCATCTTGGAATATTATTTGGTTTTGGTTTCCAACATTTTCGTGGGCTGATTTGGTTTCACCATTAAGTTTAAAAAGACTTTGAAGAACTGTGTTGCGTGAGACGCTAAAAATGAGTTGGCTTCAAAAACTGGGATTAACCGAAGATCCATTCTATTTAGATCCTGTAGCTGCAAAATCGACGGAAATTGAACGCGGTTTTATAAACCGTGAAGATGAACGAAAAATGATTGATGCATTCGTCGTTTTACCTCGTGGACGGCGATTTGTGATCGGGCATCGTGGCCAAGGAAAATCATCAATTTTAAACGTGTTGGAGTGTAAAGCGCTTGATATGGGGAACTGTTTTAAGGATAGATATCGTTAAAGCGAGTTTCGCACGAAGAATTTTTTGAAACATTACTTGATCAACTGCAGAATGTTATGGGTTCCCTGACTGAAAGTTAAAAAAAACAATTAAACAAACGATTTGAAGAATTGGTAATTGTATCTAAAACAAAAACGCGAAACATCGAAAAAGGTGCTGAAATCGAAGGAAAACTCTCAGTGAACCGCTCTGATGGAGAAGAATTAACATATTACATTCCTCGAAGAACTAAACAATTAGAAAAATTATGTTTAGAAATATTCCAAGCCGTATCTGTTACGAAAAGCATCCTGTTGATATGTGATAGCTTGGAAAAGCTCACGAAAGAGCAAATTAGAATGCTGCTCGAAGATACGTTTCCATTATTACCCACCAACATTTTGTTAGTTGTCACAGGCGATACCGCTCGCATGGATCAACCAATGCTTGATTGTTATTATGAATCCTTCGAGATTCCATTATCAATGGACAACATAGAATCAACAACGAAGCTGCTCACCTTTATCACAGGCAGAATAAAGGCATATTCTATAAAATCGAAAACAGAACTAGTCGTAGATCAGCAAGCAGCGGAATTGCTTATGGACAGAACCGGTGGAAATTTGAGGGAATGTTTTAGGTATTGTTCTTTCGCATTACCTAAAACTCACCACACTATAACCCAACAATTAATGATGGAAGCAATTCTTCAATGTGACAAACCACGAATGGACGCACTTGAAGATATAGACCGCAAAATCCTGATTGCTCTGGCTGCTACAGAATATTCTCTTGCTCAAATTTTGCTTAAATTAGCAGATTCACATATTAAAGAAGATATATTAAGAAAACGATTAGAATCCTTAGTTAATTTTGGTTTTGCTAGAAAACAATCTAAAACCGCGATGGGTACACACAAAACTTTTTACAGTATCCCAAAAACAATACAACCACACTTCGTGAAAAAATTGAGCGATTTAACTAAATCCCTTCATGAATAATCCTCAAGCTACGCTTAACTTCAGAAAACGAATTCAGCCTATGTTGTTTTTGTAACAGCACTTACTGTTTGACGATTGTGTCCTATCACAAAATAGACTTTGAAGATTCTGATGACTTTGAGGACTCGGAAAACCCAAAAGTCTACTAATTGATCATTTAACACTTGTTGTTCCTTCAATGTCAAAGACTCTTTTAACGCATTTATCATTGTGGGCATTCTCATAGCTGAGGACTGAAGGGTTCGAATATATCGCAAATAACCGAACAATATCTGAGAACCCACCTAAAAAAAACCGCCAGAAAAAGCGGTAAAAATGCGTGACTGGGAAGTGGCGCCGTCGAAAGGACTCGATGCTTCTAACAGGAAGAAACTACTAATTTTTGGGTTTATTTAAGAGACCTCCTTTTTGATCAGCTGTTTCAGCTGGTCAGCAAGAATCGATAGCTGATGGCTGTTGGTCTGATCTTGGGTCTCAGTTATGTTGCCCCGTAATAACGCATCTTTTGTCAGGATTTCTTCCGGGTTGTCTCCCCAGGCGCGTATGATTTCTTTGAGTTGCTCGATTCGGTTTTGCTGTGTTTTAGGTCTGATAGCTAGTCCTGCTGAGTTGTAGAGGCTTCGGAGAGTGTTTATGCCTAAGCTTTGGACGTCTTCGTATGTGTCGATGGTTTTGCCCATGAAATATCTGATAATGTCGTTGTTGATTTTTGATTTGCTCATCTGTGTCTTGAAGAATTTTCGTAGGCTGTGGGTTCTTACGCTATACATCCAGCTGTCGGGAAGGATCTTAGAGACTTCTGTATTAACCGCGATTGTATGAATGATGGGTCTTAAGGTTTTTTCGCTAACGCCGACTATTGTTTCCGCGCGATGCTCGTTTCGGATTAGTGGTGACTCATCGGTTATTTCTTCGGGCTTGGTGTAGCGGGTGCCGTGTCGTCTATCCTGGATATACATTTTTAGCAAAGAAGCTGCTTCGGCGTTTAAGAAAGTGTCATAATCGTGGTATTTTCCTTTGGTGATTTTTGCTTCGACGTGAACATGTATCGGAATTATATTTGCTTCTAGATCTTCTTTGACGTGACGATATTTCAGTTTACTTAATGTTCCTTCTCTAAAGCCGCCTGTGGCAAATGCTGCTATGATGAATGCTTCACGTGTGGCGGCGGAATCAAGCATTTTAGTTAGGTCTTCGGGAGTTGGGGCTTTGTCTTTGTAGGAGAGTTTTCGGCTTATGACTTCTGAAAGCTTAATTTCTATGCCGTTTTGGCGGTAAAAGGTTTTGACGCATTTTATGCAGTTGCTAACGGCGGTAGGTTTCAGATCGGCGTCTTGAAGTTCTGCAAGATAGTCGTTTAGAAAGCCGCAGTGATTTTGAACTTTTAATGGGTCTGGGATGGCGCCTATGGGTTTTATGTCTTGGACGATTAAGTCTGGGCTGTGGCCGAGCCAGGTTGAATATTTTTTGACGTTGACGGAGTAAACTAGGCAGCTTTTGGCTGAGCCTGAGAGATGACGGAAAAAGTGACGTGCGAGTTTAATCATTGTCTGGTTGTCGAATATGAATGGAATTACGCCTGGGCGGTCATTTAAGCAGGACCGGATAATATAGTCGACGAGTTTGTCTTCTTTCGTGTCTAATACTTTTTTCAGGTCTAAGACTAAGGGGGTTTTGAGTTTCCAGCCGGTTAAGCTATGGAAGATTATTATTTTGTTGTCTTGAAACGTCAGGGGAAGATTGAGTTGTTTTAGGTCTTGGATAGAAAGTTGGCGGTTATGGGTTATAGCGGGGGCTAATATGGGCGAGTTTCTTCGCATCATGGTTGGTCTTTCCTTTTGGAGTCTTTTGCTCCATGAGTTTTTCGCTCCGATGGTCGAAACGCTAACTCAACCTTACTCTTAGTTTCCCCCGAACTTAAAACCCATTCTGAAATATTTTGTAATGGCAGCGCATAAGCTTCTAAAATACAATTTTTCAAAATAACGATGCCATTAACACTTCTACCTTGGCTTGGGATAGCCCTATCATTCTCAATAAGCAACAACTCATCATTCTGTTCTTTAACCCAACCAATAGTTTCCCGAACAACCGAAATGGGCGATGGGGCTGAAATATTTTTGAAGATAACGTGATCTTTGTATCTGACATAAATGGGGCATAAAGGGCTGACGCCAACGTTCCCTTCAGAGGCCGGCTTACAAGCATTTAAATCGGCTTTTCTGCCAAATACGCGTTTGGACGTTTTTTGCGTTTGTGTAAATTCAGTCATTCCCTCTCACCTTCCAATAATGCAGCTTTTTATCTGAGTTAGTTTACGGTTTTATTTTTGCCGTTTTTTGGGTCTTTGCGTTTTGACTAGTTCCCAAGGAACCTGAGCTACCAGTCCGCAGCCTTTATAGCGGTAGAAAAACTCGGAATTATCTATCTCGAATTCGTCTGTTTGTATTAAGCAGGGCTTATGCATTTTTACAAAGCATGCGCAAGCTTCGCCTAAACAATCGCTGTTTTCCTGCTGCGGGTGCGATGCGGCTAAGGGGCAAACCTTATGTGGCTCCGTCATGGTCTCTCCCTCGCTAACGCTGTTTCCTCAGCCGTATCAAAGGTCACGGCTGGATATGGCGCCTTGGGTCGCTTATGCGTTGCCTTATATGCTTTTAGTCCTTGTTTGAGGATTTCATTTGCGAAAGCGCTTCGCGTTGCTAGGTCCCTTAAGGCGTCTATTTCTTTTAGGACCGCTTGATCGATGGTGAAGGCGACTTTTGCTTTCATTTCTCACAATTCCCCTTATGGTTAACTTAGTTAACTCCGTTACTCTGGGAAACCTTATAAATCTAATCCTACTAATCATACTTCTGTTCACAGGAGAAACACGGCATGAAAGCGATAAAAATCTCAGACGACATCCACAGCAAACTAACCGGTCTCCTAGGCGAGCTCACCGCTGAGACTAACAAAATGCAAACTTACCAGGACGCCATAAACGCTCTCCTAGAGCAGTCAGTTATTCTTCCGTCTGAAGTCATTGCCAGAGTGGAAAACTTCATTGAAGAAAACAAAGATACAGGCTTCACCAACAAAGAGGACTTTGTCCGTGATGCTATACGCTACCGGCTTGAACGATTGAAAACCGACAATGAATGCATTGAAGTTTCTCGTGAGCAATATAACGAACTCGACGAAGCCCTAAAGGAAATGGGAACACCATTCCATAGTCCGGAGCAATTCATACGCAGCCAAATCAGCGAAGTACTCTACAAATACGACGAGTTTAAGCGAGAAAGAAGAAAATCTGGTGTTAATTAGGTGATTGTATTGAATGAGAAAAATGTTGGATGTGCAGAAGAACCAAAGAAGAAGTTGCTGATGAACTCATCAGATTAAAGGCTAAGGGTGTGTGGGCTACTGGCGTACCCGAAGATGAACTTGTCACGTTGCCTTTCAACGATAATGAAGACCATACCTTAGTCAATATTCCATTGTGTCATATTTGCAGTTATATCGTGGAGAGCATAGCTGATGGCATAGTTGACGACCGAGCCAAAGAGGATTTGATGACTGAAAAAGACATACAACGCATTAAGGTCCATTTAGAGGTTGAACCAGAAGAATAACATCCTCTAACCTATCACCAGATATCATGAGGCTATGAATTTCTTTCAAAACGCTTTTATGCCTTCCCTTTAGAACGATTGTTCTCAAAGTTAGAACATTCTCTCTAGAGAGGGTGGGTAGTCTAGTCGTGGGAAAAGGTCAATTTTCCTAAGTTAGGGGTTTTTCGATGCCTTCTATAAAGTAATAAAGTAATGATTACAAGAACTAAAACTATTGAAATCACAATAATAGGAATCATCAACAATGAAATCAAATTTCCGCTTGGAGAAGTCGTTCGTGTAGGTACTGAATTTTGAACTAAGAATTGGATAGGAGAAGAGGATGCGTTGAAAAACAAGTTTTCATCGCCATACAGACTTGCCGTTATCACAATTTCATGGTAGCCATTTGTCAACTTGGAAACATTAACTAAATATGAGAACGTTGGGTTAATTGTAAAATTACTGTCACCTTTTAACATATCACTTAAGGATTGATTAGACGTAACAGAAATTGATGGATAATTATCGATTGTGTAAGTGTATTCGGCATGTATTCTTGGTGCTGGTGGAATTGGGAAGGTGAAGGTAGGATACTTAGTCCAGTATACAGTAAAATTAAGAGGCATGATGCTGTAGGCTGTTTGGTTGTCTGGACTGTAAATTTTTAAGGTAAATGCAGTAGGGTTGATGTGGGAGTTGTTATCATAAGAACTTGTAATTTGAGCATTAGTCATTGATGGAACTAATAGCAACAATGTTAAGAAGAGAGCAACAAGCCCTAAAGCGAATATTTTACCTAAACTGCCCATACTTACTTCTTGAACAGGTTTGTAATAAAAGGCTATTCATAAAAGGTTTCTTGACTGACAAACAGAGGGTGGGGTAGTCTAGCTTTGGGAAAAGGTATCAATCTACTGTTTATTCTAAGAAAGGTTCTTTTTTGTTTCTTTGCTTTTTCTGTATATAAATTAATGAAATCCCAAAGGTAGACACAGCTACACCAATTAACAAAAATAAGAATGCAAAATTTTTCTGTTGAGGATTTATCGCATTCCCAATATTCGTATTAAAATACATGATTCCAATCCCAAGAGCAAAAGCCAAATAACCTAACAAATTAAAATTTCTCATCTGGTCAACATGTTGTATTTGTTTTGACCCTGCTTAAAAGATTTTAGAAGTTAGATAGGGTCTATAAACCCAACCGTGGGAAAAGGTCTTTGATTCGAGTTGCTGGTTTTTCGATGCCTTCTAAAAACCAACAGAATTGCAACCAAGCATATTATCGCTACTGGAACAGTTATAACCGCAATAATAATTGTATTTACAAAGATTTCAGTTTGTTGCTTTTCAACTGTGAAATTGACTGTTTGACTGCCAACATTACCATATGAATCGTTAGCATAGACTGTAATATTATGTATTCCAATTGTTATGTTAGAGATAGTCACATTAGTAATTGGGTTATTGCTTATCATGGTAACGTTGGGTTCGCTATCAAGACTATAACCCGTCCAACTGACACTCTTAATGGGCGATAAAACTTCAACGGAGAAAGTCAGAGCAACGCTTGAATCATTATATGTCTGGTTCATCGGTGAAATGAGAGATATTTGCGGTGAAGTAGATTGTTGTGTTTCAAACGTGGTATTAAATGGATTCATTAGCGGGTAATTATCGTTATTTTGTTTATCTATTACATACGCTGTATCGCCTATCCCTGAAGAATCAACTTCTTTGGCATTAGGAAATAACGACTGATAATTACTCCAATAATTTCCACCAATGGGATAACCAGTATCCCAAACGTTAACAGAAGAAGGAGAATTATAAGAAGCATCGCCAGCAGGTGATGTGTTGTTTATAAAATTATTATGGTAAATAGTATTGTTGGATGAACCCCAAAACATCAAAGCGGAAACAATAACATACGGATTATGGTTATTCGTTATATTATTTGCTAAAACAAAGTTGCCAACGCTTTCAACAAAAGACATGGCATTATAATTATTTGAAATGTTGTTTCCTTTTATAACGTTTGAACCACCATAATATACGTTGATTCCTGCGGTTGGTTCATCAAGTGCAAGAATGCCGTTACCTGTATTTGTTACCGTAGTATTGGTTACTGTCACGTTTGTTACTCTTTCTAACGTTATTCCAAACGCTTCTCCTGAAATGGATGCTTCACCGTTAATAATGTGGCTATTTCCGTTGAAAATGATTGAACTCTTGTCTATCTCTATGCTTCCATCTATATTGCTTGTCAAAGTATACTCATTGCCCGATTGAGTAATTGGTGCTGAGGAAGGACTAACACTTCCATCAGTGTTTATTGTTATAGTTCCTTGATGCTGTGCCTTAACTAGGTGTAAATAAACGGTACTTGAAGCCGTTAAGCAAAGAAGAAGTAAACTAAATGCGATGATAGCTTTACCTCTTGTCATAATTCGATTTCCTCACTTGCCTTCGATATTTAGTTAGAACAGCAACAGAGAACACAAAGAGAAACAAAGGTAAAATCACCAAAAAGGGAAACTCTGGAACGGTAGGCGTTATAATTGAGGGTGAGGCTAATGGCGCAAGACCGCCTTCGACAACCATGGGTTGTGCAAGGAAAACTTGGCCTGAATCAGCCCATACGTAAAGTTGGATAGCATAGACGGTCGGAGGAAAGCTATCATTTAGATTTACTTGCATGTTCCAGCATGGGTAGATTGTCGTTGCATTGTTTCTAGGAGAAAAGTTTAAGCCAGCCGTGATGCTGGTGACGTTGAACTGGTTAACCACTGTACCATCGTCAAGGGTGTAAGAGTAAGTCTTCATGTACTGTTGGGCAATGTTGATTGCTTGCGTCTGACTGATGTTCACATCAGTATTGCCTATTGTCCATTCACTGCGATCGTCGGAGAATATGTAAAGCTGCCCATTTCTAAAAGTGAAATCTATCCCAGTATAATCTGTGTTGTTGTATGTGTATTTTAAGGAAACATCTATTTCAAGTGTGTTATTTAAAATGGTTACTTTTATGTCTCCTACTGTTTTTGTGATGTTTTGAGTCATGTCAACGTTTGTGAGGGCGTTGGTCATGTCTTGCAAGTTTTCACCTGTGAAATTTTGGTATCTTTCAAGAAGACCCACCGTCTGCTCGGTTAGATTAGTGGAGGGGTTGCTGTAGGCAAGCATCTCGGATTCATCAGCGTTGGTCGAATGTACAAACGCTTGGTCAACACTTAATTCAGCAAAAATCAGAATATTGTTTGAAAACATGCAGTTAATATCGGGTCCTGTTCCGTTGTCACTAAGGAAGTATGTTACGCTTTCCTGTGTTGTTGATGGGGGCGGTGGATATTGATTAACAATGTCGTTGACCAAGGTCATGTTGTACTTTGACATGTCTGGCTGAATCACGTCGCTTATGAAAGCCAATGCTCTATCTTTGGCAGAGGGCGTCGTTTGAGCATGCATTAAAGGCATTTGCACCAGCAAAACCAAGATAATCACAAACAGATAGGCTAAACGTTTGTTCATACCCCATCCATCTCTCTCAATATGCTGTTGGCTTTAAGAAAGATAAAAAGCTTGCAGTAAAACTTTCTTGACTAAACTATTTTGCGTTTGTATTTGTTTAAGGAAACCAACATTCCAGTAGACGCCATCACTATTAGCAGTGTTGGAATTATCCACGCTTGGAACTCGGGAATGGTGGAGGCAGTTGGGAGAGGCGAAACAGTGGGGTTGGAGGAATCTGATATTACCGAAACTGTGTTAGAGCCGAGATTAGTTACAAATATTTCACCTTTGCCAACGTCATAGGCAAATCTGGAATAGTTCCTTCGGATATGGTTGCAATTAAAGTATTGTTAGTGTCGAGATGACTGAGGTTGTGTTGCGTTTTCATTGGTTACGAATACTTCTCCCTTGCTCGAATCACAAGGGACATTCTCTTTTGAGTGTTCTAATACTTAGAATTAAATCTGAGAATCTTCTTTTGCTTAGTAGAGGTTTTATAGTGACTAAAAACGAACAACAGCGCAAAAAGAAAAGCAGGACGGTTCTAACATTAGCAGTCATAGCGCTGATAATCGTTTTGGCAATGTTAACTTTTATCATTATTTACTTTCTTCAAAACCAAGTTTCGACTCCCACAGTAGCAAACGTTGAGCCAATTGAGCCACAGTACCTGACGTACAATGGAAATGCAAGCAGAATATTTATGGTCTCAGCAACGCCAACCTATGGCTCTTACCCAGGACCAACAGTTTCCCAAAGAGATGGCACACCTGGAATTCAAAAAGGGGCACCCTGTTTCATAATAAACGTAACAGTCAGAAATGACTATTCAATAGAAAACCCACTGCCCGACCATGCCATCTTCAACTTTAGCAACCCAAAAGCTAGCGTTTTCCTAACAGTGCAAATCTTTAACAACCAAGGCCAAATTAGTGCAACAGATGTAACTCCACCTTACCCTTCAATTTCATATCCTGGCGCTTTAGTCTATAATTTAGACAGCGAAAATAGCACCACAATAACAATCTACTTAGCTACAAATCATCAAGACATAGAACAATTCAAAATACTTCTCGAATATGTTGGATCTGTTCCACCACCGTAAAGACTCGTATTCAGCTTATTCCTTGTTTACTTGAAATAAAGAAATTATGATAATGGATACATAGTGTTATTTGCACACTTTTTAGTTGTTCAATACTTACGCGGATTTCTAAACATTGGTATTCCAACCAGTACAATAAAACATTGAATCTGTGTATGCTCCAATATCATAAGTCGTGTTTGTTTGAATGTAGACATCGGGGACTAGAAGGTTTGCGTAGACATTGTCGCCACTATGTAAGTTAAGCGGTTTTAGCAGTGCGGTGCCGTTCACGTAAACCATTATGTTAGTCGCGCTTTGAATAGTCGAGGATGACAGATTGCGGGCGAACAGGATTTTGTTTAGGGTTGTGGACTCGATTGCATCCATAGAGAGCGAGATATTGTAGAAGCTACTGCTTTTTGTTGTACTTTCGATTTGAATGCCACTGCCAAGTGGACCGTAGACACGAGGATCCCAGTTGTTTTGCGTGGTGAGTATCGCTGGCGAAGCAAGCACAAAACCAACCGACACTAACACGATAGATACTAAGATTATGATGCTAACGTATAGCCTCTTCATTTTATGATGCTCTTTTGATATAATTCAAGATATTTGGCTGATATCAGTGTGTGTATTTCAAAAATTACAAACACAAGCTAATCGGCATTAGCTCTGGACTCTGTTCAATCACATTGATTATTTTCCGCTACTGATTAACCAACTTCCTTTGTTTTAGGGTGAAGTAGCGCGGCGCTAAGTTATAACTAAGAGTAACCTTGTGCCTGTTTGAGATACTATTGTGGCAAGTTGGAAAGGTTATTCTAAGCGTCAAAAGATACAATTTGGAATTTTGTTTATTATTTGGGTGCTCTTTGGACTGGTTGTAACTATATTACGTCTTAGCAACGTCTTCAATCAAATAGACTATATTTATGGAGATCTCGCGTGGAGTTTGTTAGCCGGCATATTTGCTATTGTCACTTGGTTTGTTCTCAAAAAAAACGCTAGTCAACAGAAAACTACCATGAAATAGCTTATCGATATCATTTTGCTTTTTCCCTTCGCTAAGTTGTCCAGAAAAAAAATAAATAGTCTGCGTGAAGGTGAGGGAATATAAAAGCGCTAATTGCCGCAGCTATACACATGCTTGGGAAAAGGTCTATTTGCTCAGTTTAGGGGTTTTTCGATGCCTAACTATCACAGCAACAAAGAGCAATGAAAAGAAGAACAAAGGCAAAATTGCTAACGTTGGAAACTCTAGAACGGCTGCAGTGCTTGCACCTGTTAATGGAATTGCTACTGGTTGCACTAAGGGGTGGTTATCTTGTTCGCTTGCTGCGCTATAAGGCAGGTTCCATATCCCTGAATTGTCTATTTTCTTAGCGTTTGGATGTTCCGTTAAGTAGTTACCCCAGTAGTTTCTATCCAGCGTATTGTTTAAACTAAAATCTTCGGCAAAACCACCGATAATATTGCATTCTGTAATCTTATTGTAATCTGCCCCATCGATCATTACAATGGCTTGTGTTGTATTTGAACCGATAATGGTGCAGTAAGTGATGTTAGTGTAGTAGCAGTTTCCTATTAGACTAATGGAAGCGTCTCCAGATAGGTAATTATCATAAATGGTGTAGTTGCCGCCACCGTTAGAAGTTATTGCACCATTGGTGATGTAGAAGTTTTCAATTGTTACGTTACTGATTGATAAGTTTGGGTAATTATTCTTGATTATTGGGTAGTTATTTGGGTCATTTAAATCAATTCCTCCAGTCAACCTGTAGCCTGACCCGTTTAATACCGCATAGCTTTTTTGCACTTCGATATTGCCAGTAATGTTGTCTGTCAAAGTGTAAGTATTGCCGACTTGCTGGATGGCGTTTGTCCCTGTAACTGAGCCATCAGGATTAATCACTATATTATTGACCGATTGTGACTTGATTAGAGGAACACTAACAGCCAATGATGATAAGAAAATAAGAGCGATTGCTAAGGCTAAACGCTTGTTCAAACCATCCACCTCTCGAATAAGTTGTTGGTCGGTAAGAAAGATAAAAGGGTATTCATCAACATAGGCGAACTAAGCGGTGTTCAGAAATTTGGACTAAGATTAGATAGACATTCTCCGCAGGTCTACAAAATAGCAATTAAAGGTTACTCTGGGGAAAAAAGGGCACAAGCGTTATAGCTTAACTGGGAAGTGCTTAGGTAGTTTGATTCCAATCGTAAATGTTCTGGTAAAGTCCGGCTAGTTGGTAGGCTGGGTTATCATAGATTATATCTAGTTTTGAACCGTATTTGGCGAGAGATGATTGTATAGCATTCCAAACCTGTGGCGAACTATTATCTGGCTGCCATATGCCCCATATCGTGTCGTTTTGGTTCCCCATCCCCCAACCGTAATCGCTAGGCAAAACTAACGCATCTTCCCCTGTCACATTGTTAGTGACTTCGGGGTTCTGCACAACATCAGTCCAGAACTTTTGAATTGAAGCGAATTGTTCATTTTGCAAAAGCCCCGTGTCGTTACCACTTGGTGAGTAGTTAAATACGACAGCGTATTCTGCGCCGTTTTCGTATGCTTGTCGCAGCTCATTGTATATCTGCGTGCCATTTTGTAGGGAAAGCGGTGACTGGTTCGCTGGTTCTATCATTACGCCCCAACTCTTATCTTGCATATCGGCTGCGCCCCTATCTAAAGCTAAAGTTTGAGCGTCAGTTTGCCCTCCAAATAACTCAGCAAACACAGTATTGTAGCCTCCAAGGTAGTCGAACCAGTAAAGTCCGTAATCTGAAGTGAAAAACCTGACATCTGATTGGTTGCCAATCGAAGTCAATATATCATGCTCAGTGTTCACATAGGCGTTTGCTGCTTGAGCATAGGTTTGAATTGGATTGGACTCCATGAGTTGCTGGTAAGGTTCAAATTGAGAAATGTTGCCTTCATCCGTTGTGTATGTGCCGTTTTCACACTGAACGGTATCATCCGGGAAATAGTTCAGCGGTCCAATTTCTGAGGTGCCATTGTAGAACGTGCAGTTAATTGTCCCGTTCGTATAATAAGTCATTTCTGTTGAAGTTTCTATAAAGTTTTCCTGAGTGGGGATGAAACCATGGGTTGTTTCGTTCGACGAGGGAACGATAGAAGAGGGAACGATGGTAACAACTGGAATCGGCGTTGTAGTTGTACTGCTATTCGTTAATATTGTGGTGCTGGTTCGCAGATTGATTATTCCTGAAGGTTCAAAAGAGATGGTTTCGGAAGTGCTGTTGGATCCTTCTGAGAAATAATTTGATACCCAAATCGTTCCGTCTGCGCCCTTGGAGATGAAGTTCTCGTTGTTTGCCGTGACGTTGCCAACGCTGTTACTCGCATTAAACGCCATTTGGGAATCAAGCATGTTGCCTCCTGGTTCATCTTGGTAGTACAGCCCCAAAAAATGGCTGCCCCAACGGGCTTTAGCAAGGTTGAGCAAAGACACGCAAGTACTAGGCTCGCCGCTTTTACCGTAATAAAATATGATATTTAATCCTGCGTTAACGGCGTAATCGCCGATCTGTTGTGTAGCGGTTATGTTTTGCATCAGTGGACCAGATTGCAATACAAACAGGTTAGTGTAATCTTTGACTTTATCAATCAGTTGTTCCGCTTGGGTGATTGAGTCGCCGCAATAGGTGACACCGACATAAAACGGCTTCTTGCTTGCCACTTGACTGGAAGAATCGGGAGTAAGCTGATAACTTTGAATAACAGCAAATGCCGACACAACAATAACCACAATTACAATTAGTGACAAAACTATTGCTAACTGTTTTTTCACCTTACCCCTCCCGCTCTTTGCATAATTTACCTTTTACGTCTAGCTAATCCGTGGCAGTACTTAATACTACATGTTAGAACATGGCAAACCTAATCAGTTTATTGTTGTCTACCAAACTGGACTAAGTGTTCTAAGATTTATTTTTTCGGTCTACAAAAGAGGGATTAAATAGGATTATGGACATGGCATGAACAGGTAAAAACACAGAGGAGAGAGACCAAATGGAAGATGATAAGCAGGTTGAACAGGATAGGCAAAAGGCAGAAGTGTTTGATGCTCTTGGGCATCCTACACGCATACAAATTCTCAAGGTCTTAAACGAAGGTTCTCTTGGGTTTGCAGACCTAAAGAAGAAAACAGGATTTGAAAGTAGCGGACACCTGCAACATCACCTAACCAAACTAAATGGCTTGATTAAAACCGATGAATATGGAAAGTACTGCTTATCAGATGAAGGCAAAGATGCCCTGCTAACAGTTCAAACAGTAGAGAAGGCGTCGCTAAAAAATAATGCACAGGAAAAAGTGTCTGGGACAAGTAGAAAAGCGTTTAGAAAATTGGGCTTAAAACCAATTGCTATTCTGCTTGTTGCTCTCTTGATTGTAAGTTCAGCAATATCCGTATATGAATACAATCAAGCAGTAGGTTCAAATAAAGAAAGTAGTTTTTTCAAAGGATTGAACCTAGAAGCATCTGCATATTATAACCAATTCGGAGCAGTAGTTCCAAGTACTGATACCAACTCTTCTTTTGCACCGCCCATCTCAATGTTCCAAGCACTAATAATAGGATTACAAGCCGATGGTTGGAATGAGACATCACTTCAAGGCTTCACAATTTATGCTGGACTATCTAACTATACAGTTAATAACGTACATGAGTCCGCGTTATGGCCTTTGACCTATCCACCTGCAAATTACTCGGATATATACAGCAATGGGATAACTTATCGTGTTGTTTGGCAAATAGACATCCAAAAGATAGGTCCTGGAAGTATTCCACCCTGGGATGTGATATTTGTTGACGCTTCAACTGGACAAGTGGTTCCTACTCCTCCACTTTTTTAATTCATTTGTTTTTTAATTGGCAAAGGCTACAGTTTTCTATTTTTTAAGATGTTCAAGGGTTTTAATGCAGTGTGCAGCAAGGTAACTACAACCTTTTTAATAACTCTCCATTGATAGTGTATCTGCGAGTAAGTCCTATTCGAGGCAATGATGCCTGCACTATGGGATGGGCGTATTAGGATAGGGGTCGCAGCACTTATTTTCTCCATAAGTACTTGAATGTGCCAACTTTTTCCTCAATTATTTTTGTGTATTCATCGTTTTTATGTTCATATTTTTGGAAAATAGGCGCCCCCAAACCATAAATTAAATGCCGAAAAAAAGACTGGAAGAAGTTTATTTTTAATCTTGCTCTCTCTTCATCTTCTAAAACAGCCATTTGACTAATTGATTGTTTTTCTGTTTTGGGTGGCTTGTTTCATTTGCTTTGAGCATATTACTCATAGGCTTTTTCTCGTTGCGAAATGGAATAAACCACGATTGTCTGATCAGCAGAAAACTCAAATCTTAATCTGTAATCCCCCAATCTTATACGAAAATGCCGTTGATAACCTCGAAGCTTTTTAATATCAAGTCTAGCTGACAAACCTTCTTTCTCTAACGTATTTAGAACCTCAATTATTCTTTTTTGGTCACGCTTAGGCACTTTCTTGAATTGCTTTTGCGCTTTGACTTCAACAAAAACCAGATGTTTGGTCAAAAGTTAAATCTCTTTTGTCAAATCGCTCAAAGGCACTAAAGTCAGCTTTCCAGTTTTCTTCGCAGTCTTATATTCTTTTATTGCGGCAACATCCTCTTGCGTTGGCTCTTCGTAGCCGATTAGTCTCTCTTCCACCAAGTCATTCAATCCATCGACTTTCTTGCTTAATTTCAGCAGCAAACTCCTAATTTCTTTCAGTTCAACCTCAGATGTCATGTTTCGTCGAACTCCACTATGCGTCCACACGTATTAAATAATTATGCTAAACTAAAGTGGGTGTTCTAAAAATTGGCTGATCAGACTAAGTAAACTTTAGTTTGTGGAAGTATTCCAACAAGCTTAACCAATTTCGCCCTTTTCGGTAAATCCGCATTCAAAATACCTCTCAGCCAGCAAATAGCTTCCGCTAAAACAAAAAATTTAGTTGACTAAAAATAGAAAAAAGAAAGAATAAAGAACTTGCTGAGAGTCCGGAAGTTCAACAACCATACATTATGGTAACTACTTCTATTTTATTCCTCTAATCTTATACGACAACATAGACCCAAACGTCCCGCTAGGCATAATAAGTGGTAAAAGCTCAGCAACGTAATAATAGAAAGGAGGATAATCCCATATCCAAAGCAAAAAACAAGTATTTTATAATTGAATATGTCTCCGAAATTGTGAATGCAAATACCAAAGAAGAAGCGATCGCAATAGCTAAACAGAGGATCCAGGACCGAGACATCGAAGTTGATGATGAAAATACTTGTCAAGTTGAAGATAAAGACTTACTAAAAGAAATCGAGGAAGACGAAAGAAAAGCAGATGAAGAAGAAGCCAGAGCTTCCGCTAAGCCAAAAAAATAATAGGCTAAAAAAAAGAAGCGAATGCTTCTCAATTTAACGCAATTTTAGACTCCCTATCTGAATAAACAACTTGTGGCTAAATTAAAGTAGGAAAAAATTTTTGTCTCGAAATTAGCTGCCTTTTCATTAGTCCTAAATAGCTGATCTTCAGTTCTGACTTGCATAAGCTCCGCTAGTAACAAATATATATGCAAAAAAATACTGAAAAGAAACTTCCGTTTTAGTTTCTTAAATCCATTAGATAATTGAATAAAAAAAGAAGAGAGAAAATTTAAGATTTAACTTAGTTTGCTGGGGACGCTGGAGGACCACTTGGCGTGGGTTGGGCTGTTAGGGTAGCTGCAGGAGGAGTCTTCAAACCAAAGTCAGTAGCAAGTTTATTCTTCAAAGTCTCATACTCAACTATTCCGTTGACAATGTTAGTTGTTGGAGATGCAGATGGAGAAATAGTGTCTTGTAATTTGTCGATGCCTGCAGAGAAGCCAATACCGAAGAGTATAGCCTCGATCAAGATATAATAGTTCAAAGCTGAGCCTACGCTAAGAGAGTTAACGTAAGTCAAAACGGAAGCAACCCCGCCGCCTTGCAGTAGAGTAGCTAACCATTTGGACCAATCAAACTTTTCACCGTTAGTTTTACCATATTTTAGGTAACCCTCGTAGTTGTAAGCTAGAGTTCCAAGAACAGCAGCAAGAATGTAGATTACTAAATTTATATCCATATTTTCACGTTCACCTCCGGTAACACAAGTTACAATGAAAACTCAATTTGCCCGCTTCTCCAGGCCACAACACTTTTGCGGGCCAGTGCTTTCAACCTGGCAAAACAAAAAAATTACTTTTTATCTAAGAGATCCTGATTTGCACCCTTCAGAATGGCGGCCTGCTGTTTCTTCAAAGCAAGTTCTTTACCAGCCTCATCCTGATCAAGAAAACGCACACCCAACTTTATCAAACTAGGCGGATACTTATTTTCCTTATCAAGCTTACGAAGCAACTCACAAATAATGCCGTTAGCAACCTCGCCAATCACAATGTCTTTCAAATACGCCTTGCCCTTGTCAGCATCCCAGGTAAAACCAACACTGCCATTATCATTCACCGATTTTTTGCCATCAATCTGCGACAGCTCAGAATCAAGAATCTCCAGTTGCTCATGCAAATCATAGATAACCGTCATACTAGCCCGGTTTGCTTCAGTTGGTAGTGCATTTCTCAATGAAATCCGATCGTTAATATTTAACTTCATACATTCACCTCCTCTCCGAAAGAAAACTAAAACTTTATTCTTAATCAAAAAAATAAAAACTTAAGATGTTATGATGTTACAGCTGGTGCTGTCGTTGTTGGAGGAGTAGCCACAACAGATTGTGATGCTGTTATTGCTGAAGTTATCGCATCGGCTGTTAATGTGACATTAAAAACGGTTGCTAATTTCTGTATCATAGTTGGAAAATCTTCACCTATCACTTTTACGGGCGCAACAAACTGCATTGGAGTCGTATTTACTTGCTGAATTGTAATAATGAAACCCCCATCAGAAGTCGGCTCAATACTTACATTAGGTAACGTTTGTGTCTCTGTCATTTAATCACCACCTTTCAACTTAGTTTGTAATTCAGTTAATTCACGCCTAAGATTTTTGATTTCAACAAGCAAAGGAATAACAAGTCTATCATAATGCACAGCTTCTGGTTTGCCATTTTCTAAATATACTAATTCGGGTGCGACAGCCAACACTTCTTCAGCTATTAAACCCATTTCACCTTTGCTACTTTTGTTTTTACGATCAAAACGCGAAGGCTTAAGATTATATATCCACTCACAATTAATCAATTCACGGATATTTTCTTTGTATTTGATGCTTGACGAAACATAACCTATTTGACCGCTACCAGATATGACCACTGCATGAGCTGATGTAACTGCCGGAATACTAAGCAAATAAATGCCATTACCAGTACTTCCTGAAAAGACAGCCCCGTACCAAGGATAACTACCATTTCCTAATTGATAGCTGGAACCATTTGGCACCAGACTTGATGAAACATAACCTGAAATAGCAAAATTCCCAGAATTATCAAGTGTCATCAAATTTACAGTTTGAGCTATGTTCTGCCAAGAATAACCCCCAGTAGCAGCGGAATTAAGCTGAAAAACCCCCACATGAAAAGTAGGCGTTAATGGATAAAGAGTCACAGCGCCATAACCATTCATCGTCAAAGAACCATTGATAGCGACAGAGCCACCCATAGTAATTGTTGAAAAACCAGCGATGGGGTTAATGTACGCGGTAAAGACGGCTCCACAATCTAACGCACCAAGCCAATAAGTGGTTCCATTCCAAGAATATGAAACATTATAGCTTTGATAGTCATGTTGACATAAAAGCCCTAAAGTGTCCTTGTTAACCCAAACCAGCCAGCAATAATCATTATTTGTTGCGTAAGGGCTAAAGGCGACAGTTCCACCGACTCCGATGGAGCTAGCAAAAGACGCTGTCCCGTAAACTCCAAGTGTGCCTGCGACTGTTAAATTGCCTGATGAATCTAAACTTGCTCTTGTACTCCCACCTTCAGCGGCAAAGATAACACTTGACCCACCAATATGAATAGGTTTACCGTCAGCCCATGTAAACAAACCTAAATAATCTTCACTTACAGAATACTTGATAAATGCGTTTGATGGTCCACTTGAAGGATTGGGACCTAATGATATTTGATTATTTCCTGTGTTACTAATTGTGACATTACCCGCAACCGTCATGTTGCCTGATCCATCATCTAAAGTGCTATTTCTTGTATAAAATGCGCCACTTGAGCGGCTGATGTGGCACCATGAACCCAAAAAGGAACCTGCATCTGAGTAAGCCCAAATGTTGAAGTCTGAGCCTGAATTGCTGCCTGACTCCGCAGTTAACAAACCTAATTGCCAACGTGCTGTGCTGCTTGTTTGAAGCCCCCAATGTGGATTACCTCCTGATGATGTTCCAATGTTAGTGGTTAACTTAGTGGTGATTGTTCCGCCGTTCCAAGCAGCAGGTGAATAAGAAGTCCAAACAGGCAGACCTGAGGAATTAACTTGCATAAATTGGCCCGAGGAACCAGGTTGTCCTGCTTCATCGTATAATTTGGCTCCAGAACCAAATTTCAAAGCCCCAGCAAAAGCTACGGAGTAGTCATCGTTGAATTGTGTTCCAACAACCGTGACATAATGCGTTGTTCCAATCGGGTTTACGTATTGACAATACACTGCACCCAGATCTAATGCTCCAAAGTATGCGGTATAATTTGAAACGGTCGCGCCTGTTCTTGGGTCTTTATTGCATAGATACGCAAACGGGCTTGAACTATCAGCTATGAGCGAGAGAACATGATTATTTGACCACACCAAATTGACAGCAGTTGAAGAATATGAGAATTGTATTCCGCCTGCAACTTCTATAGCATTTGGGATGTATAAGTCGCCTGAAGTTGCTACTCCATTTACTGAAGCTCGCGTGCCTATGCCATTATCACTGTACATCGTCGAAGTCCAGTAATTTAGGTTTGAACTTGTGTGTCCCAAAAATATGAAGTTGCTTGCTGTAACTGAACCAAACGTCGGGGTAGCTGAGACATGCAGATCTTGATCATAAATTGAGTCTGGACCAGTAACGAGATGGGTTGAGGCGTGCGCTGAAGGCGTAAATGTTGCAGGAATAGAAGTTATTTGTGACCAAGAAACTCCAAAACTGCCAAGATATGTTTGGAGGTTTCTTACTTGAGTGACATCTACAAGATAGGGCATTGTCTTTTTCTCCTATGATGTTGGGTTGAAGAGCTGATACGTATTTTCTAAGGCTTGAACTCGATCATGCAGTTGCCTTGCTACGCCGACGTCACCATGGGCGCTGTACGTCCACTGTTCCATATCAAGCTGCATAGATTTAGGAACAAGCGACAAATCAACAACATGACTAAAACCGCTGCCTTCCACATTTCGCTCGATCGTATGGGTAATCTCTATCATACGGTAACTTTCTACACCGTTCAAACTAATGTTTTTACCTGGATACCAATTCCAAGCTCCATTCACTAACCCGGCCCGTCCATCACAACGTAAAGAAACCGTTGAGAGAGGGGTCATTCGTTGATTGCAAACAGTTTCAGCATAATTCATCAGATCAGTTTGGTAATTGATGTTTGTGCGGGTAACAGTTAATTGTCTTTGACCGTATGGACTGGGGCTGAAATATCTTAGGCAAATGGGGCAAACTCCAAGCCCTGAATGGATGCCATCTGTGGAAACTGCATTATAATTATTGAAGCCGCTATGATCGGCAGTAGCTACCACCTGGACTTGTGGATAAACAAGATTATCAAACAAAATATAGTCTATTCGAGTAACATGGATCCCTGGGCCAGAGGGCAGTGCGCCTGATTCGCCACCGCTTAAAAAAGTAATGTTGACGATTTTCCAGTTGAAACCGGTGTTTCCTGTTGCAGTGCTAAAGTGATCTAGAACCCATTTGTCATGTCCTTGATCGCCAAGAGGCGGGGTAGGTCCATGATTGCCACTCCACTCATAGATTTGTGCTTCTGAGGTTAAATTGTAGCCGACATTGCACTCAAAAACTAACCATTTGTTGAAGCGGTAGTTGCCGCCCCATTGATAATGAATTATGTTTCCTAAATTATCTGTTAGAGATATGGAAGGCGTGATAAATTTGGGATCACTCAAAGTCCAGGTTTGATCTTGATTTTCAGGAGTCCCAGCGCTGTTATGTACAAATATGCTGAATTTTATAGTTGCTAAGCTAACTTGGTTAAAGGGTAGATACCAATGGAATAATCCGGGAAAATTCATGCCCCACATAATCGATTGATTAGTATCATCCAAAGTCGTTTTAGCAGTAATTTTTAATACTGATGCGCCTGCTTGGGGAAGCTGCCAAATATCTGTCGAAACGTAATCGATTATTGATGCAGCATTTGTTGCAGCAAACCAGTACTGTGCAGTTCCCCAGTCTGTCCAACTATCATTAACATCAATGCCTCCATATGCGATTATGACGTTGCGTAGTTCTCTGCCATTGACAGGTTGAACATGGACGGGTCCTATTATGTTGTTTTGGGCTGTGTTATTTATGAAGCTCCAGGCTGAACCATTGTAAGAGTAGAACCCAGGAATATAGGAGCCCTCTTGCTGTTTTAAAATAAACTGTTGATTAGTGCTTGGTGAACTTGGGAAAGTTGGGCCATCTGGAACATCATAAAGGTTTATGCCACTTGAAACTGTACCAACAGGAAACATTAGCCAGTTTTTATTTAAATCTACGTAGCCATCATAGTTTGCGAGATTTAAGAGGCGCCTTATGTTGTCGCTGATTAATGTTCTGCCTTGGCTATCCCAAAAAACAGATATTGTAGTGTCAGGCACAAGGACTGTCCCAATTATTTCTGTATAATTAGTTAATGCGCCTGAAACGGGGGGAGACTGGCCAAAAGTTAGCAGGTTATAGATGATGCTGTTTATATGGTTTGAATCTGAACCCCAGACAGTTTTGTTTTGCAGATCCTGCCCAAAATCACGCCCCTGCAATTGCACTACTTGTACACTTTTTGATTTTTGATCTTGAGTTTGAATAAAATCGGGAATATCAAGGTAACCATTAAAGAAAGGATATTGGGAGCCGCCAAAATCGGGGGCTAAACTGATGTTATTTACTGCGTTGACTGGAAACTGACTTGATATTAAGCTGCCATCATTATTGTTTAGTAATAAGGTAAAGTTTCCTATTCCTTCCGTGGCTTTTCTTGTTATGATTGCTTTCTGAATTCTACTAGAAACATCAGTACCGTTAACAGTAGCTGTTATAAGATTGGTCAAGCTGGAATGATTCCCCTGTAAACGTTAAGGTATGCGTTGGCGCGTTCTTTGTTGAATTGTGTTTCAGTTTTTACTTGCTGTGTTTTCATGTAGTTGTCAAACCACACTTTGAGCACTTTTTCAAGGTCAGGCAAAACCATAAGGAACGCCAAAGGCGGAAGAGCACCCGCAAAAGATGCTGCACCACCAAGCAAGCCAGCTTCATTCATAGCTCCAATGCCTTCACGCATCCCCACACGTGCCAAGGCTTGTGGAGAACGAAAAGCCTGCAGCTCCCTAATTCTTCGAGGACTAAAAGCTCTAGCCGGAGCCAATTGAGTCCCATTTTCTAGAGGCGCCTTCGGAGTTAACTTCAATTCGCCATCGCTGGTAAAATTAAATTCTGTCTGACGGGACTTAATTAAAACTTTATTCGGATCATTTGCCTTCATCGCTGCAACCGCAGCGGCTTCTGCATCCTGCTTCCGACTCATAGCCTGAAGCTCATTCAAAAGAGAATTATTATCCTCTTCCCTAAACGCTAATTTATGATTGCGAATAGCCCGCATCTTATCTCTAACATCATCACTCATCAAATCATCATCCAAGACAAAACCGCTAACAGGAAAAAGCCCACAACGGCAGTGCTTATGTTTATGGACCTCAATTACGCCCTCACAGTTAACAGTTGCATCGGGAAAAAACAGCGGTATCTCTGAGAGCTTAAAAATATTGAAGTCCCAGGGCAAACAATCAGGGCAAACGGAAGTTACACACCAATCACAAATTCGATATTCGTAAGTAGGCTCTTCATGTGGCATATCTTCTGAAGCAGCAAAGTAATCATTTATTTTATCAGAAGAAACACCGTCAAAACCCAAGAAAATCAGCCTCTAAAAGGAAACAATTAAGCAGAAGGCGTAACACTATCGCATTTGAAACTATAAATTGTCACAACTTCCTTGCCAGTTGCGTCGATTGTCATCGTTGCTTTGCCAGGCGTAGTGTTAACACATGTGAATGTTACTGTGGATCCGTCTGCTGCTTTAGCTGAAACAACAAAATAAGGAATTGTAACAGGATCGCCTCCAGGAATCTTATAAGGTCCCCAAGTCGGCGTAGTACCATCAGCCGCCAAAAGAGGCTTAAATAATGTGCTTGTCATTTGCAAAGTCATTTTTACATATTGATGCCCTGGATTGTAGCCTTGAGGCGTTGTTGAATTGATTACCATTGCAGGTGTAGAACCTTCACCATCGTCGCCAATAACCTCATCATAAGTAAACGCTTTCATCCCAGAAGAAACAGTAGTACAATTTGCGGCAGAAGCACCAATCTTAGCAACCACACCCGTAGTATAAATCATGACCAAATTTATTCACCTCCAACTATGTTCCTTCAGGATACTGAAGAGTAACTATAACATCACGACTGCTATACTGAGACACATCAAATGCGCCGCTAAGTCTCAAAGCAGAAATCTTCAAATTCCCATTAATGAGACTACTGAAATTTGTTGCTAAAATCGCTCGAACCGCCACAAAAACAGTGTTGCGCAAAGCCTGATTTGCTGATAAATTAGCTTGACCCCTAACCATCACTTTTACCTCCACAATCTCATCAGTCACAACACTAGATTCAGAACTTCGACCGCTGGAACCGCCAACCTCAAAACAAGCAACTATTACATTATTGGGACTCGCACTATTAGCCCAGGTTGCAGTGGTTGTGCGATCAGTAGGCCAATCAATCGCCGCCGCAAGAGGAGAAGTTAATACCCATTGAGCTTGAAGAAAATTGCTCAAAGCAACAGCAGACATTATGGATGGAGCTCCAGACCACTATTATGAGGAATATGCCGGGTAGAATTAGCAGCCAAAGCAACAGAGCTTACATTTCCTAAATTGGCAATAACGCTTTGCCGATACGCATCGATCGCCGTTTTAATCGCATACGCATAAGGACCCGCACGTGCCACATGCATATCTCCCAGCGAATAATCATAAGCCCCAACTAAACTGCCGCCGACAACAGTCACTAGAATGCCTAAACAAGCAATATCTAAAGCAGCTAACTCAGCCGAGACCTCACGTGGATCCGATGAGCCAGGACCTGTCAAAGAAGGCACAAGACTGTAAACGTATTTATTGGCGTGATCAACCTGCGCCTGAACAGAAGCCGCAGAAATCTTTAGGCCATAAACCGTATAGTTATTGCTAGAGTCTGGACCTGTTGCATTCAGGTGACTAACAAGGTCAGAAATTGAAGTAAATTCAGGTACAGACATTTCAAAGCCTCATAAATTATTCTGAATTAAAGGAAAAGGCAAATTAGTTTTAAGTTAGCAGAAAATCTTGAAAAACATAATCATTGAAGATTAGTAAAGAAACTTTTACCAATTTTAGTTAATAGACGTTTAAGAATAACCTTTTATCGCCCTTAGTTTCCTAATGTTGATTATGGCTAGTATCGGTAAGTTTCTGGCGTTCATGTTTGCATTTTTGATTCTCGCTTCTTTAGTTATACTGCCAACTATGAGCGTTAAAGCAGATTCAACAAGCCCAGTGGAATCAGATATAGAAAATGCATCAGGGTCCGGGTCAAATACGATATTTGTTAATCAGCCTCTGCAACTTATAGACGTTGCAAGTGGTGGAACACCACCTTACACTTATCAATGGTATCTCAACGGTACCCAAGTTCCTGATGCAATGTCCCAAAACTTTACATTCATCGAAGCTTCTGACGGATTATATTTTGTTGCATGTGAAGTAACTGATTCTTTAGGAAATAATGGCGGCGGCGTAAGCGAGTTACCCCTGTTCATAACTGTTACTAACCCCTCACCTTCTGCATCACCAATTTTTTCGCTCTCACCAACTCCTACCGTTCCAGAGTTTTCATGGTGGGTAATTTTACCTTTTTTCCTTTCGATGATATCTATTGCAATCGCGCTCCTTCTAAAGAAATCGAGAAATTTTTCTATTAGCCGCCTTGTCTGATTTATTCTTTGCTCGCTTCTCCAAACCGTAACGCTATAGCGAGCCAGCGTTTTGAATTTGGCCAGAAAAAGAAAAAAAGAAATTAGTTTAGCTTGTTAAGCAACCTGTGATCTTAGCGACGCATTCACCGTTTGTAACTATAGGTGCGTACCGCGTTGTTAGCAATGGCTTCACGATTTCTTTGCTCTTGATCAAGTCTACATCAGTTGTTAGAGGTCTTCTAACTAAGAAGTAGCCAAGAGGAGCATATGCCGCTGAGAGGTTTTTGCCTGTGCTTATACAGTAGACTGTGCCTGCTGGGATTACATTGGACCAACAAAGTTCCCATTCGCCCAGCATCTGCATCGGCTGCTGAGTAATTGGGCTAGTAACTTCACGTAGCAAGCTGTAGTTTGGCAGGTTCTTGATGTCGCGTTTCTGAACTGGGTTGCAAAGGATTGTATCCATTTGGAAATCTGCTTTGTTGATTAGAGCCTCTGCATTGTTGAAGTCTTCCATACCTGGTGTTGAAGCTTTCGTGAATTCTGTGCCTGTGACAGTAATTGTTTTGCCTGTGCAAGCGTTGGAGTTGGCTGCTGGGCATGCTGCATCTATTACGCCTATGCAGTCAGTTTCAATTTGGAAGGCTAAGCGTCTTGCGAGTCTTTTGAGTTGCTGATTGACAACTGGTAGGTCCACGTCTTCAACGATTTCTTTGGGAATTTCGACTCCTTCACCGCGTTTGTATGGGCTAACAACTGCGTAGCTTAATGGTGTGTAGTCTACTGGTACTGCTGAGCCTGGAGCTATTTCGCTTATGCCAACGCTTCGGGATCCTGCTTCTTTTACGTAGGTTTTTGTTCTTCCGTGTTTGAGAACGTCATCGACCAATAGCCGTTTTACAACGAGATTTGGCATGGTGAGTTCGAGCAATTGTTGATGTAGTTCAGGATACTGAATAGCGCCTGTATCTACCCATGTTAGGGCATCTTCATTAAATGACATTTTTCATCATTCTCCTTTTAACCGAAAATTATCACTACTGTTGCGTTGTTGGCTCCGCCGATGATGACAACGCCTCTTCTGTTCATTTGAGCGTTAATTATTGCTGCTAAGCCGTTTGCTGTGATTACGCCTGAGGTTGTGTTTGCGGTTATTGTTGCGCCCACTGCTGAGTCGGTTGTTGGTGCAAGTTTCGAGATTCCAGCGTTTCCTGAGGTTACGATGTCGCCTGCATTTAGAGTCACGCCTGAAGTGTTTTTCACACGCAAACGATGGCCAAAAGTGTAGACGTTAAGTGCTTTATTGCCGCCAACTGCTATGCTTTGAACAAAGCCGATAAAAGCTGGGTTTGCCGTGGTGCATAAGGAAACTTTGTTATCTGAAGAGATGTAAACTGGATCTCCAACTGCGGGTGCTGTGTAGCCTGAATCTGGAAAGAATGTTTGCTCTAGATCTGGGATTACTTTTACACTTGAACCATCAAAATATGTCATTTTTAGGACTCCTCTTCCTCTTCGTGGGTTATGTCAGCAGTTAAGCCCGCCATCCTGTGGGCAGCTGCTTTGAGTTCTAAACCTGCTTTTTGCAAGTTGGCTTTCCTGGCAAACATGTTGTTGAGTTTTTGTGCATCATCCG
>PLTA01000015.1 GCA_003164295.1 Candidatus Bathyarchaeota archaeon
TCACTTTTAAGATGCCCACACGTGCACATTTCATCTTTAATTTTATCTTTATCCATAAAGATTTATCCTTATCAAATAAACAACTTTAGCCTTCAAAAAGTTTTAGGTTTGAGTCTAATTAAATTTTAATCCAACCAACCAATTACTTTTCAGCTTAGCAGTGCACCTGAAACGGCTCTGCGCGGTAGACACTTTCGGCATTTACGTAGAATCTATTGATCAAAGTAGAAGGGTAGAGTGGAATTATCTTTCAACTGCAAATGGCTAATGCACTTTGTGCATGGCGAGATGTCCACGTGTCAAAATCTAAATACTTGAAAGGACAAGGAGAAATGTGTAAGACTTAGCGTAGTGGAGGAAGTTTTGTGTCTCGAAGTTATGAGCGCGATGAAGATTGGTTAGTAACGTGCCCTGAATGCCTTGGTCAAGGTACAATAGGTACAGGGGAAAATAGAGTACGATGTTCAAAATGCGGTGGCTCAGGAAGAATAAAGCGATAATGCATTTAGTTCTTCAAAATAGTTCTGCAGAAAATGTTCTTTGGGTTTTGTCACGTTTTGTGAATTTGGATTAATTGCAAAAATTGATAGGATTTAGAACAAATTCCATGTTTTGATGAGTTCAGAATGGAATTGACAAATTAGTTAAGTGTACTTCGCAACAAACCTTATTTTAAGTTTGGATAATAAATCCGTTTGGTGGGGGTACAAATGTGTCGAAACGTAATAAAGTAACTACGATCTTCATGTTGCCTTTTGTTGTTATCACTCTCGTTATTGGATGGTGTCTATCCGCTACAGGTGAAAAAACTAACCGCCAAACAGAAAAAACATAGAAAAACATAGCTTCCCATTGAAGTTGCACCATTCCGAAAGGCATGAGATTTGCGGGCTTTAAAGCTGTTAGGCTCCATGAAGGCTTGAACAGTAAATAGGCATTTCTTTTACGAAAGATTATAAATAATATAACCCTTTGAAACGCCTATAGTCTTGTTAAAGTGGGTAAAAAATCTTTATAATAAAAAAAGGATGGTTTGGTTTTAGTTTATTCTTGGCCGTGATGCATCATACCCATGCCCATACCTTTTCCTTTCATGCCTTCTCGCCAGTTCTGCATCAGTTCTGGTATTATTTTACTCATGTTTTCCATGTTCATTTTGATAAGGTCCATGGCTGGCTCGTTTATTTCGAATTCAACTGTTAGTTTTACTTTGCCACTTTTTTCTGCTGTTTCCACAAATACACCTCCTTAAAATCAAAGTCGTAAATGGTTTTTTCCTATTTAATTGGTGACTGGATGTGTTTTTAAAGATACGTGGCTGTACCGATGCAACAACATAATTATTTATTTCAACTATTCGGAGTTCCAATAACTAGCTAATGCCGCTAACGCTTTTTCAAACAAGTAATCTTCTGGTACAACATCAACTTTTACGCCCATTTCGGTTAATGCTTCGGCGGTTGTGGAACCAATAGCAACTGTTGTAACTTTGTCGTTTATTATGCTTCTGAGTTTATCCACTGGAGCTTTTTCGGTAAGCATTTGAAAAATGTTTTTTGCGCTCAATCCGCTCCCAAAAACAATTGCATCAATTTTTCCTGAAGTTAAATCTTGAAAGAATCTATCCTTCAATTCTGCATCAACTGGCAGACCGGATTCGTAAACATAAATTTCTTCAACATCTGCCCCCATTTCCTTGAGCTTTTCACTTAAAATGGGCGTTGCATTGCTTGTTCTTGGAATCCGAATTTTTTTTCCTGAAAGCTCTTTGCTATTCAAACACTCGATTAATCCTTCAGAACTATATTTCATCGGAACCAAACCTACTTTAACACGGTGTTCTTCCAGTGCCTGAGCGGTCCGCGGTCCAACAGCAATAACAAACGTTTTAGACAAACCAACCTTCAGTTGACTTGTTTGCTTTAGGCTTTCAGCAATGCTAAAAAGGTATTTGACGCCGTTTGTGCTCATCAAAATAACGTAATCAACTTTTCCTTTCTCAAGTTCTGTAATGAATTTTTTGATTGGCGTAAAGTTAGTTAATGCTTTGATTTCGATGGCGGGAATGTAGTAGGGTACGCCGCCTTTTTCCTCGATAAGTTTGCCTGCTTCTTCGGCTTGTCCTGCAGGTCGTGTTAATGCGACTGTTTTTCCTTTTAGGCTAGGGGTTTTTTGAACCATGCGAGTTTCCTGCCCAAGTTTGCTACTTCACCAATAACGATGACTGCTGGCGGCTTAACCTGTTTTTCCTCTGCCAATTTAGCTATTGTGCCGATTTTGGCTATGATTGTTCTTTGTTGTTGTAGTGTGCCTGATTCTATGATGGCTGCGGGTGTTTGTGGGCTTACTCCGCCGTTTATTAGCTTTTCAGTTATGGCTTGAAGCGATTCAACGCCCATTAAAATGACCATGGTATCTACGGCATCTGCGATTTTTGCCCAATTAATGGGTTTTTCTGCGTCGCCTGCTCTGTGCCCAGTTATGATTGCTACTGATGCTGCATAATCGCGATGAGTTAAAGGGATGCCTGCGTACATTGGAGCAGCAACAGAGGAACTAATTCCAGGCACAACTTCAAACTCAATGCCATTTTCCACCAAAGCTTCGGCTTCTTCTCCGCCCCTGCCGAAAACAAATGGATCCCCACCTTTAAGCCTAACAACTGTGCCGCCTGTCTTGGCTTTCTCAATTATCAACTCAGTAATTTTATCTTGAGGAGCCTCATGTTTTCCCGTTCTTTTCCCCACGTAAATCTTCTCTGCTTTTTCCGGAGTTAAGGTAAGGATTGCTTCTCCGACTAATCGGTCATAAATTACAATGTCTGCTTGCTTTAGCAGTTCAACCGCTTTGACAGTAAGCAGTTTCGGGTCGCCGGGTCCAGCGCCAACAAGGTAAACTTTACCAGGTGCCATATTTTTCTCTCCATTCCTTCTCGAAATCTTTAGCTCCTTGCCTTATGAGGTCTTTACCTACTTTTTCGCCAAGTTCATCCGCTTCGACTAATGTTCCCTTTGCGGAAGCACTGATTTTCTTTCGGTCATTAAGCGAGAATATGCATCCAAACAACGAAAGGTTATTGCCTTCTGCATGTGCAACAGCACCTATGGGTACTCGGCACCCGCCTTCTAACTCAAGCACCAAACTCCGTTCAGCGTTAGTTTCCGCACGAGTTGTTTTGTCTTCAACCGATCGCAAAAGTGTTATTACGCTTTCGTTTCCTTCTTTAGCAACTATTGCTATGGCCCCTTGCCCAGCTGCTGAGGGGAACTGTTCAAGTGAGAGGCGTTCAGTGATTTCTTTTTCTAAATTCATTCTCTCAAGACCTGCTTCAGCGATGACGACGCCTGCATATTCGCCTTTTCTTACTTTGTTTAATCTGGTGTCCACATTTCCTCTTATGGGTTGAACATCTAAATCAGGACGTATGAATTTGATTTCCGCCATTCTTCTGAGGCTACCTGTTCCAACAACTGAGCCTGCAGGTAAATCATTAAGGGATACTTTGCTTTTTGAAATGAAAACGTCGTGTTGTGAATCCCGTTTCGGAATTGCAGCTAAAACCGTGTCACTCTGCTGTTCCACAATTGGCACATCTTTTAGGCTATGAACCGCAAAATCAATTTCGCCACTGACTACTTGCTGATCAATTTCTTTTTCAAAAATGCCCTTACAATCGATACTGAAAAGTGGTTTGCCGTTTTCTTTGTCGCCGACTGTCTTGATTATGTTTAGCTTGAATTCGAGGTCGGGGTGTGCCTGTTTGATTTGTTTTAGGACTCGGTTAGTTTGTGCAAGTGCAAGTACACTTCCTCTTGTGCCCACGGTTAGTCTCATTTTGTTTGTTTCTCCCTTGCTTTGTTTAGTGCTTTATCAAAAGCCGTTATTGTTTGTTTTAAATCTTCGTCACAGTGAGCGGTTGATACGAAGCAGGTTTCGAATTGGGACGGTGGAATAAACACGCCTTGTTTGAGGAGCTCATTGAAGTAAGCATCGAACATTTTGGGGTCAGAGTGCTTGGCGCATGCGTAGTCTCGGACTTCTTCGTTTGTGAAAAATATTTGGTACATTGAAGCGATGTTGTAGACTTGTGCTTGTAAATCGTAGGATTGGACAATATCCACCAAGGCTTTTGTTAATTCGGCACAGTTTTTCTCAAGTTTGGGGTAAATCTCTGCTTTCTTTTGGTTGAGCAGTTTTAGAATTGTGTATCCTGCGGTCGCTGAAACTGGGTTGCCGCTGAAGGTACCTGCTTGGTAGACTTTGCCGACTGGCGAAATGTTTTCCATAATCTCGCGTTTGCCGCCAAACGCCGCAAGAGGGAAGCCGCCACCCATAACTTTGCCAAGGGTCGCCAAGTCAGGTTTCACACCATAGTATTCCTGCGCACCGCCCAATGCCAAACGGAAACCCGTGATTATTTCATCAAAAATCAACACGGTATCATATTGACTTGTTACTTTTCTCATGTAGTTGAGGTAATCGTCTGTTGGCAAAATTAATCCAACATTCGCCAAAACAGGTTCAACAATAACTGCGGCAACTTCGTTGCCTTGTCGCTTCATAACTGCCTCTAACGCTTCAACGCTGTTGTAAGGCACAACAATTGTGTTCTGGGTTGTTTCCTCAGGAATTCCCAGTGAATTTGGCGCAGAAAAGGTTGTGGCTCCTGACCCTGCTTTAACCAAAACGCTGTCATGTGAACCGTGGAAGCATCCTTCAAACTTTACTATTTTTTTTCTTCCTGTGTAGCCTCTTGCCGTTCGAATGGCATGCATGGTAGCTTCTGTACCTGAGTTGACAAGCCGCAGCATTTCCATGCAAGGTGAAAATGTTGATATTAGCTCTGCAAACTCTACTTCCCGCTCAGTTGGAGCGCCATAAAGTGAGCCTTTGGGCAACTGAGCTTTTACTGCGTCCATAATGTCTGGTTGTGCATGTCCTAAAAGCAATGCGCCATAAGCCATACAGTAGTCAACATATTGGGCGTCATCTGCACTGTATAATTTAGAACCTTGGGCATGGTCAACAAAAAATGGATAAGGCTCAAAGGCTCGAACTGGACTGTTTACGCCGCCAGGCAGAACTTTTTTTGCTCTTTCAAACAGCGTCTTTGACTTGTTTCCGCTCAAGATTGATTCAACCAAGATTTGGCATTTTTAGCAAAGTAAGTGATGATTAAATCAGCGCCTGCACGTTTTATCCCTGTTAAGATTTCTCGGATAACAGTTTTCTCGTCAATCCAACCGTTCATAGCTGCTGCTTTAACCATCGAGTATTCCCCACTGACATTGTATGCAACTATGGGCACGTTAAAGTTGTCCTTAGCTATACTGATAATATCTAAGTAGGCTAAAGCGGGTTTGACCATTATCATGTCTGCACCTTCGTTTAGGTCTAGTTCCATTTCGCGTAGAGCTTCTTCTGGGCTTCCTTGGCTCATTTGGTAGCTTCTTCGGTTTCCAAATTTGGGTGTAGATTCTACTGCTTCCCTAAATGGACCGTAAAAGCCCGACGCGTATTTTGCTGAGTAAGCCATTATGGGAATTTGCTCAAAACCTGCATCGTCTAACGCTTCACGGATAGCACCTACTTGTCCATCCATCATAGCTGATGGGGCAACAACGTCTGCGCCTGCTTCAGCTTGGCTAACCGCAACCTTACCAAGAATCTCAAGAGTTTGGTCGTTTAAGACTTCGCCGTCTTTAACTAAGCCACAGTGTCCATGACTCATGTACTCGCATAAGCAGACATCGCCGATAACCACAAGTTCTTCTCCATGAGTTTTTTTCAACTCGTCAATTGCCTTTTGAACAACACCGTTTTTAGCAAAAGCGCTTGTTCCAGACTCATCTTTTAGGGCTGGTATTCCAAAGAGCAGAACACTTTTTACGCCCTGTTCCAATGCGAGTTTTCCTTCATCGGCAACTTGATCAACTGGCAATCTGCTGTAACCCGGCATTGATTCAATGGCAACGGGTTTTGTGATGCCTTCGTCAACGAAAATTGGGTAAATTAGGTTGTTTGGCTGCAGATTTACCTGGTTTAATATTTCCCTCATGGCTGCAGTTCTGCGTAGTCTTCTCATTCTAACGGTTGGAAAACTCAACTTAACATGTCTCCTTTTTCTTGATAAGCTTCAATGCTAATTCTTGAGCCTCTCTAAGCTTTCCTTCTTTTAAAACTTGTTTAATGTTATCGTTATTAAGTATCTCGTTTAACATTTTGCCTCTAACGTTTGAGTCAGGGAATTTTTCTTTGAGAATGCTGCGTATGTGGCTTTGTAACTTAATCTCAAGTAAATCCTCGGGTTGAATCAACCTCTCTATTCTTTCTCTAAGCGCTTTAGCCATCGCAGGGCTTTTTCCAGATGTAGAAACAGCAATCTTTACATCTCCAACGTGCGCAACTGCTGGCAAAATAAAATCGCTCAGTACAGGATTATCAACCGAATAAACCATACACCCAACGAACTTTGCTGCTTTAATAAGTTCAAAGTTGAGTTTTGAATCGTTTGTGACAGCCAAAAACATATCAGGTTTAGGATTTAGACTTTCAATAAAAGCTATTGCATCTTTTAGTTCAGTTTTTATTAAATCAATCTTTTTTTCTTCTGCCAACTTTTGGATGCCGCTTGAAAATTCTTTGCTTATGACCCAAATTCTTGCTCCCGAATCCACAAAGTTTAGGGTTTTTCGGTAGCCTTCTGAGCCTCCGCCAACTACAATAATGGTTTTTCCATCGAGTTTAAGGTCAATTAGCACTTTTCTTGTTTGCACCTTCAGAATCGATGAGCTTATAATTGGTTACTAAAGTTTTGAATTTTTCCATAAACGCCGCATAATCTATTGTAGTTAGTTTAGGGGCGTCGGCAATTTTTGCTAAAGCTTCTAAGTTTAAGTATTGTTGGGCAACTTGTATGGCTTGGGCTCCGAATTCGTCATATTTTATTTCGATTTCAGGTATCATGCCTCTTCCTTCTACTTCCATTCGTGGAACAATGCCTATCAATTCGACGCCTGCATTATCAAAAGCTGTTTTTATGGTTTGTTTAATTTCGTCGTTGAGGTAACTTATGCGTGCTTTGTTTAGGATAACACCGGTTGTTTTTACTCCGAGATTTCTTAGCAAGTTAACGTAGTTGAGTGTGTTCACCATTGCGCCCTCTACTCCTTCTTTGTCGCAGCCCACAACAAGAACTGTGGATGCGCCAAGTGCCGCTGCAACTTCCGCTGTCGAAGTCGGACGCACAACGTTATCATTCAATAGCCCAGTGAACGCGCTCATTGCTCCTTCAACTAGGATAAAATCGTAAATTTGACTTGCCTCGCTTACTGCTTCGGCAAGAGGTCTCCAACCGCTTTCCCCTATTTTAATCGAAGAAAAAGGTTTGATCGGCTCTTTGATTAGGTAAAGGGCGGGTACGGCATCTCGTATGTCTCCGCCAACTTTTATGATGCCAACTTTATGGCCTTTCTGCTTTAAAGCTCCAGCTATGCCTGCCATGAGAAAAGTTTTTCCTGAACCACTTCCTGTCGCTGTAACCAATAGAAGTTTTGGCGTTTTTTGTTTGATAGTGGTTTGTTGTTGGATGTTGGTTGCAATTCCAATTTCGCATTTTATTCGCTGCAAAAGTTTTGCGTTTGCACTTCGAATTGCTTCGAGCTGAATTGGATTTATGTTTAATGATTTTATAATACTGTTGATTATGGTTGGGTTCTGGTCAAGTAATCCGTGAACAAAAATGCCTACCACGTTCCCTTCTTTGTTGGCTACTCCTGAAACCAAATCTTGTGGGTCTTTGTGATAATTGACTCGTTGTACATGTGAAACAAGAATTGTTTTAGCGTCTTTGTGAAGTAAAATTTGGCCGTAGGTGTGGCAGTGGAATCCTGAAACTTCCTTGCCAACTTCGTGCGTGATGAAACTCTTGTCAGTTACAGTAGCTTTTACCCGGTCAGTACAGATTAGGGGCTTAAACTCTGCATCCAGCAATCCTAAGCCTTCTCGGGTTATAGGCACAGTTGAGAGGCGCCCCACATCAGTTTCTTTTGCAAGAATTTGAAAACCTGAGCATATTCCCAAGACAAATTTGCCACATTCAGCTATTTTCAATATTTCATGGCTTAATTTTTTGTTAACACTTTGTGATTCAACTAGGCTTCCGCCTGGAATAATTATCATGTCTAAAACTTCGGATGCTGGCTTGCCATCTACAAGGGCATCGGAACAAACCAGGTCTGTGGGCAGGTTTCCGAAGTCTTCAAAGCATGGAAGAGCTCCTGGAAGGTACACCAAACCTATTCTTTGATGTAATTTTGTCACAAATTTTGCCCTTCGCGTATTTACGGTAAAACTTATATTTAAGACGGTCGGTTTATCCAACCATGCATTCCTCGGCGAAGATAGATCACACCATCAACGTTAGGATAACGCATAAGACAGCACGCGTACCTTTGATGGAAGCTGTAGCGTTTAAGGAAAAAGAAAAAGGTCTTGCCGAGATTTGTTCACTTGAAAATGTGGAAGAATGCTTAATTCTTCAAACATGCAACCGCATAGAAATCTTTGTGGTATCTGAAGAAGTCGGTAACACAATTACTTTGCTGAAGGATTATTTTTCTAAGAGAGCAGGAGAACATGCTGAGGAAGCATCTAAAGCTATTGAGACTTCTGTCGATAATGATGCTTTTAATCATCTTTTAAGAGTAACTTCAGGTTTAGAATCCATGGTCATAGGTGAAGACCAAGTTCTAAATCAAGTTTGGGATGCTTATTTACTGGCGGATAATGCTAAAACAATCGGGCCGATCCTTAAGCACCTGTTCAATCGTTCAATGACGGTTGGCAGACGCGTAAGAAACGAAACAGGCATAAACAAAGGTGCTGTTTCGGTTGGGTCTGCAGCCGTTGAATTAGCCGTCAAATTGCTCGGTAACTTGGAAGATAAAAAAATCTTAGTTATGGGTGCAGGAGAAATAGGAACTCTCGTCGCCAAAGCCTTATCACATCGCTGCCTTAGCCCCATCTTTATAGCAAACAGAACTTATGAAAGGGCAGTAAAGTTAGCTGAAGACCTGAAAGGAAAAGCAGTACATTTTAATCAATTTGAAGAAGTGCTTGTTGACGCCGACGTGGTAATTTGCTCAACTTCAGCACCTCATTATTTGTTAACCAAAGAAATACTTTCAAGATTAATGTTGCAGCGAACAAACAAAAATGACCTTATAATTATTGACATCTCAAACCCTCGCAACGTTGAAAAAGCAGTTCAAGAAGTCAAAGGAACAAAACTATACAACATTGACGATTTGCAATTAATTGCTGACAAGAATAAGCAACAACGTGAACAAAGTATTGAAAAAGCAGTCAAAATTCTCGACGAAGAACTTGTAGTACTCAATCAGGACATGAAAAGTCTCTCAGTCCGACTAATAATTTCATCATTGCTCTCTCAAGCTGAGCAAGTCCGGCAAAAAGAACTTGCAACTGCCCTAAACATGATGGGCAACGTAGATGACAAAGAACGAAAAATCCTCGACGACCTAACTTCAATATTGCTAAAGCAAACGTTTGTACCGATTGTTGAAAACTTGCGTGTAGCCGCCAAAAACGGTGACCAGCAACTAATTGATTTTGCAGCTAAATTGTTTGAGAAAACGGGGAAAAATTAACTTGCCAAATGCAGAGTTGGATAAGGTTGGTTTAATTCTTATTGGACACGGAAGTAAACTGCCTCATAATCGAGAAAACCTCGAAAAATTAGCAGAAATACTTCGCAATCGCAAAAAATTCAAAACAGTAGAAATCGCTTTTATGATAAGAGACACTCCAACCATTGCCCAGGCAATAGATGCCATGTCACAGAAAGGCGTGTCTAAGATTGTTTTGGTCCCCGCTTTCCTGGCACCTGGCGTTCACACTACACAAGAAATTCCTGAGTTAATCGGAGTTAAAGAAAAAGAGCCCCAGCTTAAAGCACATGGAATCGAATTAGTTTACGGCGAACCTTTAGGCAGCGATGAACGCATAGCGGACATTCTTGAAGAGAAAGCCTTCAAAGCAATAGGACAAGAAAACAAAAAGGATACTGAAGTTGTTGACGCTTACTCCGTTTCTGAAGCTGGCAAAATAGTCGACAAAAGCATGATGCTTATACGAGAAGCAATAGGCCCTGAGTTAGCTAAAGCGCCCAAAGATCAAGTTCCAGTAATCGAACGTGTGGTCCACACTACAGCTGACCCCGAATTTGCAAAACTGCTCGTAATTAGTAAAGATGCAGTGCAATCTGGTGTAGCTGCGATTAAAGCAGGCGCCAAAGTAGTTACCGATGTTAAAATGGTGAAAGCCGGAATTAATGATGCTAGACTCAAAAAATTCGGCAGCAAAATATCTACGTACATGAATGATGAGCGAACAATGAACTTGGCAAAATCTGAGTCGTTAACTCGTTCAGCAGCTGCCATGAGACTTGCAATAAAAGACGGCTTAGATGGCGCTATCATATTGATTGGTAACGCGCCAACTGCAGCCTTCGAGTTGGCGGATCAGATAAAGAAAGGAAAAGTTAAGCCAGCCTTGATTGTGGCGGTACCTGTGGGTTTTGTGGGTGCTGCTGAATCCAAAGAAGTAATTGCCAAATTACCTGTACCATTCATTATTACTAGAGGACGTAAGGGCGGCAGCACCATTGCAGTCGCAGTTTTCAACTCGTTGCTTTCTATGGCTGAAGGCAAAGCCTACGGTTAACCGAGGCAATTTAGATGGTACGGTTTTTAAAATATGGCATAACAACAGGCGCGACCGCAGCTGCGGCATCAAAAGCCGCAGTAATAGCCATCCTTGACAAACCCGTTGACAGAGTAGTTATCCCAACGCCAATTGGCTTGCGTTTTGAAGTTCCTGTGAAATCCTGCAGAAAAATCAGTGCTGACACTGCAGAAGCCATCGTTGTTAAAGATGCTGGACAAGACATTGACGTCACTGATAAAATGGAGATAATTGCGACAGTCAAACTTACAGATGATGGAAAAGTTATCATTAAAAGCGGTTTAGGCATTGGCAAAGTGACGAAGTCTGGGTTGCAAGTGCCAATCGGCGAAGGAGCTATTAATCCTGTGCCTAGAAGCATGATAACTGAAGCCGTCAAAGAGGTTTTGCCGGCTGGCAAAGGCGTAGAAGTAACAATTACTGCTCCTGAAGGAGCCAACATTGCCAAAAAAACCATGAATGCAAAACTGGGCATTCAAGGGGGCATATCGATTTTGGGAACAACAGGTGTGGTCAAGCCATTATCTTTGGAAGCGTGCCGACGTTCATTGGTTCCCCAAATTGATGTTGCTTTAGCCCGTGGATACAAACGAATATTATTTGTTCCTGGAAACATTGGCGAGCGAATAGCTAAAGAGAAATTTAATGTTCCTGAAGATGCAATAGTTCAAACAGGCGACTTTGTTAGTTACATGTTTGACAAAGCAGTTGAAAAAGGCGTAAAAGAAATCATCCTTCTTGGGCACTCTGGAAAACTAGTTAAGCTCGCAGCAAGAATCTTTAACACTCACCACAAAGTTGGCGATGCACGCAATGAAGTTGTCGCTTCTTACGCTGGTGCCGCTGGAGCTGACACAAAAACCATAAATCAGCTGCTGTTGGCAAACACGACAGATGAAGCTACTGAAATTCTCCGCCAAGCAAACTTGGTAGAGGCAACTTATGAGCGGATTGCTCAACGCGTTAACCAGCAGGTTAGCGATCGAGTGGAAAATAAAATTAAGATAAGTGTTGTTATTGTTGCGATGGATGGCAGAGTTCTTGGCATGGACGAAAATGCCAGGTGCAATAAACCTTGGCTAAAATTAACATAGTCGGCGTTGGACCAGGTTCACCAGATTACGTGACGCCAGCAGCTAGAAAAGTAGTTCAAAACGCAAAGCTTGTTGTTGGGGCGCAAAGAAGCATCGACCTCTTCACTGCTGACATAAAAGGCGAAAAGGTTGTTTTAACCGCTAAGAATCTCAACGATGTTTTAAGACAGTCAGCTGAATGTATCAAAGTTGGCGAAAATGTGGCATTGCTGTCAACAGGCGATCCCGGGTTCTCTGGATTATTACATACTGTACTGGAAAGTGGCTTTTTTAACTCCGCAGACATCAACGTTATTCCAGGAATAAGCTCGATTCAAGCTTGTGCTGCACGATTAAACATCAGCTGGGATAACACTCGCTTATTTACTTTTCACGATGAAGTTTCCGACGAGGAAAAGGAAAAGTTGATTTCTGCGGTTAAATGTGGCCGCACTATTCTGCTTTTGCCTAATTCGCGAGGCTTTGCACCGAAAGACATTGCCAGTTTTCTCATCGAATTAGACATCGATAAAAAAACGCCTGTTTACATCTGCGAAAACATCACCTTAGAAAACGAAAAGATCACCTCAAGCACATTGGGAAAGATTCTTGGGAACAGTTTTGGCTCATTATGCGTAATGGTTATCAAAGCAGACAGTGAAGTAAAAGGATAAGTTGACTATCAATGGCTAAAAATTGGACCTACAAAACACCAGGTATACCTGACGAACTTTTCATCCAAAGTGATGAGGTGCCTGGACCAACCAAAGAAGAAATCAGAGTAATTACCATTTCTAAAGCCCGCTTGAACGAAGGAAATGTTGTGGTTGATGTTGGCTGTGGGACAGGCGGCTTAACAGTGGAAGCAGCGCTTCAAGTTGGAGCAAAAGGCAAAGTTTACGCCATTGACGAAGACGAGGCAGCTATCAAATTAACAAATGGTAATTTAGAAAAATTCGGTGTTAGAGGTAATGTGTCTGTTACTCGAGGCAAAGCGCCTGAAGCGTTGTTGAGTCTTCCGATGGCTGACGCTTTCTTGATTGGGGGAGGCGGCGTATCTTTAAGAACGATACTGCAGGCTGCTTTTTTTAAGCTAAAACCGAATGGGCGAATAGTGATAAATGCTATACTTTTAGAAACTGCAACCGTCGCGATATCTGAACTTAAAGCATTAGGCTTCAAAGATATCGATATCACGCATATTTCGGTAGCGAAGGGAAAGCAAATAAATAGCGGAACAATGATGATGGCAAGAAACCCAATAACAATAGTCTCTGCGACAAAACCTTAGGTGAAAATTATTTGGCTGGAACATTCATAGGCATCGGCGTGGGCCCGGGCGACCCTGAACTTATCACTGTAAAAGCAGTGAAAGCACTCAAAGCAGCGGATATTATTTGTGTGCCAAAATCTCAAGCGCATAAACAGAGTATGGCTCTTAGAATGGTTAAACAAATCTTAGCTGAACGAGAGAACCCGGCGGAAATTCTTGAACTTGTTTTTCCCATGACTAAAGATGAATTAAACAACAGGAAACTTTGGGTGGAAAACGCGGCGATAGTAGCTGCAAAAGCCAAAAAAGGCAACGTCGCCTTCATCACGCTTGGCGATCCAATGCTTTACAGCACTTTTCTTTACCTTTATGAATGTGTCAAAGAAACCTACCCGGAAATTGAACTTGAAATCATACCGGGTGTAACCTCGGTAACTGCAGCCGCAGCAAGTTCCAAACTGCCCTTGGCAGAAAAAGAGGAGGTTGTTTCAATTATTCCCTCTGATCTTACGCCAGCCCGCATCGAAGAAACGGCCAAACATGCGGACAACTTAGTTTTCATGAAGTGTGCACATCACATCAAAGAATTTGTTCCGCTTCTTCTGAAGTCAGGCTTTACCAAAAACTCCACTGTTGCCTTAGTTAAACGGTGTACTTTGGCTGAAGAAAAAGTTTTGGTTGGCAAACTCGGCGATGTGGAAAGCTGGGATATAACAGAAGATTACTTTTCTGTTGCTATAGTTAAGAAAAGCCAGGTTCCTATTCATTGGAAACAAAACGGTAATGGGGTTAAGCCATGAAAAAACTTGTTTTCATAGGTGCAGGTCCCGGCGACCCCGAACTGATAACGCTGAAAGGAAAACGATACTTAGAACAAGCTGACGTTGTAATTTATGCTGGATCACTGCTAAACCCTGAGTACTTAAAATATGCTAAGCCAAGCGCCAAGCTTTACGACAGCGCAAAAATGAGCTTACCTGAAGTTTTGAAAGTCATGATTGAAGCCGTGAAGGCAGACAAACTTGTAGCAAGAGTACACGATGGTGACCCAAGCTTCTACGGAGCAATTCAAGAACAAATGGATGCACTGGACGAAGAAAAAATCGAGTACTTCCGAATTCCAGGAGTAAGCTGTTTACAAGGCGGCGCAGGAGCATTAAACCGAGAATTAACTTTGCCAAACATTTCCCAAACTGTCATCATCACACGTCCTGAAGGCAGAACCCCCGTACCAGAAGCTGAAAGTATAATCAAGCTTGCTGCACACCAAGCCACCATGGTAATTTTCTTAGGTACACCGCACATTGTCCGCGTTGTTGAAGACCTTTTAAAAGGCGGTTACCCCAAAGACACCCCAGCGGCAGTTGTGTATAAAGCAACATGGCCGCAACAAAAAATTGTCAAGGGAACATTAACTGATATCGTAGCCAAAGTCAAGGCTGAAGGAATAACTGAAACAGCTTTGATTTTTGTGGGAAAAGTCTTCAACCCAGAGGCATACGATTTATCTAAGCTATATGATCCTAAAGTCACCACGGGATTCCGCAAAGGCGAATAGCATAATGTTTGAACGGGGCGTAGCTGTTGTTGCAATTACGAGGCGTGGCGTAGAAACCGCCCTTAAAATTAAAGAAGCATTGGTCTGCGCAGGCGTAACTTCCACTGTTTATTCGCCTAAAAAATATACTCAACACGGTGTTGTTGCTGTAGAAAAAAAATTACCAGACTTTATTAAAGACACTTACAACACGGTCGATGGTTTAGTGGCGGTAATGGCAACGGGCATAATTATCCGTGCTGTGGCACCGCATCTTGAAAGCAAACTAACCGACCCCGCAGTCATAGGTGTAGATGTCACAGGAAAATTCGTGATAAGCCTATTATCTGGGCATTACGGCGGCGCAAACGAACTATCCAAAATAATTGCTAAAGGAATAGGAGGTACAGCAGTTATCACCACTGCCTCTGATGTTACGGGCAAACAAAGTGTGGATGAGCTTGCAAGAATTCTTCATTTAACAATTCAAAACCCTGAAAGCCTTGCTCCAGTGAACGCAGCCATTGTTAACGGAGACCGGTTAGTAGTTGTTCTAAACGGAGACGTAAAAATCCCCATTAACCAAATTGGTGGATACGAAATGAAGACAGCAAAAGATGGGGACGAAGCCTTAGAAATAATCAACAGTTACGACGCGGGCGTAATAATTACAAAAGAGCCATTATCAATTGCAAAGTTTGTTAAACCATTCACGATTTTGAAAGCTAAGTCGATAGTAGTTGGATTGGGCGCAAGAAAAGATTCAACTGCAGACAGCATAATTGAAGCGGTAGATGTCGCTTTAGAACGGGTGCATGTGCCATTGGAACGTGTTAATTGTTTTGCGACTGTTGACATAAAACGTAGTTCCGTACCAATGGTTAAAGCAGTTGAGCAGTTGGGTAGGCCGCTTGAGTTTTTAAGCGTCGACACCCTTCGTTCTTTAAATCATAAGGATCTTTCACCTGATTCAGAGATGGTTCAGGAAAAAATTGGTGTTGGAGGAGTTTGTGAACGAGCAGCATTACTGGTAGCGGGAGAAAACTCGAAGTTAATACTGAAAAAAACCAAGTTGAACGGGGTAACTGTAGCGGTAGCCGTGGGCGAATAAGCGTAGTCGGTATTGGACCCGGCAGCTTGGAGCATTTGACGCCTAAAGCGAGAAGCGAAATTGAAAATGCTGACGTTCTTGTTGGTTATGGAACATATGTTAAACTTATTCAATCAATCATCAAGCCTGGTGCAGAGGTTTTTTCTGGTACCATGGGCAAAGAAGTTGAACGAGCCAAAATAGCGGTGTCAAAAGCCATAGAAGGCTACCGAGTTGCGATGGTTAGCAGTGGCGATCCGGGAGTTTATGGCATGGCTGGGATTGTTTTGGAAGTTGTTGCTTTAGAAAAAGCAGATTTACCCGTTGAAATTGTTCCTGGAGTTACAGCTGCTACGGCTGCTGCATCAAAGCTTGGCGCACCCTTAGTTAGTGATTTTGCAGTTATCAGCTTAAGTGACTTGTTGACTCCTTGGGAAAAAATTGAACAACGATTGGAAGCTGCCGCATCCGCAGATTTTGCTATAGTTTTATATAACCCAAAAAGCGAGGGCAGAATTGAGCCCTTAATGAAGGCTTACGAAATTATGCTGAAACATATGCGACCTGAAACACCGGTTGGAATAGTTAGGCAAGCTGGCCGAGAAGGAGAAGAAGTCAAAATTACCACACTCAAAGAACTGTTGAACGCTGAAATCGACATGGTTACAACCATAATTGTCGGTAACTCAGCTACCAAAATGGTAAACGGCAAAATGGTTACAGCGCGAGGTTACGATCTATTAGGCTAAGTTAAATATAATTTGAGCCTATTTTATAAGAACAGCTTCTTTCACATTTCTGAAGTGCTCGTCACCAGTCAGAATTTTTGATTGCAGTTTCTTAGCGGTTGCTAGAACATAAGCATCCGCAAGACAGAAGTCCTTCAAAGCTTTTCGCATCTCAAAATGTATAAGCCCAGCTTCAAAGGAAAGTTCCTCATTGATACTTACAATTTGAGAATTACTAGAAAGCAAATCGTGCGCTTCCTCAACATTTCGTTTTTCCTTGGCAACTTTGCTAATAACCTCTGCAAGTGTTATGGTGCATGTAAAGACTTCAGTGTTCTCTTTATCCAATAACTCTTTTACTTCAATCCCCTGTCGGCTTCCTTTGAAGTACTCAATCCATGCCCAAGCATCAACCAAATATCTATTCAAGGCCTTTCAGCTCATCTTCAACAGTAAATGAACCCATTCCTTTGAAAATACCGAAACCATCTTTTCGGCATTTTTTAACTGTTATTTCCACATATTGATTTTCTTTTATGTTTTGAGTTTCAACAATTTCTTTAGGCAAAGTTACAACCAATGAGCCACCTACTTTCCTTGTTTTAGTCAAACATTTTACCAAGTGTAATCGCCAATGAATTAAATTATACACAAGTTATACTTAACAATTACTTAACACATCGACAAAACAAATAGATGAAAAAAAGAGACTCGGGCTGTTAAACAAAAATTTATTGTTTGTTGTTTGCTTCCAATAGCTCCACGATTTCTTTTCTAGCTTCTCCAATCGTTAAGGGGAAATGCTTGTCTGTTAGGATCTGGTTTTTCTTGTTCAAAATCTCAAACAAATGCGTAATCCTTGGGACACGCAAATCAAGACTTCTCAGCAAGTCAGTTTTCATAAACACTTCTTGAGGAGGTCCTTGAGTTACAATCTGCCCTTTACTGAGAATGCAGATTTCATCTGCAAACAACGGAACTAAATCAACGTCATGGGTAGCGATTATCAAGGTTAAACCTAGTTCCTTGTTGAGTTGAAGCAGCAGTTTGAGAACTTTGCTAGCTGTCCTCGGGTCCAAGTTAGCCATAGGCTCATCCAAAACAATTATCTCAGGCTTCATTGCAAGCACGCCCGCCAAAGCTGCACGCTTCTTTTGCCCCGTGCTAAGGTTTTGAGGCGACTTATGCTCCAAATCCGTAATTTCAGTAGCTTCCAATGCCCATTTCACTCGAGCTTTAACTTCTTCAAGTGGAAAACCCAAATTTACGGGCCCAAAGGCAACATCTTCACCTACAGTGCGAGCAAACAGTTGATCATCCGGGTCCTGAAAAACTAACCCCACTTTTTGCCGTACCCAGTCAAGATTTGAAGTGGTAACTTCATGTTCTAAGGCAACAACTTTGCCTGATGAAGGCAATAACAGCCCGTTAAAATGGTGAAGCAAAGTGGATTTTCCCGCCCCATTTGGTCCAAGAATTGCCATGTTCTCGCCTTTTTCTACGCTGAAGTTTAGGCTGTTTAGGGCTTTTGTTCCGTCATGATAGGTGTAGCATAGATCGTTTGTTTGAATTGCTTTCAAGATTTTTCTTCTCCAAGCTTAAATGAATATCAAATAACTTACAGACCCAAAATGATAGCCTGGAAGTATTATATCATAAATGACAATGCCGATGCTGGCAATGATTATAAGAGATCCAATAAGAATGTCTTTTGTAGGCATTTTCTTTTTCTCATACCTAAAAAGCGCGTATTTTCCAGTGTACGCTCTTGACATCATTGCGTTACCAACTTTTACAGATCTGTCAAACGCTCTTACTAATAAGGAACCTGCAATGTTGCCATAGTTCGATATTTTTTTGAAATAACTTACTGATTTTGAATGGCCACACCGTGATGCTTGTGCTCTGTACATGCGGCTGCTCTCTTCAGAGAGAATGCCAATGTATCTGAACATTAGCATCATTGTATCTATGATTACGGATGGTACACGGAACCATGCCAATGAATCCATTACTGTTGTTATCGGTGTTACAAGGATAAGCAGGTTTAGAACTGAAACGGCGGCAATGCAACGAGTGAAGACGAGAACACCAAAGTAAATACCTTGCAGATAAATAGGAAGCCCAATCAAAGGAACTTTAGCAATTATCGATGACCCATAAGTGAAAGGCATTATTACACCGATGAATGCAATAAGGGAAATCGGTATCCAAAGCCTCTTTGCATAAACTTTGAGCGATGCTCTTGAAAAAAGGACCAGCCCGAAACATGCTGCAAAGAAGATGAGGGGAAGATACCAGCGAGTCAAGAAAACAATGCAGAAAATTGAAGCGAAAGCGCATATCAATTTGATCCTAGGATCTAACATGTGAAGTATCGAATGCCCTTCGGTGTATTCTTCAAGGTTTAGATATTCCATGATCTTAGCTCTTTCTTTTACGTTTTATTAGTTTAAGTTTTAATGTGTGCCCTATGATGAGGAAAGTGAAGAAACCAATCGTAGTAAGTATGCCGACCAAAGGGTCTCCGGCTAGCCATACAGGTATAATCATCAGTTCGTCCTCACAGATTCTGTTTTAGTGTTAAATATTGTTGGAAAGATGTAGCCAACTAAGAAGCCTCCAACACATCCAGCTGCAAAGAAACCAATATATTCGCCAGTTACTCCCCAGTGCTCAATTGTGAAAGGGCTATAGTAAGTGGTTGTACTGCTACCTGAAGCAGCATTATTCACTTTGTTGTCAGTTGCTCCATTTCCTCCAACCTGATAGCCGATATCTGCCATTAAGACTAATACTGCAACGATCACAAATAATGTGATTAAGGCGTATTTTGTAAATTTTTCCATTTTATTTAACCAACCACCATTTTAATAGTTCAGGTCTATGGGTTGCGATGTACTGAATGGCTGCAGCTGTGAAACCAAACTCCAATACTGCCAGCGGAATCTGTGTTGGCAAATAACCAACGGTAAATATGCCCCACCATTCTAGCAAATTTCCTGGGTGAAGTGAAATTGCAAGTTCGAAAGCTGCTACCACATACGTTACAAGGTCACCTACTAGTCCCCCCATGCCGGCTGAAAGCCAGATTGAAGCACCTGCTTTTCTAAGAATCCAGAATGTAAAGAATCCCGTGAATGTTCCCATAATTCCCATTGAAATCGTGTTTGCACCGATAGTTGTTATTCCACCATGTCCAATGAATGTCTGGAAAAACAGGGCAATTGCGGATATTACTACTGTTGGGAAGGGTCCGATGATCATTGCAGCCATTGGTGTTCCTACTGGGTGTGAGCATGATCCTGTTACGGGTACAGGGATGTGCCAAACTGATATTACGAATACGGCTGCGCCCATTAAGCCAACTGTGGACATGTAAGCAGGGTTGATTTTGCGTTTTCTTGATATCTGAATAGCGCCTACTGCAACGAAAACGGCTGCTAGTGCGTACCATAGTATGCACCATTCTGGTGTAAGTATTCCATCTGCGATGTGCAATGTTGCCCCTCTGCCCTGGATAATTTATCCAGCCATATGCTTATTAATCTATGTTTAACTAAAGTTAAAGTCAGGTTGAATAACTTTGCCAAAGAAAACAACCCAAACCACACTTCTACGCGAAAAAGGCGAATTCACAAAATTCCAAATCCTACTCGAAATCATGCGCAACCAACCCCACATCAAACAAAAAGACATCAGCGACAAACTGGGCATAACGATCCAAGCCATATCAAAATACTTCAAAAAACTCACCAAAGAAGGCTTACTTGAAGCAGGCTCAGAACGCGCAGACTACCGCTTAACACCAAAAGCCATAATTAAACTACATGAAGATTTACGCGGTCTTGAAAGCTATGTCACTGAAGTAAAACACGACTTAAAAGTTGAGCACGCTTGGCCAGCCATAGCAACTCAACCTGTTAAAGCAGGGCAAGAAGTCGGTTTAATCATGAAAGAAGGCGTAATGTATACAACAACACCCGATAACAGTTCCGCAGAGGCAAAAGGAATCGCCTTAGTTGATGCTAAAGAGGGTGAAGACTTAGGATTAAAAGAGCTTCATGGAAAAGTCAAAATGAAGCAAGGGAAAATTCTTATTGTTAAATTACCCAGCATCCGCAAAGGCGGCTCCCGAGCAGTAGATATAGCGAAACTCAAAGCGTATTATAACGAATTTAAGCCTGACCGAATCGGCGTTATGGGTGCAGTTGGAAGAGCTGTCCTAAATAAGCTTGAACTTAAAGCGGATATTGAGTTTGGGATCAGTCGGTCAGCAGCCATAGCGGCGTCAAGAGGCTTAAATGTTTTCGTTCTAGTCGTCGGTAGAATGGTTAATCGAATGCTCCAAGAAATAGATCAAATTAACATGAAAACCAATGCAGAAATAATATATGAAGTAAAAGATGCTCAGAAAATAATGTCTTAAAAAAGAAAAGAAAGAAAAGAATTTTATTTTTTATTTTTTCTTGCGATTACGAATGTTCCCAACGTAGCGGCAACTAATATTGCAGCTATTATTGCGATGCTTACAGATGAGTACTCTGGGACTGTAGGTACTGTAACAGAGCTACTTGTTGGAACGAATATTGCCTGAATTGCACTGGCTCCTGTAATGTTGAGTGAAAGTTGACTATCTGTGTAAGTGTTGCCTCCTGCTGCTGTAGCGGTTTCCCAACATAAGAGTTTGAAGCCTGTGCCTGGGATTGCTTGGAAGGTAGAGACTGTGCCGATTGTGTAATTGCTATAGGTTGTGGGAGTGGTTACTCCGCCTGCTGGAGAAGTTGTTCCGCCTATTGATCCAAAGATGGTAACGCTGGTTGCTCCGGTTGTTGATGCAGTTGCTGTGTTGTTTGTGTTTGATACGAAGATTGCTTGTATAGCGCATGTGGCTGTGGTAATGTTAAGTGCGAGTGGATTGACAGTAGTGATATTGGCGCCTGATGCTGCAACAGTTTCCCATCCTAAGAACTGAAACCCTGTGCCAGCTACTGCATTGAAGTTAACGACTGTGCCGACATTATAACTGTTGGTTGTTCCGCCATTTACCGTTGTTCCGTTTGCTGTAACTGTTCCGCCTACGGAGCTATAGACAACTACAGACCCTTGTGTTTGGGCGTAAACGCCTGCATTTAAAGCTACAATTAAGAGTGCAGATGTCAATAGAATTAAAGCTGAGATTTTAATTTTTTTACTTGCATGATTCATTAAATCACCTAATGTTATTAGCCCTTGTTTGCTTAGAGTAGATATAAACTTTTGCCACAATCTCAAACTATAATTTTACGTTAAGTAAAACAATTTATTTATTTATGCAAAACTGCCTTGATTTTTCAATCAAATGTAAATGGTAACAATAAATTTGAGAACAAGGGTTAGCGCGAGCAGTTTTCTAATGCTTACTTACCGCTCAATCGAGGTTTTGCTTATCCCTGCTTCTTTTTCAAGAGTAATCACGTGGTCAGCTTTTCCAGCAAAAGCCTCGCTATGAGTTACAGCAATTATTTGTTCTATGGCTTTGAATCGGCTTATCGCTTCAGCTAACCTCTCAATGCTTCCATCTTCGCTACCTAAGTTTTCCGTAGGTTCATCAAGCAAAAGTATGCTTAAGCCATGGCCTGTTCGTGACTGCATAATCAGCTGCCCTAAACCTAAACGGTACGCAAAAGCAAGAAGAGTACGTTCTCCACCTGAAAGATTTGAAACCTCACGGTCAACGCCCAATTCACTTTTCACATAAGGCGTGTAAGCTTCATCAATAATCACATTAAGCATAGGTGCTTCTACTCCAACTAAGCTATCGAGGACTTGCTGAACGAAATTGCGCAAAACCTTCACGAATTCGCTGCGAAGTTTAGGTTGGATACTGCGGTAAGCGTCCCGAATAGCGCCAAGAATTTCAACCGTTCGTCGGATTTTCTCCATGCGCTCAAGTTTTTCCTGAGCCAAGTTTATGCGCTCTTTGTTTTCGTCTAAGCGTTTGAAAAGGTCTTTTTTACGGTTTTCTTTAGTGCGCAATTCTGAATCCAAAATGTAGTATTGTTGAAACGCTTTTTCGCGTTGGTTTTTTGCTGCATCAACTTCGGATAAATCAAATCTGCTGATTTCAAACTGTACCTGGCCAAGTTGTAAATTCAAGTCAGCTTCAATATTTTGTTTTTCTTTAAGCTCATTTGATAATAAATTGAGGTTGTTTTCTTCTTCAATTAAACGGTTTTTTAATTCTTCAGCTCTTGTCAAGCAGGTTTGCATATTTGAGTAAGCTTCAGAAGCTAAAGTTTTTGTCTTCTGCAATGCATCAATTTCAATTCTTAATTGGTTAATGTTTCTTTCTCGTTCAATGTTTTCATGTTGAATTCTTGAAAGCAAATTACTTTTGTATTCACCATCTAATGGTTGTATACAAAGAGGGCATTTACTTTCCTTTGATAAATCAACTGCTCGTTTTTTATCAGTTTGCATGTTTCTTGAGGTAGCTTCTTGATCTGCTCGCAAATTGCTGATTTTATCATCAAAAGTTGCCAAACAAGAATGCAGAGAGTCGACAAATTGACCCGTGGGCAGGCCCGCTTGCTCAAGCTTACCCAAGCATGCTTTCACTTGAGTATCAATTGAGTTTTGACGTTGATGTAGATTAGTCAGTATTGTTTTTTTGCCTTCAATTCGCTCAGTTAACGAAGCCAAAGTTCTGCTCATATTAAAAATGTCTGAGTGCAGTCTTGCCTCTTTTCGTTTATACTCTTCAACAACTTGTCTTTTCTCTTCCAGATTTTTTAGTTTTAAATCCGCAGTTTCCAAGGCTTTCTTCGCAACAACTAACTTTTGAGTGCAAGTTTCAAGATCCATTTCTAAAGTAACATATTCTTCACTTGCCCTGTTGTATTCGTTACTGAGTTTTTCTAAACCAAAAACATCGGGGTCTTTCTCGTAAACGCGATTTTCCGTTTCATAATCCCGCTGATACTGAGCAATATTGCTCCATGCGACTTCATAATCTGATAAACCGAACAATTCATCCAAACGTCTTTGTCTATCACGCGGAGCAGCATCAAGAAGTTCTTTGAGATGTTCCTGCCTAAACCAAACTATTTCTCGGAACAGATCCCTGTCTAAGCCTGTGATAGATTTCAGTTGTTCAGCGATGGCGTCGGTTTTCATGCTGGCAACAAGCTTCTCCTCTTCGTAGAGCTTGAGTTCTTCAAAATTCTGAAGGATGCTTTTGCCTTTCCTTTTTAATCCTCGAGTAAGCTTGTAGGTGCTGCCATTATGCGTAAACTGAACTGTGACCTTGCCTTGGTCTGCACCTTCACGTAGCAAATACTCAAACGTTCTACCTATCGAATCACCAAACAACGCGAAGTCAACGGCGTATAAAACACTGGATTTTCCACAGCCTAAACCGCCCACAAGACAATTGAAGCCATGTGTAAATGGTACTGTAGATTTAACGTGGCTGCGTATGTTTTCGAGCTGAACAATTTCAATTTTCATTTTGCCAGCTCCTCAATAGTCTGCTTTATTTTTTCATCCTGTTTCCTCGTTAAAGGCTCAATAAGACTGAGTGCTGAATGCGCGATTTTTTCGGCTTCTTCTTTACCATAACGTTCAGCGAAAATTTGAATAAAATATTCAAATGCTTTTGTTTTTAGGTCTTTGAATTCGTTTTCAAAAATTGATCTGGCTATTTCGTCTGAAACAGCGCTTTCTTTGAGAAGTATGATCGGGTGAACAAGTAAAGCTTTCTCGCCTGCGCTTCGAATTTTTGCTATATCCATTTCTCCTCTGCTTGCTTCCGCGGGCAATGTGCCTTTTAAAACGGGAATTATTACGGCTCCTTTATAATCGGCTTCTTTGACAAGTTGAGTTGCTAATTCAGTGATTTTTGCTGTTGCCATTCCTGTGAAGTCTTGCTCAAAAATTATGAATTTACGGACTGATGTTAATTCTATAGGTTCTGGGGTTATTTCGCCTTTTTCATTTACTGTTACATGAAGGAAGCCTTTTTGGTACTTTGCTTCTCGGTAATCTGCTGTTTCCGTGCAGCCGCTATAGACTAGAGTGCCCGTTTTGAATTTTTCTGAGAACCGCTCGTGAACGTGTCCGGCGGCGTAATAGTTAAAGCCGTCTGGCAAGAGTTGGGGTGAAATTTCTGGTTCGAATGGTGGATTAACATTTGGCAGATCCACGGCGCCGTGGAAAACAAAAATGTTACAGACTTTGCTATCCGGTAGAGGCGGGTTCTCGGCGAAGAATTTTGGCAGTGCCTCTTCAGTTTTATGTCTATTGTGGAAGTTTGGTATGCCATATACGTAGCAGCTGTCTGGTTTGCGCCAGCATGCGCCGCTGTGTCTTGGTAAATGATGGATTAACCCTGCACTGTCAAGAGGGCCAAGGATTGTACCCGTTATAGTGTTTGGGGCGGAATCATGTGAACCATCAACCGTTAAAACCGGTATACCAGCGTCTTTTAACCGCTTAAAACTTTTAATGGTGTTTTCCAAGGTGACGTTGGATGGTCGCGGCTGATGAAACAAATCTCCTGCAATAATCATGAAGTCAGGTTTTAACTCAATTGTTTTGTCAACTAATTCTTTGAACGCGTTGTCAAAGTCTTGTCTTCTAGCTTCGAGTCCATACTGCGAATAGCCCAAATGCAAATCGGCGGCATGAACAAAGTTGAAAGGCTTCAATTTTAGGCTGACTCCCTCTCCTCATTTTACCCCTTGATTAACGGTTAGACTATTTTAAGTATATTGAAAATTGTCAATTCCAAAAACTAAATGTAAAAGGGGAAAAAATGAATCCTTCTCCTTTCGCCTCAACTCTTTTTATTGAAGCCTTCTCCTTCTCCACGCGCCCCTTTCAACGCGCTCCTTTCTTCCCTGAAACAAGGAAACCGCAAGAAAGCTTTTAAGTAGTATTTCCTAAATCGGAACATATCAAATAATGCAATGATATTTCCTCGATGATTTTTGGGTTTTGAGGCGAAAAATATAAAGCATCATATGTAAGTTACCTTTGAAAGGCGCTTTAAATAGATGAAATGCCAGGTTTGCAGCCAAGAAACTCTTCTTCCATTCCGGTGTCCATTTTGCGGTGGACAATTTTGCAGTACACACAGGCTACCAGAAAACCATTCGTGCCCACAAATCGCTTCTGCCCGAACACAAAGACAAGAACAAGTAATGACTCCACAATCATATGATTCCTATCAGTACAGCTACAATTTAGGTCAACCCAAACGTCAGAAACATGTTTACTTTAGTCACAAAGAAATAAAACACATATCTGTTGCAGCGGCGCTTGTTATCGGCATAGGTTTCTCCATTGGATTATATGGAAACATTCTTGGTGGTTTTACTCCTCAATGGACCTGGGAGGTTATGGCTATTTTCGCAGTTATTATGACAGCGTCTTTTTTGGCTCATGAAATTGGGCACAAAATTATGGGTCAAAAGAATGGTTTGTGGGCGGAATTTCGTCTTACAACTTGGGGCTCAGTTTTGACTTTGATATCCGTATTTTTGCCTTTTAAAATGATTTCGCCAGGTGCAATGATGCTTGCCGGTCAACCTACCGGTGATGAGATAGTCAAGATTTCCATTGCTGGCCCAGCCATTAACCTAATTTTCTCAACAACCCTTCTTGGATTCGCACTCGCTTTACCATCAAGTTTGTTTGTTAGTATGCTGTTTTTCGCCGCTTACATCAATGCTTTCATGGCAGTGTTTAACCTAATTCCGTTCGGAATTTTAGATGGCTATAAAATTTTCAGCTTTAACAAGAAACTCTGGGCTATCGCTTTTGTTCCCAGCGTTATTCTAGCAATATTTACTTACCTTCACATCCCATAAAAAATTTCTTTGTTCTTTTTTTAAAAGAGTGGCTTTTAGAAGGACAGTTCAGTCGCTACTTTTTTTAACAAAAATTAATAATAAAATAAATAAAGAAAAAAATGCTAAGACTGCTTTTATGTTTAGATAAGTTCGATGGTTACATGAACTTCTTCAGGAACTCGGATGCGCATAATTCGTCTCATAACTCGTTCTTCTGAGTCAATGTCGATTAATCGTTTGTGAATGCGCATTTCCCACCTGTCCCATGTTGCGGTTCCTTCACCTGACGGCGCTTTGAGAACTGGAACGCGTAGTCGCTTTGTCGGCAATGGCACTGGACCGTTAATTTTTACGCCTGTTTTTTGAGCAATGCTTCTAAGTTCTCCGCAAACCTCTTCCAATTTCGCATAATCTGTACTTGTGAGACGTATTCGTGCTTTTCTAACCATTTTGACCCATCAATCCATTATTTTACTATTTAATATATGTTAGGTGACACCAAAGAGACTTCAGAGCCACATAAAAACCTATCTCTCAAGTTTTTTTGCTTTAACTTCATTTAGATAGTTGACTTCTTTCTTGATTGTTTCGACCTGTTGAGGCGTGAATATTTCTTCTTCACAATCAGGACATCGAAGCGCCTTTACATTGTACAAAATGACGCCTTCGACTTCAAAATCAAACTCAATTTCAACATATTCCACGCAGCAAGTGGGACAAAGCAGAGCTCCTGCTTTTGCGATCCTTTGTTTACCAGATGAATTTTTTTCCAAGCTCTTCTGCCCAAGCCTCTACCTTCGACATGTCCGTGTTATCTAACATGGTTTTTCTCAAATATCTTATACGTCCCCCAAAAGCTTCTGTGCTAACAGGGTTAATTTTGGGGTATTTGGTCAATGTGTTTTCTACAAACCGGGTTTTTGCGTTGTCATGGCTTCCAGGTGTGCCAGCCATAGAAGAGGAGACATAGAAGGCAATTTGTTTGCCGTTAAAGTCGTTTTCGAGAAACTTTTTTGCTTTGCCGTAAACCATCCCTGCCCTGACGCCACTCCCGACAACTATATTTCTGTACTGCGTTAATTCAGGCACTTTTTCTTCGTTAAGGTCAACCAAGTCAACTTCTAACTGGTATTTTGAACGCAAAACCTCAGCAATTTTCTTCGCTGATTCTTCTGTAGCGCCACCTTTAGTTACGTAAGCTATGAGAGTTTTGTTTCCTTCCAATTCTAAGCACTGCCGTGTGGCTCTTCGTTTGGAGCAAGCTTTGTACCGCAGCTATAACAGTAAACTGCGCTGTTGGGATTTTTGTTGGTGCATTTGGAGCAAGTTACAGTTTGTGGTTGTGGTGGTTTTTGTTGCCAATTTTCTTTTGCTTGTTTGATTGCTGCATGTGTTTCTCGTGCCGCCGTATTGAATGCTTTTTCAAGCTCTATTCCAACTTGGTAAAAAACATCCCGTAACTCGTCAGGCGGATAAATTGCTTTTGCCGCGTTGCCTTTGTCTGTTTTTGTTCCGCATTTAGAACAGAAGTATGCGTCATCTGCAATTTGTGTTCCACAGTTTGAACAGTAAACCAAATTTTTTCACCAGTAAATAATGCATGTTACAATGTAAATTTAAGCCTTTACTGGAGATGGGACAAGATGTCTTTTTCAGTTAGAAGAGTATCAAGACTTGTAGATTTTTCGTATTTCAGAACTTGCAGTTTTGGTTGTTATTTTATTGATCGTTTACATCCCGGACAAAATAATGTTCCACGCTCAATGGGCGATTTGCAGTATCTACAAGCAGATTTCGTGACAAACCTTTGCCTTGTAATTGTTGTTCCGTTGGCTTCTGCGTCTTTTCTTATTTTGCGAGACTTATCAAGTCTTCCAGCAAAAAAAGTTGCTGTTTCAAAAACAAAGACAAACGGCGCTAACATAATTAATCCAGTAACTGGAGTGGGATCAGGCCCAAAAATCCAAAACGCAACTAAGATTACAACGTAAGCAATAATTTTGTTTCTTCCTCTCAAAAACTTCATAGGCAAAACTCCCACATGCACAAACATTACAACAAAGACGGGAACGGTATAGAAAACGCCGCAAATTACAAACAGTGTAAAAATCCAATTGTAGAAATCCTTGATGAAAATAAAAGGTAATGACCCTCCTTGCATAGTGAAATAAATTAGAATTCGAAATGATATGGGAATGATTAGAAAATAGGCCATGGCTGCTCCTAAAAATAAGAGTCCGATGAACGAACCAAGATAGTACCCTAAAACTTTCTTTTCGTTATCATACAATGCTGGTTTAACGAAAGCAACAATTTCGTAGAATATTACGGGGGAAGCAAGCAATAACCCCAAAATTATTGATAGATACGCCATAATAAAAACGGTGTCTCCAAGTCCTCCAGCAATCAGTGTAGCTTGTTTAGGGAGAAAATCTGCCTTTATTCTTAGCATAACTAATGAGAGAAGGGGTTGATAACCACCAAAAGGATTTGTTAGCCCAGCTATGCTTGTGGGCAGCCATCCAACAGAAACTGTGATGATGACGGCGACTAGAATTATTTTGAAGCGGCGTACCAACTCGTCGACATGGTCCCAGAAACTTGAAGCCCAGTTTTTAAATGATGATGAAGATTCAGTACTCATAATTCAACCAACAACTAATATGGTTAGCAGCCGATTTGCTCTACAAACCTTTCATGGTGGCGCGTTATCACTGTTTAGTGAAAAGCGTCAATAAGCTCGGCAAAAGCTCAAGCTTTACGCTTTTAATCGTTTATTGTTTTATCAAACTTGACCGCAAAAAATAAGGGTAAAAAAGCTTTTATGCTGCGCCTAACTGTTTAACTTTCATTGATACTTCATCGGTTATTTGTTCTCTCGTTTTACCATCAGTTGGTATTCCAAGCCGCTGAGCAGTTTCAAGCAATATCTCATCTTTGGATTTTATCGTAGTTGCAGGTTTAGGTTCAGCAACAGTAACAGTTGTGGTGGTTGTGTTAAGGCTGCTAGTCGCAGCGTCGGTGAAATCTTTCTGAGCTTTACTGAATTCGCCTTTGGCTCTGCCTAAAGCTTTTGCAAACTCTGGAATCTTCGCTGGACCCCACATGATAATAACAATAGCAACAACACCAACAATAATCCATTCAATTCCATCAATCATTTTAAAAAGTCTCCTTTTATTGTTTTATCTGACTTTATTTTTACCCTTTGACTTGATAAATACCTTTGTTGGTGTCGTTTAGCAATCACATCGCTTGCCTACTTGCCTACTCAAATTTAAGAGGGGCTAAAATCAATAGATTAAATCGAGATACTTAGAGAAAACTTTTGTTGTGTTTGCAAGCTTACTCTTTCTTCTCTTAACTGCCATAACCAGTAATATGATTATTGCTATTCCTATTGCACTCAATGTTATTGTTAGGAATAATTTATTATTTGTAAGAATAGGAGTTGGTGTTGTGGATGTTTCATTTAAGTTGACTGTTTGTGTGTTGCTCCAATCGCTTGATTCTGCTGGGTTAAAAGTAATTTCTTCATATCCATTTCCAGATTGTGCTTGAGTTGGAGCACCAGGTATGTAACCTGGCTTTTGAGTTATAGCGTAGTAGCCAGTTACTGCTTGAACTTGAAAATCAATCAAAGTACTGTTGTTAAGTTTATTATAAGTAACTGGATCAAAAAAGTAGGGCATGGGCACTGGCGGTATTGAAATAATAGAAGTTTTCAAGTTAGATTGAAGCTGATAATCACCGTCAATTATCCATTTGTCTGAGTAGTGGTCTTTGACTCTATAATAGTAAACTATCGAGTTAACAGTGCTATTGTTTGTGAATGCTTGATTTTCAATAACAAGCTGTATTGTGCTGTTATTTGGGAATTGTATGGTAAACTTGGGTGCTGAGGGTTTTAGTTGATTGAGCGCAAACAGTCTCATCCATAATAAGGCTTGAAAGAACTATAACCATAATGAAGGCTAAGGACAAACTCTTAATTTTGTCCATAAATGAATATTGTTAATGTTTAATATAATAGCTTTTTCAATCAAACTCTCTTTACTAAGATTAGTCAAGTTTCTTGACTAAGCAAACATAACAGACATTGACATGTAAGACGTGCTGGAGTTGGTTATTCTTTAGAAAACAGCGCGCTAGGGTTTTATTTCAGTAACCACACTTAAGATGAGTATACAAAATTTAACACACAAAATATTGCTAGTTCTTACTGCATTAACAATTATCGGTGAAATTGCTTCAATATTTCTTTGGACAACAAACCATCCAGTGGCAGGCGAACCTTATGCTCGCTTCAGTTTAGCTGTTAATTATACAATAGCTGTTGCAGATGCTGCTTTATTTTCAGTTCTAAACCTCATTGCTTTGATATGGATTGTTAGAAGAAAAAAAATTAGCCCTCTTTTCCTGATCGGCATTTCGGTTATCAATAGATGATTTCAGAATTCATTTTCATAGGGGGCATTCATGGTGTATTCTTAACATGGACTGCAATATTGGTAATCTTTGCCTACTTTGACTATAGAAAACTATCTATGAACGTGTCACATATGGATATTGAGACGTAAGATTTCATCATAGACTGTTAACTTTGGATCTACATTCTCTATAAATTTAGCTTATTTTGTTTCCCTTAATTTCATGATTACACAACATTTCAGCCAACACTATAAGATTTTTTAATAAATCTTATATCCAAACTAAACTGAATAGATGTTGGGAAAGATATTGATCCAACTTAAACCAAGATTGGACATATTAGAAATAACTTTCTTGTATTTAGTAATAATTTCTTTTGCTTATCTCTATGCTGGAGCAATATTCAGACTATTTTATCCATCTCCAATGGCCACCATCCTTTTTTTATTGGAATCTTTTCACTCTTTCTTTTTTGGGCGCATTATGCAGATGTAAAGAGTGAATGGAAAAAAGAACATCCAAGTTAACGAACCCATTTTCCAAGTTTAACATAAGAATAAATCTCTATTGGACAAAAATTATGTTCAAAGTTAAAGCTAATTGACCATTAGTACAATATTATATTAGTCCAAAATTTGCTCTTAGCTACTTTTTCTAGAGAAAACAATACAACAACTAAACTCAAAAGTATTGTCAATACACCAAATAGAAATGGACCATTGCCGCTAGTTTTAATACTAGAGTAAATAGACAATTCAAGAATCCCCCATGCAATCAAGACACTTCCAGTTATTTTTCTACGTTTAGCTTAAAATAAAACAAAATGACTCCAGCAAACAGAATAATTATTGATAATACAAGAAGAGAAATTAGACAAATAGTTTTGTAAAATACGAGTTGAGATGCTGGTAGTGATGACAGTCCTATCTGATGTGTTTAAGGTATGTTTGCTTAAGAGAGATTTACTGCAGTTGGGATTTGAACCCTTGACTTTTGGCTTAGACGGATGATAGGCAAATTAGTTTTTAGATTTCTTAACTTATAAGGGCTCAACTAACAAACAAGTTTGTGGTTGCTACCGTGCAGTCACAATTTCTTTTAAGCATTCAAGCTTTAATTAAATACATAAAAAACAGGGTTGTTTTGGTTCTTAGGAGAACTTTAATTATGAAAGCAATAGTTATTCCGCCTAGGGCTTACATAGTATTAGGGCTGGCTTGTTTTATCGTTGGACTTCTTATAATCCTGCAAGAGAATTCTCTGTTCGGCTTGGTTTCCCAAATTGCTCCAACTACCCAAAGCGTTTTGGTTTTCGGTGCTGTAATCCAATCAATCGGACAAGCATTAGTGGTGTTCGGTTTCGTAAAATTAAACTCTAACAGACTACTGTCTAATTTCCAGTTTGAGAGACAATTAACAATGTCGGCTTTCGCAAAAAACGTAGATCAACTTCAAATTAGAATGCAAAATGAGCGGCAATCATTAATGGCAAGTTACACTCAAACTATGTCAAAACTTGATCATCTTATTGCAATCCAAAAAGAACTAAATGTCCCTCCGCTTGCGGCTCGACCGATCAGCTGTAAATATTGTGGCGCAAAAATCGAGCAAGGCGCTTTTTGTCTTAAATGTGGAAAAGCTAATTTTTAGTTTTTAATTCTTTTTAACATACACCTATAGCAGAAGCCTTTGGTTTGCAAAAAAATACGTCTAATTTTACCTGTTTTTCTCTTCTTTAGCTATAAATTTCTTCTGGATCTTAAAGTAGCAAAGGCTGTTGTAGCTTTTGTAAATGGAATAGATGTTGTCAAGTGCAGATTCCACTCGTTTATCCTGTTCAAACCCCTGTTGCAACAACAATTTAAGGCATAGTGAATTCTGCATGATTCCTAAATGTCGGTAACATATCAACTTTGGATCCTTTTGCTCTTCGTATTTTTTGGCAGCTTCAAATTCGAGATCACGATTTTCATTAGAAAAAACATAATGTGTTTGAAGCCCATATGCTTTACCCGAACCTTGAAAACCTTCCCAATTCAATTTTAATTGTTTAAAAAGGAACGCAACTGCTTTCTGAACAGAAGTATCCTCATGGCTTACACCTAATTTTATTAGTTTTTCAACGTGATAAACCGTCGCTACAATTGTACTTGACCAGGAACCATTTTCATTTTGAGTACTCTTAATAATTTGTACAAGTTTTTTTATTTCATTAATGTCGTCTTCACTAGTCTGCTGAAATATATCCGACTTAATCAATAGAGCATAATAATCGTGTTTATCCCTTATTTGTTCGGCGAGATTTTTCAGTTTTTGGTTTGTTACCAAATCATCGAGCACCTGAACATGTTTGAGAGCTGATAAGATATCGTAGGTAACTTGTGTCGAATTTTGCCATAAGCCAGTGCCTTTTTGTTTTGCTAAAATCTCAGGTAACGTCGGGAGCAGCATTTGAGAAGCAATCGCGAAGGGCAAATCTCGAATCAAATAGTAACTTTGTTTTTTATTATTTTGTCAAAATCGCTTTTTTGGGCTTTATAAAACTCTTTGGTACAGCCAGAATACTTTTCTGACAGCATCAAAGGAATTAAACCAGCAATTGTGCAACGAAGCAAAGAAACACCTTTTTAAGCAAAAGTCTCAAAAAAAATAATAGGCGTTTTAAAATTAAAGAATTGGGGAATCTTTAGATAGTTTTTCTTGGCCTGTGCTTAAATCTTGTAGTGCTCGTAGTCGTTTGGTGATGTTTGGGTGGGTTGATAGGATTTCTTTGAAGTTATCAGCTTTTGTTGGTTTCTTGGCGAGCTGATCTCTTAGAAGGTCGTCCTTGTTTGTGAAATTTGACGCAAATGATTCTGCGGCATCTGCGCTTGCTCGTTCTGGGTCAGCGATAAATAATGCTCTAAAGGAACTGTTGCCTTTTTGCTGGTCTTTCTTTGGTTTGCTTGATTTTTTGCTTTCTTGAACAATTGTTACTAAGCCAGTTGAGAGTTTGTGAGCCCCGTTTTCAACTACTGAAACGCTATGCCTGTCAGCATAATATTCACGTAGTCTGCTCAAGTAAAGTGTGAATAAGGTTAGAACCCACGAGAAAGCCATAAATGCTATACCAAATAATGCGTTGTTTCCTCCACCACTTTTTTTGCCGCTTCCACCGAACACACCTGACAGCATCATTGAATAACCAATATAGTAAAATAATGCAGGTAGGAAAGATGCAACCATCATGACTTGTACATCATGGTGCTTTACGTGGCCAAGTTCATGGCCCAAAACTGCTTCGACCTCCCCATTATCAAGAGAATCCAAAAGTCCTTGGGTAACTGCAACCCGGTTTCCTGTTAACGGTGAACCATAAGCAAACGCGTTTGCCATAGGAATATTTGCCAACATAAGTTTCGGAACGGCTATTCCGCTTTTCCTGCTCAAATCATTGACAATTTGATGAAGTTCTGGCTTTTCATCTTGTCTGAGTTCTTTAACTTTGTATATCCAGCCGATGAGATAGGGTGCCAACAGCCACTGACCTACGTTTAGGATTACTACGAGAATGCCAATATCGATTAGGGAAAAACCTATTCCAGCCACTGTTAAAATTACTGCGAATATGAGTGTGGATAAACCAAAGATTATGGCTAATGTTGCAGCCATAGAAATACGAAGTTTCCAAGCATTCATGCATCGGTCACTGTTAGCTTCATTGTCTTTTCATGGGCGCTTATAACTTTTATGCGCTGAATTCTCGCAATAATCGTTAAAATAACGCAAATCTAAAATCATAAGTTTAATTGGAATCTGTTCCGCGAGTGGAACAATGTGTTCCTTGAGGAGAGTAATATCTCACTATCACGAAGGTAGTGGTATGGTGCTGGAGAATGAAGACCACAAATTGGGACAGTAAAGTTTTGGTAACCCTCACAGTTTTCTTGCTGATTATTCCTCTTGGAATAAGCATTCACACCGTTAAAGCAGACTCAAAAAACAACCCCATCGATATGAATGGTGGAGTTACTCTTTATTCCCCCGTTAACACAACTTATTATTCGAATTTTCTAATACTGAATCTTACTTTCGGTTGCGGATCAGGCCTTCATTGTTCATTAAATTATAGCGTTGATAACGAATATTATGGTTCAATACCTTTGACAATTAATGAATCTGGTTCCCAAGGTTTTCAAATGATTGTCTCTGAAACGGGATTAGTTCAGTTGCCAGAATTATCTGGGGGATCCCATAGCTTGACGATTTATGTTGAAGCTGACCTAAATGATTACGATGGAGCAAACCCTCCAGGCGCACCCTTCAAAGAATCAGCTCCCGGTAGTGATAATTACATTGCCTCGTGGATAGATACAGTCAATTTCACTATAGCCTCCAGTGAAAGCACGATCAACTTAATTCCTCCAAACATAACATATCTGTCTATTGAAAATCAAACTTACAATTCAACTGATGTTCCAATTGAGTTCACTGTCGATGAGAACGTCATGCAAGCTGCCTACAGCTTAGACGGTCAGGCTAATGTTACAATCGGTGGAAATTCAACGCTAACAGGATTATCTTCTGGAGAGCATAATGTAACGGTATACGCATGGAATGATGCGGGAAATGTCGGTGCCAGTCAAACCGTAAACTTTGACGTGGTTTACAACTCATCCGCGGAGGTTCAGCAGTCAGATTCTTTTCCTTTATCAACAATTATCGCAGTTTTCATATCGTTTATTGTTGGAGTTGCTCTTACGTTTCTATTTTTCTTTAGAAAAGATAAACGATGAGATGCTTATTTGGTGGAAAAGTATTTGATTATGTGGTAGTTGCCATTAAGATAAGCCTGCTAGATGTTGGTTTAAAATTTTGGCCGTCATAATCGCCATAAACTGCATTAACGGTAAAACAAGTTTTTTCCAATAAAGTTTGAAGTTCAGCGACCATGTAGAGGCGGGCAATATGCTCAAAAACTCTATTGTGCCCATCTGCCTTATCTTGGATAGTCCACATATCAAGGAGAAAGCTGCCGTCTGCAGTTATCGTACGTTCTTGCAGTAGGTAAAAACTGGGGTACTCACGCCATTTGGGTTGGTTATTGGCTTTGTACCGTTTGATTAAGCGTTCACGGTTAAACACATCAACTACCAAAACACCGCTCTTGCGCAATATTGCGTTAAGCTCGCAAAGGCTTTGCAGGTCATCCTGCATTGTGGCCAAGTACCCAAAACTTGTATCCATGCTTATTGCCGCAGCAAAGGCTTCGGGTTTGAAAGGCAAAAACCTCATATCCGCTATGACTAATTGTGCTTCCCGCCATCGGCTCTTAGCTATCAATAGAAGTTTCGATGAAATGTCCAAGCCAACCACGCTGTATCCCTCTTTGCTTAAAGGAATCAGGTGGCGTCCAGTACCACAGGCAAGGTCCAAAATCACCCCTGGTGGTTTTAAACTGTTTTTTATGAAATTGACTTGGCGGTCTGTTTGGTTTCCATCTGCAATTTCGGCCCAGTAACTGCCCATTTCATCGAAAACGTTCATGACGCTTTTTTTTTGAATTCATCTCTCAGAAAATCACGTCAAATTACCTTATTCTCAGCTAAGGATTTAGCTTTTGGCAATTAACTTGTTTAATTTGGACTTTAAAGTTTTCGAGCCGCTTAAATATCCAACCGCTATTTTCTAATCCACTGGAGATTCAGCTTTGAGTGAAAAGCACGATTGGCAACACCTCTACATGCTCCTAAAGCTCGCAGAAATGGGCGCTTACAAGCGAACCGCCAAAATCTCAACCGAATATTTAGCTGGGAAACTGGGAATTTCTCAGCAAACCGCGTCCCGTTACGTTATTGAGCTTGAGCGCAAAGGTTGGATAGAGCGAAATATCACTCCAGAGGGCAGTCTCATCAAAATTGAAGATGCAGGCACAAAGGAGCTCCAGAAACTTTATTCTAATCTAAAAATGCTCATAGAAAAATCATATCCGCCTTCGGTGACTTTGGAAGGAACCGTTTTCACAGGTTTAGGGGAAGGAGCTTATTACACCTCAAAGGAGCCTTATCGGAAGCAGTTTACTGAAAAACTGGGGTTTGAACCCTATCCAGGCACACTTAACCTGAAGCTTTCAGGTGACTATGATATTAAAACAAGAATGGAAATTGAAGCTTACCCGGCAATTGAAGTTCCAGGTTTTAAGAATGAAGACAGAACTTTTGGAGTCGTGAAATGTTACCCCGCAATAATTGATAACAAAGTTAAAGGAGCCCTCATAACCGCACTTCGTAGCCACTATGACGTTTCAGTTTTGGAGATAATTGCTCCCGTATGCCTCAGAAAACATTTAAACCTCAAAGATGGCAACAAAGTAAAAGTGGAAATCTATTCAACCGTAACTTAAAACGGCATTGGATTAGGCGAATACTTAGCCGAATACGCCTCAAGCGGTTTACGTCTTGTAGCTAACCAATAACCAGCAAGCAAACCAAAACCTAAGCCACCTAAATGAGCGAAAATGTTAACGCCTTCACCTGTGTTGATGATGAATAGGAAAAACGCAAAAATTAATGCTCCAAGAATAGACTGCCGCACAGAACGTCTTGCATAAATTACGACGGCACCAAACAACGCGAAAATTGCCCCTGAAGCTCCCACTGAAAGCAAGCTTGGTCCTAAAACTAATGAAAGAACGTTACCTGCTAAGCCTCCGACCAAGTAAATTCCAAGATACTCTGGCAGAGAGAACATTTCTTCCGCTCTTAAACCAAAAATAAATAGAAACAGCATGTTGCCGCCGATGTGCACTATTGAAGCGTGGACAAACATTGATGTGAAAAGCTGGTAATATGCACCTTGATACACATTTAAATTCCATTGGTACAACGGAGGAATATTGTTGAAGTTTGTGATTACCCAGTTGCCGCCAACTATAGACGTGTAAATGTAAACTGCAATGTTTAAGGTAATTAGAATGTATGTAGGCTTATACTTCATTGAATTTGGCATGTTGCAGGACCGATTAATTCTTGGCGAGCTTCTCGATTATTTTCTGTTTTATCTTTGATGAACTATCTAAACTATTCTCTCCAAACTTGCCTATTCTAAGGAGTTTAACCTTGACTTTATGATTTGCCACGTAACTTTGGACTTCGCTGGCCATTTCCTCTTGATCGTATCCTAACGCTATTACGTCTGGCTTAATGTTCTCGATAACTTCGCCGATGTCAAGGTTTTCATAACCAAGCACAGTTTTGTCAACAACTTTCAAGGATTCAACCAAGGCACAACGCTGATCTTCGGACATTATGGGTTTTCTGCCTTTAGTTTTCTCAACAGTGCTATCTCTTGCAATAATAACAACTAGCTCAGCGTTTTTTCCGCCTGCTCTTTTTGCTTCCTCCAAAAACCTGACATGCCCCAGATGAAGCAGGTCAAAGACACCTGAAGCTAAAACGACTATTTTCTTTCCTGATTTGTTGGCCATTCGAATTTCACAGCACCTAATAATCTTAATGCATCCAAGAGCCCTTCACAATAGGCAACAGAGGTTAAGCAGATTTCAAGCTTACCCTGAGCCTTATAATACTTTGCATCCTCCAAATAATCAGCAGCCCAACGCAAAATGTTACCCACTGCCTCCTCTGTCACGTTAACGGGGGTTTGCGAACGCTCAAGTTCTCTGAGCACTTTTTCTGCGGAACCAATATACTTCGCCGTAAGTGCCTCAAGACTCATTTGGCAAGCCTCTTAAAACTAGCAGGAGCACCCGCAAAAGCAATTAACGAATCAACTTCCATGAAATGCAATTCGCCTGGAAAAATCAAACTATAAGGTGGTTCTCCAAAGTCAAAGCTTCCTAAATCTTTGAGAAAATCAGCTTTCAAGGTTGGACGGTCGCTTCCTGCTCTCGCGATACCAACGGCGGGTGTATCAAGGGTGATTACATTTTGTTTTTTCTTCTTTTCCATCTCAAGTAACATTGCAATGGCTTGGTTGATACCTAAAAACTGTTTTTCAATTGCCTTTAAATCTAAAAGACAAAGAGTATGTAACCACAATTGTTTGTTTTGAGCGATAACATTGTAGGGCGTTTCTGAAAAATTCTCAGGAAAAGGTACTGTTACTGTTTTTCCAAACTTATAATTATGTAGGCCTGACAAGCTGACAATTGCTGAAATTATTGATGTGCCATGGATAATTCGGGTTTTTATTCCATTTTTTTCTGCGTCAACACGCAACGTCACATGGGTTGTGGCGATAAAGGGGTCGCCTGGAACAAGAAATGCGACCTTACCTTTTTTGGCAGCTTCAAGAATCACTGCCCCGTTTTCTTCTTCTAATTCATGCCTAGAAATTAACTTGATTTTTTTGTCGCATAAAGCCTCGAAACGTTGAAGGTTGAAGTCAGGCATGAGGCTGGTGTAGAGCTCCATGAAAACGCTGTCTGCGCTTTTGGTTTCTTCTAAACCTTTGACGCTTATGCCTTTTTCATCGTTTAATCCTAGACCTATGAAGACAAGTTCATTCAATTGTGATGCCTAATAAGATATTGGGAGGTTAAAACTTAAACGTTATTTTTCTTTAATTTTTCCTTCTTTAACAAGTTGGTTATAGTAATCTCGGCAGTCATCTAAGGAAATTCCGTGTCGTTGACAGTAAGTGACAAGCACTTCTTCTACAGATTCATTTGGTTTTCGATCTTTAAGCATGTCTTTTAATTCTTGGACCTTATGTTTCTTATCAAAATTTTCACCCATAAATATTCCTTCTGACTGCAATTTTCTGACAAAACGTCTATTTGAATATTCTCAGACCCTTTTATAAAAGTTAAACTTCCATCTATTGCAAATTTAGTTGTTTAATGCATCTTTTACCAAGCCAACAAACTTTGACTAACCCCGTAAGGCAAAGCAAACGAACACTTTAAGATACAAGTAAGCAAAAAGGTAGTGTAATTGCAGCAAGTCTTATATTACAAAGTCTTAGCACAGAAATAATGTGACTAATGTGAGCAAACGCTTCTTACTGCTTCTTATTATTGTTGTCTTAGCTATCTCAGTTCTCATTGCGTCAGTTCTCATTGCGGTTAACTCAGCATATTTTAATTATATACCTAATACTATGTCCACTGCCCCAACTAATGACAATGCAGTTATTATTCAATCTCCCCAAAACGGGGCAACCTATAACGCAACTTCGTTGCCTCTTTACTTCACGGTTCAGAGTAATGATGACTTTTTTTCGGTTTGATATATCTTAAACAGCCAACGTCCAGTTACAATTCCAGCATGGACCATCAATCAAACTTCGCTGAAAGGGTATTTTCCGACTTACAATTACACCTATTTTTATCCCCGATTCACAGCTGTAAGCAACACAGTTTTGCCTAACCTATCAAATGGAGATTATAACCTAACGATTGAAAACTTTTATGACGTATCCGCAGGGGTTCAGGTAACAAATTCCACTTCGATTACCTTCACAATTGACACTGCGTGCCAAAATACAACGGCTGTTTTAGAACCCTCCCCTGAACCTTACCCAAATTTGACCATCAATTCATTTAGTTCCCCTACGAAGAACGTTGCCTCCAATAATGACAAGTATGCTCAAGTTGACTTTAGTTTCAGTTTAAACGTAATACCCTCATGGATAGGATACAGCATAGATGGTAAAAGCAACCAAACAATTTCTGGCTTTTCGGCAATATATGGAATACAAGCTTCAATTAACGTGCCACTTGGAAGCCACACCGTGACGCTTTATGCCAAAGATACAGCTGGAAAGTGGGCGGCGCCAGTAACTTTTTACTCAACTGTAATAAGCTTCAAAGACTATGTTGCAGAAAAATCAGCCTCAAACTCGCTTTTAGCCCCTTCCGTTTCACCCTGACCTACCGTTCGAGTTTCCACCATTGACAATTCCATTGCTGCTGATCATAATGGTGTCTGCTGGGTTGTTGGTTTACTTCAAGAAACACAATCGCCAAAAATAATCTTGAATTTTGTTTTAAGTTGTTAAAGTGCACTCTTAGATAAAAAATGAGTCACTCCAAAAAAATTCTGAGTGACCAGGAAAGACCAAGTTTAACTAAAAAAAGAAATTTAATAGAAGTTGCATGTTTCTTTGCGTTTCTCCTTATTCATAGAACCGAAGAACTTCAGATAATGATTATTTCAACGTCATGAGCAGACGAAGAAAATAAGAGTTTGCTTCAAAGATTCATAAAAAATAAGCCGATGGTTCATTATTTGGTGTTCCAACTTTGGAACGGTCTGTTCTTTGAGTAGAACTAAAAGTCATGTTGATATTCTGTGATTGCATGGTGTGATGATGAGAAGGGCAATCGTTGGGTTGGCAGCAGTAATTTTTTTGATTTTAACTTTGAGCACAGTTTTTTCTCCGTCTGCAAAAGCAAACTTGACCGTCTTCAGCTCGATTTCAGGAACAGAAATCCCCGCCGCTTGGTCTTCCCCAGATGAGTTGCAAACTAACATAATGGGGAATGCAGGATACTCAGTTTTTCAGCTTGCAGACGGAAGTTTAGCTTTAAACACAGCTAACCAATCATGTACCTTCCTAGTAAAAATAGACTCTTCAAATCACATATTGTGGACAAAGCCTATTCAAATCGATCAAAAAAGAACAATTCTTCCACGTCTTTTGCCAACGCTTGATGGCGGTTACATTTTAGCTGGAATCGTAGAAAACATGTATGCGTTAGTAAAAACTGATTCGCAGGGAAACATTCAATGGACCAAAATGCTCAGCTCAGGAGCTCCCATAAACTACTTTATGTCGATTATCCAAACCCAAGATGGAGGCATTGCGATTGCCGGTTTCGGCGAGAAAGTTGAAGAAGGCCTGGGCTGGATTTGGTTTGCCAAAACTGATCCAAATGGAAACTTGGAGTGGAATGAGACACTTTCGGGATCTTTAGCCTATTGTCCATCAACGATTTTTCAAACTTCCGATGGAGGTTACGTTATGTCTTGTGTTAGCTACTCTTTTGATCCAAATCAAGCACTTTTTACGATTCTAAAAATGAACTCTGAAGGAGACGTACTTGGAAACACAACTTACGGAGGAGAAGGCTACTACTTTCAACCCGAATGCAACTTCGCCATAAACACCACAGATGGCGGGTATTTGATGGCGGGTTATCTCTGGCAAAAAAGCGCATGGGTACTTAAAATTGATTCGCAAGGAAATACGCAGTGGAACCAAACCTACGGAGCAAATCGTTGCTCAATAACTGACGTTCTTGAAACCCAAAACAGCGGCTACCTTCTCCTGGAGATTTCAAATCTGACGGATGCTGGGATAATTATGACAGACAATGCAGGCAACCAGCTTTGGAATATGAGCCTGTCGGGAGTCACTTTACCTGTTGGATTAGAGGCAAATTTTAACTCTATTATAAAGGCCAAAGACGGCAGCTATATTATGGTAGGTTCAAAAAATCATTCAGTATGGCTTGCAAAACTTGACTATCAAAATAGCGGATTTGATTTGTCAATTACAGATTCAGCCTTAATCGTTGCGGTGGCAATTGTAGCAGCAATAACAGCTGTTATTTTGAAAAAAAGGAGAACACAGAAGTAATAAGCCTCTAAAACTGGTTCCTCTGTTGCCATTGGCGAAGGGAGTATGTGGCCAGATTGCTATTTCAACTTCCACTCATTTCTTTCTGTCTGATTCTTTAAAATCGTCAATGAACGATCATTTGGGATTTGGAGGGAGCATCCAACCAAACATTTATATCATTTACGTTAAAAAGAAACCTACGCATTTCAGATCAAGCTGAAGGATTGATATCTTAATGAAGCCTGCAGAAAATCTAGCCAAAGAAAGCATAAAAAACCTTAAGCCGTGCATTCACGGTGGAGAGGTTTTAGATGCTGCAGGCAAAACGGGGTTAAGACGCGAAGAAATTTTGGATTTCAGCTCAAGCGTAAATCCTTTGGGTCCATCAAAAAAAGCGATTGACGCAGCAAAAAAAGCTTTTAGCCAAATCGCGGCTTATCCCGATTCGAATTCTAACGAGTTACGTCAGGCAATAGCCAGCCACTTCAAAGGAATAACTAAAGATAATATTATTGTGGGAAACGGTTCGACTGAACTGATGTATTTGTTCGCAGATGCCTTCATGGTTAAAGGTGACACAGCTGTTATTGGGGCTCCCACATTTGGTGAATACGAGAGCGCCATTAAAAAATCAGGTGAAATCCCAAAATTTGTCAAGCTGAACAATAATTTCAACGTTGACCCCTCAGCATTTATCCGTGAAATGTCAGGAGCCAAAATTGTTTTTCTTTGCAATCCAAATAACCCAACAAGCATGCTTATTCCAGCAGAGACATTAACAGAAATAATTGAAACAGCCCTAAAACAAAACATCTTTGTCTTTTTGGATGAGGATTTTTTGGAGTTTGTAGAAAACGAAAAAGCACTATCAATGATTAATAAAATTGAGAAATACCCGAACCTATTCATTTTAAGGTCTTTCACCAAAATTTTTGGCTTGACAGGACTTCGAATTGGCTATGGGATTGCATCAGAAGAGATTATCAATGTACTTTTATGCGCCAAAATTCCATGGAACGTAAACTGCATAGCACAGGCAGCTGCTGTTGCCGCATTGAAAGATGAGAGGCATCTGCAAATAACTAGAGAGCTTATTAAAAAAGAGAAAGAGCAATTACTGAGTGAATTAAGCAAAATTGACTCTTTTAATATTTTTCCTTCAGACGCCAACTTTTTCTTTATTAACATCCGAAAATCTGGCTTTACAGCTACTGAGTTGACGAGTAAGCTGTTGAATGAGGGCATTTTGATTCGGGATTGCAGCTCTTTTCGAGGAGTTGACCAATACTTTATTCGTGTAGCTGTTAAAACTCGTGTAGAGAATGAGCGGTTAATTGAGGTTTTGAAGCGAACAGTGAAGGATTAGCGTGGTTTGATTTTGACTTATGTTTGTTTTTGATTTCTCTTGGTTTGTTGATTCTGCTCTGATTTTCATTTTAGCTTTTTTGATTGATATTGTTTTAGGAGAGTATCCTGATAGAATTCATCCAACAATTGGTATTGGCAAAATAATCAGCTATCTTAAACCCAAATTAAAAAACCCAAACCCACGGGTTGAGAAGGCTAACGGCGTATTCTTGGCCGTTGTTGTAATGCTGATTGCGACGCTGCCAGTGTTCCTGCTACTTTTCTTTCTCAGGTTATCTTTCGGGTTGTATGGGCAAATAGCTTACATTATTTTGGGGGCAATTTTGTTCAAAGCGACTTTCGCTGTAACAGGCATGGGGCAATACACCAAACCCATCGCTTCTGCATTAAAACGGAACGATTTAATCGATGCTCGCAAATGGCTTCCATTCATTGTAAGGCGAGATCCAAACACACTAAACGAGCGACAAATAATTTCTGCCGCAGTAGAATCTATTGCCGAAAGCACAACAGACGGCATAACCGCACCTTTTTTCTTTTTTGCAATATTTGGAGTTCCAGGCGCATTCGCATACCGTGTAATTAACACGTTGGATTCTATGGTTGGCTATAAGAACGATGAAAACAAGAATATAGGTTGGTTCAGCGCAAACCTTGACACCATAGTTAACTACATTCCTGCCCGATTAACAGCTTACCTGATGGTTGCCGCTTCTTTTCTTTTGAGAGAAAATTGGCGTGAATCATGGCACATCCTAAAGAGGGACAAAAGCAAAACCGTCAGCATAAACGCTGGCTGGACAATTTCCGCCATGGCTGGTGCATTGGATACCCAATTGGAAAAGCAAGGCTACTACACTTTAGGCGATGACCACGGCATAACGCCACAACACATCAACCGGGCTTTGCGAGTGATGACTGTAACGGCTGTATTGTTTGGCTTAATTGTTGTGATGCCCGTCTTAGCTTTAAGAATCTATGTTGCTGAGCTTTCATACGGTAAGTTTTAGAAATACACCCGTTTAAAACGGCTCGGCGATTGTTTCTTTTTTTGTATGTTTTGACTTAACAAATTGGTTATTCTGGTTCTCAACAAGATTAATATGATTTAGCTCTCTAACTAGATATTGGAAAGTTCAACTTGTGGTTAGTATAAACTTGACAAGTTGATTAGGGGATAGGTAGTGTAAAGTGAACCTAAAACTGTACGCAATCAAAAAAGGAAACCACACGCTTGACAATTGCATCCAACTAGTTGTAGTAGATCTCGACAAAGGCAAACATTACCCCTCAAACTTCGTATGTATCCTACCCAGATATCTGCGCTTGCTTGAAAAACGATCCAGTAACTTTGCAAAAATCTTCGGCGGCAAAAGCCTTAATGTTGCAAAAAATCTCTTAGCTGAAGCAAAACATCAAGAAGAAAATCCTGAAATCCAAAAAATCATAAATAAACGTATAAAAGACATCTACTTAGCATAAAAACCTCTAAAATCACGTGCTTCACAAAAGCCTAAATGATAAAGAAAAGAATATTTGTTTATTTCTTGAACTTTTAGCAGGCTAGAATTATGGTTAAACTTCGATTTTTTGGAGTTTATCGTAAGATGAAAGGTAGCTTTGTCCCTTATCTGTGACAACATATTTTCCATTGTTTTGCAGAAGCATGCTTTGACGAGTTAAAATTGTCAAATAGGATTCTGCTTGCACATCATTCAAACCTACCCGGTGCATAATTCTAACCTTATCTTTTGATGTTTCACAAAAACGAATAATGTGAGAAATAATTCCTAACCGAGCACTAATAGACATTTAGCTCACATAGTATTGATGGGTTAGGTAGAAATTAAGCCTGTGTGACTGTTTCAAAGCTATAACAATGGGGTGGTTTGACTTTTGAGAAGATACTTATTTTTTTGCTTGCTCGGTTTTCGAAGAAGACATAAGTAGAGAAATTAAGTAATCCTTGGTCACTAGCCCATAGGCTCCTTTTTTTGCGGAATCTTCATCGAACTTTTTAACTCCGTCCGGTTTCATAGATGGTGATTTAATAGTGAAGGGCACTGGGTCTCGTGTGTGGGTCCCTATTGCAACGGGTGTCGGGTGATCAGGTGATATTGCGATGGCATATGGCTCAGTTAAGCCTTCGAGGATTCTGCCAATTAACCTCTTATCTAAATGCTCAATCGTCTTCACTTTTAAAGCGTAATCTTTACAGTGTCCAGCTTCATCCGGGGCTTCCACATGAACAAAAACAAAATCATTCTCTTTAAGTGCTTTTAACGCAGCATCTGCTTTGCCTTCGTAGTTGGTATTATCCAAACCTGTTGCGCCTGGAACATTGATGATTTCCATGCCTGCATAAGTGCCGATTCCCTTAACTAAATCAACTGCGGAAATAACTGCCGATTTCAAACCAAACTTTTCCTTTAACGTTGGCATAGATGGTTTTTTACCGCCTCCCCATGGCCAAATCAAGTTACCTGGGTTTTTGCCTGCTTTCACACGGGCAATGTTCACAGGGTGCTTCTTCAGGATGCCACTCGAGCGACTTATCAGTTCTCTAAGTAATCGTGCTGTTTTTTCTGCTTCTGGTGCTCTGGCTTCTGGCCAAACATCGGAAACAATTTCGCCAATCACATCATGTGGAGGTTTGCAATCAATAAGTTCGGGCTTTGGAATGTTTCGTAATATCAAAAAATGCCTATAATCGAGCCCAGAGTAAAATTCGATTTTGCCTAATTTCCCAAACGCTTTGTTTATCGCAGCTATTAGTTTGCTTGCTTCTTCAGTTGTTATATGACCTGCAGAATAATCTACGATAACTTCATTTTTTTCAGTTATCAAATTGCATCTATATGCTGCATCATTAGGTCCAAGTTTTATGCCTCTAGATGGTGCTTCAAGCGGGCCTCTGCCAGTGCAGTAAATTCTTGGATCATAACCCAAAAGCGAGCATATCGCTGTTTCAGAACCTGGAGAAGATTCGTCAGGAACGGTTTTTATGAGTCCACTTCGGCCTTGAGTAGCTATAGAATCCATGTTTGGTTTGTTTGCTGCTTGAAGTGGCGTTTTGTTTCCTAATTCAGGAATAGGATAATCAGCCATTCCATCTCCAACGACGAGTATATACTTCGTTTTACTCAACTCCATAGTGCGTGTTTTGCATTTGTTAAATGATTATATTTTTTTCTTTGTTTCACAGATACGGCAATCGTATATTTATTTACTTACTTAGCAGAATATTATTCAACAAGTTTATATTACCCAAGCTGTTGGGAGAAAAACTTGAATTTGAAGTCATTGATCCCGTACTGCCAATTAAATAACAATAAAGCATAATGTTAATTTGTTTTCAAATTATCGATACATTGATAACTAATCAACTGAATAGCTGTTTTAAAAACATTTTACCTTAAGGTTGATTACTTTGGAAGAAAGCGAATATGCTTTACATATTAACATTGGTGAAATTGAAGCAGAGATTGGTAAGGTTCAAGCCGTAAATAAGGAACTCGCAGTTAAAGTAACGGCTTTTTTCCTTCGATTAAAAAACACAACAAATAGAATTGAGCCAATTTTAAGGAGAGAAACTAATACTGAGCGGGAGCTTTGGGAAGAATATAAACAGTTGCAAAGGGAAAAGTTAGCTGTTTTAGATTTATCGCACGTTTGGGATTACATCAATCAAGGAGTGAAAGAAGTCAATCCACAACTAGATATCTTGGTTAAAGACGCAATTGAAGAATTAAATGACCACATCAGCGTCGTTGCAGAATCTCATCGAGCTCACATAGATATCTTGGAAATTTATAATTCTCGTAAAATTGAGTTTTTAGCTCTAATAATCACAGTCGTCATCTCGTACCTTGCGGTATGGGAGTTTTTCGTCAAAGACTTACTTGTAAGTATTGTTTTTCCATATGGGTTGAGCCCCAGCTTAAACTATGTGACCGTGGCAATTACGCTAATGCCAGTTATTGCAGCCGTCACATGGGCTTGGCTTAAACGAGCAACCTACTTTTAGAAAATAATGTCACTGTTTAAGAAGGGATTTGACCTTTTTTCTTCAATAATAATAGATGAAGGCCCATGCCCAGGGTAAACTAAGAAGTAATCAGGCAAATACATAAGTTTTTGCAAAGATAATTTCATGTCGTAGATTGAGCCGCCGGGAAAATCTGTTCGGCCAATCCCTCCAGCAAATAATGTATCCCCTGTAAAAACAAGTTTTTCTCCAAGCAGACATATGCTACCCGGGGTATGTCCAGGCGTAAGCATAACCTTGAGGGACTCTTCGCCAAAATCGATTAAGTTGCCGTCTTCAAGCAAGACGGGAGCTGGAAACTTGTCTTTTTCCAAGTTCTCAAGCGATGGGGCATCAAATTTGTGAATATAAATAGGAACATTGTATTTTTCTTGGAAAATGATGTCTCCGCTTATGTGGTCTTGGTGCCCATGAGTATTGAGAATTAGTTTTACTTTTAATTTTTCTTTTGTGATGTATTCGAAAACTTGTTGGGCTTCGATCGGAAAGTCTAACCCAGGGTCGATGATGATTGCTTCTTTAGTTTGAGGGTTGTTGACAACGTAGCAGTTTGTTGATAACATACCTACAGTGAAGGTTTCAATTAACATCCTGATCAACAATCAAATATTGTTTAAAAGACAAAATAAACTATTGGGCTAAATATCAAACTAAACGTAGTCTAAACTGGTTCGCTAAAGCTTGTTAACCCTGCGTTAAAGACCTTGGAAACCAGTAAGTTTTATGTTGCTTCTGCATTTACCACATGAAATAACAAGCTCAGATAAGTCACCGTTGTCATCCACTTTGGTATCTAAGATTTTGTAGTTGTCTTCAGTCTCATCTTCAGGTGAAATAGACATTCCACATTTTGGACACTGGAAGGAACCGTCACCTTCAATAGCGGCGAGATTTATGGTGTATGCAGAGCTTTTGTTTTCCATTTTTTTCATCATCATTTTCCTTCACTTCATTTTTTTTTATTTTTCAATTCATCAGTTTTATTAATTAACTATTATGAATTACTAGTCAATTTGTTTGATTCATTTAAAAGTTTGACGGCAAAAAGGGGTAAAAATAATGTTTGTGATCCATTGATTGTTCATGCCTTTTTTTCAAAGTTTTCTGGTGCAATGTAATCGCCATATTTTTCTTTAGCGTCCATCAAGCGTTGGCGTTGCATATACAAAATGCCGAATAGTTCAAGTGGTGTGTCAGTGACGTTTTCCTGATAGAATCTTTGCACCCGCTCAATTTTGGCAAGGTTTTCTGGAACCCGGATAGTGAATTGCTTGGTGTAGTCTTCTTTAGTGTAGTCTTTTTGTAAAACTTGTTTGAATAGCTTTTTCAGGTCTTCAAATTTCGGAATATATCCTGTTGGAGTAGCTATTGCGTCAACTTCGTTGTGCACTCTTAGTTCCATCCATTTTATCCAAACATGCTTATCCTGCACACCGTTCACGTATTTGCCATTTCCAACTTGCTTAAGGAAATAATTTACTCCAAAAACGATTGGTTGCTTTTTGAGTTTCCGACCGAAGTCCAAGTTGTTATGAACGTTTTTGCCTAGTGGAATTGAGATGAAGTCTTGGATGCTCATCATGTTAATTTCGGGAACACCTTCTTTACCAACTGTGGCGAAAGTGGTTTCAGTTTCAAGGGATGCTCCGTAAGCTATGATACCGTGTTCCCAACTGAAGCTTTGCTGGACAGGAACGTAAGCCTTAGCGTCTCTTCCGCCATACATTATGCCGCCTAACTCAACGCCTATGGGGTTGTGAAGTTCAGGGTCACAGTTGTCTAATGCCTTGAGCGATAATGTGTAGCGAGCGTTTTTGTTGGCTGGTGGTACGTCATTGCTATTTTCATCTTTTTTGCCTTCATACCATGCGCCTGTGTAGTTGCAACCTTCTTTAGGAAGTTCTTCCCCCATACCGAGCCAGTACGGTTTGCCATCTTTAACGAGTATATTTGAAAAGATAATTTCTCCCGGAGTTGTTAATAGCTTGTAAATCAATGCGTCGTCCTTGGGGTTGACATCTTGTATGATGCCAAAGATGCCTGATTCAACGTTGACTGCGCGGGCAGCAGATTCTATGTCTCGTATGTAAGCAATGTCATCTCCAAGAATAGTCTCACCTGGAAGCATAGCAGTTGAAGTTTTTCCGCAAGCGCTTGGAAATGCTCCGGCAAAATAGGTTTTGCGTCCGTTTGGACCATAAACCCCCATAAGCAGCATATGTTCAGCTAACCATCCTTCGCTGCTTGCTTTACGAATAGCTAAACGGAACGCAAGTTTTTTGAATCCGACAGAATTCCCAGCATACTGCGTGTTAACGCTATAAATAGTGTTGTCCATTTGGTCAATGTAAATACATTTTTTATTCCAATCTACACTTACCATGTCACCATTTACTTTTCCAGACGAATGCAGCACACGTAAAAAGTTACTTTTTGTTCCTGCCTTCACAAATTGCTCGTAGCCTGGACGGTAAAGCAAGTTTTCTGAATGTGCAACATACCATGAGTCTGTGCATTGCAAACCTAAAATAGTAAAACTTGAATCTTGTGGACCTAACGAGACAAAACGCACAATCATAGTTTTCCCCTGCATAGAATCCCTAAGTATTCCCGTGACTTCAGCTAAGCCTTCTTGCCTGTCCATTTGGTTGAGGGCTTTGCTTAAAGTAACTCCTTTGGGTACAAGGTACTTTGTTGCTTGGCGGTCTCGTCCTTGGTCATGTTCCCCGTCGAAATGTACAGTTTGACCCTGCAGAGTTAAGATGGCTTGTTCTTCGCCTGAGGAGATTGCTTGCTTTCGAATATGAGTGATATCTTCGATTGAGTCACTGCATATGAAAATATCTTTTGGATGACAAAGATCATTTTCTTTCGCAATAAATTCATGAACGTTTGGATTGTCTATTGCGCTCAGTTTTTTGAAGTCTGCTGCGCTAAGTTTCTGTTGCAGTGCCTCAAGATACGGATTCATTATTGTTGCCATTTTTTTCACCTTAACTAATGCCTATTCTGTGACTGAAACCTAATGTTTTCAGGTTTAATCCAAATTTTTTAGGCATTATAACCGCTTTCCTTTCAAAATGGTGTATAAGTCAATTAAAAACTTTGTGCATGACAAAGAAAAGTTGAGGATTGTAATCATCAATTGCACCTTTCTTTACAGAGCCAATTGTTAATTTAAACATTTTAATTAATGTAATACGAGAAAACTTTACTTTGGAAAATATTATTTTAAAAAAGTGGTCTTTAGAAACTTTTATTAGTATTTGTTTATAATCGGCATTTTTCGACCAATTCCAAAGGCTTTACGAGTTATTTTAATGCAGGGTACCGCTTGCCTTCGTTTGTACTCAGAATTACGGATTCGCCTGTAGGTATCTTCTACAATTTCTCGAGGATACCCCAAGTTTATCAGCTCAATGACCCCCCTTCGATTTTCTATTATCTCATCGACCAATGGGCTAATAATAGAAAAATCAAAAGGATCAAATTGATTTTCTTTTAGTTCTGGAGAAGGCTTTTTGTCAAAAACCTCGTGAGGAATAATTTCCTTTTTCGCTTTATGATTTATGAATTTGGCGATTTTGTAGACTTCCAATTTGCTTACGTCGCCTAAAGCGCCAATCCCCCCCACCATGTCTCCATAAAGTGTACAATAGCCAAGGGCGAGTTCAGTTTTGTTTCCCGTGTTTATTACAAGAATGTCTAAAGATTTCAAACGGTTGGCAATATCCATGAGACAATTGCCTCTTGCTCTAGGTTGCAGGTTTTCATCAGCAACTGGGTCATCGTCTCGCGGGTTAATTTTAAAGTGTTGCCGGATTTGCTGAGCGGGACCGGAAAGTGTTTTTCGATATGTATCGACGATTTCTTGGATCCCAAACTGTAATAATAAAATATTTAAATTTTCGGCAAGTTTTTGAGCATCAGATTTACTGTGGTCACTTGAAAACTTTGACGGCATAGAAATACCAATCACGTTTTCATTGCCCAATGCCTCTGTTGCTATGCAAGCAGTTAATGATGAATCGATACCGCCGCTCATTCCAATTACTGCTTTTTTAAAACCACTTTTTCTAAAGTAATCTCGAATCCCTAATACAAGTGCCTTAAACATTTCAGCTTCTCTATCATATTGAGGAGGCTCAACCATTGGCTTTTTCAGGTCTTTATCAATTTCTACCAGTATAATGTCTTCTTCAAATTGTTTCCCAAGGGCTATGAGATGTCCTGACTCGTCGAAGCCCATTGATTGTCCGTCAAAAACGAGCTCATCTTGCCCTCCTACTAGATTAACGTAGAATATTGGAGTGCGATACTCTAAGGCATTTTTTTTAAGTAATTTTGCTCTCTCTAAGCCTTTTCCAGCATAAAAGGGAGAGTCAGAGATATTCATAATTATGTCTGCACCTCTCTCAGCTAATAACTTAGTGACTTTAATTTTGTATAAATCGTCCCATAAATCTTCACAAATTTCTAAACCTAAGGAAAAATTTTTCCCATTTATTTCGATCTTAACTGGCTGGACATCATTTTCTTTTCCACTTTTGAAATATCTGTCTTCATCAAAAACATCATATGTAGGCAAGAGAGTTTTATGAACTATTTTTATTATTCTATTTTCGACAAATACGGCAGCTGCGTTAAACAGGTCATCATTAAAATAATCAACAAAACCGATTACTCCAGATATTTCGTTAAAATTCGCTATTGTCCGTTCCAAAATCTCTTTATTAGCTACGACAAAATCTTTTTCCAATAAAAGGTCCTGAGGTGGATATCCAGTAACAGTCAATTCTGGGAAAATTATACAATCAACTTTTCTTTTTTTCGCTTGATCGACGAAATTCTTAATTTTCTCAATATTACCTTGTAAATCCCCAACGGTGCAATTAATCTGTGCCATGGCTAGACGCATAAATTACTACCAGTTAAAACAAAAGCTAGAAACTTGCTAATAAAATCGTTTACTTCATTTTTAAAATTTTAAGGACAAATGATTCAGTTTTTTATGAGTGCTTATTGCGTTTTTATCATTTATCAATATAACCAAACAATTAAATATCTCAATTTCAAAATTTTTTCAACACAGAAAGCCGTAAATAAACCGATTCGCCGAGACCTAAAACGATTTGTTGAAAGCATGATCGTTATTCCTTAGTAAAAATATTATGAACTAACAAATCTGTTCATAAAATTGATACATTTGAGAAGTTATAATAAATAGGAAGAAATAACAGAATCTATGAAACCTCGAATCCGTTGGTTGTTATGTGGCGGAACAATTTTTATGAAAACCAACTCAACGGGACAATTGAGTTATGCAGATGAGGAAATAGACAAGGACGACTTGCTTGCAAGATTCAAAGAACTGCACAGCTTGGTTGACATTAATAGTGACGACATAGTGAATCTTGGTTCAGTTTCAAGAAAGGATAGTTCAAATATAGACCCATCTGATTGGGAAAAAATAGCAAAAGAAGCTGCCGACTCCCTAAACAGAGGATACGATGGGGTGTTGATAACTCATGGGACAGACAGCATGCATTACACTTCAGCAGCGCTGTCATTCATGCTTAAAGGCTTCACAAAAACCATTGCGTTGACTGGCTCACAGATAGCCGTTGATGAAGAAAACTCAGATGCCCCAAAAAACATTTACGACGCCGCAAACGCTGCTGCTTACGGGCGCTTCGGAGTCTGCATTGTTTTTGCATCAAAAATAATTAGGGGTACAAGAGCCAGAAAAACAAGCTCCAAAGCAATTGATGCATTTGACAGTTTCTGCGCCCCCCTTTTAGGTTCAATCAATGACATCCCAACTCAGCACCAGCAGGAGAAACTTCAAGAAAAAATAGAAATCGATGCAAAAATGCAAAAAAAAGTTGGATACATAAAAGTCTTTCCAGGAATAAACCCTGACATTTTAGATTGGTACATCGATTGCGACTACAAAGGTATCATAATAGAGGGTTTAGGTGCTGGACACGCAAACACCGACACAAACGGTCTCTCATTTGTACCTGGCGCTAAGAGGGCTAAAGAAGCAGGCGTTCCAGTGTTCATGTGTACTCAATGCAATGGTGGCAAAGTAGATTTACGTTACGAGGTTGGTGCAAAACTTCATGATGCCGGAGTTGTTGGACTAGGTGACATGCTTCCTGAGGTAGCGATAACTAAACTAATGTATGTTACCGGACAGTATAAAGACGCTGAGATAATAAAAACAGCCATGCTTCAGAACATGGCTGGAGAAATAAATCTGTAACAGAAAGGTTTAGCCCGCTTCAAGTTTCATTCTAATGACTTGGTTTATTACTTTAGGGTCAGCCTGTCCCTTTGTTGCTTTCATGGTTAAACCTACTAAGTAGTTGATTGCATTTGGATCTTTGATGGCTGCTTGCACAGCGGTGGGTTTTTCCTCAAATATTTTGTTTACAATCTGTAAAATTGTGGTTTCATCAGTTATTTTAGTTGCGCCCATCTGTCTAACAATTGCATCGGGAGCTTTGCCGCTGTCAATCGCTTCATCAAGAACTGTTTTTGCCGTAGATCGATTTATTTGCCCAGTATCCAGCAGCTTAAGTAATCCACAGAAGCTTTCAGGCGGAATCTTGGCTGTTTGAAGACTGATATTTCTTTTTGCCAATGACGGAATAAGGTCACCTACAACCCAGTTGCTTATCTCGTTTGCGTCATGGTATATTTTTCCGCATTGTTCAAAATATTTGGCATACTCTTTGTTTTCAGCCAATATTTTTGCGTTAGCAATTGAAATTCGATATTGGGCGACAAGGCGGTCTTTGAGGTTTTCTGGCAACTCTGGCATATCTAACTTAATTTTATCGAGAAGCTCAGGGGGTAATGTGATGGGAACTAAGTCGGGTTCTGGGAAATACCTGTAATCTTGTTCTTCTTCTTTTGTTCGCAAAGAAACAGTGATTCTTCGGACTTCATCCCAATGCCGTGTTTCCCTTTTAACCTTGATTTCTTTTGCAATTAAGCTTTTTTGCCTGGAAATCTCAAAGTTTAGCGCACGTTCAGCTTCTTTGAAAGAAGAAATGTTTTTGATTTCTACTCTTATGCCGCCTTTCAAGGAAATGTTTGCGTCGCAACGCATTGAACCCTCCAAGGCTCCGTCTGATATTCCTAAGGATTCAACTATTGAGCGAAGTTTGTCAAGGAAGATTCTGGCTTCTTTTGGTGAGCCGAAATCGGGTTCGGTGACAATTTCGATTAAGGAGATACCAGCTCGATTATAATCAACAAATGTGGCTGTTGAGGCATCAATGGTGCCTTCGTATGAAAGCCTTGCAGGATCCTCTTCAAGCTGAAGTCTGGTAATTCTAATTTCCTTTGAGTTTTCCATTTTAACTTTGCCATTAACTGAGAAGGGAACGCCGCCTGCTTTGTCATACTGCGTAATTTGGAAGTTTTTAGGCATGTCTGGATAGTAATAGTTCTTCCTGAAAAACAACATTTTAGACTGCACTTGAGTGTTTAAGGCGAATGAAAGCGCAACAGCATCTTTTACGGCTTGCTCATTTAGAACAGGCAAACTTCCCGGCAAACCCATGCAAATGGGGCACAAGTTTGTATTAGGTTCTTTGCCTCGGAAATCAGTTGAGCAACCACAAAACAGTTTGGTTTTAAGATGCGTGAGCTGAACATGTATTTCTAAGCCAATTTTTATTCCAAGGTCATTTTCACTCATCCATGCTCACTCCAACTTTGGCGTTTTGTTAACTTTTAGTGTTTGTTCGAAGGCTGATGCAACTTTGATGAGCAGGTCCTCTCGGAACGGCGGAGCAATTAATTGCAATCCTACCGGTAAGCCTCTTTTGAAACCGCAAGGTATCGAAATTGACGGAAGACCCGCCAAGTTAATGGGAACAGTGTCTACATCGCAGAGATACATTTGTATGGGATCGCTGATTTTTTCGCCGATTTTGAAGGGTAAAATTGGCATAGTTGGAGTAACTAACACGTCGACTTTTTTGAAGGCACGTGTGAAGTCCTCCACGATTAGAGTTCTAATTTTTTGAGCCTTAAGGTAAAACTGGTCGTAATACCCCGCAGATAAGGCAAAGGTTCCCAGTATAATTCTTCTTTTAACTTCCTGCCCAAAACCCATTTCCCTATCTTTACCAAAAACGGTGCTCCAATCATAAGTTTTATCTTCTATTCTAAAACCATACCTGACGCCGTCGTATCTTGCAAGATTAGAACTTGCTTCAGACATGGCGATGATGTAGTAGGCGGGTAGAGCATCTGCGACCCGCTCCAACGAAAGCTCATTAGAAGAAACCTTGTATGCGCCTTCAATTTTTGAGACGGCTTCAAGAACGCTGTCCTCAACCGCTGGGTCAATGCCCTCTGCATAGAATTCTTTGGGGATGCCAATTTTGAGGTTATCAATTCCGCCGCCTAAGGCCTTGGTATACTCTTCGGTCTTGTCTTTAACAGATGTACTGTCTCGTCGGTCATATCCTGCAATAACTTCAAGCATTAGGGAACAGTCACGGACGTTTTTTGCTATTGGACCTATCTGTTCGAGGCTGTTGGCGTAGGAAACCATGCCATACCTGCTTACCAACCCATAAGTAGTCTTTATACCTGTGACCCCGCAGAAGCTTGAAGGGCAACGAATTGAACCGCCCGTATCGCCGCCTAAAGCTAACGTCGCCTCTTGGGCTGCGATTGAGGCTGCACTACCACCTGATGAGCCGCCTGGAACCCGCGAAATATCCCAAGGGTTGTGGGTTGATCCAAAGTAGCTGTGTTCTGTAGATGACCCCATGGCAAATTCGTCCATGTTGGTTTTGCCAACTATAATGCCGTCCTCATGTTTAATGCGTTCAATAACGGTGGCATCAAACGGAGAAACGTAGTTTTCAAGCATCCGAGACCCGCAAGTCGTCCGGAGGTTCAGGGTGCAAATGTTATCTTTAATTGCTATTCCAACGCCGCATAGTTTCCCAACTTTGTCTCCTGCCTTGACTTTTTTATCTAACGCTTTAGCTTGGTTAATTGCCCCTTCTTCGTCAATAGAAATGTATGATTTAATTTTGCTTTCAATTTTTTTTATGTGGTCAAATAAGATGCAAATGTGATCTTCGGCCTGTAGTTCGCCGCTTCTTATTTTGGCAGAAAGCTCCCAAGCTGATAACTCCAAAGTATCTGACGCCATAAACCTTTACCCCATCCTTGGCGCTTTAACGTATCGAGCTTTCAGACGCGGAATTCTCTTAAGGATTTCTTCACTCATCGAAGGCTCAACCACGTCTGGTCTCCAAACATTCGTTAATTGAAGTGCATGATAAGTCGGTTGAACACCTTCTAAATGCACTTTGTCTATTTGCTTAAACAAATTCAATATATCGTCAAGTTGACTGGAGAACATTTTTTCTTCTTCTTCTGATAGCTCGATTCGGGCAAGCCAAGAAAGATGTTTAATTTGAGGTTTAGGTTCAGAAATGGCTTTTGCCTTTTTACTCATTTGACATCGCTCCTAAGTGACTGTTTTTATGGGATTAACCTGCGTTGATCTCTGGGGTAGAGTACTACTTCGCGGATGTTCTTTTGTTTACAAAGCACCATCATTAATCTATCTAAGCCAAATCCAAATCCGGCATGTGGCGGCATTCCATAGTCAAATACTTTTAAGTGATACTCAAATGCCGCTGGGTCAAAGCTTCTTTCCTTAAGTTTCTCCACCAATGCCTGTTTTTGGTCGATTCTCGAGCCTCCAGATGAAATTTCAAGAGAGCCATGCATCAAGTCAAAAGACTCACATATTTCAGGTTTATCGTCTTTGGCTTTAAGGTAGAAAGCCTTGGAGGAAGTTGGCCAATCCTTTATGAAATAGAAGTCAGGGAGTTTTTTTTCTAACGCTTTAAGTTCGGATACAAATAGGTCATTTCCCCAAGTTACTTCTATTGCTTCGTCGCTGAGAAGCTTGAGGATTTCATCATAAGTGTATGATTTAAATGGCATTTGAGGAACTTTCAGCTTCACCTTAAGCAACGAAAGCTCATCTTTGCACTTATCCAAGACTTCAGCGATTGTAAAGGTGATAACTCTTTCAAGAGTTTTCATTACATCTTCATAATTTACGTAAGCTTCTTCAAGGTCAACAGATGTTGCCTCACTTAAATGCTTCATTGTGCGAGACCTTTCCGCTCTAAAAATGGGGCCAATTTCAAACACTTTTTCGAGGGCACCCACAAGCTGTTCCTTATAGAGTTGGGGACTCTGCGCCAAAAATGCCTCCTTGTTGTAATACAACAACGGGAAAAGAGCCGCTCCCCCTTCTGTTGCGGTTGAAATGATTTTTGGAGTCTCAACTTCCAAGTAACCTTGACCACTGAAAAAGGATCTTATTGATTGGAGGGCTACATGCTTGATCTTAAATATAGCTTTTGGCTGGGGTCTCCTCAAATCAATTGCCCTAAGATCCAAGCGTTTTTCAATGTTAGGCAATCGTTGTTTGTATAATTTGAATGGCGCTAAGCAATGTGGGATTGAGAGAACTTTGATTTCATCAGGAACTATTTCTGCTCCATGTGGCGCTTTCTCGGTACTTTTTACTTTGCCTCTGATTCCCACAAAGGATTGCTCTTGGATTTCCTTTAGCTTAGCAACTACGGATTCTGGCACGTTGTTTTTATGAATGGTTACTTGAACTAGGCCCTTTGTGTCTTCCAGAATCAGGAAGGTAAGTTTACCATGCTCTCGGATGCTTGCCACAATACCAAAAATAACTACGTCTGTTGCATCAACGGCAGGGACAATTTCATTTGAATAATGAGTTCTGCGCAAATAGCCTAAAGTATCCATTTTAAATCCATCCATGAAGAAATACAAGAGTGTCTTTATTTGTGTTTTGCCTGATTCTTCAACTAGTATGTTTTTCCCAAATTGTTAATTTAGGCACAACTTGCCTATAAAAAGTCACGAAACCAGATAAAGTTGCGGATTACCAGTAAAGTGTCAAATTAAACATCAGTTTCGGATGAACTTGAATAATACAGAAGTGGTAATGATAGGAGCACGGTATTTTTTCCTTTAGCGGTTAAAGCATACTCCACTCGTAATGGTGGACCTGCTGTAACTTTTCTTGTTATGTAAGCGTGTTTCTGAAGCATTTTTAGTTTGTCAGAGAGTGTGCGAGAGTTGACTGTTAAGATTTTCTTTATTTCACCAAATCCGATCGCGTTTTTTAAGAGTAGCGTGTAGAGGATTTCCAGACTCCATTTTTGAAACAGTAGATTGAAGGTTTCTTGTAAACTGTCAAGTTCATCTTTGAGCTCTGTTGGCGTTATTTTTTGGGTCTCTATGATTTGGTTAAAGGTTATTTCTACGCCTTGCAATACTTGGTTCATTCGGGCTTCAACTATTTTGCGAAATTCAGCGCTTAATGTTAAAGGTGCACTCATTTGACTTACACTCGGTGTAGGCTGGCTCACTTCCTAATTTATAAAGGTTTACTAATACAACAAGGTATACAAAGTACATTAACTTAGGAGAATAAATTCATGGAAAAATACGACGCCATAGTTGTAGGCGCAGGAACAGCAGGCTGCTTAGCAGCAAAAACCATGTCTGAAAAAGGATTAAAAGTATGCCTAGTCGAAAAGAAAAAACGTGAAGACATCGGAGAAAAAATCTGCGGCGACGCCTTAGGCGAGCACCATCTAAAGTTTCTCGGATTAGAAAAGCCAACAGGCGGCGAATTAGAAGCAAAAATTGACGGCATCAAAATTTATTCACCCGACGAAAACACTGTTTTCACCATAGCCGACAAAGACTTCATCGGATACCTATTAAACAGACGATTATTTGGGCAATGGCTCCTCAACAAAGCAATCGACAAAGGCGCACTCCTGCAAGATAACATGAATTTCCGTTCACCCATAATTGAGAAAGGCGCTGTAACAGGCATAATTACGAAAAACATGAAAACAGGCAAAATCGCAGAAATGCGAAGTAAAGTGGTCGTTGACGCTACCGGTTACTTTGGCATGGTACGCAAACAGCTACCTGCCGACATGGGCATAGATCGCGACATAGCAAACGAAGACGTCGAAGCCTGCTACCGAGAAATTCGTCAACTCAAACATGAAACAGAAAACACACGCTTCTGTGAAATCTACCTAAACCAAAAAGCCTCACCAGGCGGCTACATCTGGATTTTCCCCAAAGGCGGCGCCCGCGTCAACGTAGGCATAGGCACATGCATGCGCAAAAACTATCCCAACCCCAAACAACAACTGTACGAAACAGCCTTTAAGAGACCAATATTTGAGGGCTCTTTAGTTTTGACGGGTGGCTCATGGTTTGATCCAGTGCGTAGACCATTAGACAACATGGTTTCAAACGGTGTTGTTTTAACTGGTGATGCGGCTTCGTTGGTTAATCCAATTCATGGGGGCGGCATCGGACCTTCAATGCTAAGCGGCTATATTGCAGGACAACAAATCGTTGAAGCGTTGAGCAAAGGTGAACCCACAAAAGAGGCACTTTGGGGCTACAACAAAAAATACATTGACACCTATGGCAAGAAACAGGGAACCCTTGACATTTTCAAAATGTTCCTCTTATCCTGCAGCGATGCAGACCTCAACTTTGGCATGTACGAAAAATTAATGACAGAAGATGATGTACTCAAAGCAGGCATGGGCGACGACTTCCACCTAAACATCACAGAAACAGCAAAACGCGTATTCCGAGGCATTCGACGCGTAGGATTCCTCAGCAAACTCCGATCAACAGTAACAATGATGCGAGGACTCAGCGCACATTACAACACATATCCAACCTCACCACAAAACTTTGAACCTTGGCGATTACAAACAGTTAAACTGATTGAAGAAGCAAAACAAAAACTTGTAGACTAAATTAGCTCCAGCATTTTTCTTTTTTCTATTTACTACCTTTTTTCTCACTCCTTCGATGCCCGCAATATCAATCCGCAAACCTATTGATCAACTGCCCGTGTGCCGTTCCAACCTTAAGCAGCCGATACCATAAAACAAAATACTCTTAGTCTTTTCTTGGAGATGGGTAGATTTTAGGGGCAATTAAGCAGTTCTCTTAAAGCCAAAGAAAAACAAAAACCATTTTTTGATTAGCTTTGGCATTATTGCATAGAGACAGTTATTTGAAAGCTGATATTGATAGTGCTGTTGAGGAGTTAGGCGTTGGATGATGGTACCGGTTCAGAAAAATTTTGCCATTGCTATAAGAATATAAAGTTTAAATATCAAATGGAGAGGTTCTGTCAAAACTCGTCTGTTGATATTTTTCTTTTGAGGTAATTGACTTTGAGTTATAATTCTAAAAATGGTCATGGCTGCGGAAATCAAATTAGGAAAGAACTTATCTTTAGAATGTGTAAAAAGAAACTTTACGCTGTTCCCAGCATGCACTTCCTGACCTTGCTAATTTCTAAATTGTTACCTGTTTGACTGTGATGGTTTTATCTCTTCCAAGTTTAGGCGAGCCTGCAGATAAGCTAAGGTGGATTCAGAGCCTCTGTTTTGGTTTAATCCTTGTGGCGTTATGCCATCGCAACAACTTCCGTTTTCTGAATCATATAATGTTAGACCTTGTAGGTTTCTACCAAAAAACCATTCAAAAGCGTCGTAAGCTGCTTTTAGGTAAACTTCTTCGCCGGTGTTTCTAAAAGCAGCTATCGCTGCTTCCGTGGTGCATGACGCTTCAACGGATTGTTGATCGTAAATTGCTCGGTTAGATCCTTTTCTATACCAGCCACGATTTCCTATAGGAACGAAAATGTCGTTTATTGTTTGGGTATTTATTAGAAATTTCATGGATTTAGTTGCTACTTGGAGATACCGATTTTTTCCGGTAGCTTCGTAAGCTAAGAAAAGCGAATGAGGCAGTCTCGAATTGGAGTATGTTAGATATGACTCAAACCATTCCCAATCCTCTGATGATTTCAATTCAAAGTGCTTAGTTAGCTGATCAGCAAGAGCAACAATATTTAGTTTAACATTTTGATCGTTTGGATAAGCTTTCTGGTAATTAAACAATCCCATAATTGAGTACGCTTTTGCTCTAGGAGAAGTAAAACTTGAAGTCCACTTGAAAACTTTGTCAAAAATCTCTTTAGACATAAGTTTTGTTTTCTCTGGTAATTTTGAGTTCAAGCAATATCCGCATGCCCAAAGTGTCCGACCCATGCAATCCTCGGAACCTGTTTCATCCAAAAGTTTTCGGTCATAGCCGAGGTAGTTGTGCATTTTGCCGTCAGATTTCTGCATATAGAGTAATAAACCCAGGTAGGTGTCAATTAGTCCCTTGACGCTTGCGTCATTAAAGAGCATGAGGTAATTTGTACATGCAATTAGAGCTCTTGCGTTGTCATCTGTTGTGTATCCTTCTTTTTTATTTGGTGTTGCGTATTTCGAATGCTGGAGTATTCCCACATCGTCTGTCAATGTTCTTACAAAATCTAGTTTTATAGGTAATATTGTCAACTTGCTCTACCTCGTTATTTTCAATTATTGATTTAATTAAGGTTACATATTTTTTTGCTACGTTTTTCCAAAGAAAGCGTCTACTGTATTTGTAAGCTTTCTTTTGAACTTCATTGCGGAAATTTTCGTCTAAGAGCCTGCTTATACCTTCTGCAATTGATGCGGGATCTTCAAATTTGCACAGTATTCCTCTATCGTTAGCCAAGACTTCTTGAGCGTGGTAGTAAGGAGTAGAAACTACAGCTTTTCCGGCGCCAAGGGCATAGATAAGGGTACCACTGCTGATTTGGTTAGCGGAAATGTAGGGGGTTAAGTAAATATCGGTTGCTTGGAGAAAAGTTTTTAATTCATTTTTGGTAACAAATCTGTTTGTGAATCTGACGTGTTCTTCTAAATCGAGTTCGCTAACAAGCTCTGTAAGTCTATTTCGGTATTTTTCACCCTCATTTTTTCTGACTTCAGGGTGAGTTTCTCCTATAATGAGATAAATTATTTTGGGCTCTTTCTTAATGACTTCTGGAAGAGCCTGAATGGCGTATTCGATTCCTTTGCCGCTGCTTATCAACCCGAATGTAGAAGCGACCAAACGATCTTTTAGGCCTAGTGATTCTTTGATTGATTTGTTGTTTTTGTACTCTATGCTTGGACAACCATGTGGAATAACAACGCATTTCTTGCAAGATATGCCTTGGTTTTTTAGCATATTGATTGCGGGATGAGCAATTACGACAATTGATTCGCTTCTTTCCACTATGTATCTTAGATTTTCTATTGCTTTTTGATCAAAATTTGGTTGCACTGTGTGAAGGGTAGTAATGACTGGTTTTTTGACAT
>PLTA01000009.1 GCA_003164295.1 Candidatus Bathyarchaeota archaeon
AAGTCAGGCAACGATCGAGACCCGCGTCCACTGTTGCAACTAGCTTTGTGCTGGGCACACTGTGGAGACCGCCACTGATAAAGTGGAGGAAGGAGCGGGCCACGGCAGGTCAGTATGCCCCGAATCTCCCGGGCCACACGCGAGCTGCAATGGCAGGTACAATGGGTTCCGACCTCGAAAGGGGAAGGCAATCTCGAAAGCCTGCCGTAGTTGGGATCGAGGGCTGTAACCCGTCCTCGTGAACATGGAATCCCTAGTAATCGCGTGTCATTAGCGCGCGGTGAATACGTCCCTGCTCCTTGCACACACCGCCCGTCGTTCCATCCGAGCGACTTTTGGGTGAGGCGCCGTCTTTCATGGCGGCGTCGAATCTAAGTTTCGTAAGGAGGGAAAAGTCGTAACAAGGTGGCCGTAGGGGAACCTGCGGCCGGATCACCTCCTAAGTAAAAAGCATGAAGAGTGCTTAATTGGAGGAGCAAGGAGAGCATTAGAAACCACAGAGGTGCGTCAAAGCCCAATTAAGCATTAGCAATATAGCTAAAAGGGTTAAATCACTTCTTTTTCTTTTAATAATTAATTATTCGGTTAATTTTTTTGTATAGTCCCAGATTTTATCGCTTACCCAATGCTGAGTTTTAACTATCGGTCCCTTCTTGGTTTGTTTTGCCACAATTGAGTCCATGAGACTTTCTCCCAGCGCCAATGCTTTGCCAAACTTCATATCAACAATAACTACCAAGTCGCCCTTGGCAAATTCTCCTTCAATTCGAACTATGCCTGGAGCCATAACAGTTGCACCCTTGCAAACATAGGGCACGGCGCCCATGTCAACCACGATTTTTGGTGCTTTAGATGTGAATTCGACAAAGTGAAGGGTGGGTAGGATTTTGTCGCCAGCTTTGTAGAGCAGGGGTTTTGCACCGATAAGATAGATTTCGCCTACGTCGGATTCTACAACTTCGATGGTTGATTTTTCGAAGAGTGTTTCCATGTCAAGGTTTAGTGTTTTTGAGGTTTGTTCTAAGATTTGTTTTGCTTCTTTTGTTTTTAATGGATATCGTCTTTGTGTCGGCATATTGGATCTCTTGGGTAAGTCACTGCAGGCAAGAAATTTAACTTTGCTATCATTTGTATTTTTTGTGAGTTTTCCTCGTTTGTAGATTTTATCCAAAAATTGCCTACTTTAAACTTGAGCAGAAAAGACACGGCAAAAAATTAAAAAAAACGAGAAAGTGCCAAATAACACGCAAAAGGTTAAATGAAATTCAATTTTAAAGAACAAAGGCTTGTAGACACAAAGTTAACTTAACCTGAGCAAGCTAAAGGACTCCCAGATAGGTTTAAATGTGGAGAGTTCAAGTATAGAAGAGATAAAGATACATGAGGATTCCAATATGAGTGAAATGACAACCGAAATCCTTGAACAAAACCTTAGCAAAGTTGTACTTGTAAGACTCAAAGGCGGAAAAAGCCTCCGAGGAAGACTGAAGGGTTTCGATCAACATCTAAATCTAGTTTTAGAAGAAACAGAAGACACAACTGCAGTTGAAGATCAAAAGAAACTGGGACTAATAATCGTTCGAGGAGATAACGTAGTCCTTATATCGCCTCCGCCTAGGTGAGTGCCGTGGGAAAAGGTACTCCATCAATGGGCAAGCGCCAAGGCAAAACTGTCCATATTAAATGTAGGCGTTGTGGAAGACGAGCATACCATGTGCGACATAAGCGTTGTGGAGCATGCGGTTATGGTGAAACCACAACTATGCGGCACTATACTTGGATGCGAAAGACTCTTCAAAGAGTACGAGTTGTCTAAAACCCCTTTTTGAAATAATTTAACTAATTTATTTTTTAAAGAAACAACTGTCAACAATAAATACTGAGTTTTAAGCTTCACATTATTATTTTCGATAAAAATTAAAGAAAAAAAATTTAGTTCCTATTGACTTGGAGCGTTGTAATAGCCCTTATCGATCTTTACGAAGATTAGTGGACCTTTGCTTTGAGCCATCTCGCGAGCCTTCCTTAGCGCCTCATTGAGTACGATAAAAACTCTTTCTTTATCGTTAACGTCTTCAACCCGTTTTTCTCCAAGTTCCATTTTAATGAGGTTTTCTGATAAGATTTCAGTGCCACAAATTTCGCCGTTCTTAACCAGTGTGGCGATTACAATTTCTTGAAGTTCTTGTTTGTGTTCTAATCTCTTCCATATGGGTTCAGCGTTGGTGATAGTTTTTGAAATTTTATTCCATCGGTTAGCGTTTTGTTCACCAATAAGTAGCTTCACTCTTTCTTTCCATTTCTTAAACCAGATGCCAATCCAAATTGTCAAAAACGCTTCTAATTCAGCAGTGTCTTCTTTTAACAGATTTTCAAGTTTTTCAACAAGTTCGCATTGATTTGCTTCTTTTCCTATTAAGTTCCAGTGGAATTTAAGGTAGTTCGTGAAATCTTGACAGGCAACTTGTAATATTTTGCGGTCTGACCCCATGATATCCAAGGCAGGATCCGCTTCTT
>PLTA01000018.1 GCA_003164295.1 Candidatus Bathyarchaeota archaeon
TAGCTTTACTTTTAACTGCAATCTCTCTAGCAAAGGGAATGTCAGTAAACGTTCTTGAATAAGCTACAAGTTTAGCAGTTGGGCTAATTTTCTCAAATTCTTTCATTTTATATCTTCCGAACCTTTTGTCTTTAACTAAATGGCAGCATTTCGTATTAATGTTATAGCGAGCTTATTCGCTGTTGCAATAATTATTTATTGAACAGAATGATGTAAAACGTATGCGCAGGTTAGTTATAGAGTGGTCAATCAACGAAGCAATTAAAAGAATTACGGATAGAGAAATCGAGAAACTCAAAACGCCCGGAGAGCAGGACGATTCAGGACTAGTCAAAAAAGCTGAATTGACTGAATTAAACAGGCTTGAAACAATTAAAAAAATCAAATCATTTGAGGTGCTTCACATTTTAAGATTTGATTCCTCTGAAACGGCTGCAATATTCAGATTAGAGTCCAAGGATAACTCTTTGGAAGTTGAAGAACTCTTAAAATCACTCATTCAAAACCTCAACGTCGAATATCAGCTATTGGAGCAGGATAGAGGCGCTTGCATCTATTTTATCAAGGGAAAAACGGTTCAGCCAAGTTCAGAGTCATCTGACAGAAGCGGAATGTACCCCCTGTTGCCTTTTGCTGTCAGGGATGGAAAAGTCAGAGTTACCCTTGTCGGAGAAACCGAGCAGGTTAAGGCGTTCCTTGAAAACCGAGGGGTTAACTATAAGGTGCTGTCGCTAACGAACGCTAAATTCTCGCCTAATTCGCCGATTAGCCGCTTAACCGAAAAACAACAAGAAGCCATTTCTCTAGCGTTTAGGCTCGGCTACTTTGATACGCCCAGAAAAGTAAGCGCAGATGAGTTGGCAGCAAAGCTTGGTCTTGCGAGTTCTACTTTAGCTGTTCATCTGAGAAGAGCGGAACGGCGCCTATTCGCTGAAATGTTAAACGAGTAAGACTACAGTATTCTCTTAACAAGTTTAGGCTCAAGGCACACTCATAGCTGCTTATACTAATTACATCATATTGCAGCCCATGTTTATGATAATTTGAAAATATTGGGTACACTATGCATATTAATCTCCAAAGTATTAACATAATAATGGCAAAACAGTAAATTCGCCTAATTTGCGTAGGTCGAATATACTGTTTTTCTAGCAAAATTGTTGCATAGACGACTCACTAGACGATTCTATGCAGGTTGAAAAGGAGTTAAAAAAATGAGCAAAAAAGAAGTAACTAAAACACAGACCCGCTTGTCCGACAAGTGCCCAGAGTGCAGTAGCGACAACCTGGTCCACGATTATGACACTGGAGAAACCGTGTGCGGCGACTGCGGATTAGTCCTCTACGAGCAAATGATGGATAAAGGGCCAGAATGGCGCGCGTTTACCCAAGAGGAGAAAGCGTCAAGAAGTCGAGTTGGAGTACCCACATCATACTCCGTTCACGACAAAGGATTATCCACAGCCATCAGCCAAGTCGACCGAGATGCGTTTGGGAGAAAACTGCCCTTGGCGACAAGGCTGCAGATGTGGCGTCTTAGGAAATGGCAAATACGAAGCCGAGTACACTCATCCATCGACAGAAACCTTGCCCAAGCCATGGCAGAACTCGACAGGCTTTCAGACAAACTCTACATTCCACCAACAGTCAAAGAAAAAGCCGCCGTTGTTTACCGAAAAGCCTTAGACAAAGGTCTTGTCCGCGGAAGATCAATTGCCGCTATCGCTGCTGCTTCGCTTTATGCTGCTTGCCGTGCAAGCGGAACACCACGCACATTGCGAGAAATTGCCGAAGCCAGCCTCGTCGACAAGAAAGACGTTTCGAGATGCTATAGACTATTATTGTGTCAGCTTGACTTGCACATGCCTATCGCTGACCCATTGACTTACGTCTCGAAGATTGCTGAGAAAACTGGAATTTCAGGCAAAACTCAAGGCGCAGCCATCCAAATCCTCAGGGAGGCAAGACGCAAACGTGCTGCGGCTGGAAAAGACCCGATGGGTTTAGCAGCTGCTGCCCTCTACATTGCATGCTTACAAAACAATGAGAAAAAGACGCAAAAAGATATCGCGGAAGCAGCTGGCGTAACCGAAGTTACCGTACGCAACCGCTACAAAACACTCAAAAAACAACTAAATCTTGAGCTGCCTGATTAGGCAACTTTTTTTCAATCAAGTCTAACCTCATAGTTTAACACAAAAAGAAAAGAGCAAGTTCCTTCCAAGTTGCCGACACTGCCACTGAAAAACCCCGCCAACATTTTTACACTGCTGCATAGAAGAGCAGCAAAATATGTCGCAGTAGATACAATTAAAATTAGGACGGGCTTATTATGCTAAATAAATTTGACTTACAGGATTAATGTCTATTCCAATGCTGAGGGCAGATGGTCAGCCATTGCAGCGCCCACTAAAGGAAGCTTTCGATTGCCCTTATCTTGCCAAAGTTCCTGACCCCTCAAAGAAAGGCGCGATTTTAGAGTATTTTCAAGGTATTCAAATCCAAAGCGGGTCAGGTCTCTATGGTACTTGAACCCGAAACGGTTCAGAACCTTGAATGGGGCTGCCCGGATTTGAACCGGAGTCTATAGAGCCCAAGGCTACAAGCCTTGTGTGTTGGGAATGCTGGGATGACCAGCTAACAGAAGAATTAGAACAGTTCAGGGTATGACTTAATTCTGAAGAACAAATGCAATTGGACATAAGATAACAGAAAAACACAGGCAACCGGATTCGGACAGGTGACCTTCGGCACGTCAAGCAGATTGCCCTACTGGTTAGAGAATGCGAGGTGACTATATTTGTGTGTTTTGTAGTCACCTTCCATTTGAGTAAATCTTTTGAGAGAAGAAAAGCATGTTATGGTTCCATCGAAGGGAGGGTTCAACCGCCAATCCACTTCTTATTGAACAATGGAGTTTGTTTTGAGCTTTGTTGTATCTTGCTAAATATCTTAATCTTACTAGAATCAACAGAATTTCAGAAGCTCCCTGTGCAGCAAACGATTTTTCTTCTCTGGTTTGTTCTCGAGTTCCCGACTGAACCGACTTTCTATGTGTAAGCCTATCGGTACCGTGTTTAATTGATTTACTTGTTTTTCAGCTTTTTTTATTATGTTTCTTCATTTTCAGAATTTATTCGCTTGAAAGACTGCTTGAATTTTTCCCCCTCCAGCGACTCAGGCACAATCAGTTTTGTATAAGGATTGGTAATGTTGTTTTCTGTGGGGAATTGTATGCTGCATGGTGGCTGTCGTTTTAGTGCTGCTTTTTCTTCTTTTGTCATTTTTAGGCCGAATTTGTGCACTTCGTCGTGGCACGGTTGCCTGCACAGCCATATGAAAGGTGGCTTATGTTCACCTGTGAGTGAATGTTTCGTCATTGCATCGCCTACTCTGCCGCATTTGGAACACTGTTTTAGTTTCTTAGGAGGTCTTCGTGTTTTGGTTTTTGACCTACTTTTGACACCGCTGAACATGCCGTAGTCTTTGTAAACCTCTTCTTTGGTCATTTCTGTGTGATCTTTAGTCACTTCTTGTCGTCCATCCGTTTCCTCTAGATTTGAATATTTTAGTTCTTTACCTTAAAAGGATAAAATCAACGATTGGGCTTTATGGTGTAATGATTTCTAAGTCAGAAATCCTGCTGAAGTGCGCTTGGTTGCGTGTGGCGACACTGCATTCCCTCGTTAGGGCGATGGCAGCGATGAGTGTGTCTCTTAGTCCTATCGGTTGTCCTTGACGCTCTAGTTGTGCGTATATGTGGCCTGCTTTTTGGGCGGCTTTTGATGTAAATGGAAGAGTAGATAACCTGCTTATGAGTATGTGGATTGCTTGAAGATTTTTTTCGCTTTCCTGAGATTTATGTGCTCCATGATGGAGTTCAAAGATGTTGACTGCAGTGGTTGCCAAAATGTAGTTTTTTTCTTCAAGCTTGGTGATGAAGGCTGTTGCTTGTTTCTGGTTTCTTAGCAGGTCAATTAAGAGGTCGGTATCGATTACTGTTTTTAAGGTTTCCATGTTTCCCATACCTTGGCAATTGACTCTTTGACTTCTTCTGCTTCAGTATCATTCATACTCCATGAACCTGCTAGATCAGAAATCTTTTTTCCTTCTCTGCTCCGCCGTATTAGGTATTTCATTGCTTCATCCATCGATACAGGTCGTTTTCTTTTGATTTGTAATTCGCCTGCGATAGCGCTTAATTCGGAATATGTTTCTTTGCTGATTTTCACTGCTTTAAGCTCAGTGGTCACATCATCACCGGTGGTAAAAGTAGTATTAACCCACTTATTAACCCACAAGTCGGGAGGTAGAGGTTTATTTCCGTGTTTTTACCCACAAATCCATTAAAGAAATGGCATTGTGTTTGAAGTAATACAAAGACTGCTATGGGCTAAAATTCTACTTGCGAACTTTTCGCAGAAACTCTTTTGCTTATGGAGTTTTTTCTTGCCATTTTTCTGCTTCATTTATCCATTGCTGTCGCCAATCGGAGTTGGGATGATCAGGCATTCCATTGGCTAAATGCTGCGGTAAAATGATTGGAGGAGGCTTCAAACATTGTCCTAAATGCCAAATTTACTTTTGCTTTCTTTGCTCGTATGAGTTAATGTGTTTACAATTAACGTCTCCTTTAGAATGCCCTATGTGTGGCGGAAAGTTCTCATAAAGATAAATCTTAAATCTGCATATTATAAGATAAAAGAAGTGAGGATTCTTCTTTAATGAGTAAAAATACAAGCACCGAGATAATAGAACACAATGGAAAACAACTCAAAGAGAAATATGGCGTCGAAATCTATAACTTATTTCATGGTCTATCATGCACAAAGCTAGACAAACAACAGGGATATTTCTTACTTACGTTGATGGATGAACTTTTGAAAGCTAAATGACTTGCTAAATCTGCAAGTTTCTAGAGTACACACGCACGTTTAACAATAGTTTTCTATGGTTTAAAAATAATTAAGTAATTATTGATCTCTTCTAAACAGAACTTATTTTTCAGAAATATTCCAACCTCATTAAAGCGGTAATTTCCTTTAATTTTTAATTGATAACTATTGGGTTTTCTTAGTTCAAGAATTACTAAATCAGGATTAACAAGTTGGTTACTGCCTAATTCAACTAAGAGCGCTATTGCCTCTTTCCTATCCAACGAGTTACTCCTCAATCCAGTTGTGAACTTACAAGATTAATAACGCTTTGCTATATAGTCTAAATTAATTGACTATTTTTCATTTGATGATAAGTCTTAAATCTGTATAACGCAGAAAAGGAGAGTGACTTTAATGGAACAGAATGAGCTACCTCCGCCACCACCAAGGAATGGACATAATAAAAAATATTTAGCTATTGCATTAATTTTAATTATTATCGGAACTGGTTTCTTTGTTATTTTTGTTCCTTTTAATCATACTGTTAGCGGAACAATTGATAAATGGGTATTATACAGTAATTGTTTTTATTTGAACATTAATGGACAAGGATATTGGTTAAATTATAAGGGTTTTATGAATGAGTATCCTGCAAGTGCTGTTCAAGGCGATATTAGCTACTTTAACAACATTTTTAATATAATTGAGGGTCATTGGAGTTGTACTTTGCAATATACTTCATGTTTATTATTCCCTCAAGGCAACGCACCATTTTATGCTAATAATATTCAATTGGACCTTATTCCTTCCGCATCCTGATAGCTTTTGTTGAATTTACTGCAATGAATGAAGTGTGTTAATACCAAGGTATCTTCTTTTTCAAAGCAAATCTAGAACTTTTTTAGGTATAACATAGTTCTTTCCGCAGAACTTGCATGTTACTTCATTTGATTTTGTAGCTATTGGTTGGGATGCACCACAGTGTGGGCACTCGATACTTATTGTTCCAGCTTTACTTATGTTCACATTTGCAGAAACAACATAATTAGTTTTTAACATTCTTCTGCAATCTCCAGCTTTGTCCCACATTTTAAGTTCTTCATATTTCATTGCAGCATCTTCGTATCTTCCAGCTCTTTCAAGATTCTTTGCTTCTTCCCTCGATAGGTTTGAAACTTGCTCGTTTGAAACTACTGTGGGTTTACTGTTTAGCACTGTATTTTCATTAATTGTATGTATTTCTTCGGAAGTTTTTCTTCCCTTAAAATGGTCAAAGGCTAGGTAGAGAAGACCAGCAAGAGATAGAAGAATAATTCCAATTAAGATTGTAAGCCAACCAGTTGATATCATGCAACCACTTGAATTAGCATAATGTTTCCTTTTATTTTAAGTCTGTCTAAAGATTGCACTTATATAACTTGTAAGTTGACCCAGAGTTGTTTTTATTATAAACGATTTTTCACTAAACTCAGTAGTTGTGGCAAAATCCTTCGGCATCGCAAGGAGCAGATAAGAAGTTCTACTATCACCAACAAAGCATAGAATATACCAATAGAAAACTTAGAGAGCTCACCAATATTGACCCTTGTCAAGCATTGAAAACTAAATCCGTTGAGCGATCTGAGACAGAATTAAGCCCTAAAATGAGAACAGTGGTGGGGCTGCCCGTCTCCACACCCAAACGGGTTCAAAACCTTTCAAAAAGAAAAGAATTAATCCGCGTCTCAAACGGTCGGACATCATTTTCACCGTGTTATGAAGATATTCAACAGATGTTGGGCCGGGGATCCTAGCCCCAATTTACCAGTAAAAAAGGTAAAGGAGGGGGTCGGACCGAGCTTATCCCCCAACACGGTATGCGTCCCCACGCTTTAACGCAAACTAGTTTTTGTGGTTAGCCTCTATTTTTGAATTTGGCTTCTTGTTATTCCAATAACAAACCCGCAATCAACGCAGATTATTTTTTTGTATCTTTTTTTCCTTAAGTATGCTATTTAAGTAGTTTGAGGGCTAAAACACTTGCCTTTGCCCTCAATTTGGTCTATTATGCATTCGCTTGTTGACACATCAGGGGCAGCTCCAAAAACTGACCCCTTCTCAATGATCCTGTTGAAGAGATTAACATACTCTTGAGCTATATTTGCCCAAACAAAACGCCTACTGTACGTGTATATTCTTTTTTGCATAGCTTTTCGGACTTTGGCATTTAATAGTTCAATGATACCCTCTGCTAACGAAATTGAGTCTTTGAATTTGCAAAATACGCCTCGATTATCAGCTAATATGTCTTGGGCGTGAAAGTATGGTGTGGATACTACAGCTTTTCCAGCCCCAGCTGCATATGTAAGTGTGCCACTGCTTATCTGGTGAGGAGAAATATACGGTGTTAAGTAGATGTCTGTAGCTTGCAGATACTTGATTAGTTCGAGTTTAGAAAGGAACCTGTTGATAAATCTAACATTCGCCTCTAACCCCAGTTCACTAACTAGCTGTTGTAGACTATTTCTGTACTTTTCACCCTCCTGCTTTATCACTTCAGGGTGAGTTTGCCCTATTATCAAATATAATATTCGTGGTTCCTTCTTTACAACGTGTGAGAGAGCGCGAATTGCGTACTCTATGCCTTTGCCGCTGCTAATCAGCCCGAAAGTGGAAGCGACCAGCCGATTTTTCAGACCTAAGGCAATTTTAGCTTGTTCAGTATCTACGAATTCTATGTTTGGGCAACCGTGTGGTATGACCTTGATGTTTCTGCAATTTATTCCCTGATTTTTCAGCATTTCAATTGCCGAGTATGAGATAACGATAATTGAAGCGCTAGCCTCAGTTATACATTTTAAGACCTCCAAAGCTTTTGGGCTGAAGTCAGGCAGAACAGTGTGAAGAGTCGTTACAACCGGCTTTTTGAGAGTCTCAAGAAAGAATTTTATGTATTCGCCGCATTCTCCTCCGAAAAGTCCGAATTCATGCTGGAGATTAACAAGGTCAATATTTGATGAGTTAATATATTGAGCTGCTTGGATGTAGTTTTCCTTGTATTCGCGCTTAATTTCAATTTTTACTCTGTCTTTGTAATCGTAAATTGCACCCTTTTGATTTATCGCGAGAACCGATGGATTAAACCCGTACAATTCTTCAATAGTATCTATCAAGTCCTTAGTGAAGGTGGCTATTCCACATTCTCTTGGCGGATAACTACTAAGATAAGCTATCTGTTTAGAGCTACCACTACCAGATTGATTGGTCATTTTGTACAATTCGCTGGTTTGTATGTAATCACCCCAAAACTTGTGAAGCACACCCCAAAAGGGGCAAGCTATCTGCTTAACAATTGACAGTATTTTTCCGATTTCTTGAAAATCTTATTTCGACTAATTATTGAAGCGTTGAATAGTTGGTTTTAAGCTTTGTTAGGCTTTTCTTTTGGCTTTGCCTACGTCTTCCTGGATTTTTCCTTTGACTTGTTCCACTTTGCCTTTAATTTGTTCACTATCGTCGCCAGTCATTTTGCCTAAACCTTCGCGGACTTTGCCTTTTCCCTGTTTAATTTTACCTTCAGTTTCGTCTTCACTCATAAAAATTCACAATAAAATAATGTCTTTCGCTTTTATTAAACATCTGTGACTGCTATCAGGCACCAACAAACAACAAGCCATTGCTTTAAAGAGAACCTAGTGCGTAGGGTGCACTGATACATTATTAGCCCAAACACGATATCAAACAAATATGCCTTCCTTATTGTTTACAAAAAAGTTGGGAAGCAGCTTCTGGAGCTGCTTGCAAAATTTTTGGTTGCGCTCGCTACAACAGAACGGGTGCAAAGATCTCGCACACACGGAATGTGCACGACACATAAACATCAGGTAAACACAGATCTTCTCGCGTTTCTTCAAGGCAAAGACGGGCAGCCTTCAAAGGCCTACGTTTACTTTTTTGTTTTGAAATGTTTATTCTTTTTCCAGTTCAGCTTTCGCCTTTTCCAAAGCCTCAGTTTGCTCTTTGCTTAAAACAGGATATTTTAAATCCAGCTTCTTGATTTGCGACACTATAATATCAGAAACTGATGCATGAGTAACCCATTTCTTATCCGCAGGGATAATATACCAAGGTGACCATTCAGTGCTTGTCTCATTAACCATTTCTTCGTATGCATTCAAATAGTCAGCCCATTTTGAGCGTTCTGAAAGATCCGTGGCTGAAAATTTCCAGTTTTTGTTTGGGTCTTCAAGGCGTTTCAGAAAACGCTGTTTTTGCTCCTCCTTCGAGACATGGAGAAAGAATTTCAACACCACAGTGCCGCTCCGAACTAGGTGCCGTTCAAACATGTTTATATCCTCATACCGTTGATCCCAGAACAATTTTCTTTCCGCCTCAGAAGGCAACTTTTCTTTTTCCAATACCTCTGGGCGAACCTTAACAATCAGCACATCTTCATAATATGAACGGTTGAAAATTCCAATGATACCCCTTTCTGGAAGGGCTTTGACGTTGCGCCACAGGAAATCATGGTTCAGTTCCTCTTCAGAGGGAGTTTTGAAAGCAGTAACTTGGCAACCTTGAGGGTTAACCCCCGACAGTACGTGCCGGATTACACTATCTTTTCCTGCTGCATCCATCCCTTGGAGAATAATCAACATGGAATACGTGTGACTTGCCCAAAACAGCTCCTGCAGCTCTATCAGTTTCTGCGTGTTCGCTTCAAGAGTAGTTGATGCCTGTTCTTTTACCGCTTTTTTGCCTTCTTCATCTTCCTTTTTCTTAGCCCATTTTGGCTCCCAACCTGAATCAAAATCCTTCAAACTAGTTTTTTTGCCAGGCAGCACCTTAAAATCTTCTGAATCCATCGACATCTAAAACAACCTCATTGAGAATAGGTCACGCTGACTAATAATAGCTACTCTATCAATCAAAAGCCGAACAATTAGGATAAACTGCTCTAAGGAAAAATCCACCAAGATTGATTTATGATTACTAACTAACAACAAAATAAGGATGGTTTTGTTCGAAAAAAAGCCTCTTAGAAAAAACATGAGGTTCACTACTCAAAGGAAAAGGGAGAGAAAGAAGTTGGTTGAGATCTTTAGTTTTAGGTTGCTATTTCAGTGTCTGAAGGTTTTGCCTTTTCTGGCGTTTCTATGGCAGTTTCCCTTTTGCTTGCTACCTCGGTTTTAGTTAGGTTTTCGTCTTTGCCGCAGGTCTCTTTGTTGAAAACAATTTTTGGTTTGGAACGGGCTTTGTTATCGGTCTGACTTTAGCTCTCGGAGCAGCGGCTTTTGGTTTGGGAACTGGGGTTTTTTGGGCTTAACATTGAGTTTCTTTTTAGCGTTCCAGACTGGAAATTTACCATGAGCTTCTTTGAATTTGGCGAGCAATTCTTTTTGCATGATTCTTGGTTTGTCAGTTAGGATCCAGCTTATAGAGGCCTTTTCAATGTAACCTTCGTCGAAAAGCATCTGGTTGATCTTCTTTGTTTTTTTCCGCCATACCGTGCCAAATATCCGCCAAGTATCCTTTTGACGGATTTTTTTATGCGTCCAATATAGAGAATATCAGATTCTGGCTTTCCTGAGAGTTCCTTATCCACTATTATGATGACGCTACCTTTGTTTGGAGGCAAATTTGAGAATGTTAACGTTTTCAGCGGGAATCATTCGGAGAATCCTGTTTCGATAAGAGTTGTAGAATTCATAATTCACTGAGGAATATTGAGGGTTTTAACTTTTTCGCCTGTCTTAAAATGTACAAAAATAAACAGATAGGGTAAGCTAAAGATTCGGTCGAATCTTTCAGCTTGCCTTATATCAAGTGAAAAAGAAATCTCACAACAACGATAAGAATTATTATTAATACTACTACTACAATAGCGGACCAGAGCCAACTGCCTAAACCACCTTTGTTATTATGCAAAAACCTCATTTGCCCAATCACCTCTTGTATAACTGATTCATTGTCTTTTCAATTCTACTTAACGATTTGTGACTGCAGAACCACAACTACAAGCGCGCTGCTTTGTCCCGATATACTCGGATGTTCCCTGTTTCTATTTTGTATAAGGTTCGGCATAGTTTTTCTCTGTTTTCTCCTTTGTGTGGTCATTTCTGTAGTGGTCGTCGTAGTCTTGTCTTGTTGAGAAACCTTGGTTGCAAACTGAACAGCGGTATGTTCCATCTGGCTCTATTTTTGGCTCTGGGATATGTACATCTCTTTTGTCGTAGTCGCCGCCACTTATTCCTCCGGGCCATTCAGACATTGAAAAGTCACCTCCGCAAGCATTAAAAAGTTATGAAGAGGGAATAACCTGATAAATGTGTGTGGTTGGCAAGCGTGGACAACACGGCACAACTTTCACCGCGCGCCGCTTCCGAAGCTATCGGGGATTCTAGCTCTTCTGATACATTATCTTTTCGTGGGAAGAAGTATTCTCATTGGAACTGAAACCTCAGTGATCCTCAGCGGAGGGGTCCTAGCAGGCCTGCACCTAAGGCAGAAGCCACGAATATGTCAGCTCCGATTATGGCTCCAACCACTAGATTTGTTACATCAAAAAGGGTAAGTTGTGATTTGCGCTCAGCTTTATACATCAAAACCAACTATTGACAATTGTTGAATTTAAATTGTCTTCCAACCTATGACGCGGTTGTGAAACCTAGCTAAAATGTGCTTGCACCACCTACTGAAAAAAGCTCGACTACAGATCTAATTTTCGTTTAAAGAAGCTTCAATTTTTTCTTTCTTTGAATCCTCCATTCAGAACTTTGTGAAGCGCAATAAACATAATAAAGAATCAGTTATCATAAATGAACAGATGGCAGCGCTGAACCTTCAATAAAACGGTTTATAGACCCGCTCTTAATTAATCATTTTAGCAAAACAGGCAAATACCAGGCGACTTCTCTGAATAATCAAGACACCCAAGACAATCAGTCATTCTGGAGTATTCCAACTTCTGACGTTCTTCAGCAACTACAGACGACACCGAAAGGCTTGACTGGCGAAGAAGCGGAAAAAAGACTCACAAAATATGGCGCCAATCTTCTTGCGCCCAAGAAAAGATCAGACACACTTACGCTCCTGTTAACTCAGTTCAAGAGTCCACTCATTATTATTCTCATCTTTGCAGCTGGCTTGTCACTCTATCTCGATGTTTCACAGGGTGCTTTGCCTACGAATGCAATAATTATCGTAACGATCATATTGATAAGCAGCCTTCTTGGATTCTGGCAAGAAAGAGGAGCAGCCAATGCCGTCCAAAAGCTACTTGCGATAGTGCAGACCAAAGCGACCGTACTTCGCGACGGAAATCAAAAGGATATTCCAGTTGAAATGATTGTTCCAGGAGATGTCGTGATCCTCAACGCTGGAGACCTAATCCCTGGAGACTCCATAATTCTAGAATCAAAAGATCTCTTCGTAAACGAAGCTTCTTTGACGGGAGAAACTTATCCGGCAGAGAAAACTACGGGGATTCTTCCCCAAGCAACATCGCTTAGTCAGCGGACAAACAGTCTTTTCATGGGAACTAACGTGGTCAGCGGCAGTGCACAGGCTGTAGTTGTAGGAACAGGTTCAAAAACGGAGTTCGGCAAAGTCTCGGAACGACTAAAACTCAGACCTCCTGAAACAGAGTTTGAACATGGTGTCAAGCATTTCGGGTATCTTCTAATGGAAGTAACATTGGTGCTGGTTGTCGTCACATTTGCCATAAACGTGTATTTCGCGCGTTCAGTATTGGATTCTCTTCTTTTCTCTTTGGCGCTCGCTGTTGGTTTAACCCCACAACTATTGCCGGCTATCATCAGCATTAACCTTGCACAAGGAGCCAAAATAATGGCAACCCAAAAAGTAATTGTCAAACGGCTCGCATCAATTGAGAACTTTGGCAGCATGAACGTTTTGTGCTCTGACAAAACTGGCACTCTCACTGAAGGCGTAATAAAAATACAGTCCGTTGTTGATTTTAACGGTAACCAAAGCGGAAAAGCCCTCCTTTACTCTTACCTTAACGCTTCCTACCAGACAGGATTCACAAATCCGATAGATGAAGCGATTCGGGCAAACAAACTTGATTTGGCAGGTTACCAAAAACTGGACGAAGTGCCCTACGATTTTGTCCGCAAACGTCTCAGTGTCCTGGTATCCAAGGACAATAGGAATCTGATGGTGACCAAAGGTGCATTGCAAAACATCCTTGACGTATGCGCTTCAGTTGAAACTTCCGAAGGGACTACTGTGCAAATCAGCGGGGTGCAACAGCAGATCCAGCAACGCTTTGAAGAGCTCAGTAGCAAGGGTTTTCGCGTTCTAGGGATTGCTTACAAAGACCTCGGATCTGAAAAAATCATCTCGAAAGATAGTGAGGTAGGAATGACTTTCTTAGGTTTTCTAGTTCTCTTCGATCCAAGTAAGCCTAAGATCGCCGAGACTATTGCCGAGTTAAAGCATCTTGGGATTTCGCTAAAAATTGTTACTGGTGACAACCGGCTAGTTGCGGCCAGCATTAGTCAGCAGGTTGGGTTCCCCACTCCAAAAATACTAGCGGGTCCTGACCTTCGTGCGCTAAGTGATGAAGCGTTGCTTAAGCAAGTGAATGAGGTTGACGTTTTCGCAGAGGTAGAACCAAATCAGAAGGAACGGATCATTCTCGCCCTTAAGAAATCGGGAAATGTGGTGGGGTACATGGGCGATGGAATCAACGATGCCTCCGCTCTTCACGCGGCAGATGTCGGTATCTCAGTCGATAGCGCAGTAGATGTTGCCAAAGAAGCCGCCGACATTGTTTTGCTTGAACAGGATCTTGGTGTGCTTGCAAATGGCGTAAAAGAGGGAAGGAAAACATTTGCCAATACCCTGAAGTACGTTTTCATGGCAACAAGCGCAAATTTCGGAAACATGTTCAGCATGGCAGGCGCATCTCTTTTTCTGTCTTATCTACCCCTTCTTCCTGGACAGATTCTGCTTACTAATTTGATGACAGATTTCCCAGAGACAACCATAGGCACAGACAATGTAGACGCTGAAATGGTTGAGAAACCCAGGCGCTGGAATGTTAAATTCATCAGAAACTTCATGATAGTTTTCGGTATCCTTAGTTCGGTGTTTGATTACGTCACTTTTGGAGTCCTTCTTCTTGTCTTCAAAAGTGATTTTGTCTTGTTTAGAACAGGCTGGTTCGTAGAATCTGTAATTTCAGCAAGTTTAATTGTGTTAGTTATTCGATCGAGAGGATCGTTCTTCAAGAGTATTCCCAGTAAGTATCTTCTGATAACCACTCTGCTGGTTGCTGGTATCACACTTGTATTACCTTTTACTGTGCTCGGAAGTATTTTCGGATTTGAGTCAATCTCCATTCCGATTATCATCATAATGGTTGCCATAGTGATTCTCTATTTGATTTCAGGTGAAGTTGTAAAAAGAATCTTTTACAAACATGTAAAATTCTGAGAGCGCGCGTTCAAAGGTCCCAGGAAAACGTGCTTTGGCTAAGTTACCCAAATCTTACAGGGTAAATAATTTTCGCAGGATATTGGATGACCATATAAAAATAAAACGCGCTAAGTTTTTATGTTGGGCACCGTTAAAATGATAATATCAGAATTGTTTAGTATTGCAGCATTAACTAAGTTCTGATTGTAAAACAAAATTCGGTCCTGACAAAACGACTGAAACTGCTTTGCTTTTCAAATTGGGGATGTGCTGCTCTCAACCAAACTTGTACCCTTACTTAGTTGAGAGGGAGGTGAATTTGAATGTCAGAAATTTCTCGAGTAGCCTACTACTTAGCATTAATTGGAGGAATACTGCTGGTAATTTTTGGGTTGCTATCACTCATCGGATATGCTTTCACATATTTTGGACCGTTTATATCATTTAGCTTTGCCTACTTCGGAATTGTTACTATCATCTGTGGCATCATAGCGATCATTGGCGCAAAAAGCGTAACTACTATCGTTTGGGCAATTGTACTCATAATCGTCGGAATCATAGGTGGTGGACTTGGCGGATTGTTAGTTATCCTCGGAGGACTAATTGGACTCATTGCAGTAATAATTAGAAAAACATAGGTAAACGACGCTAATACAATCTGAACTTGATCCCTTTATACTGAACATCTCGGTTTATTTGAAAAACTGGAAACTTGCTCGAGAGATCGAATTCACATATTTTAGAAAATTCCATCAAAGAACTTGAAAGTTCCACCTAACAATCGAGACTGTTTTTTAGCAATCTCTATTTTTTCCAACTTTACTCATATTATTCTTGTAGTGTGAAAAAAGCATAAACTTTTGCTCGGCGAAAAGTAGCCGAGATAGGTTCAAACTCTCGTTCAAACATTTTTCAACCTCAAAGGACATAAAAATGTGTCCTTTCTTACAAAATTAATGGATTCGAACCTGAAGCGGTCAGGGTTTCTACCGGGCTCATCCCTCGCCAGAAATGTGCGCAGTTTAATACTTCCGGTGTGGGGCTGCCCGGATTTGAACCGGAGTCTATAGAGCCCAAGGCTACAAGCCTATACCAAGAACCAGATCAGCAAGAGGAAGACTGGCCTATTCCTGATGAACCGAACAATCCAGGAGAACGGGCCTTAAACATAATGGCTTTCTGTTAAATCAAATCGGTAGATCAAAGATCAAGGCTATTGGAAAGCCGAGGGAGTGTTTGTTGAAATGCTGATGTTTAGTAGTTCTCTTTTTTCTCCATTCTTTATTGCGTAAAACTTCATGCCAACTCCTCCTGAAAGGGGAATGCTGCCTTGTGGGGGAACGATTACACGGGGGAAGCCGTCGGCTGTCAGGCAGTCGAGATCAAAAGTGTAATCTAATTGGTGAGCGGTTTGCTGGCGCTGTTCTTGTCGCCTATGGCTAGTCCGCGGTGTACGTGCCTCCTTAGCTGCTTCCTTGACGTCTTGTTTGAGGAGTCTAAGCTCTTTATTGACAGTTAATCCTTCATACCGCCGCTTGTATTCTTGCTGGCGTTCATCCTCAACTTGTCTGATCTCTTTGCGGGTTTGACTTTTGACGTAAGATTGTATCTTATTCCAGTCTCGTTTAATGGTCCGTGTAGAAACTCCTAGCTCACTGGCGATTTGCTTTTGCGTATAGCCCTTCTCGGCGAGAAGTCGCACCTGACGTCTTCGCGCTCTTTCTTTTGTGTATCGCTTCATACTCTTTGTATAGACTGAAACCTTGCGATAAGACGCCTTATTTGCATTAGAATGCACTGCTTTGTTGCTGAAACACCGCTTTTTGCACTGCTGAAACTCTCTAATTTCGCCTATTCCAGGAAAATGTTCGTTTTCCAAGCTTTTCCCTCCTTACATATCCCCTGTTTCAGTGCAAAAAAGTAGAAAATTGGACAAATTTAGTATTCACTTTTCCATAGTTTTGGAAGTCGATAAACATTCATCAATATAAATTTTGTCACCAGGCAAAAATGGGTTTTTTAGATTCTAAATTCATAACTAACTTATAATCAGCTTAATTATTCAAATTGGGGCCTCGCTAATTCAAACCATCCATCAGAATGGAATAGCTGTAGAAGTAGCTAATTTGGCGGTTTCAAACAAAAAGAACGCTGTTCGAGTTTTACAGGTTGACGATGAACTTTGTCTTCTTGAAGTCTCAAAACAGAAAACTTAGTTTGCTACCTGAAGCATTTTGAATGTGGTGTTTGCGTTCGTTCTAACAACTGGACAGGTTGTTCTTAGACTTAGCATCATATAAACCGTTGACTATAGACTGTTTAGGCGAATAGAATATGGTTCAGAAAGAAGTTTTGAAGAAAACAAAAACTTATGGTTTAATTGCATTACTTTTAGCTATTGTTCTTGTTGCGATGATTTACGCTTACGGAAACTCTGGGATTTTTCCTGGTGCACCTCAGCAGCCAGGGCAATCTCAGGCGTCACAGGCTCTGGGAACTCAAACGCTGGGAACACAAAGCTCGATGAAAACCTTCACCTCAATTGATGAACTCAAAAACTACTTAAACCAAAGCAGCAGCTCAAATCTTTACAGTACCCCCGAGCTCTACTATAACGTCAACGGAATGGCTGCCCAACCTGCTGTGCCAGCACCCATGCCAGTAACCTCAACAGCTCCTTCAGCAGCATCTTTAACTTCACAAGGCGCGACAAATGATTATTCAACAACTAACATCCAAGTTGCAGGCGTCGATGAAGCAGACACAGTAAAAACTGATGGTCAATACATGTATGTTATAGGCAACAATAGCCAAACGGTCTACATTTTAGATGCCAGCTCACAGAACCCACAAAACGCCAAAGTTCTCAGCAAAATATCCTTTGACAACGGTACCCCCCAAGGACTTTATCTTAGTGCAGACGGCAATGAACTCGCTGTTCTTGGAAGCAACTCTATACCCTATGCGGTTTATGGAAGTATTAGTGGTTTATATCCAGCTAACATTATGTTTCCCAGTTGGACTACCAACACTAACTTTGTCTACGTATATGATGTTTCTAACAAAGCTGACCCAGTGCTTTCACGGAACCTTACAATGAGTGGCAGTTACGTTGATAGCCGAATGATTGGTAATTATGTTTATGATATAATCTCTGAAAATGCTTATCTGTTAAATGGCACGGTTTTGCTTCCAACGGTTTTTAATGGACAAGGTGCATACACGGTGGCGCCTACGAACATTTACTATGTTAATTCTTCGGATTCAGCCTATATGTACACAACTATAGCGGCTTTGAACATTGAAAACGCTCAAGAACAAGCAGTAAGCACAACTGTCCTCATGGGCAATGCAGGATCAATATATGTTTCCCAAAGCAACATCTATCTAACCGATGAAGTAACGTCCTACCAAAGCATTTCGAACCCGCCATCTCAAACGGGCACAACTATTGCGCCAATACCAATTACCCCAGTGCAGCTTTATTCGCAGAATACCGAGATTTACCGCATCGCAATCTCAGGTCCATCTTTTACACTGGCTGCAGCAGGTAACGTTACAGGCACAGTTATGAGCCAATATTCGATGGATGAATACCATGGGTATTTCCGCATAGCCACAAGCTCCTCCACTTACTCAACAACCAGCTATACTTCAACGCAACAAAATAACCTCTACATTTTAGATTCAAACCTAAACGTAGTGGGAAAAATCGAAAACTTAGCCAGCGGAGAACAGCTGCATTCAGCCCGATTCATAGGTGAGAGATGCTACTTAGTTACCTTCAACCAAATTGATCCCCTGTTTGTTGTCGACTTAACTCAACCCACCAACCCCATGGTCCTTGGCAACCTAACAATCCCAGGATACTCAGATTTCCTGCAGCCCTACGACGCAACACATCTAATCGGAATAGGTCAAGATGTAAATGCCAGCATTGACGCAAACAAAGTGGAAGTTCCAGGTGACGTATATTATACCGCTGTTTTGGGCTTGAAAGTATCTTTATTTGATGTGAGTGATGTTGCAAACCCGAAGGAAACTTCAAGCATTGTCATAGGCGACACAGGTACAACTTCAGAAGCACTCACCGACGCCAAAGCTATTCTCTTTGACGCATCCAAAAACCTCTTAGTGCTGCCAGTTGAACTGTACCTATTAACCAACAGCACGAATACCTCATCACAAGGCACAACAGGCACCGCAAGCAGTGGAGTAGCCATTCCAGCTCCCGCACCGACGATGCTTCCATTCAATAATTATCCGCAGTTTGCTTGGCAGGGAGTATACATATTTAACGTTGACCTCACAAACGGCATCACCATTAGAGGCAATGTAACACAGCTGGATAATGCATCAACATATCTGGGCAACCCGTCTCTTGCAATATCGGGGTCTTACCCGTGGGGAGAAAGCCAATACTTCATCACCCGCTCACTATACATCAACAATGTCCTATACACAGTCAGCCAAAGCAGAGTGCAACTAAACAGTCTCAGCGACTTCAGCCTACTAACTAAAGTAGAATTGAACTAATCGCAATCAATTTTTTTCTTTTTTTTTATTTTTCCTAATAGAAAACCTTGTTACAGCTGATTCCTTTTGTTTTTTCAATATATTCCTCAATACGTCTCTCAAATACCCCCAAAAGTTTGCCCAACGTTTACTTCGGATATTTAACGAAACCAAAATACACCAACCCGAAATTCAAGCTTTAATCATCGAATAAGCTCGAGCAGCTTAGAGCATGGTTTAACTCAGAAGAACGCTATTCGATAAAAAATAAGCAGAACACAGAGCAGCCAGATCGGAAAATTTCAAATAAGAAACTGGTTATTTTGGATGCCGACATGGCTCGGTGAGTTATATCCATTTTGTTTTGGTTTCTTTGATCTGTTTTATGTGTTTATCATCCGTCAAAACACATTCACAAGACAAAACAATCGCCGTCGCGGCTATAACAGCATCAGCGGTTGGCAACTCAGCGTATTTGCACCGTAATTTTGCAGATTCTATTGCAATTTCTGGATCAAGATTTGCGATGTTGAGGTCTAGCTTAAGAATGCTCTTTGTTCTCAGATCAGCAATATCTTTACCTTCGGCTTCCAACTGTAGCTTATAAAATTCATGTATAACTATTGTTGGAATAATGCCAGTGTTAGCTTGCGTTTGAAGTGTTCGCAGGGTTGCTTTAGCCCATTTTTTGAATTGTTCATCTCTGTTTTCTAAGCTATTCATAAAAAATCTGGTGTCAAGCACGGCCTTCATCAATATCTGTCTTCTGAACGCATTTTATCTAATTTTTCAATAGTAGTTTTGATATCTTTTTTTTCCGCATCAATCCCAATTAGGTCTTCAAATCGGGGAATAATATTGAGAACTATTTTTGACCCTGAATCTTCAACCGTTATTTTCATACCCTCCTTTATTCCATACTTTCGTCTCAACGCAATAGGAACGGTAATTTGCCCTTTGCGAGTTACTAAAACATCCTCCATGTTGAACTCAACTCAAAGTACAACAAATACAAAAAGTACAACTTAACTATTGCGGTCGGAAAACCCCGCCGCGTTAGGAAATCGCATAAAAGAAAACAGGACTACTGACTGCTTCCTTTTGCCTTTCAAGACATTCCTTAAAGCTTAGCTACAATTTGAATAAACTGATTCACCGACACAATCTGTGCTTTCTCATAACAAGCTATTTTGAGCAGGTGCTTGTCGCCGCTAACTATGTACTCTGCTTTTCCACTGATAACAGTGGTGAGACCTACATCGTCATCAGGATCTTCTAATATGACCTTGGGAACGGAATGCACTTACACCATTATTGCCTTTTGACCAGAATGGAAATGAACCTGTCAACCTGCGAGCTGGTAACAGAAAATTTATCCCTTGAGATAACATCAGCCAATTCCGCTAATATCTGACTATATAATATTACTGTATGCTCCTCTAACAATTTAAGGACAAGTTTTCTTGACTTTCCGTTATTAATCAAAGCTGATACCAAAACATTGGTATCGATAACCACTCGAATCATCTTATACGCCTTTTTTGGCCCGTTTCTCAAGTCTATAAGTCTGTATCTCTTTCAAAATTTTCTTCTCAGAAATCTTCTTGCCAATATTTTGTTTATCAATTTCGTTGAAAAGATCTTTTAATTCTTCTTTCAAAGGTGGAAGCTCCAACTTTGTTAACACAATTTTATCCCCTTTTCGGTATACTATGAGTTTTGTTTTTGAAGTTATCTTTAGCTCTTTTCGGAGTCGTTGTGGGATAACTATTTGACCTTTTGTTCCAACGATTGCAATTTCTGGTTCTTCTTGCCCCATTTTTTTACCTAAAGTATAATTTTCATACTGGCAGATAAAATTATTCTTCAGACACTTCATATCCAAAAATAAGTTAAGAAAAAGACCTCTCTAAGACCATTAAACGATATTAACCGAACTGTTGAAATCACAGAGAACAAGCCTCCCAAATTAGTGGGGGAAGAACTTGTTGGTAAATCTTCAAGGCTCTGAGAGCTTCACATATGCCACCAACTATTGATAGCTCTTAGACAATCACTTTGGGGTAGAGTTTAGCGCCAATTATTATCAAAGCTACCATGCTAACGAAGAGCACTAGCATATCCACGCCAACACCGTATATACTGGTTCCACCGACAATCATTAGCCCACGTAAAGCATCCACTGCGTATGTGAGAGGATTAGCTCTTGCCACCACTTGCAGCCAACTTGGCATCATAGATAATGAGTAAATGGCGTTGCTTTTTTTTAATCCGAGGTAAGTGGGGTGACGCAAGTTTACTTTAGTTGGTTATGACCACTGAGTCGATATCAATTTTGTAATGGCAAAACTTTTGTTTAATGTATAGCTCAACTGTTTCGCTGGGGTCAAGTATTTCATTAAATCATTGGGAGAGCCGAAATAAAAATCAACCACTAATAAGAAGGAAGACCAAACAATTATTTATCCCTCAAACTAGCATGTTAGAAACCCAATTTTTCATTCACAAACATTAGAGTAATTGTTCGATTGGGCATAGTCTCTCTTTCGAATATGAGTATTTTGCCTATGTTTGAGCCCTTGAAGCCTGCTTGTTTCATTCTTTGATCTTCAAGAGGCAGGCAATATTCTCGCACCCGGCGCTGGCCTTCTTCTTGGTTTAGAACGATTTTTTGTGTACCTACTACCCAAATTACATGAGTTGACGCGTAGGCATAGGAGGAAAGTTGGCTGCCTGTTGCGCTGGCCACTATTACCTCTCCTGCTTGAGTAATAGCATGAACGCTTCCTAAGAAATAATCAGCTGTAACACTTTTTTTGCGCAGTTCAGATTGCTTCTGTGGATCTTTCTCTGAAACAATTTTATCTTTTAGGTTGTTCCATGGATGCTTGCCTGACATTAGGAAATCGATAAAGCCAATTTGAATTAACGTTGTGGAACTGCCTGTCATTACCTCGGCGCGGGCTGGAATGAAATTTTTTAACCTCTCTAACGCCTCTGTTTTGTTACTTAAGAATTCTACATGAACGCCTCGGCTACTGAGGGCTTCACTTGTTTTTTTAACGACCGCTTCATTAGCTAAATCAATCCACACGCAAATTCCTCACAATTGTTTAGTTGTCAAACATTCTTAAACATGCTTAACTGAAAAATAATATCCAAACAATCTGAAACAGTAAGTATTGACCTTCATGGAGCCTTATAGCACAGTCGAATGTAAAATGTTGTTGCTCTACTAACTAGATAAGACACACGTCGTTCAATTCTTTCAAATCGTCATCACTTGTATAGAGCTTAGCTTTCCAATGACGTGCAGTAGCATAAACAAGAGCATCCGAGAAATGCAGATTGTGTTCGAGACTGTAATCAGCGGCTTCAAGTGAGATTGACTGGTCAATTAGAACAATAGAAGTCTGACTAAGAGCAGCAACTGCGAGTAGCGCTTCTTCCTCACCTTTCAGCTTTTTTATTTTTTTGTAAACTTCGTAAAGTACGACAACTGACGTAATTATCTCCTTGGGCTGACTTGAGTCAATTACCTGTTTGTATTGTCGTGCCTTGGGTCCTTTAGTGAATCGTTCAATCCAACCGGAGCTATCTATGCAATCAATTCTGTCAGACTCATCACGCAGGTCTTTTGTATCAAGTCCAGGGATAAAGCCTTCTGTTTCTTTCAGGGGACGTATAGGTATGTACTGTATAATTCCATGTTTAGTTATGGCAACCATTTTGTCTCCTGGTTTGATCCCGGCACTTTTGCGCAGCTTTTCGGGAATAACTATTTGATATTTCTTTGAAACTGTCACTGTTTCCATCGTTAATCAACACGTAATACGAATGTAACATCGATGATAAAAGCATTATCGATAAACTAAAAGAGCCGAAGAAATAAAAAGTATAAAATCCTGAACCACTCTTGCATAACTTGCGGTAAGACATTGATAGAGAAAGAAATGAAAGTTGGCCCAAAAGAACGAGTCATTCCAAGAACAATTCGGAAAGCACCCAAAATTAGCCCGGCTCAAAGCTCTATTCAAACTAGACGAAGGAAAATTAATTTTGGAGAAACCAAACCTCGATGCAGTAGCGATTTTCAGAAAAAAAGCCAAACAAATCAACTACAACGAAAAAATAGACCCCCATCAATACAAAGAAGAACTTAAATCGAGAATGCCAACAATCGTTTTATCTTAGTAATTAATGCACTTGCTAAAGCTTGACTTTAATCACATGAATTTATATTTGCAATTACCTGTTAAAACTTTCAAAATTGCACCATTTCCTAAAAAATAGCTAAATATTTTTATGAGCCTTTCTACCTCAACACTTCAGACACCAAAAACTTTTAGCGACGGATGTTTAGAGATATAGCGGTTAATGTTTGTAACAATACTTAGTTGTTGCAGTGCTAACTTACACTGGCAGACGCTAAAATTACGCATAACTAATAAGTTATTAATTATTTTTTGATTATGATAAATTCAAAAATGTCTTAATGAAGCAAAGAAACTAAAAATGGAGTTTAAATTTGAAAACTTAAGAGTTAATTTTCTGGTTTTTTGTCGTTGCAAATTAAGTTGGTTTCGTCAGAATTTTGTTGATTCTCTGCTTGTTGTGCATTGTTTTGACTTCATCAAAAAGCCTTTCCAATTCGTCTATATCTTCATTGAACTTTGTTTCATCGTATCCTTTTGCTAAATTTCCCATTACTTGTCCTATGTTTGCGGTGATTTGTGCCCACATTTGGCGTTCTTTTGGTGTTATTGGTTGTAGTTTTCCGTTTACTTGTTGTTGGTCTACGTTGCCTTTTGCGATTTGAACTGCTATGTCAAATAGGTTGTCTAGTTCTGTTATCCATTTGTTTCTTAGATTTTGTGTTTCTGCTCCGACTCTTTGTCTTAGATGGCAGATGCGGCTTTCAACTTGCAGGGTGTAATCTGGTCGTCTTCTCATTTGTTTTTTCACCTCCAAACTTTTTATTCTCTATGCGAGAACCAAGATTTTTGAAAAAAAGCCATTCAAATCAAGCAGGGCAGCCACTACAATTTCACAGATAACCTGAAGCCCAAAATAGCCATTCAACTGTCAGCCACTTAATTTGCCAAGTACAAATAGAAATTTACCTAAACACAAACATTATCAACAAAAATGACAACCAAAGCGCAGAGTCTCCACCAGAACGTCACTCTTTAGGCGGCGATAGCAATAAAGCGCGGTTCACCCGAAAAACGCTTGTCACTATGATGTTTTTTCAAATTATCCGCTAACGCCACTCATCAGGCGTCGAAGATAAGCAAGCGGCTTTACATGAAAGCAAAGGCTCGCACGCTCAAGTTGGATTGAAAGTTTAAAAACTTTCTGCCCTCGCCAAACAACACTATCTAAAAGATATAGTTTACCTAAAACACCTAAACCTTATTTTTTCTTAAAAACTAAAAAGTACATGCTACGCGGGTTCAACCATTACCTCTAACGTACAGCCGGCGAGACTTGTTTTTTCATCTTCAAAAAGGCTCAGCACCAACTTGGGAACGGATACTCGACCATCTTTGCACATCTTTACATAAAAAAACTGCCAACCCTTACCCAAACCCAAAAAATTCACACCCACCTTCAGCGCCTGGTCGCTTTCCATTTTGAAACGCCAACGAATCAACTTTGGAATCTTCACTTTATCAAAAGAGTCCCAGTGAAGGTGACTTTCTCGGTTAAAGGCATGTAATTGCTGTTTGTGCCGCTCTTACTTAAGGATTTAGAAAAAATTAGTCAAAGTCAAAATGAGCCAAAAATAGTCAATTCTTAGTCTAATATAGTCATAAAGAGTCATCATTAGTCAAATCTAGCCGCAACCTGCAAACGAACCAGACTCTGAACCAAAAAAGCAATCTAAAACTAACTGAGCAGTTTTTGTCCGGAAAATTATTTTAAGATTATATCCAGGCGATCTTCTATTTGTCAAATTATGTCAAAAAATGTATCAACCTGCAAACAATTTAAGCTTTGCTTCAAAAAAGCAACTCAAAACACAAAGAACAAATTTACGCCAAAAAAGATAAGCCCTAAATCATCTAGTAGAGATGGATTTAGAAATTTAGAAGCTATATACAAAGCCTATAAGAACCATCTCCTTCTATATTGCCAAAAAAGAATGTGGGTTGCCTTTGGATAAAGCGTTAGATATGGGTAAGACTTCTGCTACTGGAAGCTTCCATCTGCTTATTGGTGTGGCAGGATCTACCGTGATTATGTTCATTGGCACCTTCATTTTAGCCACTTTATTGCCCGTTGCCGATGTGGGCCTTTATGGCATGGCTCTTATTCCTTCATCTTTAATCAATTACTTTAGAGATTGGGGCGTAAACTCCGCCATGACCCAGCAAATAGCTAATTACCGAGCTTCTGGAAAGGAATCAGAAATTCACGACGTCATTGTTTCAGGCATAGTTTTTGAACTCTTAACCGGAGTTGTCTTATCTCTAATTTGCTTTGCTATCGCTCAACCTTTAGCTTTAACTCTTAATGCAAGCAACGCAGCTCATCTTTCTGTTTACATATCAATAATGTCGCTTTCAATTTTAGCAGGTGCCATTTCTTCTGCTTCAGCCGCAATCTTCACAGGCTATGAACGCATGAAGCTCAATAGTTTAACACAGATTATTCAAGCCAGTGTTAAAACTGCTCTTGGTCCATTTCTAATCATCCTTGGGTTTGGCGTGTTAGGCGCAATTTACGCCACCACGGCTTCCATTGCTGCTGGCGGGGTAGTGGGCATAATAATTGTTTATTTTGCTGTGTATCGGTCATTGCATAAATGTAAAGTTGGCAAATGCGATGTAAGAAAAACTTTGAAACCAATGTTGATGTACGGTTTACCGCTTACTGTTTCAACCATTATCGTTGGAGTTTTGATGCAGGTTTTTGCCTTTACAATGGCGGTGTATGCTGGAGCTGAAATGATGGGAAATTATTATGCTGCCAGTTACTTCGCTGTTCTACTAACATTCATTTCTATTCCAGTTTCAACAGCTTTGTTTCCAGCTTTCTCTAAACTAAACACTGAAAAAGAACCCGAATTGGTAAAAACAGTTTTTGCTTCCTCAATCAAATACACTTCACTACTTCTAGTTCCTGCAACAATGATTTTAATTACACTTTCAACTCCATTAATTGGTTTCCTATTTCCAAAACAAGGCATATTTCATTCACTATTTACCGCAAATGCAATTCCAAAATTTCCTGATGCACCATTATTTTTGGCAGTTGCATCTATAATTAATCTGCTTGTTCTTTTCGGAAACATAAGCGTTGGAACTTTCCAAACGGGAATTGGAAAAACAAACCAGATTATGAAACAAAGCCTTGCATCTTTAGCTGTAGGTTTACCACTTGCCTATCTTTTAGTTGCTTACTTTAATTCAATTGGAGGACCATCTTTAGCGGTAATCGGGGGTATACTTGGAACCCTTTTTTCAACTCTTCCATCTCTTATCTGGTCGCTTCATTGGAGCTGGAAAAACTATGGAGTTAAAATTGACTTTAGCAACTCGGCCAAAATTTTAGCTGCATCAGGAATCGCATCAATTGTAACGTATTTGTTCATTGGCGTTTTGCACCTACCTTACCTTTTCATACTGATAAGTGGTTTTGTGGTATTCGCGGTAGTTTACTTGACTGCTGCTCCACTCATAGGTGCAGTCAACCAAAAAGATATAGATAATTTCAAAAATATGTTTTCAAGTTTAGGCATAATCGCAAAAATTCTCAATATTCCCCTGCTTTTTATGAAGAAAATGTGCAGAGCTAAAAACTCCGACGCTTCGCAAGAAAACGCTTAAATCAAACACCTCTTTTCGCCATAAAGCTCCATAAAACCCCGCAATAAAGGTAACATTGGAAACAAAGAAAGTTTTACCCTAAACAGTAACCTAAATAACATAATTCAATTTTCTAGAACATTATATCTGCTGATTTAGACCGTCCGAACTGCACATTTATTCAAGTAATATTTATATCAAAAGAAACTGCATTCAAAAGTCTAATTACCTGTCAATGTAGGAATAGTTTGTATCAAGCAAATATTATCCTCTTGGTGATTAAATAAATGCCGTTAAAAACACTCAAACAAGATACGGCAGATGCCTTAACATTAGAATGGGTCTTGCAAGTTAAAAATTACAAGTTAACTCTTGACAAAAACCGGTGCGTTGGCTGCCAAATATGCAGCTTAGCCTGCCCAAAAGAAGCCATAAGAACAGAAAAACAACCTAAAATTCAAGGGCAGAAAACAAAAAAAGCAAAAGTAGACGTAGATTTAGCTAAATGCACTTTCTGTGGAATATGCGACGTCACCTGCCCATATGGCGCAATAAAAGTAACTCTTAACGGAACACATGCCCTTTCCATTTTGGCAAAAGAAAGCTATCCAATGCTTGTCCGAGACATAAAAGTTGATAATCGACTATGCGAAAAGGAATGCGTAGACTGCGAAACGGCATGTCCCTTCTCACTAATTAAAATTTCAAAAATCGGCTTTGACGGCAATCCAGTTGAAAACGTTGCAGAGCTTTCGCCAACCGCCAAAAAACGAGTCCAAATTAACCTAGAAATTCAAAAAGATTATTGTCCAACCTGTAAAATATGCGAAGTCAAATGCAGCCCACGCGCAATAAAAGTAGCCAAAGCAATTGAAGGAAAAATCAGCATTAACCAGGAAAAATGTCCTGAAGGCTGCAAAGACTGCCTTGACGTTTGCCCAATTCCAGACGCATTAATGCTTGGCGAAGACAAAAAAGTTCACGTTAACGAGTTATTCTGCACTTATTGTGGCGCATGCAAAAACGTTTGCCTAGTAGATGACGCTTTAATGGTTAAACGCACAAAAATCCATCACACACCTATCCACTCGGGCACATGGAACAAAGCCTTAGCAAGAATAACCTCGCCAATTGACGCTGTTAAAGAATTAAAAACTCAAGCCGACCAAAACAGACGCCAAGCAGTTACTAAAAGATTTATAGCGAAGGAAATTGCAAAGGAGGCAATGTAATGAGCTGCCCCACCTGTAACCAACCAGAAACTGCTAAACCTGAAGAGTTGCGAGTCGGCGTTTTCGTTTGTCACTGCGGCTTAAACATCGCTGGCACAGTAGACGTTAAAGCCGTTGCTGAATACGCAAGAACAATTCCAGATGTTGTATTTGTAAAAGAAAACCGTTACACATGTGCTGACCCTGGCCAAGCAGAAATACGAAAAGCTATAAAAGAACAAAAACTAAACCGCGTTGTCATAGCCGCTTGCTCACCAAGAATGCATGAACCCACATTCAGACGCACAGTTTCAGAAGCAGGCTTAAACCCATTCCTCTACGAGATGGCTAACATCCGTGAATTCGCTTCATGGTGCCACCAAAGTGATCCAGCAGCCGCAACAGAACGAGCCAAAGATTCAGTACGCATGGCAGTAGCAAAAGTACGATTAATGCAGCAACTTCAAACCATCGAAGTCCCAGTCACCAACAAAGCCCTGATCATCGGCGGCGGAATCGCAGGAATGAACGCAGCCTTAGACCTAGCTGAAATGGGCTACAAAGTCTACATGCTTGAAAACTCACAAAGCATCGGCGGACACATGGCAGCGCTTGACAAAACCTTCCCAACCCTTGATTGCAGCATCTGCATTGAAGGACCAAAAATGGTAGATTGCGCACGCCACCCAAACATCACCATCTTCGCCAACTCCGAACTTGTCAAAGTTGATGGTTACATAGGAAACTTTAAAGTAAAAATCAGAAAAAACCCCCGATACGTAATATCGGAGAAATGCACAGGGTGCGGAGAATGCAAAGATGCTTGCCCCATCGAATATCCAAATGAATGGGACATGAATTTGGGCACACGCAAAGCAATTTCAGTGCCCTTTGACCAAACAGTCCCTCTAATTTACTCTATCAACAAGGATTACTGCATCGAATGCTTCAAATGTACAGAGGTTTGCGGTGAACGGCAAGCCATAGATTTCAACCAGAAACCGGAAGAAGTGGATTTTGACGTTGGCGCAATCATTGTTTCCACAGGCTTTGACGTCTACTTACCTTATGACATGCCTCTTTTAGGCTACGGCAAATACCCCAATGTCATCACCAGTATGGAGTTTGAACGACTGATTTTAGCTGCAGGTCCAACAGGCGGCAAAGTTATTCGCCAATCAGACGGGAAAAAACCACACAAAATAGTTTTCATCCAATGCGTCGGCAGCCGAGACAAAACCCACTACTCCTATTGCTGCAACTTCGGATGCATGTACACATTAAAACATGTAGTTCAGCTTAAAGAGAAATACAAAGAAGACATTGAAGTCTATGTTTTTTACATGGATATTCGCAGTCCAGGCAAAGGCTACGAAGAATTCTACGACCGAGCACGGGAACGAGGCGTCAACTTTATCCGCGGACGAGTAAGCCGCATTGACGAAGACCCCAAAACCCACAATTTAACCGTTCACTCTGAAGATTCACTGCTTGGAGTGCCAATTGAAGTTGAAGCTGACATGGTTGTGCTTGCAACAGCCGCTATACCCAAAAAAGGCTCCGAAGACATAGCAAGAATCCTCAATCTATCACGAGGTTCAGATGGATTCTTTATGGAGTCACACCCCAAACTTAAACCAATGGATGCTCCAACAGACGGCGTTTTCTACGCAGGCGCCTGCCAAGGCTTAAAAGACATTCCTTACAGCGTTTCGCAGGGAAGCGGAGCAGCATCACGGGCAGCTACCGTCATCAGCAAACAGAAGTGGAAAATTGAACCAATCATCTCAATTGTTGACGAAACCAAATGTCGAAACAAAACTGCCAAATGCGGAGTCTGCGTTGACAAATGTCCATACGGCGCCATCAAAGCAGAACCAGGCAAAGCAGCATACATCACCACAGCCAACTGCCACGGCTGCGGAACATGCGTTGCCGAATGCCCACAACATGCAATAACCCAGATGCATTTCACTGATGCCCAAATTTTGGCTCAGATTCGAGCAGCACTTGAAGATAAACCTGAAGAAAAAATCTTAGCTATCCTTTGCAACTGGTGCAGTTACGCAGGTGCGGATTTAGCAGGCATCAGTCGATTTGATTACCCAGCAAGCGTAAGGGCTATCCGAGTGATGTGCAGCGGCAGAGTCGCCAGAGAATTCGTCCTCGAAGCGCTGCGTCTTGGCGCAGGAATGGTCTTAGTTGGAGCATGCCACTTACCCTACGACTGCCACTACATCAACGGCAACTACAAAATGAAAGCACGAACCGACGCCCTAAAAGGCATGCTGACAAAGCTGGGTATGAGTCCGGAACGGTTCCGAGTAGAATACGTTTCAGCCGCAGAAGGCATACACTACGCAGAAGTCATAAAAGAAATAGACTCCCAAATGAAAGCACTTGGCAAAGAGAAAATTCAGGCCGAAAACGCAAAACTTAAACCCATATTAGAAAACATGCTAAAACGTAAGTAAGATATTTTTCTATTTCTTTCCCTTTTTGCTCTAAATGCCAAAGAAAAAGTCTTTGCAAAATAAATTCTAAGGGCTGCTATTTTCTTGGTTAACTAACCAGTTTGAAAAGATTTCCAAGCTATCTGTTTATTGTTTTTTTAAACCATGCTAAACCTATTACCACAACAGTTAATGCTGCTATGATAGCGACGGGATTAATGCTGTGAAACATAATGTACGCTTCTTCTAAAAGAGCTGAGAAAGTAATTATTGAAGTTATGATTACAGCGCTAACGGCGATGTTTTTACTACTCATTTCTTAAACATCCTACTTATGCTAGAGTTAGCTGTTTTTTGATTTAATGCTAAGCGTTGGAACAGGCTGTTCAGTTATTAGAACGCAAGTAAAGTGGCAAAAAATAAAATTAACTAAAATTTAGGGAAAAGAGTTAATCTTCTTCTTCGTTAAGTTTTCGCTCTTTAACTTTCAATGATTCTGCATCGCCCATAACTTTGAAGGTTTCTGTCAACTCGTGTTTATGCAGGAATTTTTTGATGATTATGCGTACGTATTTTTTTGAGAGTGCTTCACCTTCGCCTTTGACCGTTACAATTTTTCCGTCGTTAGCTACGTCTCCGCCTGTTTTGTCTTTCAGGAAATCTGCGAGTTTCTCAACCAGTTTGGTTTCGTCGCCTTTAAGTTCTGAAACATCGACTTTCATTTCAACCATTTTTCTATTCACCTCGATTTAAGATTACACCCTATTTTGCGTGCGTTTAGCTTAGTTTTTCATGTCTGCTATACTGATAAGTTTTCCGATTGGAAGTGTCAGTTCGCCCGTCGAGTCTATCTCACTGCTTAAGCTCAGACTCTAGTGCTCATCATCCAAAACAGTATTTTGTCAACAAAACTTAAGACTCTTGTGGAATATCTCAAAGAAACTCTTTCAATCTATCAAGGATTGCTTTTTTTTTGAGAAACGAACATGGATCTTTTAGAACTAGACAGTCTATAAGTCAAGTTGGAAAAAAAAGAAAAATTGGCTTCTAAGCGAAGCTAACAAATTGTTTCGGTTGATTCCCCGTTGCAAACGTCCAAAAATGAGCTTGGCACTTGGTGACTTTAAAAAGAATCAATCCTGGGTTTTCCGGTGTTAGTCCAGCTTGCTTTAGGAATGGTCTGGCGTCAAGAAGCTTCTTTTTCATCTCTAAGTCATCTATAAACTGAACTGTGCCAGAAACTCGCATTTGCTGCATGTCTTTACTTTTAGGATTAAAGAAGCAGATTTCAACCTTTGGATTTTCTTTTAACTGTTTATAAAGTTCTTTTCCAGCGGCAGAACTATAGTATAGGCCTGTCTTGTCTGCATACCAAAGTTGAAATCCTCTAACCCGAGGTTGCGTACCCTCCGTGGTGGCTAAGTAACTTATCGGATTTTCGTTTGCAAATTTTATATAATCATTTAATTCCATAAGCATCAACTTCTAATATCTTGTTACTTCCACTAATAATTTTCGTTCCAGCTAAGTCTGGTTGATTAAGTCTTGCCTTAAGGAATGCGCTATGTTTAAAAGCGACAGTTTCCATTGTGGTTAGCTCTATCTGATGCATAAGCACATGTGGGAATTAGTAGTATGCTAGCTCAGCAAACATGCACCAAAGCCAGATTACAAAAATCATAATAATAAACAGGAGGAAAAGAAATGTTATCAAGAGATTGCGACGGATGCTCCCAAATGAAGCCGTGCAATAGACGTTACCTTGTTGTCAGTAAAGGTAATTGTGTCTACTGCCCAGATGGAACAGCCCATTTAGTAGATGGACAATAAAATTGAGCTATGAAGAATTTTAGGCAGATTTTGTTTTAAGCCTTTTATTTTTTTTCGTATTTTTTGAGCGGAAACTATTTTGGCAGATTATAATCGGAGTATTTGCAGATTTCGTTATTTCTGGAAGAACTCTAGTAGATCGGCATTTACTTGGTCTTTACGGGTTGTGCACATTCCATGAGGTGCGCCTTTGTAGACTTTGAGAGTTGAGTTCTTGACTATCTTGGCTGAGAGCATGCCTGCATCGGCAATAGGCACGATTTGATCGTCGTCGCCATGTAAAATTAGAGTTGGCACATCAATTTTTTTAAGGTCCTCGGTGAAGTCAGTTTCGGAGAACGCTTTAATGCAAAAGTATGCACCTGGAAATCCACACATCATTCCCTGAAGCCAAAATGACTCACGCACGCCCTCTGAAATCTTTGCGTCAGGACGATTGTAACCGTAGAATGCCATGCTTAGATCCTTGAAGAACTGTGAGCGGTCAGCAATAACCATGGCGCGCTGTTGGTCAAAAATTTCAATTGGCAAACCTCCTGGATTAGCTGGCGTTTTAAGCATTATGGGTGGGACGGCACCGATTAACACAGCTTTGGCTACATGTTTAGTTCCGTGGCGACCGATGTAACGAGCAACTTCTCCTCCGCCTGTAGAGTGACCGACAAGGAAAGCATTTTTTAAATCAAGTTTTTCAATAAGATTAGCAAGGTCATCAGCGTAAGTGTCCATGTCATTTCCATTCCAAGGTTGGCTTGAGCGTCCATGACCTCGGCGGTCGTGAGCGATACATCTGTATCCATGGGAACATAGATAGAACATTTGATCTTCAAATGCATCCGCATTAAGAGGCCAGCCATGACTGAAAACTACAGGTTGTCCATTTCCCCAATCTTTGTAGTATATTTGTGTTCCATCTTTAGTTGTGATCATGTTCATTGTTTCACATCCATTAATGATGCTTTTGATAACTGAATTTGCATACAAAAAACTCCACATTAACAGTGGAGTTGTCATTATTTACAGATTTGTGGTTGCATCTAGCAATAACAGTTTTATTAAAAAGAAATGAAATAGAAAAAAACTGCTTTGAAAGGCAAGAGCGAAAGCTGTTTTTGCTACATTTGTTTGGTATATTTCTGTTGCTGCGGAGTTTGGGGTACTGGAATGATGGTTGCTTTTGAAAGATTTTCTTGTTCATTTAGGATTAGTGAGATGGCTTTGCCTTCGGGGACAATGATTTTTGTGTTATTCTGTAAGGATGCTGCTATTGTGTCCAGTTGTTTGAAGACTATGGCGCTGTCTTTGAAGTATGTGGTTAGTGCTTCGTTTCTTAGTTTTGTTGCTTGGGCGTCTCCTTCTGCTATCTCGATTGTGGCGGTTTTCTGTCCTTCAGCTTGGAGGATGGCAGCTTGTTTTTGTCCTTCTGCAACTTGAATTGCAGCGTTTTTTTGTCCGGATGCGAGGGTTGCTTGTGCTATGGCGGTTTTTTCTGCTGCTTGTCTTTCGTTATCTGCTTTGAGGACAGATTCCATGGATATGATTAGTTCCCTTGGAGGTTCGAGGTCTTTGATTTCTGCTCTTACAATTTCGATGCCCCATCTTTCCGTTTGCTCGTCAAGGGCTGTTTTGAGGCTGGCGTTAATTACTGGTCTGGATGTGTTTGCGATAGCCATATCCATGCCTCCTATAATATCTCTAAGGACTGTTCGCGCCAACGTATCTATTTGCGTTGTGAAACTTGCTACGTTATATTGTGATGCTTTTACTGATATTTCGTCAGATTTAATTCTGTAGAATACGACGGCATCTACGCCCATGAAGACCTTGTCTTTTGTAATTACATCTTGCCTTTGAACAGGGGTCATGCGTTCGGTAACGTTTACTCTGATAATTTTATCTACAAAGGGAAACAGGAAAGTTATTCCGCCTTCAACGAAGCGGGGGTATTTTCCGAATCGTTCCACTAAGCCTTTTTCTGTTGGTCTAACAATTCGAAGTGACAAAAGAATTGCCCACACGATTATAATTAAGGGTATAACTATTGCGATGGTTTCAATTATTGCTGACATATGTCTTTCCCTCAGGTTCTTTAGAACGCCCAAGAAAATGAAGGTAATAATGTAAGCAACTAAATCGGGAAGGAGCCCCAAAATGTCCGCTTGCAAAGTTGTTGAAGTATTGGGTCCAGTTATAGTGGGCACAACTAAACTAAGCACCAAAATAGTCATTACAGTTGCAAATATGCCATCAGTGAGAGATTCAGTTCTGTCTTTTCTAAACCAAGAAGAAACTTTACTCATATCAGAAAAATGCCTCAAAATCGGATTTTCAAAATCTGGTGGGGAGTTCTTTTGCTTGCAAATTCAAAGGGGCATTTTCCACTATTTAATGCGTTGTGACAACTCAAGAGCAATCACATCTTTTCTCTCTAATTGCGGATATTCACCAAGTATCTGGCTCAATTGACCAATCATTAGCAAGAAGATCCAAAATAAACTCAACTGAAATCCTAGTACCTCTAATAAAGGGTTTTCCAACAAGGACTTTTGGATCCACTACAATTCTTTCTTTCCAATCCTCGAGCCTTTCTTCTGTTACCAACAACTTTAAAGTCAGCAAAATATTAAGATTTGTGTGACTAAAATTTTGAGAGTAATTTTGGCTTTTCTTCTTAGATAGGAGAAAATGAGCTTTATTTTTTATGCTAAATTTGTTCTTTGTGTTTTGAGTNNATACATTTTTTGACATAATTTGACAAATAGAAGATCGCCTGGATATAATCTTAAAATAATTTTCCGGACAAAAACTGCTCAGTTAGTTTTAGATTGCTTTTTTGATTTTAAGCTTTATCCTTTGCAGGTTGCGTCTTAATTTGTCCCCTTTCGTCTCCTGCGTCCCATTCCGTTTAGATTTGTCTTCTTGCGTCCCTAAAGTTCCAAAAGACGCTAATTAGACCGCTCACTCAAAGGCAAGTTCAAACCAAATTGATGAAGAAATTGAAGAAAAACGGTAAATTTTAGAGTTAAAGAAAGGATTTACTACAGAACCGCTAAAGCAATCCCTTCTGAGACTAGAAGAACATCGCTATCTGCTCTGAGTCTATGAACTCAACCATCGCTGTCTTTCTACTTCGGTCGCCCTTCACTTTCTTCATTATTTCGTCATAAGTGCTGCAGTTCGCAACTACTGCCTTATTCTCGACAATTACCCATGCTTGTCAAAGTCTTTCTTCAGATCATCAAAGTTAGTTCTAAACCATTCCAGGTTTTCTCTGGAGTTTTTCAAAAGTTCAGCTTTTTCCAATCTCTTTGCACCTTTAGGCAAGACTTGTATCCTCTATCTTATCCCACAGGTCAAGTTCCCGTTTAATTTCTTCTGTCAGGTATTCGGGTAGGAAAAGTATTTCCTTCGATTTGCTAATGCCAATAAGCTTATCAGAATCGTTTAAGTGCGGTTTGAGCCGTTTTAATTCAACGAATAAATCATCGTCCGTTGATTGAGGGTTTTGTTTTTTAAGATAGACTGCTGTTGATGCTGCTTTCCATAAGGGACATATGTTCATAAATTCCTGAACAGTTTTTAATTTTATCTAGTTTAGCGATTTCACTATGTGATTAATTCATGATTAGTATTGAGCGATTCAACCTGCTCGACGTTAGTATAGTAATCGCAAGCAAGCTGATGTGAATAAGATCCTGATACGTAAGGCGTAAAAGGGTATGTGATGTCTATTCCCAGAGCTTGAGCTAAAAAGGCAGTTTTCTGTGTGTAGAAGCGACCCCGGTAATCTTTGACTTTATCTTTGATTTTGGAATTGATTTCCAAATATTTGAGACCTGCAATTAGTTTGTCGATATTACTTGACATGTTTTACAATCCCCTCGTTTGCAATATTTTCTATTAACTTCATCCATTGGATAATTTTGTTTAATTCACTACTCACTAACCAATTTTTTATAAAGCCAAACCCGTTTATCAGTAAATAGTGATGCGCCGTTTTTAAAGCCGATTTGCTTATAGAACCGCACCTTGCTTTCTTTTGCCTCCAATACGACATATCGACAACCAATTTGTTCGGAAAGTTCCAAAGCTAAACCTGTCGCCCAATTTGCAAGATACATTCCTATATCATTATGACGCCATTCATTGTCAACAGCAAGCCGACCAATGAACAAACAAGGATAAAATGGCAAAGCTATTTCTTCTTCTTCATCACCCAATCTTAATGCGTGAATACTGGACATAGCTAAAGTAATGTACCCCACCATAGCATTCTCGTAAAAAAACAGATAAGTTATGCCGTGCTTTTCTTTTTGATACTGTTTTGCCTCATTATCATTATGGATAAAATCATTGCATCCGCCATCATCATCTATGTCACAGTTAAACGCAGCTAAATTGTCTGCTTGCTCTAATTTTCTAAAAATGATTCTTTGAAGATCAAAAACAACCATGAAGTCGACTTCAGATTCAATTAATTACTTTATCGGATTTTTCCTGTAGAGCGCTCTGCATGCTTCCAAATTTGCAATCTCAGCTCTGCTCAGAGGTTTTTTATCCTGTTTCACGAATCTCTCAGCAGCTTTACCCTCTAATGCTGGAATACGACTAGGTAACATTTCAAATTCACCTTTTTCTGGAAATGCTAGCAGATGATAGCCTAATAGCCTAATGCTAGCAACTAACTACTACTAAGAAATCGTTTAATAAATTTTGAGTAGCCATACACAAAAAACGCGAATTTATACACATTTACGGCTTGTTTCTACACATTTTTATTTGTGTCATTAACGATTTTTCACCATAAAAAACTTTTTGTCCTGATTAAAGTTTTTCCCACTTAAGCCAGACGTAAATAGAATTTTGCGCACACTCCCTGAAACAGAAAGCGTCCACTTTTACAAACCAACAGGACGTTTCAAATTCATTAAAGCCGTAAGTCAACCAATTGGTGAAAAAGCAACAAGCTTAACAGATTTCGTGAAGAAAATAAGAAAAATCGACCCATCATCGCTTGATTTTCATTATTACCGCGGAGACTTTGAAAGATGGTTAGAAAATCCTATTGGTGATCTCGTGTTAGCCTCCAGATTAAGCATAAGAAGACAAACCAAGTTGAAAGGTGAAGCTTTGAGACAATTTATTATCGGTCAACTAAAAAAACGATATAAAGAAATCAACGTTGACTTTCCATAGCGCCCAATTTATTATTAAGATCAATGTCATTCCTGCACAGAAATATACCTGAGTACAAGGAAAGCCAGAGAAATTACCTACGGCTAATAGCAGATACTGCAAAAGTCAAAACTTTAAAGATAAAGTAAGCAAACGGCTATAAAGGCTAAGGAAAGCCAAAAAAAAATCAGACGAAAACTGTTCAGTTTGTTTTAAATTGCATTTTTGAATTAGATTCTAAATTCTTTGAAGGTTGCTGTTTAAAAGGTTCGAAAAAGTCTGGAAAGGTTGCCGCTAACTCGAACGTAAGTTCAAAAAGATAGACGTTTGGCAACTCAGAATCGAGAAAAACAATAAAATCACATCTAATTAAGCCCTATTCGATTTTTAAGGAGCACTAGATTTTTAATCCGGAAATTTTTTGACGCGCCTAAATACACAAATCTTCGTGAATGTCCAGCACTTATTTGCTCAATACTCAAATTTGATTCGCACGTTGTAATAGATGCTAAAAATTAAATAGTTATAGCAATATAACCTTAAAATTGAGGATTTAGTTTTGCTAAATTTGACTCATTCTCGGCTTGCAGATTTGGCCATTGTCATTTCCTGTTTTCTAATTTTTGTCGCTTGTTTCCACTCTGTTCAAGCACAGACCATGGATACATCTGTCGCGAAAGGCGTAAATAATTTCAGATCAAATGCATCAATGCCTACGTTATCTTGGACGTCAGGCGATCCTTTTCAGGAAATAAACGGGCATGTTGAGTATCCTCCAGTGGCCGCGTCCCCTTCTGAAACCAATGATACACATTGGTATGCTGGAAGCATATGGCCATCGAGTATAACATCTCAAAATGCACGCACAATTTACGTAAATATTACGGTTCCCTCTTTTGCTCCAAATTCTGGCGAATTCTACTACGTAATACTTTCAGCCTTTGATAATAATGGAAGCTATGATCAGTTAGGGTTTTCTGACAGCTGGGGTACTTGGGGATTAAGCTACTCGTGGACGACTGGGCCGACAAGTGATTTGACTTACTATTACAGCTCAAATGCCATGACTTTGTCAACGGGAACAACTTACACTTTTAACATTACAACCCAAAGTGGTTATACATATTTTACCGTGTATCAGGGTTCTAACATAGTTTGGTCTTTAAACGCTTTTACAGGCGGAAATTACTTATTTTTATCAAGTGGTTATTCCGGAGACTGTGATTATTCCGATTATGAAGAAGTATGGAATGTAATTCAGCCAGGCGGTTCTCCAGCTTTCGACTTTAATTTCTCAAATAATTGTTGGGTATCCACAGGTAATGTTACCAACTTTGCAGGTTGGACCCCATTTTTCGGTGGACAACAACCAAGCAATGTAGGAGTCATAATAAACGGCAACTCCGTACTTGTTAACAATCCTAATGTTACTTCAAGCATAACTCTGCTTCCTGCAGGAGCATCAGTTCCACTTTCTGGGTCAAACTATTTTCAAATCTCGTATAATCTAAACAGTCAACCGCAGCTTGCTAATGCACAAAATGGTACGCTAACATTTGTCGCAGATAGTGAAACAAATGTTACGATCCTGGGTACATCAAGTGGCTCAACCACTAATGAATCATGGGTATTGAACTCTCAACTTAACGCTGTAAAAATACCTGCTGGATCAGCCACAAATTTTTATTATTATGATCTTCTCGATCAACAAGTATCTTACTCAGTAACAGGTGGAGGTAAACCGGCTAATCCAATACTAACATATTACACTGCGCCCTCAACTGCATCCTCAGTTTCTAACTCGACCGCCACTACTGAAGTGCTAACTAATCTCTTATCGCAAACTCGGGCTTTGATCGTAATGGGAACAACAGCATCAGTCACCAATAATATCTTGGGAGCAACGCGAGACCAATGGGCCACTCCAACATCGACGTGGAACGTAACTCAAGCAAACCAAATCCCAAGTGCCATAGTTTATTATCACCAATATCAAGTAATAGGCGCTTACTCAACCTCAGATGGATCAATACCATCATCTGCGCCTTTGCTTTCGGGAATACAGTTTGGAGTAAATTACCAATTACCTTTGACCTTGATGAATCAGACAATTTGGTCGGATGCAAATACTCCATACTCAACATCTGTCAATATAACAGCGTCATCCGGAAATGAACAATGGATATCTGGAGGCTTTTCTGCAAACGTAACTCAAACATTTTGGTTTTACGAAGTCTACACTCACCAATATGCTCTGACAGTAAATTCACCTTATGGCTCTCCTTCTGGTTCAGGATGGTATAACAGTGGAAGCACAGCTTATGCTGGATTAAACTCTGGAAACATATCAGGCGACATAGGCATCCAATATTTGTTCACTTCATGGAGCACAGGGGGCAGTAACTTCACAATCAGTAATCCTATAATCATGAATAGCCCCGTCAATGCTTCTGCGAATTGGAACCCTCAATACTATTTAACCGTTAATTCACCGTATGGTTTGCTCTCTTCATCAGGATGGTACAATGCTACGACAGAAATTAATTTCAGCATAACCAGCCCAATTAGCGGCGGATCAGGTATTCAATACGCTCTTTCCTCATGGATAGGCAGCGGTTCAGGGTCTTATACAGGAAACAGCACCAATGGAAATTGCCAAATAAACGCCCCAATTACTGAATCAGCTATATGGAACACACAATACTATTTAGCCCTCACATCTGCCTATGGATCTCCGACAGGTCAAGGATGGTATAATTCGGGCACCCAAGCGATTTTTAGCGTAACCGCTCCCTTTTCGGCTGGAACCGGAACACAATACGTGCTTAACGCCTGGAGTGGGTCAGGTGCAGGCGCATATAGCGGTTCAGGCACTTCTTATTTAGTAACAATGAATAACGCTATTTCGGAAGCAGCGAACTGGATCACTCAATATTACTTAACTGTAAATAACACAGGATTTGGGTCTACTTCTGGCTCGGGATGGTATAACACAGGCTCTTCTACCCAAGTCACAATACCATCAAATATAGTCTCTGGCACTGCAGGTACTCAATACGTTTTTTCAGGCTGGACAGGAGACACTTCAGGTTCAGGCTCAACATCAAACAGCATAATAATGAACTCACCTAAAACTGCCTCGGCTACGTGGATAATGCAATATCAATTGACTTTCGCCGTAACACCTTCAGGCAGCGGATCAACCACTCCAACAGGCAGCCTATGGGTAGATTCAGGTCCACTTTCAATCAGCATAACCCCTAATTCAGGTTATTCGTTTTCACAATGGACAACTAAAAATGGCTTAATATCTTTTGACAACTCCAATTCTGCTTCTACTATTGCAAATGTGAATGGCCCAGACGACATCACAGCATCCTTAACGTTGAATCCTTCGCCAACCGCAACTCCCACTCCACTGCCTACAGAAACACCAACTCCTTCCGCATCACCTTCCCCCACTTCAACTCCAACAGCTACGCCCTCACCCACTCCGACCTCAACAGCCACGATAATATCATCCCCTTCACCGAACCCAACACCTACAACCACTCCAACGGCAACAACTACACCAACAACCACCGCTTCACCAACGCAAACGCCAACAACAACTCTGGCACCAACAGAAACTCCTTCACAATCGCCCTCAGCCACAGCATCACCTGACACCACAGTGTTTTCACTGTCAATAGTTTTGATAGCGTTCATCGCATTGTCAGTCGCCTTCCTTGCAGCAGCGCTCTATTTCAGAAATCGCAATTCACCAAAAAAAACTGAGTCATAGAACATTTAAAATTGAAATCATTGTTCTCTCGTTTTCACCTCTTTTGAAAAGAAATTTTCAGTTTGAAATACATTTAGGCCTTTAGAATTGCTTGTATTTACATAAGGAACTGGATTGCGTCTCGCCTTAAACAAGCTAATGAAAAGACAAATGTCATGAAATCACGTATAATATAGTACTCGTTTCATCTTTTTTAAATCTCGACATTTATTGCTTTAAACGTAGAAAGGAAGCATTCTTATGAGGAAGAAAACAGCGCCTAAGCTAGTTCTATTAGTTAGCGAGTTTCTTCTTGCGTCTGTGGAAAAAAAGAATCAAAAGCCATTATTCTGAAAATTTATTCAAAATTAGAAATCTTTAGATTTTCCAGTTGAACATAAATAATACTCATTAGTAATGCATCAATCAGAGTTTTAGCACTTAACTGTGCAGATGAAGAAAGGAGAGGAAGATAAGACGAAACTCAATAAAATAGGTGCCAGTTCTTTTTTAATAATCTTGTTAGTAACAACCTTTTTAGTGCTTGTAATTAGAACGCCAATAGCAACCGCAGGTTCTCCGCCTCCAGGCGCAATTATAGTACCTGATAATTACCCTACAATTCAAGCCGCACTTAACGCAGCATTTAATTCAGGGTCAAATGCTGTCATATATATTCGAAATGGAATATATAATGAAAACATAATTAACCCATCTCAAAATCTGAACTACAATTTGACTATAATTGGAGAAAGCGTTAATGTTATAATAAATGGATCATTTTCCATCATTGTTGACGGATATGATGTTGTTGGTCTCTCAATTCAATTTTTGACTATAACAGGAAGTTTAACTATACGTGGCACTACAACTGACGGAGCTTTGTATAATTTTCTACTTTCTAACTGTGTAATCGAATCGCAAACAAGCTTACAGGTTTCTGATAGTACGTTAGAAAGCAATAGTTTCTATGGTAGCGTAAGCATAATGGGTGACACTCATTATTACCAAGCTGTAGGAAATGTAATCAAAAACAATATTTTCACGAATTGTGGTTTCGCACTTAGTGGATCAGGCGGGGAAAATACGATTTCTTATAATACAATAAATAACGCTTCTATAGGAATTGCTGAACTTGGAAACGGTTACCCTTATGAAACTTCAAGTAATGAAATATCTAATAATAAAATCTTCAATTGTGGGATTGGTATCGAGTCATTAAATAATATTCCTTCATTCGAAAGCCTTCCTTATGGCCGTTACACAACTATAAGTCAAAACATTTTATCGTTTAATTCAGTTGGTTTGTTATTGCAGGGCGTCAATTATTTGTCAGTTCAGCAGAACACTTTTAGTTTTAATCAGATAGGACTGCAACTGTCTTGCGTAGAGAACATTACTTTTTTACAAAACTCCATGAATAATCCTCAGCAAGTAAATAATCTAAATGCCCTTGATAATGTAATCTGGGATAATGGTTATCCGTCTGGGGGAAATTACTGGAATGATTACTTAACTAGGTATCCGAACGCTGGGGAAATAGGCAACTCGGGTTTAGGAAATACTCCCTACGTAATAGATTCAAATAATGTTGATCATTATCCATTACTTAATCCAGCTGGAACGCCAAGTACTCCAGTAAACCTCAGCCTTTCCTGTTCTCCTAATTCTACCACGGCTGGTTCGCTTGTAACTTGCACAGCCACTGTATCCGGAATTAAACCGACAGGCACAATAACGTGGACAACTAACAGCAGCAAAGGCATCTTTACCTCTACTATAACCTCACTTGCTTCGGGAATTTCAACTACAACTTACACAGATATCAGTATAGGTAATGTTGCCATCACAGCGACCTACAGTGGAGATTTAAACAATTTACCATCTACTGTAAACGAAACATTAGTAATTCTTCCTAGACCTATAACGATTTCATTAAATTCGTCTCCTATTGGACTGACTTCATTAATTGATGGCGTTAATGTGACTCTTCCTCAAACTTTTATCTGGAATGAGGGAGATATTCACACAATCGATGTGGGCACTACACCTCAAGAATTAGGTGTAGCACAATACGTTTTCAACGGCTACTCAAGTCCAAGCTTAATAAATAACCCAAACCCCAAAATAACTTACATAGTTCCAACTTCAAATGAAACTGTGCTTGCTTCTTTCGCAATTAACACGTTTACTATTGCTGTAACTCAGAGTGCTAATGGTCAGATTTCGCCTGGAACGAGCACAGTTAATTATGGAAGCAGACAGGCTTTCACAATTACTCCGAATTTAGGCTATCACATTGCCTCTTTAACGGTTGATGGCTCGTCGGTTGCGGTTGCCTCGTCGTATACTTTCAGCAATGTCCAAGCTGCTCATGCTATCAGCGCAAATTTCGCCATTAACACCTACACGATTACTGTGACGCAAACCACTAACGGTGTTATCAACCCAAGCACAAGCACTGTTAACTATGGTGATACTCCAAGTTTTACAATAACACCAAATCCTGGCTACCACATTGCCACAATAATTGCGAATGATGCATCGGTGACTGTTACTTCACCTTCAGGGCAGACCTACCAGTTTAGCGCTATCTCTGTTGGAGGCTCATTAACCGCGACCTTTGCGATCAACAAATACGCAATCACAGTCACCCAAGCCAGTAATGGCCAGATCACTCCCGGTACAACTTCTGTTAATTATGGCGGAAGTCAAATTTTCACTATCACTCCCAATAGCGGCTATTACATTGCAAGTATAACCACTGATTCTGGTTCAGTGAGTGTTATTTCACAGTCGGGTCAAACGGTTAGCTTTACCAATGTTCAAGATGTCCACACGATTACAGCAACATTTGCACAAACACCTTCACCCACACCAAATCCAACGCCTGCTTCTTCGCCCACTCCGACTCCCACCGCTTCGCCAACACCATCGCCTTCAACAAGTCCAACGCCCATGCCCTCACCCACTCCGTCTCCAACAGCTTCTCCAACTCCTTCTCCATCGCCTGCTCCAACATCAACGCCTACACCTACTTCTTCGACGACTCCTACTTCAACCTCTTCGCCAGCCGATCCAACCACACCAACGGCAACTCCCAATCCAACAAATACGTTAACACCCACTCCAACAACCACTTCGACACAAACACCAATAACAACTCTGGCACCAACAGAAACTCCAGCCCAATCCACTTCAGCCACAGCCTCACCTGACACTGTAGTATTTTCACTGTCAATAGTATTGATAGCATTCATCGCATTATCGATCTTTCTTGCAATTGCCCTTTATTTAAGAAATCGCAAGTCATCCAAAAAATGAGACAGAAATCAGTTTAAAGTCTTTAAACAAACTATTATCGGTCCGTTGTATGTGACCGATGTACCCTGGTTAAGAACGGATGACTTTTCAAGGATTTTTTGTCGCGCTAAAGAAAGAAGGGCTTAGATAGAATTTTAAGGGTTAATCGATGGACCAGAGTTATGACAAGATTCTTTACCGCCACCGTGTCTGGTATACGGATTTGCTCAAACCTCTCGCAAATCAGAAAAGCAAAGTTTCAACTTTTGCTTATCTTGTGTTTCCTCGACATAGGTCCGATCATACTGGTAGCCATCAATATTGCAAAAAGCAACAAAACTATTTGTGATGGAAACTCTGGAACAGCGGATGATTGATTGGATTCAAGTCCTATAACTATGGTGTGCCTGCCGTGGTGATAGGTAAAAGTTATTAGCCAAACATTGCCCTCTGAAACAGAACTATAATTCATGGAAGCGCCGTCTAACATAACGTTGCGTTTTGATATATCTGAAATAAGTGGCTGAGAATACAAACTTCCGTTTGTCCCGTTGTTTTGTTCCTGAAGGTCCAGAGACGCCAAAAATTAATTGATTTGTTGATGAGTAAAAGGTTAAGCTGGTAAGTGTAGAATTTGAGGTTACAGAGAAAATAATAGATAGAAAAATAATTAGTTTTTACTAATTTGAATTTTTGAGGAAAAAAGGGTTGGGGGATTTGTTATGGGTTTGTGCCGCCGATGTTTATTTGAACGCTGAAATTATTGAGATTAACTTCACTTGACGATACTGTTAAGGTTATGGTCGCTTCTACTGATTGTCCGGGCTGGAGATCTGTGCCTTGCTGATTCCAAGTTACCGTTATTGGACCATTCGCGGTTGATGGATTCCAATTGCTCGTAGTCATGTTTAGACTTAGTGAGAGTCCGCTGCTGGTATTTTTGATGTAGATGACTTGACTGACGATGCTTCCTGCAGTCAAGGTTCCCCAGTTTATATTACTCAAAGATTGTGTACAACCGCTGTCAGAATATACACCCAAGTTAGCTGACGCAGACACTGTACCGCCGGAAGACAGATTCAAATTTGCGCTTAGAGCTGCAAAAGTCGTTAGCGTTAAAGCTACCCCAATTATAACCAATGCCACAACGGCCATTGGCATCAATATTTTTCGTTTTACCGTTTTTTTATTCCCCTGTAAATCCAAATTGTATCGCAAGTCTTAATAAATCTTATTAACTATGAATATACCTTGTTTAGAAGAACAACACAAATACAACACCAAACAACCACCCCAAAAAGAAATTAACTGCAAATTGACAAGTTCACACAAGTAAACTTATACAGAAGAGAACTGTAACGAACAATACATGAAGACAAAAATCACAAACATCCTAGTTATTAGAGTCATTGGAGAAATGCTCTTCATATACGGCTTGCTCGGATGGCTCTACGGCGTAGCAATACAATTCTACCAACCCTCATGGCTACCCATGGGAATTTCTCACCTTACCCCTTGGTTAAGATTGGATACTTTCACAGTTTTGTCGTTCTTTGTCAGTGCATTCGGCTTCCTCATCTGGAGACTAACTGCAAAAATGGCGGATTGTTCACATGACAATGAAGCCATTGAATAAGCAGACTAATCAAATTGTTTGTTTCTGATAACTTGTTCAGCCATAATGTCTTAGTATTAACTTGCTTGTTTACCTATCTAACCTATCTAAAGACCTTCAAAACTATCTTCAATAACTTTGAAAGATACACAAAAGAATTCTCAAACGTTATCAAACAACATCTGTAACCCTTTCGCTAGATCGATATTCGCTCTGAAACCTAGTATTTCTGCAGCTTTGGCAGGATCTCCAAAGCTATGGGGTATATCACCTAACCTTGCAGGCCCGTGTTTAACGTTAATATCTTTTCCCGTAACAGTTTTCAAAGTGGCTGCAAGTTGATTAATGCTTGTGGGCTTGCCTGTACAGACGTTAAAAACTTCGCCTTGCAATCCTTTTTGCTCCAAAGCCAAAATTACGGCTTTGACAATGTCGTTTACATGAATGAAGTCCCTAGTTTGCTCTCCATCGCCATCAATGGTTAAGACTTCCCCGTTTGCGATTTTTTGCAGGAATTTGGTGATAACACCGCTATAAGGGCTGTTTCCACTTCGCAGACCATAAATATTGAAAAATCTCAATGCAACTGTCTCAATGGCGAAGCAGTTTGCAAACGCACTGCAATATGCTTCACCTGCAACTTTTGAGGCTGCGTAAGGAGAAATGGGATGCAGGGCACTGGTTTCTTGAACTGGCAGAGTTTTTAAATCGCCATAGACGGCTGTTGATGATGCAAAAACAAACTTCTTTACTTTATGTTTGGTCGCTGTGTAAAGCATGTTAAAGGTTCCGTCTACATTAATTTCGTGATTTTGAATTGGATCAGTAACCGATGCTGAGATATCAATTAAGGCGGCAAGATGAATAACTGAGTCGACTTCGTTAAAAACTTCATTTGGAAAGGTTTTGTCACGTATATCTCCTTTTTTGAATGTAAAATTTGGATGGTCAAGTACTTCGTTAAGGTTTTCTAATTTGCCAGAAGATAAATTGTCTAAAACTGTTACTGAGTATTCTAATTTAAGAAGTTGAGGAACTAAATGCGAACCGAGAAAACCTGCTCCGCCAGTAACCAGAACCTTTCCATGAGTGTTGTTCATAATCTTCAAAGTCTACAGTTTAAGGTTAATATCATTTTCGTCCCTAAATAATAAGAAAACAATCACAAATAAGAGGCAAATTTCAAATTTTCAGTAATAAGTTATCAATCTTTCATCTTACGTCTAATTACTATTGCCGCCAAGATAGAAATGATTACTGCGATGTTTATGGCAATGAAAGGTAGAAGAATTGATTGTGGTGGCTTTGGTGGGGTGTCGAATTGTATTGTCACTTGGTGTTCACTGAAGGATGTTGTGTACCAGACGTAAAAGTTATTATTGTCTTGAGTGTAGCCTTGGTTTAGAAGCTTCTGACCGTCTATGTACACAATGGGTGCTGTCCCATAGGAAATAGCTGACACCGGGATTGTCATGTTTCCAAAACCTACTGTTCCGCTTTGGCCAGTTAATGTAAATGATACGGTAGTCATAGCGATGGATTGGTTTGTTGAGATTGTAACATTAGACATCTGTGAGCTGGTTATGTTTCCGCTAATTGATAGATTAACTGTAGCGCCGCTGTCTGTTGTTGCAGTCACAGTTGTTGAAGGTGTGGGGGTAGGTGATGGAGTTGGAGATGGAGTAGGACCGACTGTGGGCGTTGGGGTGGAAGTTGAAGTTGGTGTTGTGGTTGGAGTTGGAGTAGGAGTGGGCGAGGGTTCTGGAGTTGGAGTAGGTGTTGAAGTTGGAGAAAGTGTTACTGTAAACGGGTTACTTACGCCCGAGTGACTGCCGTCAGTGGCTGTAATAGTTACGCCTGAACCTGAGGTGGTCACTGTAACCGAAGAAGATCCTATTCCACTAACAAAGTCACTCATTGTAATTGGATTAATCGACCCGGCAGAATAAGTCAAAGATGGCGAACCACTATAGCTTGTAACCATGTTGCCAAATGTATCTGATGCATCAACCGTTATGCCAAAAGCTGAACCTGCATTCTGAGCCCCAATGATCCCAAAGATAAAGTGATCCAAACTGCCGGGATTCACCGTTAACCCAGCAGTGTTCGTCGCAGAAGCATAGGTCCCACTAATTGTCCAGACACCTGCTTTTGCAGAAGTATAAACGTTATTACTCCATGAACCACCAGCCCCACTACTTGCACTCCAAGTAATCAAAGATGTAGCATCCCAAGAGTTACCGAACGCGTCAGAAGCCATACCCGTATAAATCTTAGATGCACCAGCCGTAACCGTTGAGCTGGCTGGTGAAATCACAACTTTGGAAACAGCAGCATGATTAACCGTGATGCTGCTCTGAGAACCGGTAACTGAACTATCCGCAATATTAGTAGCAGTGATCGTTTGAGAACCCACAGTTTCTAAAGTAACAGTGAAGGAGCCAACTCCGGCATTCGCCGGTAAAACCACGTTGGCATCGCTCGAAGTTATCTTTATCGTACCTACGTATCCTGTAATAGTGTTGCCAGAAGCGTCTTTAGCTGTAACTGTAACAGTATTAGCTACACCAGCAGTAACAGAATTTGGAAAACCAGACACCGCAAGGTGAATACCAGAAGAATAATTAACTATAATTCCTGTCTGAGAGCCAGAAATGGAGCTAGTCGCTGTATCCGTAACTGTAATCGACTGGGTGCCAGCGGTCATCAAAGTAATGGCAAAAGATTGTGTACCGAGATCACTTATTCGAAACTGATAGTTACTAGGCAAAACAACATTGACATTTGAATCTGATGAGCTGAAATGAATTGTACCAGTATAACTCGTGGCTGTATTCTCGTACACATCTTTAGCCGTGACCGTTATAGTAAAAGGTGTACCAGCAACCTGAGAAGTCCCGCTTGAAACCACCAAATGAGTAGCAACACCCGCATTAACAGTGAACGTCCCGCTTGATCCAGTCGTTGTTCCATCTGTTGCAGTAATTGAAACGCCAGTACCAGATGCGGTCACTGTAACTGAGACAGTTTTAGTGCCGCTTGCGAAAACGCCACTGCTAGGTGGATTGATTGCTCCAGCCGAATAAGTTAAAGTGGGATTTCCAGTGTATGATGTAACTGTGTTACCATAGGCATCTTGAGCGGTAATTACAACATTAAAAGCAGTACCTGCAGTTTGAGAACTAATAGCACCGAAAGCAAACTTGGCGATGATAGCAGAGTTAACAGTGAAAGAGTTGCTTTTACTTGTTTGACCGCCACCAGAAGCAGTAATAGTGACGCCAGAACCAGACTTAGTCAAAGTCAACGAACCAGACCAAACACCATTAGCAAACGTAACCGGCGATTGTGTAACACTTCCACCAGCACCACCATCAGTCTCTGTTAAAACCGTTGAACTTGCATAACTCGTAACAGTATTTTCGTAGGAATCTTTAGCTGTGACAGTTATACCCGTAATAGCTGTTCCTGCTGGCTGCGGGCTGGTAATAGTGCTGAAGTCGAAGTGATCAAGAGCAGCTGCATTCACAATAATGGAGCTACTGGACTTAGATATTGAGCCATCTGTGACGCTGATGGTCTGAGAAGGGGTAGTCTTAAGAGTAAATCCAGAAAACGTGTGAGATCCATTATCACCGCTAACAAAAGTGTATTTACTTGAAGAATTGTAGGGCAAAATTGCTACGGGATCTGAAGAAGTGAAATAAATTGAGCCTGTATAATCATTCTTCAAGTTTCCATTAGCATCATAAGCTGTAACAGTTACGCTGCTAAAACTTGAACCAGCCGTTAAAGTACCTGAAGTGCTTATGGTAAAGTGATCTAGAACACCGGGTTTTACACTGAAAGAATTGCTTGTTCCAGAGGCTACACCGTCATTAGCTGTAATAGTAACGCTGGAACCCGCACCAGTAACAGTGACATTGCCAGTCCAAACGCCATTCGAAAATGCAGGGGTAATAGTTGGATTAATACTTCCGGTCGAAGCGATCAAATTTGGTGTACCACTGTAGGTTGTAACTGGGACGCCTAACGCCTCTGCCGTGATCGTTATGCTAAATGGTGTTCCGGCGGTCTGTGGACTATTAATAGTGTTGAACACAAATTGACTACCGCCAGTCTGAGCTTTGACTTGTGTACTCGCGATTGCGAAAATTGATGATGAAATTAGGAATAAGATAATTAGGATTTGAAGTTTCTTCATATTTTTTCATTCTGATATTGTTGTTGAGTTAGATTTGAGCTAATTGTACATTAAAAGATAATCGTTTTCTTTGGTTTTAACCTTTTTAACCTTTTCTAGTTTTTTATGTCTTTTAGAAGGGCGGCTTCATGAGCAGATAAAACATCTTTTAAAATAAACAACCTCGAGAAATGTTTTTTGAGGGTTGTTATTGTTATATACATCTTGGTCAGAATTACGGATTATTCATACTTTGTGGAACTGGAGTTTTATCTTTCTCTTCTTTAGATGGAAATATGTTCCAAAAGCCGATATCACAACTAGAAGTAATGTCACAGCTAATTCTATTGTTATTGATTGAGTTGGCAGCGGATCAGGAGTTGGTGTAGAAATTACGTTTTTTAGATTTTCAAATGCAATCCAAGAGCCGCGTGTTGTTACTGTTTCATACAACCATAAGGAGATTCCAACCAAGTTTGCGGGTGGATACGAATTAACGTAGTTGGCAAATTGCGTAAACTGCCATGCATCTGGATTAGCATTATTGTTACTGCAAAATATGCCTAATATTATCGGTGAAGCTGGGGTCGGATTCCATTCGCTTTGCCAAAATTCAATAGCGTTAGCGTTCTCAAATGCACTAACATTACTGTAAAACATTGAAACTATTGCATCTACATGTAACCGACTATTATAAATGCGTTGCCAATCCAATACTATATCGGGCATCCAAAGTTTTTGTTCGGCATGCATAAATACTGTCATGTTATTATTGAAATCTACATAGTTTTGATAAGTGCCATTTTGTGTCACAAATCCTTGTTCTATGTCAGAGTTTATTCCGTCAAAGTTTCCCGCTGCCATTATGTTGTTATATGCTCTTAGGAGGTTGTTCCAGTTTGCGGGTGTAAAATTTAGATCTTGATTGTTTTCCAGCCATACTAAAACATCTATTCCTTGTGCATGACACATAGATACAAATTTTGTATATGTTGCATTTGTTTCTTTAAATCCAATATCTAAAGTCCCTTCATTGTTCCAGTAATCATTCGAACATATGCCCAAGAACACATATTTTATGTGGTTTTGCGCTAAGGTATTCACCGTATCCGCCATTGTTGAAGGCGTCAAAACATATATCCCCAGCCACGTCGGATGATCTTCTATCCAGACGGCATTGCTTGTAAAATTTTCTGGAGATGTCGTTGTGGCTTTAACGGCACTTGAAGAAAGCATTGATACCATGCTCATAATAAGAAGTAAGCTGATGGATATTGCGACAGGTTTAGCGAGTTTTCTGATGTTGACAGGTTGTAAAACTTTTGAGGCGTGTATTTCCATTTTGCTTCTCCGATTGCAGTTTTTCACTCAAGTATATTTTGTTTTTGAAAAATCAATGATTTTAATTGGATAGATAAAGCAAAGTTGGCGAAGCCAACTAAATAAGGTTTATGAAGTTAAAGATACTGTTTTTTAAGAAAAATATTCGATGACTATAGGTTTTGTTATAATAATATTATGATCCGTATTTAATTTCAATATTTTGCTGGTAAATCTTTCAAGAGCGATACACAGTCCGAATTTTTATTCCAAGTTATTTTTGGTTTCTTTATTCATTTTATGGCTTAAATATTTTAAGGGTTTAGACAAAAAGCAAATAAAGGCTAAATAAAGTCAGAGGGCCAAAATTAGTCTAAGAAGTCAAGAAGTATTACTGAAATAGGCATTAGTTTAGTTGGAATGGAATTCTTAAACCTTACAGATGCTAAAATTCGCTCCTTTCTGATAATTTAAGCAAATGTTTTCAATCTTAAACAAAAAAAGGAAAGTGAAGATTTTCAGACTTTAGCGAAAGTCAAAGAACCATGAGATTACAGGTTTCCAAGCGTATTTAATGTTAAATCTTTGGGTTATTGTATGCTGGATTGTTGATTGCGTTTGTATTGGAGTTGGTACCGAAGTAGGTGCTGGTGTTGATTGTTGTGCGGGTATTGCTGTTGAGCTTGGTGTTTGAACGACGTCAGGTGATGTGGTCGGGATCGCCTCTTGATTCGGAGTAGCCGTTGGAACTGAAGT
>PLTA01000010.1 GCA_003164295.1 Candidatus Bathyarchaeota archaeon
CTCGGGAAAGCCACCTTGGCTTTAGCATTGGCAACGATCGTAATAACAACGGTTCTCTTCATTGCGAGCATAGCTTCAATGTTGTAGAGCTCATTCTATTACGTCAAAGCTGACCAAGCCATCAGCATCATTGAGGTTAAGTTTTCTGATAATCCGACTGCTTAACACAATAACACAAGCAATTCGGGTGAACGTTACAAGCGAAAGTATCATCAGCCACAAAGACCCCGTGTTCTTTAGAATCCGCAGCGGGCAACCTATCCAGGTTACCTAATCCCTTTTGTTTGTTTTTCTTTTAAGTGAGTAAAATGCCGCCAAGACAAAGAACTCATCATGCACCAGGCTATTATGCCGAAAGAAGGAAGAACGGCGAATTCAAGAAATTCACAAGTGTAGGTGCAAGTATTCGCGCTGATAGACGCCAGAAAGCAGAATCACACCCGACAAAACCAGGATACGGCAACCAAGGCGATTACATAAAGTAAGCGTCTTCCTTCTCCCCTTTTCTTTTTTGTGTGGCTCTATTTTTTCCAGTATAGTAATTTTATTCTATATTAGCTATGCAACTCTTTAGATTTGTAGACCGAGAGTTGAATGTAAGGAAAGACCTTCCGTTACTGGAAGTTGAAGAATAATAGAGACCTCTCGGTTTTCTACCCTAAAGAGTTCATAAATTTCTTTTAACAGATAGGTTGCAATTCTATTTCGCGCTATTACATCGATTGCTTTTTTGCTTCTTTCGGGGTATCTTTGGCTTAAGTCTTCTTTGAATTTGATGTATAGCGGGTAATATTTAGCGTCCTTGTAAATAATTGTCTCTTTGCTGAGTTCATGCATTATTGGCTTGATTCTTCTGCTGTACCTCTTTAATTTCCTAGATGCTTGCGTGTATCCGCAGTAGAAGAGGAATTTTCGTTGGCTTGGAAACCTGTTTGGGTGAGCATATGCTAAAATTCCAGCTAAGCTAATCACACCGAACCCTTTGATGTGCTTAACTTTTGGAAGCTCATCCTTCATTAAGACTTTAAGTTCTTTTGATAATGTTTTCTTAAGCAGTATTGCTTGTTCTAAACCGATTTCAGGTGTCTTATCGAAGTCTTTCTGGTAAGCGGTACTCCAATTTTTCATAGTGACCAAAATGGTGTTAACTTTATCGTATTCTCGCATTGTACGTGATAGTGGCGTGTTGTGTGGCTCTGTTCCATGGATTTTCTGGTGTTCTCTGCGTGGAATAGGCACTGTTTCTTTCGGCTTATTCTTCTTGTCAGGATGATGATTCTCAGTAGTTTGCATTTTAGACACAATACCCACTTGATAAACAGGTATAAACCTTTTTTTCTCTTGTTGGGCTGGACCATTAAGAAACTCGTCTAACAACTTTTCTTTTGTATATTTTTTCTATTAGAGTATTAAGGAGATAATAAAATTGAAACCATGGGCAAAAGCAGTATTAGCAGTTGTACTGGTTCTATTGGTAGCTTATGCTGCTGTTTCAGCAGACATGGGCAGCGTGAATCCTCGTGACTGGTTCAGCTTAGCACAGCAATCGACGTCATCGACATCGTCAACTGGTCTTTCCGCTACTCCTGCACCTGGATCCTATACACAGATCGACATGAACGACAGAGGCTACGACACTCTAAACCTTGCAGCGTCTTTAACTGACGACACAAACTATCAAATCAACTATTACGCTTTATCAAGCACAGGCAACTATATGCTTCTTGGCACAGGCACTTCTGGTGCGGCAACCGTTGAAGTTACTCCATCAGACGGTGGCTACATTTATGCCGCAGTTATGCCGAGAAGCGAACAAGCCTATTATGTTGATGTGAAAGACACTTTAGCCAACAACCCGAACATAGTCGGCGATAACTACATCAACCTCAACAACAACGGCTACAACTACTTCGTCTTCAAAATTGATGTATCCGGCCTTCCACAGCCAATCGGACAAAACGCGCAACTTTGGTTATTCCCATACTTCTATTCGATGCAAGCACCAACACTCAACAGCCTTAACGACATAAGCAGCATCGGAACCGCTGCAACCACAGAATACTTACAGTGGCAAGCAACCTTCGCCAACTCAATGAACGCGTTCGCAATGACCAAAGTAACCTTCGTCCTCAACACCACAGATCCAACACAAGTCGCGCTCAACGACTTGAACATACCCGGCGTCGGCTACTTAACAAGCGCAGAACTTGGAACTCCAGCTGAAGGCGCCACAACCTTAACCTGGACTTGGACAGCAAACCCCGCTAACCTGAACGGAGCAACATACATAACCTTAGCCACTAACGCGTTGAACCAATTTGCCTTTACAGCAAACGTGGGCTGCACCCTATCAACAGGCAACCATATCGCTGCGACATTGAACATCTACGGAGTAGACCAGAACGGTAACTCTGTAGCAGACATAACCAACACGGTTGTTTTGTCAGAATAACTGTTGCCATAAAAATCCTCTCTTTTTCTCTTTTTTTCTTTTAAGGTAAGATGAAATGACCAAAGGCAAAAAAGGAAAGCATAAACATTTACTAATGATAACTGCAATTTTAGCCGTTGTAATTATTGTTTCAGCTTCAGTAGGCGCCTACATATATACAACACAGAAATCGCAA
>PLTA01000028.1 GCA_003164295.1 Candidatus Bathyarchaeota archaeon
GGATACTGTTAAGTTATTTGTCATGAACTTTCAGCATAATGATAAATACGAATCCTTCAAGCGAATATAAAAAAATCACATAATTATGGTTCTGTTAACTTATCGTCTTAGGGATTCTGTTGTTAACTGTCGTCCGATAGTTTATAATTGATAATTTTATTCTATTCATTACATTTCAGCGAAATAATATTTTGTTTAAAGATTTAACTAATTCAAGATAGCGATTGTGCCGTTTATTGTTTTAACCGTATCTTCAAACCGTTCTCTGTAAGTTTTAATCATTTCTTCAAAATGGTCTTTTTCATTTTTCCAAGCCACCACAGTAGAGACATAAGCAGGCTCAGGAATCGGAGTCCTCAACGAATCAATTTTAATATAAGCTAACTCAATCGCATTGAAAGCTTTTACATCTAACTTGCGAATCAGGTCTTCCTTTAGGTAGTGGTAAATCTCGCTGGTTGAATAGCACTGTGCGTTTACAGTTTTACTTTTTACATCAGACTCAATTTTTGCCTTTACAATTTCTAATTCCTGAATTATTCTTTTCTTCAATTCTTCAATAGAACGGCGTTCCTTCCATGAATCAAAACCTATTGAACTTAAAAAACCGATTAATGCTCCAACAACTATTAAGATTAAAGGCTCTATAAAAGAAAGATATTCTGTCAAATTTCTTACCAACCCAATACATTTTCTTGTTTAGTTAGTTTTGCTCTTTAGTATTTTTCTTTTGAGGTAGTTTGATTTGAGTTATATTGAAAGAAGAAGAGGTTATGGTGGAACTATTAGAAGGGCAAGAAAAGTTCAAGCTAGAAGAAGTGACCATGCTAAAGCAATAGATCGATGTCTGAAAGCTCCTAAAGCTAAAGATGTTGACCAATGGTTAAGCGCACCTAACCGTTTTGATTTACCTAACGTTGACACAAACAAACCAAAAAAAGAAAATGGGTAGTTCCAAAACAAAAAAAGGGGAAATTGTTTTGGAAAGGTTTGGCTTTCCTAACGTCTTTTTCCCTTATGGATGGTTTCGAGAACAAAGAGTGGGACTGAAACAATAATCAAAAACCATCCTACTTGCGATAGGGTGGTAGTTGATTCAAAGTTTCCAACAGTTGCATTGATCATCTCAAAGAAGCACCCGAATGTCAGCATTATAGCGGTGTATGTTCTCGCTTCGATTTTTGCATTCAGTTTTGCCAATTTTGGTACTACCTTTTTTGTTTTGGAAGTAGCCCAATGGCAACTATTTCTTCCGCACTCCCACCAATCCACTCTGTTAGCGTGGCTAAACTTTAAATGCAAAGTTGCATTAACTAACATTTGCCAATAGTGAATCAGAGCGGCGATGACGGAAGTCCTAAGCTACCACCAAGCTACTCTGACTTTCAAGTCAGTATTAATTGCTTTTATCCTTTTTTACGAAATTGATTTCGTATGAAACTTTAAATTTTCTTAAATATGTAATTACATATTGTGACTGCTTTGTGACTCTTGGTCACAGAGTGCAACATGAACCCCGAAACAGACGATAAGTTAACAGAACCATAATTATCAAATTACTATAACTTTTTAAAAGAATTAGCCGTAATTTACTTGGAGTAATGGGGATGCTTAAGTGCCCTTTAGATGGTACGGAACTTACAAAACTAGAGAAAAAATGGCATTATTCACGTTTTACAGTATTAAGCTACCGATGCGAAAAATGCCAGCGCTCAATCAGGGGATACTACTATCATGAACGACTTGCGTTTACAATTCCCAAAAATATGCAGTCACTTATCAGAAAAAATGTTTTAGCATATCTAAAGGGTCATAAGGGTCTTGGAAGCACTGAGCAAATCGCGGAAGCTCTCCGCATATCAGTACCTGAGGTTAAGAACACACTGAAAGAATTGGAAAGAGGGGGCATTGTTGAGAATATTCATGGAAAAAAATAGAGAGGATTATTCGACAGTTACATGGGACTTGATTCGCTTTTCCCATTCCGCTTGAGTCAGGACACCTTTTTCCTCTAATAATTCCACAAGACTTGACAACATAGTATCTAATAGAGTCACTTCTTCGTCTAGCTCTTTTCTTGTTTTACTCTTTTTCACATTTCACACCTTTCTTTGCTAAGTATCCTTCTTCGCCTAACCAATTCATGATGATGGTACGGAGAGTATCACTATATCCTTCGCCAATTTTGCCGATTACTTCTTTCTCCAAAATATTTACGACCCCATCAGGTAATGAAACTAATACCTTTTTCATTATGCTTTCACCTCTAATACTTGTTTAGTTGTTTGAGTGTTTGTATTGCTCGTTACGTTGGCTAAGAGTTGGGCTTCATGTTTTGTTGCTTCGTCAATGAGTCCTTTCCATGTATTTGGTACTTGCATTCTTGCGGCTTGAGCTGGGGTTTTACCGCCTAGTGTTTGGTGTGGTCTAACACAGTTATAATGAACTGACCACCCCTCAAGCAACAGTTTTGTTGATTCATAGCTGTGTAATCCCCTCATGCATC
>PLTA01000042.1 GCA_003164295.1 Candidatus Bathyarchaeota archaeon
AGATGGCTAAAGGAAAAACATTGGAAGAAGCGCTGAAAATTACTCGAGCAGACGTTGCCTCCTCGTTGGGAGGGCTGCCACCGGTCAAGATGCACTGCTCAAACCTAGCTTCAGATGCATTACATGCCGCGATAAAGGACTACTACAAAAAACAAGAAGCTGCCACCGAGGTGAAAAAATGAAGTCATCGACAAAGAAGACAAATACCGGCAAATGCGAATTCTGCAGTCCAGAAGGCACACCCGAAATATGCAAGCTGTCGACAGCCACAACCATAATTGAAGGCAAGGAATACACTGCTTGCTGCGTAAAATGCGCCGGTGGAAGCGGGGAAGAAAAACCGAAAAAAGAAAGGGCAAAAAAAAGCTAAAAATAAACAATTATCCTTTTTCTCAGTTTCTCTTTCAAACGAATTAAGAAGACTATCCACTAATGGGGCAATATCTCGGCATTTTTCATCTCATGTTCTTCACTTAATTCATGTGGAATTTTAAACGTGGGTGTAAACCCACGTTTCGCGTCATTTCCAAATTCGGCTTGTTTTTCCAAATAATCGTTTCTTGACCTTTTCTCCGTGAAGCTTTGGTTAATCTTTTTTAGTATGCGGTTGAGCGGCTGTGCTTATCGGGATTTACCGCTCGAATGCATGGGCATATTTAGGAGTTTTTTGCCGGTAAAATGGGGTTGATGTCCCACCCTCCACACCATAAATTCAGGCTTATTACAACCTTGATTTAGCAAAATAAACTCAATTTAAAGTTTACGGCGCGCTTTTAGAGCATGCTAAAAATTTAGAGCAAATTTACCTGTAAAAATTTTTTGCCTCTCGGATGAGTTATCTTTTATAATTCATCGATTTTGGCTAATTGCTTGTTTTGGATCTAAGAAACAGGTTCAGTTAATTTGGGCTCGTACCCGCTCTGAGGGCTGAGTCCAGTAAAGACTCACTTCTAGCGTAGAAATGTATGCTGCGGATTTTTTTCCAAAGTTTTCTCAGAAATTGGTGATTTTAAAGTTATGGTTCCGCCCCCTTTTGAGGTCTAGTCCCACCGGACCCGCTTCTGGAAGATAATTCTTAATTTTTTGTTAGTCGAGTTGTCAGCTTCTTTTTCCCCGCTCTTATTCGAGACAAGAAGTTGTTTCTTTCTTATTTGGAATAGGGTTTTGAACCCAAATGGGTTCAGGGATCTCCAGTTCCAAACCTAGTATAAACTTACAAAAATGGTCTGATTCAGCAAATTTTAACAAATGGAAAGTTGCGGTCTGAACCCATTAGAGACTGTGTAAAAACTATTTTTAATTTCAGGAAAATGCTTGTTTTATGTGAAAGACATTCGTATCAAGAAACTATTTATAGATATAAAGACCAACTTTCTTGACTCGATTTGAGTTTTTACACACTCTGATTACGGTTCAAATCCCGCCCGGCTCTCAGTCACTTCTCCTTCGCCGGTAGCCTTTATTGGTTGCCATGGGAGGCATCACGATGCGATCCTTAAGCCTTAATTTGCCTATTCTAATGGTGTCGAGCAAAATTGGCATAACTTGTTTACCAACCTCTAACTGCTATTAGCGCGCGATTAGTTCGTCATCAACGTTTTTCGTTTAACTTCTTTGTCCACCTGACCAACTCTTCTAGAAGCTGCCTTATGAGTTTACGGGTGTCTTCATTGGTCAAGTTTCCATTTGCATCCACGTTTTTGTCCGCCTGCGCCAACATGACTTCAGGCTGGTTGATAGGGTACATGTTAAGAAACACAAATGACTGGCGCAGGTGGTACTGGGCTCTTGCCCCGCCAAGCCGACCTGTGGATGCACTCATGACGGCGACGGGTTTGCCGTCGAACACCTTGTCCGCGTAGGGCCGCGAAGCGGCATCTATGGCGTTTTTGAGCACACCGGGAATGGAGTAGTTGTATTCGGGCGTGGCTATGAGCAACGCGTCCGCCGCCTTGATTTTCATCTTGAAGTCATTAAGTATCTGCGGCGGCTGATTCTCCAAATCCTGATTAAACAGCGGAATCCCCGCTAGATCAAAAATCTCTATCGCCGCATTGTCAGGCACAAGCTCCACGGCAGCGCGCATAAGCGCCTTGTTATAGGAGCCCTTGCGTAAGCTCCCCACGAAACCCAAAATCTTGATTTTCTTCTCCACACAACTCGCTTCCTAAATAATTAGAACAAACGTAACTATGAGTGAGGGAATATGTCTTAAAAGGGTTTCTTGCCGTCGCCGTATGACTTTCATTTTTTCAAGCGCGCGTGCGTGTTCCTAAATTAATAAAGTGCGTCTCATACCTCTTATTGGGGTGAGCAATGAAAAGATACGAGGCTCTAGAAACCCCTGTTTAGTAAGGTCGATTTATCTTTTGCTCAAAAAGTATTGAACGAACCTTTTCACCGGGCTGGCTCTCGAGGACGACCCCAAAGAAACCCACTTGGACTATTCAAAGCGCATATTGTAAGGCGCGTAAAGCACATTCCCAGTGACCGTATGCTTGTTAGGCAAATGTGGAAAGATCCACGGCTTAAGAAAATCTGCAACATAGAAGCAGACGAGTCGCCCTATGGCATTGCAGTTTGTCGCGGTTCAGAACCAAAGTAGGCCCTCAAAGGCTAGCAAGAATAGTGGATCAAGCCGTTGAAGTGCTGGTCAAGAACGGAAGAATCAAAGGAGAAGCCCTAGCGTTAGATTCAACATTCACCAAAGCGTATAGCCGCCGAAACCTAGACAACCGCACAGGCTATAGTGATCCGGAATCGAGGATTGGCAGAGCAGTTAAAGCCAAAGACTTGGGGTATCAGCTTCATTTGGCAGTTGACGTTAAAAGTGAGTTGCCCAGGTTTTGTGAACTTCTTGTCATCTGAACTTTTATCTTTCAAATATTCTCTCGCTGTGAAAAATCGTCACCTTACGCGTTTGGCAAAGTCTAAATACAGAATTAGAACAATCAAGAACTATGTATATGATAGTCTTCGCTTCATTTCTGCAAATTATTCTCAATCCACTGTACGATTTAATTATCACTATAATAGGTGTGGTGATTGGTGAATTGGCAGTACATCGTTTGTTAACCGAAAGAGAAAAACCAAAAATCACCATTCGACCTGCCTGCAATGGTAGTTATATGGGTTTTTCGGTTAGCATGATAAAGAAAAACGTTTTACAAGCTAAAATATTTTGTAATGGACATAATTATCTTTGGGAAGACAAAAACGAAAATCCTTTTGAGAAAGTAGATTTGATAGCTGGTGATGTTCCAAACGTATTTTACCCTTTTCAGGGTGTAATAAAGACTGTAAAAGACTTTTCAGAATATCACAATATGGCTTTTGATGTGACTAAATATCAAGATATTAATTTTAATGATGAAAATATTCTTCAAATTGGTATATTGGAAATAATTGAAAGGGCAACACAAAAAGTCATTTACATAAATCCATTTCTAATACCGAAAAGTAAAAACCAAGATACCTTAGTGTTCGTGGGCTCTAAATCTAAAAATCAACTCGACATATCTTTACGCATAATAGGTTTAGGAATTGAAGAGAAAAAAGACTATGTTGCAAGTGTTTTTTTAAAACAACTAAATGTTCCTTTTAAAGAAGGTTTTCCTGTATTGACCTCAACTTCCAGTATTTTTGGATTAGAACTGAAAAAAAAATTTAGATTTTTCTAAGTTAGCAGTCTTTGTTTTTGCTTGCGTTTTGTATTAGGGGTATCCATTTGTTTTTTCCTTCAATAGTTATTCCTGCGGCTTCGCTTGGGGTTTTGCCGTCTAGTGCCATGTGTGGTCTTATGAAATTATGATAAAGTTGCATACCTTGAAGGATTGCGGTGTTGTTTATTTTTAGTCCTCTCATGGTTTTTTCTCTGTCCCGAATTTCACCGTTCATTCTTTCCATTTTGTTATTATGAACTGCGCCCTTTAGCATGATTTCGTTGACGTGTTTTGTATCTGAATTTTCAGAGGATAGAAACTCTTTTTTGAAAGCGGTATGGTAAGATTTTAAACCGTCTGTTATGAAGGTTTTCGGTTTTTTGCCACATACTTCTTTTGACATTCTGAGTAGGTTTCGTGCGTCGTGTTTGTCTTTTGTTTCCGCTACTTCTTGCGCTATCCAGAAACGTGTTTCATCATCCATCATTGAAAAGAGGTATTTCATGTTTCCACTGACTTTTATCCATAATTCGTCTGCTCTCCATGTGTTGCTAACTTCGGGAGTAATTTTTTCTGTGTATTCTTTCATCAGTTTAACGTATTTTTTTATCCAGTTTAGGATTGTTCGGTAAGAGACTTCTACGCCTAAAAGTTGGAGTGATTCGGCTGTGTTTCTAAGTGATTCACCGCTAAAATATAGTTGCATAGCGGAAGTAATTGCTTGAGGATTGTGCTTCATACGTTCAAAGCCTATGTTAAACGTGAACCATTTGTGGCAGTCAAGGCAGTAGAATTTCTGTAGGTTACCACATTTATTTTTGCGTAATCCTTTCTTTGCGATGTTGCTTGAGCCACAGTGAATACAGTTTGAAAGGTTGCCTAGAGGCACTATTTTCTTTGCTTCAACCTTTAATCTTAGCTCATTGGAAAATTCAACTGCGTAGATATGTTTGCATTTGACGTGTCGATAGAAGTGGTCGGGGCAGTTACATACCCATTCACCTGTTTCTTTATTGACGTTGTATGAGGATTCATGGCTTTGTGATTTGACTACATAGTGGCAATCGTCAAATCTGTGTATTTGGTCTGTTAGTTTTGCGATTGCTTGTCCTCTTTCTTTTCTTTCGGTTAATTGTGGCGCTAACATAGGCTTATACCTTTACTTATACCTAACACCATACCCATTAATAAGCATTTAGGCATAACCATAGGTATATTAATATACACCTAAACCTCTAAACATACCCATAATGAGGTCTAACAATGGGAGAAATAACATTCCTAAACAAAGCATCACCAAAAAGCGAATCCCTAAGAACAACCGTCCCCTCAAGCATCATAAAACAATTCGGACTAACCGAATACGATAAACTCGAATGGATTCTAAAAGCAGAAGGAAGCGAACTAGTAATAATCGTAAAGCCACAAAAAGGCGAAGTCAGGTAAAAGATTCACGATTTTATTCGGTGATTAAAAATAGTCTTTACCCATAGTCCAGCAACAAAGCACACAACCATTAGAGAAGTGTTTCCTATGAACAGAGTAAGTTTTGGAGTGCTTCCAGCGGTCAGGATTGTGGCGATTAAACTAATTAGGCAAACGAAAATCAAAAGTTTAGATTCATTCATTTTAAGGTCTTAATAGAAAAAAGGATGTAAAGAAAATGGTAACCTTTGTTGAATTATTTGCTCAGTTAGACGTAATTTTAATTGCAATTATGTTGTCAGGTACAATCGTTCAAATGGGTAAGCATAAAGGAAAAGTGTTTTGGGATAAGCATTTTAAAAGTTTTTATTTTTTGTTTGCATTTTTTATCTTTGAAAACATAATTATTACGGTTATTGCAGATTATGTTTTTTTACCCATCTTTGATTCAATGTTGCCTTATAATTTCTTCAAAGTTCTCTCATTAACAATAACACTGACTTTAGCTTGCTGTATATGGTTTATTCACGCATTTGATTTTAATTTAGATAACCACCTAATAGAAATTGGGGCGTTATTAATTGCGACAATCGCAACATTATTGCTTTTTATTTACACGTAAAAATAGAAAAATGAGTTACTTCTTTTTGTTTGTGTCTACGTTTGGCAAATCAAAACGGTTAGGAGCGCTTAACCATTCATCAACGCTTCTAGCTTTTGGGGCTTTCAGTTTTGAATCTATGTGTTTAGCCCAATTGCTTCTCTTTGATTGAACCTTTTTGGCTCTTCTAATTGTGCTTGCACCATAACAATGATGACTTCTTTCGGTATAACTCAAACCAAATCAACCTCAAAAGAAAAATAGCTACGCAGACACAATGTAGTTTTAAGACGAAAGTGATGAATATGCCCTATTCTGCACCACCGTATAATGACACTAAGTTAAGAGAAGAAATTAAGGAATTGAAAAATGAAATCAAGAAGTGGGAAAGACGTGCTTTGTTTTTCTCAATTATTAGTTTCTTCGTGGGTATTGCAATTACGATTTTATTAAAGGGTTAATCGCTCCCATGATGTTGCAGAGAAAACCATTCCTTAAGAACTAACAGAACCTAAAATAATTGTTAGGTGACGATTTTTCACATGGACACAAAATCTCCTACAAAAAGACATGGATGACGAGAAGTTCACAAAACCGTTGCCCATCGCTATGATTGTGGTTTCAGCCAACGAGAACGAGAAGAAACATTCTATCAGCTTGTTTACCAAAGCGTCAGAATACGTAAAACCGGGAAAACTCTTGGCAGATTCGTAGTACAGTGGAGCAAATCTGAGGGAAAATGCAATTGGCTCATGGGGCATTGCCGGTTATTCCCTATCCAAGAAATCAATGCAAAGACGTCAGAGGCATCCTTAGAGTCGATAGGAAATTTCGCAGTCATGGTCCTCAAAAGTTCAGAAGAGCCTACAGGAAACGTGTAGCTTTAGAGCGGGTTTTCAGCAGACTCAAGAACCTGGCAAGTCTCACACAGCACAATCTAAGAGGATTAAACAAAGTAACATTTCATTCTCAACTCTGCATCCTAATTATGCTCCTTACCGCCCAAGCAGCCGTTAACACGCACAAATTAAGTAAATCTAGAAGCATCAGATACTTCGCAAACTAATTTCGGAACAACCACGCGCGCTACTACAGAAAGACGCTTGCTTGATTAGGAAATGTTGATATAACAAATTGCCCAAATAATATCTAGTAATTTTTTGAGGTATTTTTTATGGTTAATTTAAAAGGTAAAGTTGCCATTGTAACCGGTGCCGGCCATGGCATCGGTCGAGAAATTGCGTTGTCACTTGCAAAAGCAGGAGCAGATCTAGTTATAACAGATTTGTCTGACTCGATTTTTGAAGTTAGCAAGCAGATTGAGGCTCTTGGGTCAAAGACGCTGCCTGTTAAGTGTGATGTCTCTAACATGGAGCAAGCGGAGCAAGCAAGGGACACGGTTTTGGCGAAATTCGATAAAGTGGACATTCTTGTGAACAACGCTGGAATTTATCCTCAAAAAGCTTTTCTGGAGATGACTAACGAAGATTGGAGTAAAGTTTTGCATACAAACCTTGACGGCGTCTTTCACTGCACAAAAGTAGTCTTGCCCTTGATGATTAAGCAAAAATACGGAAAAATAGTTAACTTAGCATCCGTTGCGGGAGCTGTGGTTGGATTTACCAATTTGGCTCATTACTCTGCAAGCAAAGCCGCCATCGCTGGATTCACAAAATCTTTAGCGTTAGAAATGGCACCACACAAAATTAACATCAATGCTGTTGCGCCAGGCCCTATTGATGTTGGGGACACGCAGATGGAAGAAGCAATGTATGAACAGGTGATTAAGACGATTCCAATTGGGCGAATGGGAAAACCACTAGACATAGCAAATCTTGTTTTGTTCCTAGTCGACGATGCGTCAAACTTCATAACGGGACAATGCATTGTTTGCGATGGCGGATACACGCTCCCCTAAAACGCCGCTTGAGCCGAAACAACTTTACAAAAAGCTTTTCTGAGCCAGCCACAAAATAAATGGTATGTCAACGAATAAAAAGCGGATGGTTCTGAACTGGAAAGGAAACGTTCGTTTTGAAGCAAAAAATGAGAAAGGACTTTCGATAAATTTTGATGCACCCCGTCACCAAAGGTAATAGTAAAGTTAAATGAATTTTTAGTGATCATAGCCGCTTGAATATTATGTATTCGTTGCTCTATAGTTGGATGTAATTGAGGCAGCAATTTAGAAAGCCAACTTGTTTTTTGTGGGCGAAGCATAGCCAGGGCAGATATCATGGCAGTTCCATTAACGAACTCGACGGCACTAAGGTCAGATTCAGTTTCTTGTTTTCTAAACCATTTAGCGTTAACATAATACGAACCAAACAAAAAGAAAAAGAAAAACAAAACTATTACCGATGCAACGAACAGAAATGAAGTAGAGTTAATAAAAAATAGGTAACCTGTCACAATAGCAAACACTGCAGCGGGAAGAACCGTTCGAGGTAACCTCTTTGCAATATGCCTTTTTGCTATGTGATTAAATTCGTGGGCACCAATCGCAAGAACCTCATAAGGCGAAAGCATTTGGTAATAATTGGAGTTGAACACAAGCGCGTCAGCGTAGGCTAAGCAAGGGATGGGAAGAATACTCGATTTGTAATAACGGCGGAACTTATCTCTTTTGAGAATTGAAATTGCTTTCATACTCTCCGCTAGTGTGTCAAGTGCTTGCATTTCAAATGCATTTGCTCTAAGCAGCCGCATCATAATGGAGCTTATTAATCCCATTTTCTATCAGCCAAACGATTGATGGTTATCGTATAGGAGCTTGGCTTTTAAGAGCGTGCGTTTGTTGCAACCTTGTTATTGTTTACAAGGATGCTTAAACGATATTGATTTTCAGGATTAGCAGACACTAAAACAACTCCAATTATAGCGATTGCCAACCCAAGAACCGAATCTACTCTTTTGACGTGACTTCGGTAAAATTAGTGGACTTCACATAGGCGCGCGGTGAACCGCAAGCTTTCT
>PLTA01000056.1:0-104517 GCA_003164295.1 Candidatus Bathyarchaeota archaeon
TGTGGCTGGGATAATTTTATTACTGATTGTGATTGGCATTACGTAGAGTCTGATAAGTTATCCAAGCCTCAATCTGATGTAATTATCGGAGATCATGTGTGGATTACGAATGACTGCAGTATTCTAAAATGGACTCAAATTGGGCATGATAGTATAGTGGGATGCAAATCGCTTCTTAGCGGAAAGCTTTATCCTAGTAATTCGCTTATAGGTGGAATTCCAGCCAAAGTGATTGAGGGTAATTACAAATGGAAATTTGATTTACCTGAAAATAACAGTTAACAGACTATGATTTCAGGTTCTTAATAGTTTCAGTTTTTCTTTAACTATCAAAGTTGTGGTCCTTTCTTAAATTAATGATTTTCAAATAGGATGGTGTGTGAGAATCTTGGACAAAGCCTTAGAGATGGGCAAGACTTCGGCTACTGGAAGTTTTCACTTATTCGTCGGAAAGACCGTGTCAACCGTGATATTGGCTGTGGGCACCATAGTGCTGGGATGGTTCATTCTTCAGAGCGACTATGGATTATATGCCATTTCTCTCATCCCAGCGGCGACCTTCTTCCTATTTCAAGATTGGGGCGTAAGTAGCGCTTTAACAAAATATTGCGCCAGCTTCAGGGCCGCAAATAGAGAAGCTGAACTGCGCAAAATAATTGTTGTAGGTCTTGGGTTTGAAGTCGCAACCGGTTTAGCTTTAACTGCGGTTTCCGTATTAACGGCTAATTTCATGGCTTCTTCGGTATTTAATAAGCCCGGATCAGCATTTTTGATAGCCATAGGTTCTTTATCCGTTTTCTCATCATCTTTGGTCAGAACATCTCAAAATATTTTTGTCGGTTTTGAAAAAATGCACCTTTATAGTTACACCTTGCTTTTCCAGGCTGTGACTCAAAGTGTGTTAGCTCCTTTACTTGTAGTTTTAGGGTATGGCGCTCTTGGTGCTGTGGTAGGTTACACTTTATCAACTGTGGTTTCAGGCATCGGGGGGTTAGGGTTGCTTTACTTTTCCATACTGAGAAAGTTGCCTCATGAAAGCAAAACTTTGCATGAACCAGTTCAATCTCTAAAGATGATGCTTACCTATGGGGTTCCTCTCGGCATCTCTTTAATTTTGGGAGGCCTTCTGCCTCAGATCGCTTCAATCATTATGGCCTCGTTTGTTAAGGTCGCAACTATAGGGGACTATAAAATTGCAACCAATTTTGCGGTTCTCTTAGCATTTTTTACTATTCCAATTTCAACCGTTCTTTTTCCGGCGTTTTCAAAAGTCGACCCAAAAAATGAGCCCCAACTTCTGAAATCTATTTTTGCATCTTCTGTTAAGTATGCCTCTATTCTGTTGTTACCAGCTGGGACTGTACTTATTGTGCTTTCTCAGCCTCTTATAGATACAATATACGGAGGCAAATATCCTTCTGCTCCTTTTCTTCTGGCTCTAACAGCTGCAGCTGCTTTTTTAGTAATTTTCGGTACCCAAAGCCTTCCAGATTTTTTCAGCGGCGTTGGAGAAACAAGATTATTGGCAAAACTCCAAATTCTGACTATTATTTTCGGAATTCCTTTTACTTTATTTTCGGCTATTTGGTTTGGTTTGCCTGGAATAATTGTTGCAGGCATATTATCAAGCATGCCAAGTCTCTTTATCGGCATGTACATAGCATGGAAACGCTACGGAACCATTGTAGACTACAGGTCTTCAGCCAAAATTCTCATAGCTTCTTTGCTTGCAGCAGCTCCCACTTACCTGTTTCTGTATGTGTTCCTTGGGGTTAATTGGATACGATTTTTGGTAGGGATCTTAATTTATTTAGCCACATACCTTGTTGCAATTCCTCTTCTCGGTGCAATAAATCAAGCGGATATTAACAACGTTCGAGGAATGACCTCTGAAATGGGCGTAGCATCTCGACTATTCAGTATTCCATTGATGATAATGGAAAAAATATGGAAAAAGAAATCTAAAAAATTAGAGAAAAACAAAACATAACTATACTCCATTATCTGAAGAATAAATTACAATACGCAAGTAATCGCTTAACTGGCTAAAACATTTTGTTATGTTTTTCATCTCAAATTCTTTTAAGAAAAAAGCATAATGCGCCCTTTTTAACTATTTCAAAATTATCCGTCTAAACCAATAAAATGCGTTAAGGTGACAAATATTTTAGCACGTAAGACGCGGGTATATACGATAATAACTTGAAATCGCAGGCAAATTTTCGAAAATTAGATATTGTAAAAAATCAATCAAACAAGGTTGACTAATCCAAAAGCCAAAAATGAAAATTTGATAGTTGCTATATTGTGGTGATTTGATATGGTTAGTTTCAAAAGTGCACTTTTCAAGTTGCTTGGGTATAACAAGTATCCAACATTTAGAAAGACTGTTGATGGAAAACCGATATTTGGGTCATTATATAGTTATAATTTTAAAGTTGACGAAAATGTAATTATTGGAAAATATTGCACCTTTGGTCCAGAGGTAATGTTTTTCCCGTCTATGATTCACCTTCCAACAACAGATTTTCAACATAAGGTTATTTCCACATATCCTTTGCTAAGTGAAATCCAACGTAAAGAAAAAATGAATTTGCCTAAAGGAGCTTGGAAAGAAGGTATAGTAATTGGAAATGACGTTTGGATAGGTGCCCGCGCTATAATATTAGCAGGTGTACAAATAGGCGATGGAGCAGTGATTGGTGCAGGAGCAGTGGTCACACAAGATGTTCCAGCATATGCTATTTCTGGAGGTGTTCCTGCAAAAATCATTCGAAAACGTTTTTCCCAACAACAAATTGATAGTTTACTCAAAATTGCATGGTGGAACTGGAGTGATGAGAAAGTAACGCAGAATATTGATGACTTTTTCAGCGATGTTGCCAGCTTTATACAAAAGCATAAAAAGGAGTAACAGGGGTCGGTTAAAATCAAAAATTATTGGGTTTTTGAGTAAACTTAAGTACAGAATTTGTTTGGGTTTCAGGTTCAAGAATATGCCGAGATCCCCAGATAAAAGTTAATAAATCTTTATTTGTTGATATATTACGGTTTGAGAAATATGTTTTATAAACCCTTTAATGTTTGCATGTTTAAGAAAAAAGGTTGAACATAAGACGAGCAACTCCAAGTTTTGGAGAAAAAGAGAAAACAAACTTAAAATATAATTATAGTTCCTTCGTTTCATATCTGCTTCCTTCAGGAAGGGATTTGGTAGTTTGTCTTTAATTTATCTTTGATTTTGACGGATTTGGCTTCTCTTTCTCTAAGATGACTTATAGGTGCCGCAAAATATGAGCGTAAAAGACTATTCTTTTTACCGTTAAGGTGCTTTGTTTTTTAGAGTCACTCATGTTGTGTTGGGTTGTCCTAAAGTGCTCAGATCTTCAGCTTTAAATCGAAATTTTTATGATTGTTCGTGTTGGAAGAAGTTGCTTGAAATTGCGAGAGTGGAAAAAGCCAGCTTTGATGTGTGATTGTAAACTTACAGTAACAAAGGTTTAAGAACTGAGAGTCAAATAATTGGTTTAAATTTAAAGGACATGTTTTTAATACAGTCCTGTGTAATGAGCGAATTCAAAATATGTTAAACAAGGGAAAAAATTTAGGTAACCACATTCTTAATTATTCTTTTCACTGTGTTTTCACTTTGTACCCAGAAACACTTAAATCTTCTTTAAACGCAAAAAATACTGAATAGTGAGGTCGGTTTTAGTGGCTAATCCCTTGGTATCCGTCATAATTCCTGCCTACAACGAGGAAAAAACCGTGGGTGCGGTCATAAGAGAGACTTCAGAGATAATGGATGTCTACGGTCTCCCGTATGAAATTATAGTCGTCAATGACGGTTCAACTGACAACACTGAACGGGTCGCATCGTCTACCCATAAAGCTACCGTTTTCTCAAACGAGCCGAACCGCGGCAAAGGTTATTGCTTGAGAAGAGCAATGAAACATGCACATGGAGATATCATAGTAACTCTTGATTCTGACGGAGAACATAAACCAAAAGAGATACCTGATCTTATCAATCCATTGTTCGAAGGCAACGATATAGTTTCTGGATCAAGATTTATGGGTAACCGATCCGACCCAACCACAAAGCTCAAGCAAGTAGGTAACCAATTTTTCAATACCGCAATCATGGCGCTAACAGGCAAACAGATTACTGATAGTCAAACAGGTTTCAGGGCTATGAAAAGAGATGTCATAGAAAAACTCCATCTTCACTCAGATGGATATGAAATAGAAACAGAAATAATCGTCAAAAGTCTCAGAAACGATTTCTGCTTCAAGGAAGTTCCAATAACTGTAGAAAGAAGAAAATATAACGGGTCAAAAATAAAAATACTTTCAGATGGCAAAAAAATCTTATCTACAATAATTCAATCAAGCTTCCTAGAGGAATAAAATCAAAAACAACAACAGCTAATTTTCCGTTAAAGTTTTTTGTGCGATAAAGGTCAAAATAGGCATAAACATATCTGCTAAAAGTTTTCAAGAGCGAACGCCACATCCGAATTAAGCATCTAAGGGTATCTTCAAGAACTCAATTCTGACCTGAAGCACTAAAAAATTGAAAAGTTACGTAGTTTATATTTGGACACCATAAAGAATATCTTGAACAAAGGTTATTAGCAAATCCAATTGGCGAAGACCGAGAATGAAAACAAACCCAAAAAAACCAAAAATTGATTCATCTATAATCGCAATATTATTTTTGGTCTCAGGAATCGCTCTATTGGATCTGTCGTTTTTTTGGGGTTCACAAGTAATTTGCTTTATTGGATTGGGCTTAACTTTTTGGGGTGCGCTTTTCTTACTTATTACACCCGCAAAACAAGTTGAAGGCACTTTCTTGGTAACATCAACTTTACCTGCGTATATGACCATCGATAGAATTCTAAAAGATATCAATCACAAAAACGAAGCATATTATATTCCATCATACCCCAAAGATGCCTATTTGCCTGAATACCTGAAAGGTCTCAAAGAAATGGTTACATTTATCCCAGAGGAGCACGCCGTCGGAATGGTGGCAATTGAAGACATAGCAAAAGGTAAATTGTTAAGTGAAAATCCAAAAGGGTTTCTTATTACACCTCCGGGAATGGGTATATTGGATAAAATCGAACAAAGGCATGAAACAGATCTAACCAAAATCCCTCTCAGCGAACTTGATGACACTTTGTTATACTTGCTCAGTGAACTTTATTTGACCAAAGAAATTAAAATGGCCACAAAAGAAAACGAAATAACCATAGAAATTCGTGGCTCACTTTATAAAAAACTCTACAGCCAAGAATACAATCTCAAAAGCATTAATCTACTTGGATGTCCATTGGTCAGCGCAGCCGCCTGTGCTGTTGCAAAATCCACAGGCAAACCCACAACGATACAAAAAATTGAAACCACGCCTGATGGAAAAACGACAACCGCAACAATCAAAATCCTCCAGTTGTGATTAACATGAACTTGAGCTTCCCTTTAACTTCTTCAGACATCAGCCTATGGTTAGCTGTCACAGCAATAATACTGCTAATTACCTCTACAGTTCTTAACTCATCACCAGAATATTCAAACAGAATCCGTATCGACAAAAGCCGACTGAGACTCGCCGGTATAGGCTGCGGACTCGCCTTCCTGATTACCGTCATTATGCGTGTCATATAAACCTCCACGTTCAGGACTAAGCCGCTTGAATGAAACATTCACATAAATTTTCTACTAACTAATACAGAAAGCTTATTACTTAAAAAATTAACTGCAAACTGTCTTAGAATTGATACGGGTGAAATCCTGTGCTGTTAAAAAAGAGACCTGACCCCCAGATATTTCACTATTTTGATTTAGCCGCATTTGAAAAATGCAGAATAATTGACCCGCTTTTCTCCTCATATGAGTGTCAAAAACTCAAGAATAAGGATTTTTCTATTATCTGCAATAGTTGTTTAGCCTTTGGACTATATCATAAATTCGGGTGCAAATATGCCACACCCACGGTTGGGCTTTTTTTCTCGTCAAAAGATTACATCAAATTTATTGAAAACTTTGAGCATTACCTGAGCTTTTCCTTAGAGTTTAGAAAAGAAACGTCATTGCATAATCATCCTGTTGGCTTCTTAGATGACATAGAAATACATTTCTTGCATTACAAGACTGATCAAGAGGCAACGGAAAAATGGAACAGACGCAAACAACGAATCAATTTTGATAATCTATTCTTCATTTATTCAGATGCCAATGATGACTGCTTCAAAGAAGACTATTTTAACCGATACTTGAAATTGCCGTTTACGCATAAGTTGTTTTTTTCAAAGGTACCTCGAAAAAGCAACGCCAATTGTACTGTTGTCGTTCGAGACTGGATTGATGCTACTCGAAGCCGCAAGTATGAAAAATACATCGACGTTATTAAATGGCTAAATAAAGAAAATGACTTCGTTAAGGAAAAATATAAAGAGAAAGAAAGAAGAATGCTTAACTAACCAGTTGAGTCTTAGGAAATTGCAAGATTTATGTATGGCACAGGCGCCGGGTAAACTGCGCTGTACACTTGACGAGCTTTACACTAAGAAAACTCCTTAAGCAAGATAATTCGACTCTAAAGTGGTAAGTCAATGGACAAAGAATTTTTGAGGCTTGACGCCACCTTTCAAGAGCTCGAGACTAAAATTAATAAACTAAATGAAAATGCCATCAGGGATAGAAAATTTGATCTATCCGTAATGACTCACGATGAATTAAAAAGAACTCTTGAAAGTAAAATTGGGAAAAGGACGAAAATTAGAGTTCTGTTGACACAAATAGGATTTCTACGTATTAACATTTTCAACGAATGTTACAAAAGAATACAATTAGCTGAAACAAACCAAAAATTTGATGAAGCTATTAAAATAATGAATGACTATGTTGACACAGTGGCCATGCAATTCATACAAGAAAGATTACATCCATCCTTGACCAATAGAATAATTAACTCTCTTTCAAAATCCAAAATTCCCGACGCAACAAAGACACTTGACGAATGGAAACGCTTAATCGCAACTTGGTCTGAGGACAAATTCACGCCTATTGATAAAGATAAAGATAAGAAAGATAGAGAATACCCCAAAATGAAAGAGCTTTTCATCACCCTAGATATGCTCTCTTTTTCATTTGATAACTTTCCTCCATTAGCAACTGACCCGGCACATTAACACTATCCAAAATCCTCTGTGTGCCTTTAAATCCAAACTGCTATTGAAACGCACCTAATCAGGACCTGAATAATCCATTTAATTTTAGTAAAGAAACATGAACGCCTAACGTCTATAGTTAAAAGAAAACGGTCGATGAAACTTCTAAAAAAAGAAAATACCCAAATTAATCTCTTCGTTTTTTAATGTACCGTCATCATTCTCCTAGGAACGGAGATGACGAGTACCTAAAGTTAGTTATGCAAAACATTCTTCTAACTCTTCATGCTGGAAATCCCTCTCCCAAGAACAAAAATCGCTCAAACCGAAAGTGTCCAAAGAGCAACAAGCTTTCGCATAGTAGTTAAAGAACCAAAAAACTCAACTAAAAGTGTCTAGAAACAGAAAACTGCTGCTAACCTGAGAGAAGTTTGATGCGAAAATAGAGTTGAATGATGCCGAAAAAGTTATCCTAGGTGAAGGTTCAAACCCAACTGTCGCATGTTGCATTTGCAGAAACTATTTTTCTATAGAAAAAAGATGAAACGGGTAAATATATTATACACGGTTTCATGACATTTTTCTTTTTATTGGCTTTTGTTTGTGACGAGAAGGCAACCCCAGTTCTTTATGTAAATATACGCAATTCTAAGGGATAAATGTATTCAAACTTAAAATTTCTGTTTAAAAGAGGTGAAAATGAGCGAACCGTGATTTCAATATTAAATTGTTCTATGACTCAGTGTTTTTGTGTGAATTTCGATTTCTGAAATAGAGCGCTGCCGCAAGGAAGATTAACAATGCGATGAATGCTATCAAAACTATTGACAATGAAAACACTATAGTGCCAGGTGAGGATGTGGCTGAAGGTGATTGTGAGGGCGTTTCTGTGGGGACCTGAGATGTTATTGATGTTTGAGTTGGTGACGAGGTAGTTTTTGGTGTAGGTGTTACAGTATTTGTTTGATTAGGCGTTGTCGTTGGTGTAGTTGTTGGGGTCGGTGAAGAAGCTGGTGTTGGCGAAGAGGTTGGAGTAGGAGTCGTCGAAGAAGTAGTTGTTGGTGTTGGGGTAGGCGATGGAGAAGGAGTTGGAGAAATTGTTGGGGACGGAGTGGGTGAGGGCGTTGGCGTTGAAGTGGGTGCGGGAGTGGGGGAAGGCGAAGGTGTTGGGGAAGTTGTTTGTGTAAATGTTGCTGTTATGGTGTGTGTAGCCTGAACATTCGTGAAGCTAACTGTTTGACCAGATGGCGAAGTAACACTTACTGAGCCAACATCAGTTGTTATGCTTGCAATGTAGTAGCCGTTATTTGGAGTAATCGTGAAAGTCTGGCTTCCCTCATAATTAACCGCGGTCGTACCGGGAGTGATCTGACCGTTACTGGTTTGGGTGACTGTGATTGTGAATATGTTTATTGCAAAGGTCGCGGTTAATGAGCCTCCAACTGAGACAGCGGTAAACTGGTAAATCTGCCCCGTAGGTGAAGTAACAGTAATCGATGCGCCATTTGCAGTTATAGTGGCAATGTGGTAGCCTGTATTTGGTGTGATTGTGAAGCTTGGAGTATCGCCATAATTAACGGTGCTTGTACCAGGCATAATAACACCGTTTGCAGTTTGCGTTACGGTAATTGTGTAGGTGTTAATTGCGAAAGTTGCGCTGATTGTATGAGCAGTTTGGACATTGCTGAAAGTATACGACGAGGCAACCGCAACTGGAGAGCCATCAACTGTCAAAGACGCAATGTGATAGCCAATATTCGGTGTGATAGCGAACGTTTGACTACTTCCATAATTAATATTGCTTGTGCCAGGAGAAATCTGGCCATTAGCTCTCTGAGTTACAGCAATCGTAAACGTGTTAATTGCAAATGAAGCAGTAATTGTATGGGCAGCTTGGACATTGGTAAATGAGTATGATGATATAGCCCCAACGGGGTTTCCATCTACATTGACATTAACAATGTGGAAGTTAGGATTCGCAGTAATAGTGAAGGTTTGACTGCCGCCAGAATTAACGTAAACATAGCCGTTTGGATTTATAGAACCACCTGCACCCGCAGAAGCATCAATATTCGGATTCACAAATGAATTAGAATACGGCGTCATAAGTGGATAATTGTCCTGATTGTTTGAATCAATTACATACGGTGTATCACCTATGCCATTATGATTAGCATCGGTTCCATTGTAATCACTCCAGTAATTTCCGCTATTAGAGTCATTCCATTCATAACGAAAAGTGAGAGGATAAGAAGAACCTGCAGAATTGATAACTTGGTCCGTATTGTTCAAAAAGTTGTTATGCACAATAGTTGACCCTAGTGACCCTTGAGCAAAAGAAACCGTCAATCCGATGGCATTGAATTCCAGAGTATTCGCTTCTATGTCCTCAGATGGTGCACTACCTTGTATGCCAACACCGCAGTTCTTGACCCAATTATTTTCAATTGAATCACCGCCAATAGCTGTTGTAATGCCTACCGTCGCATTGGTTATCGTATTACCTGTCACAAGGTTGTTTCCTGCTGAAAGTCCTTCGAAGGTGATTCCACAATTTTGGAAAATGTTATTTTCAATTACGTTTTGTCCTGAACTATAAAAACCGGCTCTTCCGAATATAGTTACCCCACCATTGATTGTGTTTCCAATAAATACGTACTCGCCACCCTCAGCATAAAAACCTGAATTCAGATAGCACCCAGAAAAAGTAAACAAGGGGGTGGGGCTGCCTGGATAGGATACGCTTATTCCGCCAGTGATAGTCAAACTTGTAAGTTGTATGTTACTTGAATAATATCCGTTGAACGTAAAGCTTCCATTTAGAATGGTGCTATATTCGTTCTCGCCCTGTATTGATATGTTTGATAATCCGTCTGGAAAAATAATGCTCTCGTTGTATGTGCCTGTTTTGACGTATATTGTATCGCCGCTTTGAGCGTTATTTAAGGCTCCTTGTATTGTGGGGTAATTATCTGGAACTGTAATTGTTCCCTGTGCTTTAGTTATTGGGATTTTAACTTGCAAAACTACAGTAATTGTTAATAAAAGTATAAATAGAAAAATTGCTTTTCTTCGCATAACGAACGCTTCCTTCTCCATTTATGCAGTGTGTGTCTTGGGGATATAAAATGAACGGTGTCGGATATTGCGTGGGTTTTGTTTAGTCAACATTTTTTTAATATGGATTTTGTTTTCATAAGATATACCTAGCTGAGAATAAAAGATGAGAAAAGCTGGTGCTCAGGGATTGGGCTCTTGACCGCCCTCTCTGAAAAGAATTTAGAAAGTTAAGAGCCCTAGCCTTCCAAAAACAAAAACGCTGATGCATAAGTATGTTCACAAGCTTGAAAGATGCATTTCATATTATAGGCCTTTCATCGTTGTTTAGTGCTGTCGCTATGATGTGCTGGATTTTTTATGACATATCAGCACAAGGCTATTTTATTCTGGGCGAGAGCCATGCTCTGATTCGTTATTGTGAGTGTGGCTTAGTTGGTTTTAGCGTAATTTATGTAGTATATCTGCTCGTAGGCTATGTCAAGACTAAAGCTGGAGCCTAAGAATCTATGAACGCTAGAGATTCGATGCTAAACGGCTCTAACAATTTCTTATTGAATACTCTAATTAGAAATGGACCAAAATTCCGAAGTTTTCAACATTAAACGCGTCAACCAAGGATTATCCGTACAATATGTAACGATTGAGGCGACAGGCTGATTCGAAAAGTCTATGAATGTCCATCATAAAATAGATTCTTGAGAGTGACTTGTTTGATAACGAAAATTCTTGTGGGAGTAGACGGTTCAGTGGGCTCGGAAAAAGCGTTGGATTATGGTCTTGAAATAGCCGATAAGTTCTCTGCATCAGTTTTAATACTCAACGTTTTTCAGCTGCCTCCAGAGGTTGAATACCCACCTAACATGGCTCAGCAGATTCCATCATCTGGATATTCTCAAGGGCCGATGGTTTACTCGCCAAATTTGGCCTCAGTAATCATGGATTTTAAAAAGGTGCATGAAGCAGTTTTATTCAAAACACTGGAGAGTGCAATCAAACTAAAGCCCAATCTTAAAATCGCCTCTGAACTTAAGGAAGGAGACGTGTCATCACAGATAGTTGAGACTGCTGCAAACGGTGAATTTGACCTAATAGTCATAGGTCACAGAGGAGACAGCAAAATCAAAGAACTTTTTCTTGGCAGCACTAGCGAAAGAGTCGCCCACCGAGCAAAATGTGCCGTACTAATTGCCAAATGAAACTTTTAATTCTAAAGAGAGACAAATTAGATTTTAATCTTCTAGCTCCTTTAATTATGTGCCTAACTTTCTGAACCTAAGGAATACGACTAAACCCAAACTCTGACCTAACCTCTTCTTCCTCTCTCTCTCACACACGCCTCCGCACAAAATCGCAACACAATACGAAAAGTTGACAATTAATACAAATCCAGGGTTCATAAGGCTATAAAGTCTGAATTTTCAATAGAGTTTCAGAAAATTCGAGAGAGAGAAAAATGAAAATACATAATTTAAAAACCACACTACATTTCATAAACTTCAAAAGGATTACAAAACCGGCAGTACTGTCCATCAGCCTACTCCTCATCATAAGCACATTAACAGCACTCTCAACCACCACAGTTAAAGGTACATCAACAAATTCGACATCCCCAAATCTAGTGAATAATGCAGTATGGATTGAGGATAATTCTTATTGGTTGGGGCAAGCACCGTTATCGGCAAGTTCAATAGATTCTACAGTTGCAACTCTTGCTGAAAATAACATAAAATATGTATTTCTTAATGTTGGCGTAGATGACTATTGGAACCAAAATGGGGCACTTGAAATAACTCTTGTTGAATCTAATTCAACGTATCAAACATTTATCGATTTGTGTCACGCGCAAGGCATTGAAGTTTTGGCTTGGATGGAGAATGAACAATCGTTAAACTTTACACCATTGAACTGGAATACGCTATATACAGTTTATAACAGTGTGTTAGCCATAGGTTTTGACGGAATAAATTCAGACATAGAGCAAAGCTATAACACGGCAACAGGTACTCAGCAAAACTATATAGATTTTAACAACAATGCAACAGTCTATTTTAATGCAGAAGGTAAATTATGGATGCCTGACGTCGCGTATTACGATTCAGGAACAAACGCAGCTTATTCACAAATAAATCAGTATTTGCACGTTAACGCTATAGTTCTGATGTTTTACGGTTCTGAAAGCTTATTTGAATCTTCAAGTGCATCAGCATTTTGGAATGAGGAATTTACACCCGCACCGGCCTCACCGTTGATTTTGGGAATATTTTGCGATGTTAGTTCTGGGACTTATATTGATTCATGGCAATTTCAACAGTGCGCAAATTTAATAAATAATTATCCACCGACGACAAACTTGGAAGGAGTTTCACTTTGGTTATATGAATGCGTTGTTGACCACAATTCTTGGGGTGCATTTGATAATCTAATAAATCAATTTATACCAGCCCAAACACAATCAGCAACACCAACACCATTTGCGCCAATAGTTACTGCAATTGCAACAATCAATCAAGTTCAAACAGCTTCAAATCAAGCCTTATCGGGGTCATCGTTAGAATTAACCTGGAAGTCCCAGCCTACATCAGGTGACATGTTAGCGTTGACAGTATGTGTATATGACGGCTTTGACTCCGTTTCAGGCATAAGTGAACCAGGTGTAACTTGGACAAAAACAACATCTATAACTAACGGTCCAGTTGATAGCGAAATATGGAGCGCTCTAACCGTCGGCTCATCAGCAGCAACAACTTTAACTATAGATTATATCGGCTCCGTACCATCATCCGCGACGGCGTGCGAGTACTCGGCGGGTTCACCAACAACTTGGAAAGTTGATCAAACAGAAACCAACGTTGGATTTAATACAATCGGGTCTACAGGACAAATAACAACCACACAACCAGACGTGGTAATTGTGGGTTCATTGGCTTTTGATTCATCAGGTCAAACAAACACCGGGCTGTTCACAATGTTAGGCGGCTCGGAATACCACTGGACACTGAGCGAAGCATACCTGCAATACTTCACAACTTCTACAGGAACATACCAAGCCCAAACGTCACTTGCGCCTTATTTCTTTTCTGGATGCATCGCCTCATACGTACCCGCATCAATAACCTGAGTTAACCGACGCCAACAATTTCTCCACAACCGACTTCAACTCCACTACCAACACCGTCACCAATTGCAACACCAGCACCTACACCAACCCCAACTCCCACACCATCCCCAACACCTCAACCAACCGCTTCACCAACTCCAACACCTAAGCCGAAAACCAGACGCTAAAAACTAAATTTACACAATTCTTTTTTTTAAAAATAGAAACTCTGCCAAGTTTCAGTAACACTTGAAGGTATTTTTGGGGCGTCCTGCCTATAAATTCCCAGTGTAGAGCTTATCGTGGCTTAAGGTTGGAAAATTGGTTACGCCCCTTAATTTTAAAATTAAAAAAAGAAAAAGATACAGTATAAATGTGCTTCTGGGCGCAAGTCCTTTCGACTTCGCCACCCCAGTTACACCTTTACACCTCCGCTTCTTGGCGGATTAAGTTTTTTAACTGTTCGCTTAGAATCGTAAGTTAATGCTTTTCGAGGTCTGCTGATTTCTATGAGTACCTTAGGAGTTCCATTTCTCAAGCGGTACTTATCGTCAAGCTCAAAATTCTTCAACAAAACCAACTGTTCAGGCTCAGCGAAAGAATGAAAATCCATCTTGACGCCCTCTGATTTCACTGGCTTTAGCTTCTCGGATAATTTTCAATTTTTCGGGTTAACTGAGAAGACTTCAATTTGAAACCTCACTCTCAGCTTTACTGGGGTGCGGTTGAGTTTTTGGCTCCGAAACCCTGTATAACATATATATTTCCCTCATCGCACAAAGGAGCGTGTCCCACTGTTCCTTTTTGGCATTTTATGCAGTTTTTTTATGCTCTCCATCAATCAAACCAAGAATTATAGAAATGAATTTTGAAATGCCAAGATTCAAGCTCGTCACAGCAAAAATGCTCAGGCACAATTTCAACAAACAGCTCTGTAGCTCGTTTCCCAAAGATTTCTATGCCATTATTCCACAAATCCGCATTTTTCTCAATGACATCTTTGAGACGGGCTGGGAGCGTATTTATCAACTATTTCTTGAAACATTCTCAAGACGCTTTCTTTCTGGTTCGTCAAAGAGTTAATATCAATTCTTGTCTCAGACTTTACCAGGTCAGCCAACTCTGAGGCTAATGTCCTACTTTGCGTTTCAACTAACAAGGCTTCGAGGACCAAAAATCCCCTTTGCCGCTTTTATGCTCCAAATCTTTTAGGCGACCAAGCTCAGGCAAAACAGCAGTCTCATTAATCAGCGAATTAGTCTTGAACATAATATTCAAGGCCGTGCTTAGCCAGCTCATTACACGCTGTAAGAAAACGCAGACTTCTTTGACGATAAATCTGTTCACACCTATTCATGACTTCAACAAAACTTAATTCGGCTTAATATCTGCAAAATCAGTTGTCAAGTTGCGCGGCTTCAAAATCATTGCAGATAGTGCGCTTAGAGTACGCGTTTTTCTGGGTTAATTCCCTAACAATTTCGGCTTGAGAAAACCCTAAACCTTCCACCTTTAAAGATTCTAAGCGTCTTTTGACAACTTCCATAGTTTACTGACACTAAATTTTGACTGTTTCCTGAGGGCTTTTGTTCGTTTATGAAGTATACTGAATCCCGCACTCCGCAACTTTTGGTGAAGGGAGCGAAGACTGGTAGGAGCATTGGAGCGATGGCTCGTCATGTAAGTGGCAAATATTTTTCCGCAGAAAATATAGCCTATCACCTAAAAAACTATCGGTTATTTTCAGACCCCGAAAAAATAACATAAAGAAAACAAACTTTCACTTTTCGATTCATCATTGCAAAATTCAACAACAAAAAAAGCATGATAATTCAAGCTTTATAAAAATCCGACCAAAAACCATTTGACTTTCAAAGCTGATCAGCCCTTCAATTGCAACTTTCTTGCAAACAAATACAAAAATTTCTCTAACTATACCGCTATTAAACTCCGGCTATGGAAGGCCAACCGCATCAAAACAAAAATACGATAGGGAGATAGGTGTTTTTTCATGGGCGAGCCAGCGATGAAGTCAAAGAAATCACATATTTTGTGAAAAACTTGTTTTAATTTAAACAAGATTAAGAGCGTACATCATGATTTTGTGAAACACTAAAGATGACGAATGGGCTAAAATCAGAAGAGTGTTTTGATATATTGTGTTTTTGGAAATATGACTTAAATGTTTTGTGGCGATTTTCCTGTTTAAGGAGAAAATTAGTGCGGTTGATTGGAAGACTTCACTATCACTTTCGAAGGAAAGAGTTAAAAGAATGTTAATCAAATGTGTAAGAGTTGAATTAAATTTTAATTCAAACTTGTTTAATACAGCTTCCAGTTTGCTGCGTGTTATGCAGGAAATTGATTGTTCGTGAAATCAATGTAACAAGGAAAAAACATGTAGAAAGGTGAACTAAAATGAGTCAAAAAACCACAGATGAAATTCGAAAACTTTTAAACAATGCTGACCTAGATTTTGAGTCAGTAGAAAATAGGGCGTTGAACAATTATCTTCCAAAAATATTTAATAGCTGCCCATTTACAGAGGAGATATGTACAAAAAAACAATGCATGGACTGTGCGGTCTCTGCAAACGCGTATAAACCAAATAACTACGCGAAAATATAAAAATCAAGGTAATCTCTTGGGAAAATACGACCTATTTGTAGTTTTAGTTTCTAATTTTTAAAATTAATTTTTTATTGAGCTGGCTTGTCCCTAAATTTGAAAGTTTAGTTTCGATTTGGAGTTCATGTATTTTTTGAGTGAAGGTCTACGAGTAACGTTCAAGACTGAGAAGGTGACACCTCAGCCGGACATGATTAATCGAGACCCAAGACATCCTCTTTAAGACCATTGGCTTAACATTTTCTAAACACTTACTGAACGCTCGCTTTCACGTTATCTGTTCTGGGATTTATGGAAATCCTCAATAGGACCCCATTAATTAACACGTGGATTGGTTGATATGTCTCAACAGGTTTGCACGCGCTGTGTACTTCCGGATTCCTTTCCACGGTTGACATTCGATAGTCGAGGCGTCTGCTCAATATGCAGAGAGCATGATAAATGGACCGCTGGATGGAAATCTAGGCTTCCTGAACAGGGGAAAATATTGGACAAGATTTGCACGAAAGTGAAAAATAAACACAAGGAGTTCGACGCACTTGTCCCTTACTCAGGAGGCAAAGACAGCAGCTTTGTTCTCTATACGGCAAAGAAGGAATTAGGACTTAATTGCTTAGCCTACACTTTAGATAATGGATACCTTTCAGAATATGCCAAAAGCAATATTGATAAAACCTGTAGAAAGCTCGGAGTGGAACACATCTACTACCATTTTAACCCCGAACTCATGAATCGCCTTTATGCTTTATTCGTCAGAAAAACCGGTTACCCATGTTCTGCATGCATGAGAGGAATAGCAGTGGGAACAGTTAAGCTGGCAGACCTATATGATATTCCACTTATTGTAAGCGGTACTTCATTTAGAACAGAATTGCCACTCTCCCGGGAGATGATTGAAACTGGTTCATTATGCCATGTGCGTGGTGTTCTCAAGAATGAACCAATAAGTGTTGAATGCAAAAGGATGTTATCTAGCCCAAGCATGAAAAGAAAACTTGGTAACATGCTTTTTCGTTTGACAGGAACTAAGGGTCCATTTACTTATGCTTTATTCAACCTTTCTGACTACATCGATTGGAACTACAACACTATTTTTGAGACAATCAGAAAAGAACTTGACTGGACAGCACCTGAAGAAGCCGAGCACATGGACTGCCTTATTCACCCTATCCAAAAATACATTCAAATTCGCCGTTTCCCCGACTTAGACATGGATCGGCTTAGATTCGCAAGACTCATCATGGCTGGTCAAATGACAAGAGAAGAAGCTCTTCACAAATTGGAAAAACCAATAACACAATGTCCCGAATCGACATTAAATTTATTTCTAAAAGACATAGAAATGAGCAAAGAGGAATTCGACAAATACATCGACATGGGTCCAAGACATCTCCAATACGATTTACCAACTATCATGGAAAAAATTATGCGAAAAGTTCTTCCTGTCTCAAATGCTGGAAAATACTAAATTAAAAAATGGTTTTATGAGTGTAGCAATATATAGGAATTGGAGCATACATTTTTGAAAGGAGAGACAATTAAATGGAAACAGACATAAGTGAGCAGTACAAACGCTTAGCTCGGAAGGTGAAGGTTATGGGAGTCTTTTCCGCGCTTTGTGGCGTAGGCTGTCTGATAGTGGCTGCGATTAACCAGCAGACTCCGCTCGCCTTCTTTATTTTGCCTGGTATAAGCTTTTTGGGCATAGGCTTGGTTCTGATCGCAGAATAAGCCCTCATGCACACGATTCGTGTGCTCTGCCCAAGGATACAGATTGGATAACCTTTTAGTTTCCAATGAAGCTCTTCATAGCAATCATCTTTGTAGTGAAGCTTAGCGTTACCCCAAAAGATGTGAAGAAAACTTTTAACATCATTGTCGTTATTAATGTCGTTGGCGAATTGCTCCTTTTAATAAGTTTTGTTGAGTTGGATCTATGGAGTAGCAATTCAGTTTAGTGAAGTTGCCCGATGCTGCCTTTTATCAGCAAAAAATCCTTGCAATCTTCCTTTGTAATCGAAAAAGTCTTGGCAGTCACAATCTGCCAATTTGTATGTGAACAAAGATACAATTTTTTATCAAAATTGAAAATCCTTGTAGGCGTTCCCATGCCTAAACACATACCCTCTACCTGTTTTTTGTTTTGAACCAGTTTTGTTTTTGCGTTTGTAGGCTATGGCTGTGAAGATTGAAATTATGACTGCTGCGACGATTATGGCGGCTAAAAGCAGTAGATTTAATGTTGTTGAGGGTGTCTTTGATGGCGATGCTGTAGGATCGTTTGTTGGGGTTAGTTGATGATTTAGGATCTGTTGTAGGCGTCGGCGTCGCTTAGAACTCTTTGTTGGAGTAGGTGTCACTTTAATATCAGTGTTTGGAGTTGACGTTGTTGTAAGCGTTTGCATTGTTGTGGGTGTTGGAGTGGGTGTTGATGACGAATGTTGTCGTTAATGAGTTGTCGGTTGAAAATGCGTTAAACTGGTAGGTTTGGCCTGAAAATAAGATAACAGTCCTGCCGCACCGTCAGTTGTTATGGATTCAATGTGATAGCCGGCGTTTGGGGTATTAGTTGACATAAAAGTAGGCGTATACGATACTTTAGCTTATTAGAACCCGAATGAGCAAGGTAAAAAAAGGTTAGGGTATAACCTTGTGATGATTAAACTGGTTTGTGGGCTTTTTGTCTGGGCATTGGTTTTTTGTCTATACAGTATATGAACCATCCAAGCAAAAGTGCTAAAGTGGCATAAGGTAATACGATGAATGTGGCTATTTTTTTTCGTTTAGACACATTTGTTCAACCTGACATTGATTACTGTTCAAACTTAAAATAAGGTTTGTTGAGAAGCGTACTTTGCAAAATTGTCAATTCTTATAACAATTATTAATATTTCATTCTCCAACCATGTTTCTGGAACAATTTGTTAAGCAACGTGTAATTCAGGGATTTCTCAGATACCCGCTCCTTCGGCTAATGATAGTCAATTTAGCTGCAACTATCTTCAGTCTAATAGGAGCCGCCGGCAACATAGTCACGGCTAAAAAAATAACACGAAAACGTTTAAAGGAAGACAAATACTGTTGAACCTTTCAAAGTTAATTCTTGTCCGCGCCGGAAATCAATTAAAACAGTTTAGTTTAACGTTCAAATGAACAACAGAAGACAAGAAGTCCAAAAACTTAATTACGGATTCATTGACTCCCGATAATTTGATGTTGTTAGTATCTGTTTTTGAAAAAACATGAACTCAAGATGAAAAATGGGCAACTTTTCATTTTGACTGCTTGTTTGCTTGACTTATTAGTTTTTATAATATTACTTGTGTGTTTTCTTTACAGGCATGCGCTATATTATTTATGGGGCAAAAGTGACTTCGCAAAGCTTGTTAAATTGTCTTCGCGAGCGTGTGTTGAAGTTGACAAGTAACGTTAATTGGTTTTTCAAAAAGCTATAAAATTGGTGCTCTCGATAGAACGCTTCAATAATTTAATAGAGAGAGAGAGAAAAAAAATGAAAACAAACAATTTAAACAAACTGCTTTCATTAAACCTCAGAAAGATAGCAAAACCAGCAGCTCTATGCATTTGCATTATGTTTATCCTAAGTTCATTATCCGTGCTCTCGTTTGCAACAGTTAAAGCTACAGCATCACCGACATATTTGACAAACAATGCAGTATTTATACAGGACGACCCGCTGGAATCAAACCAGCCTCTAGCGGCTACTAACTTAGATTCAACGGTTGCAACATTGCAAGCCAATAATATAAAATACGTTTTTGAATGTATTGGCAAATACGGATTTGATGATACTGATACCGGTTGGACAGAAAACAACGCAACTTATGAGACTTTTATAGCAGATTGTCATGCAGTTGGAATAAAAGTTCTAGCATGGATGGAAAATGAAAATCCAATCAACCTTTTACCTAGTAACTATGCAAGCATGGTTGCAGTTTACAATTCAGTTCTTTCGATAGGCTTTGACGGGATCAACAGCGACATAGAAATGTGGGGTTCAACTACAGGTATAGCTCCTGGAAGTTATCAAGATTTCATTAATTACAATAATTATATGGCTACCACTTTAAATGCAGAAGGAAAACTTTGGATGCCTGATGTTCCTGGAAATGTCAATAACGATGTTTATCATGTTGATGCTATAGTTTCAATGTTTTATAGCGACGAATCATATTTTGAACCTGCTGCAGCTAATAACCAAGTTGTTGCATATTGGGAAAATGAATTTAGTCCAACTCCTGCTTCACCAGTTATATTGGCCATATTTTGCAAACCAGCTCTAGATGGAGGAAGCAATACTGAAACTGATGTTTGGCAATTTCAACAATGTGCAAACCTTATTAATTCATATCAATCGACCAATTTGGAAGGCATTAGCTTATGGAGATACGAAACTATAGCCAATGACGGCTCTTGGAATGCGTTTGACAATCTAATAAATCAATTTACACCAGCTCAAACACAATTAACAGCACTCACACCTACTCCAATTCTAACACCAACACCTACTCCAATTCCCACGACCATACCTTCATCTACTTTGACCCCAACTGGATCTCCAACACCATCGCCAACTCAAACACCTACACCTACTCCAGACTCAACAGCTACACCAACTCCTTTACCATCGCCTACCCCAACACCAACATCTACGCCATCTGTGCCAGTAGTTACTTCAACTGCAACAATAAATCAAGTTCAAACAGCCTCAAATCAAGTCTCATCGAGGTCATCATTAAAATTAACCTGGCATTCCCAGCCAACATCAGGTGACATGTTAGCGTTAACAGTATGTGTATATGACGGCTTCGACTCCGTTTCAAGCATAAGTGAACCAGGTGTAACTTGGACAAAAACAACCTCTATAACCAACGGTCCAGTTGATAGCGAAATTTGGAGCGCCCTAACCGTCAGCTCATCAGCCGCAACAACCCTAACTATAAAATACACTGGCTCCGTAACATCATCTGCAAAAGCGTGTGAATACTCTGCGGGTTCACCAACAACCTGGAAAGTTGATCAAACAGAAACCAACACTGGATATAAAACAATCGGGTCTACAGGACAAATAACAACCACACAACCAGACGTGGTAATTGTGGGTTCATTGGCTTTTGATTCATCAGGTCAAACAAACACCGGGCCATTCACAATGATAGGCGGCTCGGAATACCGATGGACACTAAGCGAAGCATACCTACAATACTTCACAACTTCAACAGGAACATACCAAGCCCAAACGTCACTTGCGCCCTATTTATTTTCTGGATGCATCGCCTCATACGTACCCGCATCAATAACCTGAGTCAACCGACGCCAACAATTTCTCCAAATCCGACCTCAACTCTAACACCAACACCATCATCAACTGCAACACCAACACCACGCCAAAACCAGCAAAGAGTTCACTAACGTAAGACTTACCACCAAGTCTAAAATTTTCCCTTTTCTTTTTTTGTTAAAATCTAAAAAGTATTTACTTAAAGCATGAGCATACGTTTACTACGTTTTACTTCTACTTGACTGTTTGTTGCGCTCGCTTCGCTCGCGCCGCCAAATGAACTACGTTTAGACGGTTGTCGCGCGGTCAAAAGTTTAAGCCTTTTGTCCGCTCGACCTGTTTGACTTGTTGCCCTGTTAGACGAGGGCAACGCAGTCAAGAACCGCATTGTGAGCGTGAGCTGGTTTTTTGTTCCGCTTTACTACTGTTTGTTTTGCGTATGTTAGTTACTAAGCAAAAAAGCGCCATTCGGAAGGTTTAACGTTTGGGCTGTTCAGCTCATCCCAAAGCGTAAACCTTCCGCCCTTCGGGTTTTTATTAAAAAAGGCGCTTTTTTGCCCACAACGCCAAGAGGGACGCATATCAGCCCCGCATTGTTTCTCAATGAAAGTTTAGCTCTTTTAATTGGGCAGCATCATTTGTTCATGCAAATTAAAACTATTTGACAGCTTTCTATTTCAGTTCACTGTCAATATTTGAAACAAGTTTATATTCCAAAACAATTACTGCATTAAATGGAGAAAAGAAGGGATATCAGTGAGAAGGAAAGCAGTTTTTCTTGTTATACTTTTAATTTCAATTACCTTAATTTTTCAAGTTAAAATTCCAACAACTAAGGCCGCAGTAACAATTACAGTCCCAGATAACTACCCAACAATACAAGGTGCTTTAAACCAAGCACAAAGTGGCGATACAATATTCATCAAATCTGGAACCTATACTGAAAACATTGTCTTTCCGGCACCCTTGACAAACATCATAATAAAAGGAGAAAATGAATACAGCACCATTTTAAACGGAGCTTTTTCCTATGACTATAGCGGCTATGGGTCAAGTATTAATATCCAAATTCAGGACTTAACGATAACTGGCTTTGTCAGCGCAGTTTCTCAGACGCCCGGTATCAACCTAACTTTTTCTGGATGCTATTTGAGTTCAACTTTTTCTGGCGGAGGAGGTCTTGGAGGTAAGTTCACATTTATTGGAAACACAATTAATGGAGGTTTAAATATTTACGGAGAAGACGGTGGAGGCAGTTCATTGAATAACGTAATTGAAAATAACATTTTCCAAAATTGTGGAATCAGCCTTAAAGGGCCAGCTGGGGAACCATCAAATGACACCGTTTATGGCAACACGATAACCAACGCTGCAGTCGGTATTTACCCAGGTTATGGAGATACGATTGAAGATAATTGGATCAAAAACTGCAGTGTTGGCATACAGCTGGGACCGGAACCTTATCGAGTAGTTGATCTCATAGAACAGAATACTCTGGAGTATAATACTTACGGATTGCAGTTATCAGTTAATCAAGCGGTAACTGTTGAAGATAACAACTTTATGAACAATACTTACCAAGCTGTCTGTGGTCCTGCCGGGATCCCTATCTTTGGACCTAATGTTTGGAGTGGCAATTACTGGAGCGATTACAAGGGAACCGACGCCAATCATAATGGAATAGGCGATACACCCTACGTTATTGATTCGTCTGATCAGGATAATTATCCACTTATGACGCCATATCCTAACTCGTTTTCGGTGAATCCCACTATTGATGCTTCTGCTGGTACCGGTGGTTCTATTAATCCAAATGGGTATGTTCTGGTTAACTTTGATGGCGCTCAGACTTTCAGTTTTACTCCGAATCTCGGCTACCACCTTTCTGATGTCACAGTGGATGGGAACTCCGTGGACGCTGTATCATCATACTCATTTACCAATGTCCAAGCTGCCCACACAATTACTGCTTCATTCGCAATCAACACCTTTACGATTTCTGTAACTCAGAGCGCTAATGGCCAGATTTCCCCCGGCACAAGCACCGTTAACTATGGCAATAGCCAGACTTTCACAATTACAGCAAATCTTGGCTACCACATCGCCTCTTTAACTGTTGACGGTTCGCCAGTCGTCGATGCATCAACCTATACCTTTAGCAATGTTGAGGCTGCCCACACTATCAGCGCGACATTCGCAATAAACACCTATACGATTACTGTAACGCAAACTGCCAACGGAGTTATCGCACCAGGTACAAGCACCGTTAACTATGGCGATACTCCAAGCTTCACAATCACACCAAATACCGGCTACCATATTGCGACTATAACTGCGAATGGTGCATCGGTTACTGTTACTTCTCCTTCTAGACAGACTTACCAGTTCAGCTCGGTATCAGTTGGAGGCTCATTAACTGCAACCTTTGCGATCAACACATACACAATAACAGTCACTCAAACCAGTAACGGTCAGATTACTCCAAGCACAACTTCTGTTAATTATGGGGGAAGTCAAACTTTTACCATTACACCGAGTACTGGCTATTACATTGCGAGCATAACAACTGATTCTGGTTCCGTTACAGTTTCTTCGCCTTCAGGGCAATCGATTAGCTTCAACAATGTTCAGATGACACATACGATTACTGCCACATTTGCACTTACATCAACTCCTACTCCAACACCCACGCCTTCACCTTCTCCGACTCCAACTTCTTCGCCCACATCCTCACCTTCACCAACACCAACTACTACACCTACTTCCTCGCCCACTCCAACTTCTCCATCACCGACCCCAACTTCACCTCCAACCACTACTCCCTCACCCGCTCCGACCTCAACAGCCACGATAACCCCATTACCTTCAGCCAACCCAACACCTACAACCACTCCAAAGGCGACATCTACACCAACAACCACCGCTTCACCAACGCAAACGCCAACAACAAATCTGGCTCCCACAGAAACGCCTTCACAATCACCCTCAGCCACAGCATCACCTGGCACTATAGTGTTTTCACTGTCAATAGTTTTGATAGCATTCATCTCATTGTCAGTCATCTTCCTTGCAACTGCACTCTATTTCAGAAATCGCAAGACTTCAAAAACTAAGAATTAGACCGGTTAAAAGTCTCTAAATAAACTGTTATCGTTAAGTGAGAAAAAAATGTTATATTTCGGAAAAATCCGTCTATTCTATTGATTTTTGACTAAACCAAGTATAATATAGTAATTGATTCAACCAATTTTCCATAGAACAGTGGTTGTTGCGATAATTGGTGCAGGGGTGGGATTTGAACTCCCAGCTCTCGGTGATGTATCGCCAACTTTAGCTCGGTTCTTCTCCGACAAATCTCCTTTTCTTTTTAGAAAAATGAACTAGTGTTTCCAAAATCAGGATCAATAAAATAATGAGGAAAAGTTGGATCCTAACTAAAGTAGAAATGACAACTGCAAAACCCTTTTCTATCTTTTCAGTTTTTGTTGTTGAGCGATGTCTTTTTATTTGAAGTTAACTTACTTACAATTACCATTTTCTAAGCGGTGAATGAAAATGCAAAACGACAAAGAAGCCCGCTTTTCTCTAATGGTTAACGCTGAAAGGGTTAAGCGTAAACTGCCTTCCTCGATTGGATGATTGCAGGAACCAGCCTAAGAAGAGCTGGAATAAGTATATGATCACAGGACAAAGTTAATTCAATTTAAGAAGCATAATTCTGAACAATTCAACGCTTTAACATACAAAATTATAGGTGACTTACGAGTTAGATAAGGCTCTAATTCTAAAATAGAATTTTCATTCCCAAAAGAGATAATATTATAAATTAAACGAAGCATATGTTGCAAAAAAGTGAGTGAAATAAATGGGTGCTTCGTATCCATGGATGCTTTTCGTTTTAGGAATACTGCTTTCTTTTTCAGGGGCTTATTTAGCGTATTCTAACCCTTTACTAGGTATCACTCCGACAGGACAGACTTACGTTTATAGTTATTCATGGGGATTTGTATTATTTCTTTCACTACCTGGAATTATTTTAGTTTTGGTGGCTTTATGGAAAGCTAAAAAAAGCGATTAGTGGAATACTGGAAAATTCATAAGCGCCAACAAAGAGCAAAAAAGAAGGTAAGCAACTAATGGTTTATTCTAAAGCTATGAATACAAAGAATTAAAAGTTTAACATAGTTATCTAACTTTTAGTTGGTTCAATGAGCATAAAGCTAAAGAAAAATGTGACTTTAGAAATTATCAAACTTGTTGACAAAGAATACCACGAGAGCGTTCTAACAACCTTTCTTAACTCAGAATTTGGTTTTTTGAATGTTTTTTTGATCATTGTAATGGTTATTTTAGAGCTTTACTTCTTGTTCTACTTCCGTTCAGAAACGGCGCAAACGATAATGACGGAAATCCCTGCAATCTTCACACTTCTTATTTCTTTTCTGGCACTCATGGTTTCTCTTCGAGCATTTGTCGGTAAATCAGAGAAGAAACTTCAGGTAGAACGAAATTATTACTTGATCTCAAGGAATTATGCACAGAAGACTCGTCTTGAAAAATTAAGAATATGGAAAAACTTACTTTATGGCGTCGAGATTCCTAAAGCGGAAGAAAATTCCTTGTTAAAAGCTATTATCAAAATAAAAGCGAAAAATCCTCAGTTAACATTAGAAAAACTATATGATACTAATAAATCGCTATTTAGCGAAAAGAAACTAATTGAAAGTTTACTTTATGATTAAGTACATTCATAAATGAGCCTTAAGTGCGTACGAAACACATTTAAAGATTAAAATTTTGCTGGCGAATTACGCAAGTGACTACCGACGTCTAATGAAACTGATTCACGATTCCCTTTAACTTTAAAGGCTACTTCGCAGTTGCTTACCATATTTCATGAATATATATTTTTCGAAAGCGAAATGTCCATCGGATAGGGCGTTTATTTCGATTCCACGTTGCGCTTAAGTACATATGTCTTGACGACCATATCTAAAAGATTTTTAAGAATTTGCAAGCCGTCTGGATTTTCTTCAGTTGCTCTTTCAATAGTTTTTCAGGAAATCTTCGAATAAGTTGCGTTCGCCCAAACAATTGTAAAAGGCATGTTCCAAGTACCTCCGGGTTCTAGGGACAAGCGATGCCCTTTCTCTGTCAGCCCACCACGCATACTCAATTCCATGTTGTTTTAGGATTTCTTGCCGCGTTTTGTTTTTCAAAAGAGCACATTTGGTTGAAACAACGCATTTTGGGCAGTTGTTATCGCATTTTATAGGGACGGGAGTTAATCCGCAAGCTTTGCACTCAATAGCTATCTTTGCTGCAGGTACGTAGAAATCAATTACTGCATGAGGCAGAAATGGAAATCTAAATTGTGGGTGTATCTCCTCATTTGGGAAAATCGCTTTTAGGATTTCATAAGTTAGCTTCTCCCATTCATCACCGCTCACTTTGGGAGACTTATCCGAGTAATGCGGCCCGTACAATTTTGAGTATCACTTCACTTGGTTGATTAGTTGTTGTAAGCTAATAAAATATTCTAAAATCAATCAATCACTTTTCTTTTAAGGCCAAAAAGAATCTCTTTAATGTAGAGTTTCATTTTAGCCAAATCTTGAGGGAGAACATGACGCCCTCTATGCATTATGTCATTTCTGATTTCACACAGCTCACTAAGCTTCGTCTGAATCACTTGTTTGTTAATGAAATATTTATGGAACAATTCTTCCCAATTATCTCTTCTCTCAATAATAACCGCATAGTCTGAGAAATCAGCGTAGAATATTGGATCAAGTATTTCAATTTCAGCAAGCGCTTTTTCTTCTTTATCTTGCTTCTTATTGAGCCAACGATTGTATATTTCTGAAGGCACTCTTCTCTTCCACCAATGAGGCCCAAATAAATTTTCCATTTTTGTGTTTATTGATATCCTAAATTCTTCTTCAAAATCGGTGATTTCCCAATATCCTTCGTTAGAAACCAGAGAAAAATCGGTCAGGGGCAATTTGTGGTCGATATTGTTACCGTCTGCGTCCTCCATAGCTATCGAATTACTAACATTGATTAGGTTTTTTTTGGCAATCTCAAGCGAAGGGTCCAGTTGAACTGCTTTATAAAATTCTTTTTTCGCTGAATCAAAGTCATTAGCATTCGCATATGCAGCGCCAAGGGCGTTGTGAGCTGCGGCTGACTTTGGAGTCAACTCTACCCATTTTTGGTATTCCTCAATCGCTTCGGTCCATAGTCCATCTTCAAGAAAGGCTCCTCCTAAGTCGGCATGATAAATCCAATTATCTGGTTCTATCTGAGTTGCCTCTTTGAATTCTTCAACTGATTTTTCGAAATTATCCAGATTAGCATATACAAATCCAAGTACATTGCAGGCAAAAGCTGTAACTTTTTCCTTCTTTGAGCGTTCAAGGAAATCTCTTGCATTTTCAGCCATGCCTTTATCTAGAAATGCCTTGCCAATATTGGCCAGAGTTACGTAATCATTCGGTTTGAGCTTCAGAGCTTTCTCATAATACTTAATGGCGTTAGTAAAATCACCTTTCTCATTATATATTCTCCCAAGAAACTCATAGGCAGCCACAAGATTCGGGGCAGATCTTATGGCCTTTCTGCAATATTTTTCCGCTTTTTCCAAAAGCCCTGTTTCAAAATACGCTTGACCAAGATTAGTGTAAACTGCAGAATTTTTGTCGCCCAATAAAATTAGCTGCTCAAAGATGACTATACTTTCATTCACCATTCCTTTATTTGCGAGGTCAGCGCCTAAATTTAGAAGTTTCTTGGCCGCTATCGGCAGTGCAAGATTGAGAGGTACGTTCCGCCTGTTAACCATAGGTTAGCCTTTGCTTTTAACAAATAGGCGCTGAGTGTTAAAAGAATTTGCTGATTCGAACATTTTGAAAAGTTGAAAAATCGAGGATATTTCAAAATATCTGCCTCTTAAGGAGTCGCTAGGTCTTGCACCAAGAGCCAGTAGAGTAAGAATAAGGCTTAGGGTTTGGTTCAAGTGCAACGTCTTCCAAAACCCAAGCGAACAAGATCTCTCTTCCATTTGCGTAAGCGTCTATGAAATCGTTTGCTTGATGTTTATCGTTATGTTTCTTTAAATCATCTACTGATCTTTCGATTGAGTCAACGATTTTGGCGTATCCGACAACACGCTTAATTTCCTTATTTCCCAAGGCAATTTTCTCTCTAATCGTTGTGTTGGTTCGCCTTATTTCCCAGGTTTTGCTACCATTCAAAATCAAGTTTACCCATTTTTCGTCAATTTTCAGGCAGCGTATTTCAGAACGTGGAATAGATTTCATGTTTCCCACATCTGTTGTCTAACTATAAATGCGTGCTGCACGGGTGCTCGATAATCATCTTATCACTAAAAAGCCTAACATAGCCGTACTCGAGGAAAGAAATTGGTTCGCAAGGGCTATCGAAACCTGTCTGTTCCAGATGCCTTAATCAAGGAATTAGAAGCGTTCGTTGAGAAATCAAACGGGAGATACGTTTCCGTCGCTGAAGCTGCACGTGAAGCAATAAGGGAATTTTTGGAAAAAGAAAAAAAATAGTCTTTAGTTTTCTCCATGGAAAAACACCCGATAGCCCCTATTTTCTGATATTTTAACCCTGCGCTCTGATGAAGGTCTAACAAAATTCTGGAGGGATAAAGAAGGCGGAAAGTAAAATAAGCTATTAGTGATAGCTCCAGTTTGTTTCGGTTTTTGCCCCTTTCACCCAAAAGTTGGGAGCCTCGGCTTAGTGACCTTTTCCGGTGGCGCGCTTTTCGAGCTCATTTTTTGCACGGTGCAGTTTCAAAGATATGTTTGTCAATTGTTTCTAGCAGGCATTTCAGAAAATTTCTTGTTCAAATTTTCTTCAAGTTCAGAAACTGCCCATGGGTGTTTGTATAGAAATGTCCAAATTGTCATAAATTTCTTTACAAGTTCCCAAACGTTATCTTGAACGATTTCTGGTAGTTCCTTCTCAGAGTATAGCCGTGAAAAAACTGGCGAACACGTCAAAGCAGGAAGTAGAGCATCTTCAATCAATGATCTTGTTAACGCATTCAATTCTGTTTGTTCTTCTACTGATGTTCTCTTTTCTCGGAGAACAAGATCCATTGCTTTTTCAAATGTTTCATTTGAATTTTGTTCGTTTTCAGGGACAGAGCATATTTTTTCCCATACCCGAGCTCTTAGCTGTTCTGTTGTTTTCTCAGCGTCAGCGATTGTTGTACTCAAAGCATTCATAACGTAGTTCCCTATTCGGCTTAACGCTTCTTCGCTTATTTGAAATTGTTGTTTTGATTCAACCAAATTTTCCCAAATTTTATCATAAGGCCTATAGAATGTTTTTTTGTAGCCGCGTTCAATCTTTTCAAGCTTTCCATTCTCAACCAATTTTAACAAGTATCGGGCAACAGTTCTTTCGCTAACGCCGTCGTCTCTTAGGGATGATACAATTTGTTTGTAGGAGACTGGTTCTCTTTTATTTCCCAATCCGCTCCATAACGAAAGAATTTTTTGCTGAACTCGACTACTTGCTTTCTTTGACAAGGCTTTTCCGCACCAATACATCATATTTCATTCAGTCACTCTAATAAATACTGTCATTTGGCACAATGTTTTTATTCTTCTGGGTGCGACTATACTGTCAAATGACAGTATGAAGGAACAAAAATGAATAAACTCTATGAGATAACTGTGACCAAAGAAGAATTTGGAAAGAAACCTCGCATAAACGGGGGCAGTAGCTCGCCAGGAGGAGATGCTCAGTATGACCGCAACACGCCGTAATGCGATAAAACTAAAAAAAACTAATGATTATGACCTGAAAAGATCTGAAGAAAACTTGGGTCCGCTTTACCCCATACTGAAAGATTCTGAAGGGCGAGTGATTGACGGTATTCACCGTGAGTTAGCAGACAAGAATTGGCCAACACTTACTCTTGATAACATAAGCGGCATCAAAACCTTAATCTCACGTTTGGTTGTGAACGTCCAAAGGCGAAAAGTTCCATCAGACGAGAAGCGAAAGATGCTTAGCGAGTTATTTGAAGCAACTAATTGGACACCCGAACAAATTGCAGAACATACCGGAATGAGTGTTAGCTGGGTTCGCAAATATCTTCCTCAAGAATTCAAAAATCTAGAAATGTCCGCACTGGCATCTAAAAAACTCAAATCAAACACTCATCCTTGCCCCAAATGCAGTTCATCTATGATACTGCTTTATGGCTGCACAGAATGTGGGGAAATGCATTCAACTCAAATAATAACCAAACGGTGATTTTAATGCCACAAATACCAAAAACCCCTGATTTACCTAAAAAATGTCCTCTGCTAAATCAATGCTAACAAGACGTAGTCTATAGAAATATCGTGAAAATGATTAGAGCAAAATCACCCCGTATTTTAGATACCCCTGAAATTTGGGAAATGGTAAGCAATTGTCCTCACATAATAGAGGACGCTTTTTGGGTCGGAGTTGTAAGCGATGACGATTTGCTTCATTACTTAAAGTGTGAAATTTTTTCTTTGTGGTTTTGGGAAGAACGAAAACAAGAAGGCTGCAGAAATGTCTAATAAAGTCTTTAAAAGAAAATATTTGCCTCATCATTGCCCTTTTTGCACTGAAGTTTTTAGTAAACATTCTGGAGATTGACTGAATTGACTCATATTCTTGACTATTATGTTCAAATCCAAAAGTGTCTAATAGCGAATTCAATTCAAGAGGCCTACAAAAAAATCAAACCCACTGCCAAGGAATTAAGAAAACTTGCACTTTGGGAAAAAGAAGGAAAAATAAAAGCAATTGAAGGCGAGGATATTACTCCCCTTGGATTTCTGAATATAGAAGTTATCGATGACTCAATCGGCCCGGAAATTCGACAAATGCAACTAGTCACATTCTATGAGATTGAAATAGATGGCAATATCACACCTGGCCTTTACCCTGAATTAGAGCCAGATTACGAACCTGCAAAAAGAAAGCAAAAAAGCAATCAAAAAGGAGGCAAATAATATCTCTATTTCTTACGTTGAGGTTTCAGACGGCGTAAAACGAAAAAGCCCACCTGAGCTGATTCAGTTCTCGGAGTTATCAAATTGGCAAGCGCAACACCAAGCAAGCACTAATGGACTCTTCTGCTCCATTTGCCGCTATCCTACAGATGACCCATACGTTGGCGGTGTAGTAAGCCCCTACTATGCAGATTTTGACAATGAAGAAAACCCAGACATGGCCAGAAAAGAAACTGTCGCCTTCGTTAAAAAACTCATCAATGATTATAACATCCCGGAAGAAGTAATTGAAATTTATTTCTCAGGCATGAAAGGTTTCAGCGTAACCATTGACTATGCAGTATTCAACGCGGAAGCATCAGCAGACTTACCCTTGATTTGGAAAAGTGTTACCCAAGAGCTAGCTGCCAAACTAAAGCTAAAAACAATTGATCTCAGAATATACGAACGCCGACGGTTGTGGCGACTGCCAAATAGCAGACATCAAAAAACTGGACTATACAAGCATCCAATGACGCTGCTGCAACTGGAAAAAGTCAAGGTTGAGTCCATTCGAGTTATTGCAGATATGCCTATGGAGCCGTTTGCAAAGTCAGAGTCTGAGATAGTTCCAAAAGCTGAAAAACTTTTTCTTGAGCACAAAGCCAAGGTTGAAGCTTGGACAAGTGAACGCAAGAAAACATTTGACGCACCAGAACTTAAAAATCAAATAAGCGACCCCCCATGTATCAAACGATTACTAGAAACTGGCGCTCAAAAAGGCGAACGAAACAATTTCACCTTCCAACTAGCCCTTTACTACGCAAAAAAAGGCATAAGCCAAAACGAAAACGAAGAGCGCTGCATCCAATTTGCCAATAAAACCGAAGACCCATTGACAGAAAGAGAAGTGCATATCATCGTAGCCTCGGCAGTTAAAGGCGTTGCGGAAGAGCGCTACAACGTAGGATGCTCGTCTGAAGCGCTTGCCGATTCATGTGACAAAGATTCATGTTCACTCGTTAACTCTGAAGCGCATTCTTGGCCAAACATTGGCGAACCCATTTCATTTGAAGAGTGGCAAAAAACCATAAACGCTAACTTCCCACTTCTGTGGCCCTACGCTGAAGCATGTGCATCAACGGTTGCTGTGTTACTGATACAAGATACACAACCATTAGCTTTAGTGCTGCAAGGAGCACCTTCAGGCGGCAAAACTACCACACTGGACTTCTTCAAAGGCTTTCCTTACTCACACTCCACCGACAAGTTTACGCCCAGATCATTTGTTTCTCACGTTGCTCAAAAATCCGAGGCTGAACTAAAGAAAATAGATATGTTGCCACGAATCAAAGGGCGTGTACTCATAACACCTGATTTGACAACGCTGTTCGGTGCTAAAGCTGATGAATTGAAGGAAACGTTTTCGATACTAACGCGGGTTTTGGATGGCAGAGGCCTAACCATTGACTCAGGCGTTTACGGTGCAAGAGGATACGAAGGCGACTACATGTTTACTTGGATTGGTGCAACAACACCTATTCCGCATAGTGTCTGGGACTTATTCGGCAACTTGGGCGCACGAATGTACTTTATGCAGGTAATCAAGAAAGCAAAATCAAATGAAAACTATATCGCTGACCTCAAACAGAAAAACTACCGGAAAAAAGTCGACGAATGCAACCAGGCGACGCTGCGTTTTCTAAAGGGTATTTGGCGTGAGGAAAGACTTGAATGGAATTCGGTTGGTGACAAAGATTCGGAAATCTCAAGAATAGTTCAGCTGGCAAAGTTGGTGACCAAACTTCGAGGCAAGATTAACGTCGTCGTCAAAGAAGATTATGGCAGAAAAGAAACTTTCTATTCTGAACCTATTATCGAAGAACCAGATCGTTGCATTCAAGCCTTGTACTCTCTGATGCGTGGACATGCGCTAATACAAGGAAGGACGCAAATTGACACCCCAGACCTTCCAGTAATCATCGACGTTGCTCTCAGTTCAGCCCCTTGGGACAGAGTAAATGCGTTCGCCTACTTGCTGACTAAAGACGTTGCTTCAACAAATGACCTTATAGTTGATCTGAAATGTTCTCGATCTAAAGCAATTCGAACCATGAAAACGCTGGAACTGCTAGAGCTTGTGAGTCTTGAGGAAGAAGCAATAGAAACCTACGGCGGCGAGCAGACAGGCTATGCAATGAAGTTAAAAGATGAGTTCAGCTGGTTCAAATCTAACGAATTCAAGCAGTTATGGCGCCTAAAAGTGTGCCATTCGGAGCATCAAACAAATAATCAAGCGCAAACATCAAATGCAGCTAAACTGGAAACGTGGCAATCTTTTCTTGAAGAATCAACCGACAATGGACCTGAAAATGCACCAAGGTCTAACACGGAACAGGAGGGTTAGAGACAAAGATGTCGTTGTCTTCTTTATATTTTTTATTTGATCTAAAAACTAGCTTACCTAGGAGTTCACTTTGTCTCTATCCCTCCCATTTTGTGATAGACCTTCATCAACAAATTCGTCTTTTCGGACGCTAATCCAAAACCTTAGTAGCAACCAAAAAATTGGGGGTGAAAAAAAAATAATGAAAAAAGTACAATATTGCCACCAAGAACTTTCAGTTGAAGAAGCAATAAGAATAGCAAAACAGAAATGTGAAGAAGACTACGATCCCCAGCCAAACTCGCTCAGTTTTCGGGTATTGGGTCCGCCGGTAGAACGTAAATGGATAGAAGCATCACCGCCAGATTCAAACCAAAGCAGCGATTACCGAATAACCATTTATGTTCGTGAAGGAAGCCCACCTAAGGGCATAGTAATTGCTGATTATGGACATGGCGTAGTTATGGCCTTTAACGCTTGGGATACCCTATTGTTCAAGTGGACCGGGCTTAGTCTGCAATAAAAATAAATCTTAAATCAAAGAATCGTTAAATTGGAAAAAATGTAATCGTGTAACCTCTTCACTAGAAGAGCTTTAGAATTTGGAATATGGAATTTTAAATTTCGAAGAGGAAACAAAAATTGAAGATCAAGACTAAAATCGCTATTTCAGCGGTAAATGAGCTTTTGGATGATAACCGTAAGGGCGAATTCTCAAAGCAAGTCTTGAACGGCAACTGAGTTTGGTTGGTTGATTCATATGCAAACGCCAGACTCCCTGAACGTTCAATGCCCTAAATGTGGTTCGAAAAAGCTGTACAAGGACGGATTACGCTACATCTCAAACGGGATATCAGTTCAGCGGTGGCAATGCCGAGATTGCGGCTACCGGTTTTCTGAAAAACCGCCAAAAGAAAAAACAAACGAGTCATTAATTAAGCGAACAGCCTTACACTGTATTAACCAAATAGGCGCAATAGGGGCGAAAAATTTGGCGACCGCAGAAAATATCAAAACTGCGGGTGTATCTCCACAAGCAGACGCTAAAGGTCAAATCGTTACATTCAGCTTCTGGCTGCTAAAACAAGGTTATTCACAAGCAACCATCACTGGGCGAGTAAAACTGCTGAACAGACTGCTACGCCTCGGAGCAAACTTCAGCGACGAAGAATCAATCAAAGAAATCATCGCAAATCAACAATGGAGCGTAAGCAGAAAAGTAAACGCAGTGGACGCCTACGATAGCTTGCTAAAAATGCAAGGCAAAACTTGGACTCCACCCATATTATATCGAAGAGTAAGAAAACTGCCCTTCATTCCAACGGAATCTGAAATAGATCAACTAATAGCCGCAACAAGCGCAAGAATATCAACCTATCTCCAGCTGCTCAAAGAAACAGGGATGCGTTGTGGCGAAGCAAGTCAGCTAAAATGGACAGATATAGACTTAGAAAACCGGTCCGTACGCATCACACCTGAAAAAGGAAGCAACCCGCGAATCCTTCCTCTTTCAACAAAACTCATTGACATGCTAAATGCCTTACAGAAAAAAACGCTCACTGTTTTTGGTGTAAGCTCAGAGTTGATGAGACGAAACTATTCAAAACAGCGCAAAGCGATAGCAGCCAAACTCAAAAACCCTCGAATACAACAAATAACCTTCCACACATTCCGCCACTGGAAAGCCACAATGGAATACTACAAAACCAGAGATATTCTTCACGTCCAACAGGTTCTCGGTCACAAATCCCTCAACAAAACTATGCTCTACACGCAACTCATAGGTTTCAAAAACGACGACTTCACTGCAAGAATAGCACACAACGAAGAGGAAGCCTGCCAACTAATCGAAACAGGATATGAATTTGTCTGCGACTTCAACGATAACAAACTCTTCCGAAAACGCAAATAACGAATAATAAACCTAAGTCCAAAAAGGACCGGGGTTTGTCAAAAAGCATGGATGAGTGGACCGGAGGGGATTTGAACCCCTGACCTCTTGAGTGCAAGTCAAGCGTTCATACCAGCTGAACTACCGGCCCTTGCTTTTCCCAATTGATAAACTATTCAATGATATTTAGCTTTTGTTCGAAGAGTAAGACACTTTGATAAAGAAATAAATAAAAAATTACTTTATAAAAGTTATATCTTTAAAGCGCAATTAAAATATTACACATGGAGGTTCAAGGTTTGGATTTAAAAATTGTTAAAATTGACCCACCAAAAGACTGCAACACTATCCTTGGCATGGCTCATTTCATAAAAACTGCTGAGGACCTCTACGAAGCACTCGTTAATTCTGTTCCCAACATTAAATTTGGCTTAGGCTTCTGCGAGAGTTCGGGACCCTGCTTGGTCAGGCATGAAGGAAATGATGAAGAACTGCGCCATATAGCGGCAGAAAAAGCCTTTGAAATCGGGTGTGGACACAGCTTTCTCATTTTCCTTAAGAATGCTTATCCACTTAATGTTCTTGAAAAAATCAAGACAGTTCCTGAAGTATGTTCAGTTTATGCTGCCACTGCTAACCCGATTGAAGTATTAATCGCTGAAACTGATCAGGGAAGAGGCATAATAGGCGTTGTTGATGGGCTAAAAAGTAAATGCATCGAAAATAACGCTGAAATTCAAGAACGCCGAGAATTTGTGCGGAAAATCGGCTACAAACTCGGCTAATTAGGTACCATAAACTATTTTAGTTCACTAAGGAATCAAATCTTAATAACCTTTCATACTGGTGTTTTTAATGGCTTTAGAAAGAAACATGGCTCAACTTGAAGCTTACAAACAGCAACAATCATCCGAACAAAAGAACCTAACGGAAAAGATGGGCAAAATTAACCATAAAATTGCAATCATAAGCGGCAAAGGTGGCGTAGGCAAAAGCACAGTAACCGTCAATCTTGCAGCAGCTTTTGCACAGATGGGCAATAAAGTCGGCGTTTTAGATGCGGACATTCATGGTCCAAGTGTTCCTAGACTTCTAGGATTAGAGGGACAGATAGTTAAGACTGATTCAACTGGGGCTTATCCAGTTGAGGGTCCACTTGGCATGAAGGTTATGTCAATTGATTTCTTTTTATCTGAGGATACCCCTACGATTTGGCGTGGACCACTAAAAATGCGAGCAATTCGCCAACTTTTAGGAGATATTGAGTGGGGTGAACTTGATTTTCTATTTATTGACTTGCCTCCTGGAACAGGTGATGAACCGCTCAGTATTGCGCAGCTATTACCCGAAATGGACGGTGTCGTGATTGTTACCATGCCCACAGGATTATCAAGTGCCGTCGTTAAGAAAGCAATTACTTTCGCTGAAAGAATGAATATGCCTATAATTGGAGTGGTGGAAAACATGAGCGGTTTTGTTTGCCCACATTGCGGAAAGAAAACTGAGATTTTCCAGTCGGGCGCCGGCAAAAAAATGGCTCAAGAAACAGGTGTACCTTTTCTAGGCAGTATCCCTATTGATCCCACGGTAGTTGTTGATTCCGACAAGGGACATCCATTTATTATTACGCATAACGATTCAGCTGCAGCTAAAGCATTCACAGAAATTGTAGATAAAGTGCAGACTTATCTTAAAAAAATATAACAAAAATTTTAAAATGTAAAAAGATTGGAGAGATTAGAATTCCCAGGTTATTTTTTGTTCGCCAGGGGTTTTACTCTTTTGTAAGAGTAATCTCTATCGTTGAAACCATTCGAGACCTGTTTTCGCCTTCTCTTGGTGGCATCTCTGCGGTACCGATTGCTATCTTTGTCACTTTGAGGTCTTTTAGGAAGCGGCTTCTTGTAATTTCTGCAACGTCAACAGCGGTAGTTATTGCTTGTCCTCTTGCTTTTAGAGTTATTTCTTTACCTGCGCCTGAAGAGAATGCTGTTATGATGGCGAGTACATAGCTCATTGGTGGTTTGTTTCCAACGAAGATTACATCATTTGGTTTTTCTGCCATATATTTCAACTCCTTTTTTTGTTTTATTGCGGTAGATAACGTTTCCTTGTCTTTTGGACTGGGAACGTTACTCCACTATTACACAAAACTTCCTTATAAACTCAGTTCAGTAACAGGACATACCTATTAACGCTAACTTGAATAGAAATAATGCCTTGTTTATTGTTTTAAATAAATTCATTAATGCATGATTTACAATTTTCGTTTTCTTTCATTGTGTTCTTAGTAAAAAGCGCTATAGTTTTATACCTCAACCTTGAAGGGAACAGTTAAAGCAGAAGAGCTATCTCATGTCTGTGTCGCCGGGTCTCAGAGAAATTTTAGCAAGAAGAATTGCTGGAGAAATAATTCTTTCAAGCAGACCAGGCTCAACCATGAGAAAATGGCGGGAACTCTTCGCGGTTTCCCAAATGACCCTTTCGGATACCATGGGGTTGTCATCTTCAACGGTTATCAGTGACTACGAGAGTGGACGCCGAAAAAGCCCAGGCGCAAAATTCATTCGAAGATTCGTGCTCTCGCTTCTTCGCATTGACGAGGCAAAAGGCAGCCGTTTTATCCGAGAGTTTGCAAAATTAACCAGTTCACCAAGTATGGCTGTTGTGGATTTACGTGAGTTTCCTATTCCCGTTCGAGTTGAGTATTTATGCAAGGCTATTGGCGGCGAAATCGTAGCTGTCAAGGATAAGTATGTTAAAGAGGTTAACGGGTACACGGTTGTGGATAGCCGAAAAGCGGTTGAAGCGTATTCTGGCGCGGAATACGCACAGTTGTTCGGTGCGACGACAGATCGTGCTCTTATTTTTACTAATGTAGAGGCGGGTGCTTTGCCTATGATGCTTGTGCGTGTTAGCAGTCTTAAACCGCGGATTGTGGTTTTTCATAAAACTACGCCTGACGAAGAAGCAATACGCATCGCTGAGTATGAGCAGATACCCCTGATTTACTCAAGTTCACCCACAGTGGAGCAACTAGTAAAATCTCTTCGAAAGCTGTACCGTATTGCATTACGGGTTAAACTCGGAAGACGAAAAGTACGTGCACCGCCAAAAATAAGTGCATAACGAAAAATCAGCGAACTCTTAAGAGTTTAACATTTAAACCGTTAAATTCTTTGTCACTGCCCACAACTAGTGTGGCGTTTATGCTTTGAGCCGTAGCTACTGCAAAGGCATCTGCAAGCGACAGTGCGTGGTCGCATTTAATTTTTCCTGCTTCGCACCATAAACCGTTATCTTCAATTGGAACAACCTTTATGCCGTATGAACGCAGAATTCTTTGCTTCTCTTTAGATACTTCAGGGCTTATTCTTGACAAGATGTAATGGACTTCCGTCAAGTTGATTATGTTTATGTAACCTTGCGCCTCTCCGTTAGAGATTTTTTCAAGAATACTTGCAACCTGATTACCGCCAGCTTCGCCAAGGAAGAAGGCTAAAATCGGTTCAGAATCAAACGTTAGCTGATCTAAGGCGTTTAATACGTTTATTCCACTCATTATCTTGCTCAAATTCTTCTTTCCGCCCTTCATCTAATAACTCTCTTGCAGTTTTACCGTTAAATGACCCTTTTAGTGACCCAAACTCCTCACTCGGTGTAGGAACAGGTTTTATAATGATCCCTTTTTCATTTTCTTCAAAAAATACTTTATTTGTTATGCCATATTTTTTTCTTAGTCTTTTCGGTATTGTTGCTTGTCCTTTTTTTGTAACACTGACAACCTCGATCACATGAATCGCCAGTAATACTTACTGTACTAGTAATACTTAAGTTTGCCGACCTACTTTTCAACTCTTCCTTACCTTTCAAAACCATGCTACCTTACGGAAATAGGAAAACCGACTTTTTTTCTTAAAATTAGAAAGGGATAACAAAGAGTTAGTGATTGTTTTTATTGTTGTAATCTGTCGTTAGTACGTTCATGGCGCTGAGTACTGCTTCCATGCTGGCCTTAACAATGTCTTCGCGGACTCCCATCGCCGTTACCGCCCTGTCGCCTTTTCGCATACGCACAACAACTTCAACCATAGCGTCCGTGCCACCAGTTATCGCTTTAACATTGTATTGTTCCAATATTATAGGTTCAACTTCTGCGATAGCGTTTTTAACTGCGTTTATAGCTGCATCAACAGGTCCAACGCCGACAGCTGCACCCCAAACATCTTTTCCGTTCAATGCCAGGCGTACTGATGCGGTCGCAGTTACTTTGTCGCCGCCAACAAACGTCATTTCCTCTAGCCTTATCGGTTTAGCTTTGCTTAATCCCATAACGTTTTCAGCTATTGCCAAAACATCGGCATCCATGACGGTTTTGCCTTTGTCACCAAGTTCCTTGATACGTTGGAATATGTCCTTAAACTGTTCTGCAGTAGGCTTAAGACCCATGACTTCTAAATCTGCTTTAATTGCATGCGACCCTGAATGTTTCCCAGGTGATATCCGACGTTTGCAACCGACCAATTCAGGAGCGATAGGTTCATAAGTCAATGGGTTGGCAAGCATCCCCTGAGTATGTATTCCTGATTCATGAGTGAAAGCATTTTCGCCCACAATTGCCTTGTTAGGTTGCACATAAACTCCTGTTAATCTAGAAACCAATTGAGAAGTGCCATAGAGGAGTTCTGTTTTTATGTTTAAGTCCATTTTGTAGAGCGATTTTAGGGTCACGACTATTTCTTCTAGTGAGGCGTTTCCAGCTCGTTCTCCTAACCCGTTTATGGTTGCATGTACTTCTTCAGCGCCCGAACCTAAAGCGGCAATGGTGTTTGCAACCGCCATGCCGAAATCGTTGTGGCAATGCACGCCTATAGGCGCATTTAATTTTTCTTTTAGTTTTGAGAAGAACTCTGCAGAACGTTCAGGGGTTAAGATGCCAACGGTGTCGCATGGAATAAGCCTGTCTACTCCAGCATCAACTGCCGTTTGGAAAACCTTGGTGAGGTAATCAAAGTCGGATCGCGTTGCATCTTCTGCTAACAGCTCCACAGCTAAGCCATGGGCTTTAGCGTAACTTACACATTCATCGGTTGATTTGAGAATTTGTTCCCGAGTTTTATGCAGTTTGCATTCGATATGCAAATCAGACGTTGGTATAATCATGCTAACAGTTGAAGCACCACTTTTTAGCACTGCATCGATGTCGTTTTTTGTTCCTCTTGCTGCGCTGGAGATTGCAGCTTTCAAACCCTGTTTAGCGATTAGGCTGACTGATTCCATTTCACCTTCAGAAACTGCGGCAAACCCAACTTCGATAAAGTCTACACCAAGTTCATCTAAGCGCTGGGCAATTCTCAGTTTACTTTCAGGAACAAGAGATACTCCAGGTGTTTGTTCACCATCACGCAGGGTGGTGTCTAAAAACTTTACGTGCTTAGGGAAGCGGTTGAATAAAGCGATACCCCATTTAAAGTCACTCTCTTTTCAAAGCGTTAGCCTTAAATATAAAATTATTGGTGACTAAAGTGTACAGAAGGTTAACCGGTATGAGAAGCGACGAAATAAAAAAAGGCACAGAAAAAGCGCCTCACCGAGCGCTCTTAAAATCGTTAGGTTTGCAAGACGATGATATAGCAAAACCGCTAATTGGCATAGCTAACAGCTACACAAACATCGTCCCGGGGCACATTCATCTCCGCACAATAGGCGAAGCCGTAAAAGAAGGCATCCTATCTGCTGGAGGCACACCATTCGAATTCAACACCATTGCAGTATGCGACGGCATCGCAATGGGGCACGAAGGCATGCGCTATTCCCTGCCTTCAAGAGAAATAATCGCTGACTCCGTAGAAATTATGCTTCAAGCCCACAGCCTAGATGGGTTAGTTATGATTTCAAACTGCGACAAAATCACCCCAGGCATGCTCATGGCTGCCGCAAGAGTTAACATCCCAGCCATAATGGTTACAGGCGGACCAATGGCAGCTGGACGCCACCACGGAAAAAAAATAAGTTACTCCGCAATGCCCGAAGCACTCGGACAAGTAGCCGCTGGAAAAATGACCCAAGGCGAACTATATGAGATGGAAGAAAACGCATGTCCAGGATGCGGCTCATGCAGCGGAATGTTCACCGCCAACACTATGTCATGCATGACTGAAGCCCTTGGATTATCACTGCCATACTGCGCAACATCTCTCGCAAACAGTGCATTCAAACTACGATTGGCCAGAGCGACAGGCAAACAAATCATAAAACTAGTCAAAGATGACCTTAAGCCATCACAGATTTTAACCAAAGATGCGTTCGAAAACGCCATTGCACTAGACATGGCACTGGGCGGCTCAACCAACACAACGTTGCATCTACCAGCTATCGCCAAAGAAGCAGGCTTAACCCTGCCGCTGTCAACTTTTGATGCAATCGGCAGAAAAGTCCCCCACTTATGTAGCATGATTCCAAGCGGAAGCTTTGCTCTTGAGGATTTGGATGAAGCAGGCGGAGTACCTGCAGTCTTGAGCGAGCTTAATGGCTTACTAAACTTAAAGCTGCTCACTGTGTCAGGCAAGACTGTCGGCGAAAACATCAAAGACGCACAAGTCCTCGACCGCAATGTCATCCGACCATTAACTGATCCTGTCCATAAAGAAGGCGGCATCGCCATTTTAACAGGCAACCTTGCACCCAAGGGTTCAGTTGTCAAAACCGCAGGTGTCTCACCTAAAATGCAAAAACACACAGGTCCAGCTAAAGTCTACGATTCAGAAAAAGAAGCATTAACAGCTATCCGTGGCAATGAAATCAAACCAGGTGACGTAGTAGTCATCCGATATGAGGGTCCTCGTGGTGGACCTGGTATGCCTGAAATGCTCTTTCCCACTGCAACCATCGCAGGGATGGGTCTTGCCGAAAGCGTAGCACTTATCACTGACGGACGCTTCTCAGGCGCTACACGAGGCGGAAGCATCGGACATGTTGCACCAGAAGCATTCGACGGTGGACCAATTGCAGCGCTCATAAACGGTGACAAAATAACTATCGATATTCCCAACAGACTTCTCAAGGTTGAACTGACAGATAAGGAACTTAAAGAACGCTTAGCCCAATGGAAACCCCGCAAACCCAAAATCTCAAAAGGATACCTGAGCAGATACCAGCCTACACCATCCGAATAAGCACAAATCAATGAGAAATTAAACATAGTAAAGAAAATTTGATCTTATACCTTTAGGAACCTGGATAAAAAATGGTTTTACAATAAATTGGATAAAAAGAAAATTTGGGTTGAAGATAGTTAACATGCTTAGCGGTTGTGGTAGTGCTGTAACTACTGCAAACACTTTTACAATAAAAAGCTCCTATTTTTGTGATTCAAGAGCGTTACGATTTCACAAAGAAACATCGGCTTGGAAGTAATTTTATGGTTTATGTTGAAGGTTTCCAAATGGATGCAAAACGTATTCACTCAAAGAAACTTGTTAAAGCATGGAAAAATTTATCGAGCAAGCCATTGCCAAAAATCAAAGCACTCAAATTAAGCGACGAAGACTTCGATCACGTAATTCAACACAGACACTGCATCGAAGATGATTTTCGAGAAATTGAAGAATGGGGACGAATCCTTTCAACAAAAGGCAAGGATGCCTGCGTGTTTAACGCTGACGAAACAGACGACGCAGATTACGTCATTTTGGTTAGGGAAAATCCATATCACAGTTTAGACGAAATTATTGTTCACGAGTTATCACACATTGCACGAGGCGACCTCTAACCCATTTTGTTCATGACGCCTTCAGCAAAAACTTTGAGCCCATCTAACTTTGGCAATTCACCAAAAAACAACATGAAGTAAGTTACGCCCAAATCCAAGTAAACCTGCAACTGCTCAATACATTCATCGGGGGTTCCAGCCAAAGCCGTCTTTTTGAAATCTTCCAATTTGGCGTCTTCGAATTTTTGTTGAAAAATCTTTTCGCTTAGTTCACTTCGATTTTGCGCAATGATAACTTGCCCGCTAGGCCAGCAAGACTTTTCAATTTCCGCAAAGTTTCTGCCAACGGCTTTGCATTGGCTTTCTAAAACCTCAAGTTTATGCTTATAATCTTCAATTGAAGGTAAGAAACCCCAATCAAACCTGTTGGCATATGGTGCGGTTGCTTTCTGCATCAGAAGTTCTCCGCTGCCCCCGACGGTTATAGGCGGATGAGGCTTCTGCAACGGTTTGGGTTCACAAACTGCGTCTTTGAGCGAGTAATATTTTCCTTGGTAGTTGGCTTTTTTGTTTTTCCAAAGTTGCTTTGTCACTTGTAAAGCCTCAGCTAATCGCTCAATTCTTGCAGGTGGCTTCGGGAAACCAAATCCATACGCTAAATGCTCAGCTTCTTGAGTGCCTGCTCCAACTCCGAATTCTAATCTGCCGTCCGATAAAACATCAAGAGTTGCAGCCATCTTTGCAGTTATGGTAGGGCTTCGGTGTGCGTTGCAGGAGACCATGGTTCCCAGCCGTATTTTGCTGGTTAATGATGATAGGGCGGATAGGGTGGTCCAGCATTCAAGGATTGGCCAGTCATTATACATTAGGTGGTCGTCTAGCCAAACTGAATGGTAGCCTAATCGTTCGCATTCTAAAACAGTTTCGCGAATCAAGTTAAAGTGTTCTTTTGGGTCTTTCGCTCGGAATGAGTAGAATGGAAGGAAGACTCCGAATTTCAGTTTGCCCAAGCGATGCCTCCAAACGGATAAGCCTTAATTTAGCTTAATTGGGGTTAAGAAAGTAATTAGGCTTTAGCTGGTGTTTGTTTTCTTACGTCTCGTCCCCTAATTAACGACAAGACACCTGCAACCGCTAAAATAGCTATTGAGGCGTAAAATGCATGATCTATGCCTGAAATGAATGCCGAGCTAACATTTCCGCTTAGGCTTTTTGTTCCAACAAACACTTCAAAAGCCACTTGCCTAGGAATCGACGCGGCCGCTACTGAGATAGCCAAAACATAGCTTCCAACTAATCCAATATTTTGCACTGTTCTTAGCAGGCCCGATATGCTGCCGTATGATCCTGTTCTTGCATTCGCCATTACGGCGCTGTTGTTGGCTGGGAAGAACATGGAGGTTCCTACGCCTGAGACGGCTGAAGCTGCAAGTACAATGTAGAGCGGGGACGAAGCGGTCATGGTTAAGTAAATAACGATTGCAAGGCCTAAGAAGAATATTCCAATTGTGGCGATTTCTCTTGAACCATATTTATCCGAAAGTCTACCCATTATGGGACCGAGAAAACTGCCCGCCACGTATCCAGGGACCAATAAAAGTGACGCATTCAAGGGTGTAAGGGCTCTTATTCCTTGCAAGTACATGATCACCAGAAATATCACAGAGAAGTATCCAACGCTGGTGAAAAAAGCTGACAGGATTGCGTTCCGCAAAACCCTAATTCTTAGGGCTTGGAAATCAATTAACGGGTTTTTAAGCCTTCGGTCATACAATATGAATACCGGAATTAAGGCTGTTCCAATCACTGCTAAAACTATGCTTAAACTGCTGAGTCCGTTTGCAGCGAAATCAACTAGCCCCAAAGACAGCAATACCAGTGCTGAGGCGAGCAAACCCATTCCGGCAAGATCCAGCTTAGCTGCCGTTCTTTTTTCGATATCCTTGAGGTATCTTAAACCTATTATTACGGCAATTATGCCGATTGGGATGTTTATGAAGAAAATGAATTGCCAGCTGATGTAACTGGTAATTATTCCTCCCAAAACTATTCCCAGTAATGCTCCAGCTGTGAAGCCTAATGAGTTGTATCCGTATGCCCTGCCTCGTTTTTCTCGTGGGAAATAATCGGCTATTATGGCGCCGCTGGTTGCTTGCATGATTGCTCCTCCTACTGCTTGAACGACTCTGAATCCTATCAGCGTGTAGATATGGGGTGAGAAACCGCATAATGCAGAGCCGATGGTGAAAATTACGAAGCCTAAGTTGAATATTTTGCTTCGGCCATAGATGTCTCCGATTCTGCCCATCTGAGTTGTTGCGACTGCTAAGACGAGAAGGTAAGCTAAAATAATCCAAAGCGACGTGGCGAGGTCTGAGTGGAGGCTGTCATTGATAACTGGGAACGCCAATAGAACGATGGTGCTGTCAAGTGCTCCCATTAACGTTCCAAGCATGACGATGCCTAATACTATGTTGCTATGTTGTGGAGAACTGGTAATCGGTTGGCTGGGTGCTTGCTGTAGTTGGTTCATCGGTCAGGGATGCCTCACTTTCAAATGTTTTTTAATTCAAAAACTAAGTTGTTTAATACAATAAAGAATTTTATAAAGTTACATGCACTAAATAAAAAAGAATTTTCTTTACTTTGACAAATAATTACGAATAAAAGAAAAAAATTGGGGATATTTTTTTTTGTCCTCTCTCAAGTTTAATATTTGAGTTTCTTGACAATTGCGAAGGCTGAGACTGCTGCAAACCATGCTGAGATTGCGATAAAGGCGCCATAGGCGTATTCAGGAGTTGCGAATGGTGAGCGCTGTGAAGCTTTAAGAAACAAGAATGATAAGTCTCAGAACTATGGGATAAGTAATTATAATTCGTAAAGTGTATTTTAAAAACAAACCCCTTCAAGTTGGAATCTCCCTAAATGCCCGAGAATAACGTTTCTCCCATCGACATATTCAGTATGTTATCACAAGAGAGCCCTGAGGAGGCAAAAAAGAAGCGTCGAAAAGAACTTTTGGAGTCAACAGGCATAAAAGAACTCTTCAAGGAAGGCAGCATAAACGTAAACAAATTCACTTGTGTAGGTGGGCAATGCAGGTTATGCGTTAAAGCATGTCCAACTAATGCGCTTTATTGGGGAACTGGCGAAGTTGGAGTTACTGAAGACTTATGCATTTACTGCGGAGCCTGCGTATTGAATTGTATGGTTGATAACTGCATAAAAATCGAGCGTAAACGGGAAGACGGAGCAGTTGAAAAATTCAGCAAACCAAACGATGTCATAATGCTTGGAGAAAAAATCAACGTCAAAAAACGCCTTGAACGTGTAAAAGCAATTTTTCCAACTATCACAAAATACTGCGAAAGCTACTGCGTCAAACCAAAGGATGAACATGATTTTTTCGGCTATTCCAATGAAAAAGCTGATACCACAAAGCTGCATTTAACTAAAAACAAACGGCCAAAAAAATTGAAAAGCAGCCCTAAGGCACTTACCAGCAAAATTTAAGTTGGCATAATTGAGGCAACTGTTGAACTTCTTGTAGTGAGTTCCATTTTGTCGCCGTATCCTTTTTTCACATAGGCATTTTCCAAGCGTAGTTTATCACCAATCTTTAAAGTGCTAAGACTTTCCGCGTGCTGCCGCCAAGCCGAAACTTTTATAGTGCCTGATTCGTCTTTTAACTCAAAAACCATTAGCTTCACCGTTTCGCCTTTTGCAGTGGTTACCTCTTTGATTTCAAGAATTGACGAAACTACACCTTCGACGTTAGCGTTTAAGTTATCAGTTAAGCTAGCTATTTTCGCAAACTGCATTTCGGCGGCTTGAACATTAACAAAACTCGTAAAATCCACATGAACCTCTACATCGCCGTTTTGGTTTTCTTTTACTTTAGCATTCCCTACCTGCAAAGAAGCATTCGCTTTGAGGGTTTTTTCCAGTTCCTGGGCTTTTTCATTCCAAGCCACCACTGTTATTTCTCCAGAATCATCAGCCAAAGTGAAACGCATGACGGTTCCATCGCTCTGGTCGCTTCGAATGAATTTGGTTAAGCCTAAAACTGCTTTTACGGTCCCTGAAAGATGGACATTGCCAGACGTTTTATTTAGGCAACTAATTTTTGTAGTAAACTTGTCGATTGCTGGATTTTCACAGGTTTTTTCCTGAGGATCCACTTCAATTTTGCTTTTTTCTCCAATATGCAACTCAACTTTTCCATAAAGATCCTGCCGAGTACACCCATGCAAAAGCCGAATTGCCTGTCCAACTTTTAACTCGCCCTTCTCAACCAAATCAGCTTTATCATTCCACAAAACCACCCGCAAGATGCCATCGTTATCCGCAACCATTAAAGTAGCAAATTTGCCAGGCTTTTCACCTTCAAAAGTTCGAACAGGAAAAACGGCGACTAAGCGACCCGCAACAGTAACATCGTATAGTCCAGCAAACAAACGGTTGATCGACAGATTTCCATCGTTGTGAATAGTGTTTTGTTGCACTTGGACACCGTATTTTGCCGCAATTAACCTCAAAAGTGTTTCATCGCCGAGCAACCCGTTTGTTCTGGTTTTTTCAGAACTAAGCTTTTCCAGAATTTGTTGTTCGGTGATTTCAGGGTTTTTGGCTAGAATCTGATCGATGATTTCTTGATTGGTCATTTTGCGCCGAAACGATAACGATGTACTGAGTTTTTAATTTTTTGCTCATTATTACTACATTTATTAAAAACGCTGGTTCTTTTTTACCTGGGCGCTGAGAGAAAAACCATGGACGCTGCAATTTTTTATGCGCTTGGATTGGCTTTGATCGTTGTAGGAATTATCATTATTGTTGTCGCTATTATTTTGGTGTCGATGCGCAGGGCTGGAAAGGGAAAAATAAAGGGTGCAGGGATAATTATGATTGGTCCTGTACCAATAATTTTTGGAACAGATAAAAAATCGGTTAAGTATGTTTTGATGCTTGCTTTAGCGCTTACTATAGCCGTGGTAGTTGCTATACTGGTGTATTATTGGCTTTTGAGGTAAATGAGCGTGTTAAAAAGCACAGAGGAAAATGACGACGAAGGCATCGAAGTTTCCAGCAGACTTTTCAGTTTTTTGATTTTAGGAGTCGCTTTAGTCTTTATTGGTGTCATGGTTTTGGTGATTGCATCAGTGTTTTTAAGCAGTTCTGGAAGTGTTGGCGTTGTCATTTTTATTGGTCCATTTCCAATCGTTTTTGGTTCAGGACCTGATGCTATTTGGCTTATTTTGATTGGTATAGTTCTTGCAGTTTTGAGTATAGTGCTCTTTTTAGCAGTGAAGAGAAGATGGAAAACGTTAAGCGATTAAAAAAAAGAGTTTATTCGCTTGCTTGCTCTTCTTCATCTTTACCGTAATACATGTAAAGGAAGATCAAAGTTAAAGCAATAAATATTGAGCCCATGAGGACATATTGTAAACTTACGAAGTATGCGCCTAAATCCATAGAGATTCATCCTTCATTTTATCATATTCAGTAACGTCTTAATATTTAAGGAGTAGCTTTTTTCCACTCATTCATCAACATATCATAGCTTTCATCATTTTCCTCAATAACTTCAAACCAACTGAGATTTTGCGCGATCTTCTGAGTTAACAGATGATAACACATATGTACCTTTTTATCTAAAACCCTGAAGTAGAAATCGTCACAGGTACAAAATTCAGCTTCAGGCATAATCAAGTAATCCCGTTCTCTTCCAACCACTATCCAAACAATTCTTCCGCTTGGTTTGAAAATGTACTTTTTTACTCGATTCTCTTTTAAAGCATCTAAGGATTTGGTGAATCTTGATCCAAAAAGCTCGTAGAGCTCCGTGATGTTTGTGCCTGACAGTTTCTCTGCTGCCTTTGCTTCTCTACAAATAGCGTTTAACGTATCTTCTTCGGAATTACCACTCAACTTTTACACTCGCTACTGAAAGATAGAGGAAAGGGCATTTAGCTTTTAGCCTATGTTGATTGGTTGGCCTTTAGGCTTGTTTTCTGGTTCAGCTTTGGGAAGCACTACTTCTAAGACGCCGTTTTTGTATGTTGAGTTTGCTTCTTTAACTTTCACTTTTGTTGGCAACTCTACGTCTTTGTAGTATTTGTATTGGGGGGTATCAACTGAAATTGTCAATGAGTCTTCTGTACCGTGAAGCTTTATATCGGTTTTTTCCACGCCTGGCAACTCCGCAACAACATGGACGTCTTCATTTGTTTCAACAATGTCTACAAGTGGCTCGCGTTCTTCCTTAACTTGAGGAGCGCCTTTCAAGCCTTTTTTGATATTGCCAAACTCTTGAACTTCAGGTTTGCCATCTGCACCAATCTTCATGCTGTAACCATAAACAAATGGTCCAAGCTCCTTAACGGTGCTACCGTCGGGCAATTTACGCTCCTTAACATATTCTTTTGGCACTTTATCGGTGAAATTCTTAAGTTTTTCATCCATCATTTTTTCCATTTCACGAAACATATCATCTATATCACCGAAAAATGGGTCTTTACTTCGCCGTTTTTTTGACCATTCAGGATAATCCTCATTATCAGAAGACATTTACAATCACAAAGCATAGTTGGGTTTCCGCTCCAATAAGTTTTATGTTAAACAAAATGCCTATTTATGAAGCATAGAGCACTTTTGATTAGCTCATTATAATGGACGTCTTCAGCAAATGACTTGGGAATGGAAGTTGCAAGCTTCTTGTAAAACCATTACCTTGAGACCTCATAACCCAACCTTAACAAAGACATTCACTAAACTTTTACTCAAATCACTACTTTAAACATTCAAAACTAAAATGTGCTTTTGTCCGTGGTGACCTGCATAAATACGTAGTTTAAGTTCAATTCACGTCAAATTTCATGAAAGAACAGTTTAAAACTTCACCCCGTTAAAAGCCTTTTCCACAAAGATTTAGCAATTCTAAGGCTTAATTGAAGCGTTTGTTAAATTAGAAATAAGCGCTTTTTGAACCATTCGATTCAATTTAGCTCAAAAAACCTCTCCAACCGCCCCCCCGTCAAACTACCGTAGGATCAACTTATCTAGCAAGCAAATCTTTGGAGTCTTTTTAAAAGTTTAAATGATGGAAAACAAACTAAATCTCTTCAGCCATCAAAAACCGAGGCAATTTAGGTGCCGGGGTAGCCTAGCCTGGCTAGGGCGCCAGACTCATAATCTGGAGTTTGTAAGGGGCAAGCGCCTTATGACCAGAAGTCACGGGCTCGAATCCCGTTCCCGGCACCATTTCTGTTTCTACACAACGAATGGGAAACCAAAATCTCGCACATGTTTTTTTGAAACCCATAAATTAACTAACAGCTTTCAATTGATGAAATTCTTATTAACCACTTACAATAGAACCCTTCTTGGGCTAAAACCTGTGAAAAACTATGATAACTTTTTCCTTCCAAGCAGCGACCTTAAAAAGAGCAAAGAATTCTATCAAGACATTCTGGGTTTACCGGTTAAATTTGATTTCTCTGACATGGGTATGATCGCTTTTAAAGTTGGTGACAACGAACCCGCTATTATCCTAAAAGACATTAATAAGTTTCCAGAAACGAAACCAACTATCTGGTTTGTTGTTGATAGTGTGCAAGATGAATGCGAGCAATTAAAAGCTAAGGGGCTAAAGTTTCTGTCTGAGCCATTTTCGATTCATACAGGCATAGCAGTTGAGTTTGAAGACCCTTTCGGTAACAGGCTTGGCTTAACAGATTACTCTAAAATGAAGAAATAAATTGTGGCTCTCTCAAATTTGGGTGAAGTCAATTGAGTGTTAAAAAAATAGGCAGTGCGTGGAAAAGAAAACAGGCTAATAAGGTTGTTAAGGTAGCCAGGGCTCCACTGTTTAGAAATAGAGTGATGAAGGGTATGGATAATGTGCGTGGTGGACCAAGATTTAACCTTAAGAATCGCGCTGGCACAAGTCAAATGAATAAGCATTCTAAAAAGAAAATTGAATGAGAACAAAGGAAATCTAAATTCCCGTTTCCTCAAAAAAAATTAAATTGCAATTATTCTTAAGATTCAACGTGCATTCGCTCGAACTCGCAAAACGCGAGACATTGTTTCTTGAAATCTAAAGTAGTTTCAGGCAAAAATTATTTAACTCAAGTTAAGTCGAAACCAGCCTTGGCGAATTTTCATGTTGACAAGTTGCGAGCAAGGGAAAGATTTCATGGCAAGCAATAGGAGGCTCGCATTCTGCCAATTTTAATCCCCCAAGACTACCGAACCGTGGGTGAAGGTAGCAGCCTTATCGGCAAATCTATAGAAGAAAATCCAGAAATTAAGAGTTACACCAATATTCTATTTAGATCATATAAAGTCAAATTGGATAAGGCAAAGGCTTTTAGATTGTCAATTTAATAAGAGCTTGACTCAAAATGATTGAAAATGATGTTTTAGGAAAGTTGTTGGGTCAAAGCAAAGATGAATACGTTAAATACTTGGCGAATGGCGAAACTGATGTTTTGGCTGAAGCAGGAGAACTGCTCTGGGAATGTCTGAAAGCTGACCTTTCTCAAGTTCTCGTCATGAAAAATGATGATATCAATGCTTTAATGGCAGCGGCGGCTCAAATGGGCGAAACCTACAATCAACTCTTCTATCAATGCTATCATTTTCATTCTTGGTATGTTGGCGGAGTGCCAAGCGACTTTGTATTAGAAAAGAAACTTTACCTAAAAACTGTTAAGTCTATCGAAAAGCTTGTAAAAAATCGGGGAAAAAGCAGAAAAACAAAGAAACGGAACTTAGAAGACGCCATTGAAGCATAGAAAGAAAAATAGGACGACCTTAAAAGTCATATTGACCTAAAATTTTTTACTTATTTATTTTCTATTGGTACGGCGTGTATAATTTGATGGCAAACAGTAAGCCTTGGTTTAACTCATGGCCAATCAACGTGCCAAAACATCTAGAATATACACAGATTACACTCCAAGAAATCCTCAAAAAAAATGCAAAGGAATTTCCACAAAAAACCTGCATTATCTTCGGCGACCGCGAACTTTCTTATTCTCAACTGGATTTTCTATCAAACCAGTTTGCTAATTCCCTTGTTAAGTTAGGGGTAAAAAAAGGCGATAGAGTTGCAATTTTTCTACCCAATATTCCTCAGTTTATTATTACTTTTTTCGGGATTCTCAAAGCAGGCGGGGTGGCTACAACAATTAGTCCGCTTTATCGGGAGCGCGAAGTTGAGTATCAGCTAAACGATTCTGGAGCACAATCCATTGTGGCGCTTGACTCACTATATCCAATAATCGAGAAGGTTAAACAAAAAACACCACTCAAAAACATCATATTAACCGGGCTAGATGAGTACTGCTATAAAAAAACACGTCCTCCCGATATTCCCAAAACTTTTGCTTTCCAGATTTTACTGGAAAAAGCCCTTTGCGGTTCCCCAAATATGAAATTTCGTCCAAACGATGACTTGGCGGCTTTGCAGTTCACAGGCGGCACGACGGGAGCACCTAAAGCTGCCATGCTAACTCACACCAACTTAGTTTCAAATGCATTTGCCTTCGCAGCCTGGATTCGAGCAACAACCGCCCAAGAAACATTCCTAATCGCCCTGCCCCTATTCCACATCTATGGCATGACTACTAGTTTGACAGTGCCAATCAGTTTAGCCTCAAAAATTGTTTTGATGTCCAAGTTTGAGTCAACTAAAGCACTAGAAGCTATCCAACTGAACAAGGTGACGGTTTTTTGCGGTGTTCCAACTATGTACGCTGCAATATTGGCGAACCCCGAGCTGGGCAAATATCACTTAACTTCAATTCGCGTGTGCATTTCGGGAGCTTCCGCTTTGCCGCCTCAGGTGCAAAAAGGATTCATGCACGTTACAGGAGGTTTACTTGTTGAGGGATATGGGCTTACCGAGGCGTCGCCAGTTACCCACTGTAGCCCCTTTGACAAAACTATGCAGACTGTTAAAGTCGGATCAATCGGGTTGCCTCTCCCTGATACAGATGCCAAAATCGTTGATTTGGTAACAGGCAAAAAAACACTTGGTATAGGGGAGACGGGTGAGTTGATGGTGAAGGGACCGCAGGTAATGAAAGGTTATTGGCATAAACCCGAGGAAACCGCATTAGTGCTCCGTGACGGGTGGCTTTTAACAGGCGACATCGCCCACATGGATAAAGACGGCTATTTCTACATCACCGACCGCAAAAAAGACCTCATAAAAACCAAAGACTTCAGCGTTTACCCTCGCGAACTCGAAGACATCCTTCACGAGCACCCAGCCGTGAAATTATGTGCAGTTGTTGGAAAGCCTGACTCACTTGCAGGCGAAATTCCGAAAGCTTTCATCGTGCTCAAAGATGGCGCGGTTGCATCGGCAGAAAACATTATGGCTTTCGTTAACGATAAAATCGCACCATATAAAGCTATACAAGAAGTCGAATTTAGAAAAGAATTGCCCATGAGTTCAGCTGGAAAAGTTCTAAAACGGTCACTTCAAACCTTTTGAGTTTAATTTAGAATTTTTTCTTTCGTATTTTGAGAACTATTTTTTCACCTATCCATGCAAAAGATAGTAAAACGAAAAATGGACCTAAGAAAAATCCAAAAACAAAATCATTGTTCGAGGCTGCTGCTTGACCCAATATGTTTGGGTAGAGCGCAACGCCACCAATAACAACACAAACTGTCAGGATAAATGCGATTGCAAAAGTGATGCCCCTCATACCCCATCAAACATTATCTGATGGGAATCCGGTTGTTTTAAAGGTTGTCAAAAATCCTTCGAAATGTATAAGAGAAAACTTCAATCTTGATTAGTTAAGGCAGCTACTTTGCGAGTAAAAATTAATGTAACTGGAATTGTTCAAGGAGTGGGTTTCCGACCATTCGTCTACCGTTTGGCATTGAAAAACTATTTGGCAGGATACGTTCGTAATAGAGGCGACGCTGGAGCGGAAGTACTTTTGGAAGGAGACACGCTAAACATCAAAAATTTTATGAGCGACTTGACCGAGAAAAAGCCGCCTTTGGCCCAAATTGATTCGGTTAAATCTGTTAAGCTTTCAGGCAAAAAACAGTATGACAAATTTATGATTATTAAAAGTTCAAAAGAAGTAGAACAGTCGGGTTCCATAATCCCGCCAGATATAGCCATATGCAACGAATGCCTCGCCGAACTGCGCGACCCGGAAAATCCACGGTACGAATACTTCTTTATCACTTGCACCAACTGTGGTCCCCGCTTCACAATCATTGAACAGTTGCCCTATGACCGCGAAAACACCACTATGCGCGATTTTCCACTCTGTGGTTTCTGTCAAAAAGAATACAACAACCCAGCTAACCGGCGGTTTCATGCTCAAACCGTCGCTTGCCCACCTTGCGGTCCAAAAGCATATTTAACAACAAAAACAGGTGAAGCCGTCAGTGCTAAAGATCCTGTGCGTGAGGCTGGGAAACTGCTTTCGGAAGGCAGCATTTTAGCAATAAAAGGGTACGGGGGCTTCCATATTGCATCCTCGGTTATGCTTGAGACTCCATTGGAGCGACTTCGTTCAACGAAGCATCGACGGGAAAAACCATTTGCAATCATGGCAAAAAGTCTTGAGGCCGCAAAGAGTTTTGCCCAAGTTGGTTCGAAGGAGCACGAACTGCTGTCTTCCCCTGCACGCCCAATCGTCCTGCTAAACAAAAGTCAAAGCTATAATTTGTCGCCTCTTGTTGCGCCGCATTTACATAACTTAGGCGTTATGCTGCCTTATACCGGGCTTCACTACATGCTTTTTGACCAAGTTGAAGACCCTGCGTTTGTAATGACCAGCGCCAACCCGCCAAACCAACCCATCGTAAAAGACAACGAAGCAGCACTCGAAACCTTAGGCGGCACAGTGGATTATTTTTTATTTCATAACCGCAAAATAGCTCACCGATGTGATGACTCGGTCATGCGCGTCCATGAAAACCGCCAAGTGTTTCTTAGGCGAAGCCGAGGCTACGCTCCAGCACCCATCAGGCTTAAAGCCAAATCGAAGCGTTGCGTAGTCAGTTTAGGCGGAGAATTAAACAACACAGCATGCGTTTTGCTTGACGATAAAGCCTTCATTAGCCAGCATATTGGCGATGTAGAAAACGTCGAAACTCGAGCTTTCCTCCAAGAAGCAACAAAGCACTTATACCACTTGACCAATTGCCACTCAAATGTTGTCGCATGTGATTTGCACCCCAAATTCACAACAACCGCGTTGGCTAAGGAGATGGCGCAAGCAGATGGTTCGCCCCTAATACAGGTTCAGCATCACCATGCTCACGCCGCCGCTTTGATGGCTGAACACAACTTGCAAGAAGCAGTTACCGTTGTTTGCGACGGGTACGGCTACGGAACTGATGGCGGAGCTTGGGGTGGCGAAGTCCTGTTTTGTTCTCTGGAGTCACCAGATTTTATGCGCCTTGGGCATCTGGAACCTCAGCCACTGTTAGGTGGGGATTTTGCAAGCCGCTACCCAATGCGCGTAGCCGTTGGAATGCTCGATAAAGCGGGCGTTGTAGTTGAACCTTGGTTGATGCAAAATAGCTCAAATTTACCCTTTGGCGAAACTGAAGCCAAATTGCTTTTGGATCAACTAGAAAAAGGGGTAGGAACAATTGAAACTACTAGTTGCGGCAGAGTTTTGGATGCTGTTTCGGCCGTGTTAGATGTTTGTTTTGAGCGAAGTTACGAGGGGGAACCCGCTATGAAACTTGAATCAGCCGCTTTAACTGGGAAAGAGGTGCTGCATGAAAATCCAATTTTACACGATGACATGCTTCACACCTCTAATCTGCTAAGGGCAATCTTTGAAAATAAGCAGAAATTTTCTGTAGCTGATTTAGCTTATTCTGCACATAGTTATTTGGCAAAGGGTTTGGCTGCCTTAGCAACCGAAAACGCAACAGAGCTCGGCATCAAACAGGTCGGGTTTTCAGGTGGTGCAGCTTGCAACCAAATACTTACAAAAGTAATGCGTGAAGCTGTTGAAGCTGCGGGGTTGCAGTTTTTGGTTCATGAAAATGTTCCAGCGGGCGACGGCGGATTATCATTTGGTCAGTCAGTTGTAGGTGGATTTTCCAAGTTTTAAACCAATTTCTTTTTATCGCCCTTTCAAGCCTCCTTATTGATTGATAGTTATGTGTTTAGCAATTCCCGCCAAAATAATGAACATAGACGGCACCAAAGCCAACGTGGATTTTGGCCAAGGCGTCTTGCGAGAAGTTAATGTGTCGCTTGTTGAAGCCAAAGTAGGCGAATACGTATTGGTTCATGCAGGCTATGCAATTACAGTTATTTCAGAAGAGGATGCCAAAGAAACCTTGAGTTTATGGAATAGCGTTCTCGAAGCAGGCCAACAATAACGCCAAATTTGAGCGGTTGGTATGGCTGAAAATCTAAGGTTCAGAAACCCCGAGTTAGCCCATAATATAGCTTTAAAAATTAAAAGCTTGGCGCAAAACGCTGGAAAAATTAAGATTTGCCATGTGTGCGGCACACATGAGTGGACAATAACTCATTATGGTTTGCGTAGTCTTTTGCCTGAGAATGTTGAGGTCATTGCTGGTCCAGGATGCCCTGTTTGCATTGTGCCAGCGGCAGAAATCGATGAAGCGGTACAATTAGCACAGATGGGCAATGTAGTCACATGTTTTGGCGATGTGTTGCGGGTGCCCGGTAGCAAAATGTCGCTTCTAGAAGCCAAAGCAGAAGGCGCCGACGTTAGAATAGTTTATGCGACTTCAGATGCTGTTGAAATGGCTAAACATGAACCTAACAAGCAGTTTGTGTTTTTCGCCGTTGGTTTCGAAACCACTGCGCCATCAACAGCGGTTGAAGCCCTCGGTAACCCGCCTAAAAATCTTAGTTTTTTGGTGTCTCACCGTTTGATTCCTCCAGCCATGGAACTGTTGCTCGGCTTGGGCGATTTACAAATTGATGGTTTTATCGCACCTGGTCATGTAAGCGCTATCATTGGTTTGAAGCCTTACGAGTTATTTCCACGGATATATCGGATGCCAACAGTTGTAGCTGGGTTTGAACCAATTGACGTGTTAATGTCAATTTACATGATTGCAAAACAACATGTCGAAGGCAGACCTATCCTGGAGAATGAATATCCTCGCGTGGTTAAACCGGACGGCAACCCCCGAGCTTTAGAAATGATGAATAAAGCCTTCACGGTTACAGGCGGCAACTGGCGTGGCATCGGCAGACTTCCAGACTCTTCGCTTCAACTACGTGAGTCACTTGCAGAGTATGATGCCCGATTAAAGTTTAATGTCCACGTGGAACAAGGCAAAGATATCCTTCTTGGTTGCGAATGCCACTTGGTAATTATTGGAAAAATCAAACCCAACCAGTGCCCAATGTTCTTGAAAGCTTGTACACCAGAAAAACCTGTTGGCGCATGCATGGTCAGTAGCGAAGGCACTTGCAGAGTTTGGGCAAAAAACGTTGCTGTCCAGGATTAGCAGATTCTGGGCACGGGATCGCCAATAGGTCTTGCAATTATTCTTGTACCGCCAATCTGCGTCTTCATGGCTACCCCTTTGAATTCTGCTGTGGCTTCGCCGATTATCTGTGCATTCTTTCCTTCTTCAGTATGCTTCAAAAATTCCAATGCTTCTTCTGCTTTTTCAGTAACAACTCCAATTATGTATTTGCCTTCATTTCCAACTTCTAACGGGTCTAACCCAAGCATGTCGCATGCGGCCTGTACGTCCCGTCTAATAGGCACTTTGTCCTCGTAAGTTAATATGCCAACTTTGGATTTTTCAGCCCATTCATTAAGAGCGTCAGCCAAGCCTCCGCGAGTCGGATCTTTTACTGAAATAACCCCCCCTATTTCAGCAAATAAGCGTTGAAGCATGCGATTTAATGGTCTTACATCAGATTTTATATCGCTGCCAAAAGTTAAGCCCTGCTGAGCTGAAAGCACCGCCAACCCATGGTCGCCGATGGTGCCGGTTAAAATAATTTTGTCGCCTATGGCAAGATTTGAGTCGAGTGTCCACCGTGAAGCCACTTTTCGGTAGCGCTTTGCCACCGCAATGTTGCTTTCTAAGGCTGGAGTTCTTTTGCCGATGCCTGACAGATTCATTACTAACCCGCCTAAACTGCCCTTCTCCACGACTTTTGTGTCGCCGGTAACAATACTTACTCCGGCTTCAATGCAGGTTTCCCTCATGCTGACTAAAATCCGTTCAAAATCTGCGATAAGTAAGCCTTCTTCCAAAATGAAACCGCAAGCCAACGCATAAGGCATAGCCCCCATTGCTGAAATATCATTAACTGTGCCTGAAACTGACAGGCGTCCGATGTCTCCGCCTGGAAAAAATATGGGTTTAACAGCGTGCGAATCACTTTTAAAAACTATATCGCCGATGACTGCAGCATCATCCATAGCTTCTAAGGGTACTTCTGCATCGTTATCTAAGCCGCCGAAATATTTTACAATGTAATTTTTGACTAGGTTGTGCATAACTGTACCGCCGGCGCCATGCAACATCGTGATTTTTTCGCTTAAATTAGACATTTCAGTTGCTTCCTTTTTAACAAATTCAATAGCAGATAAGTAAAACATAAACAAATCGCAGAATTCAGAGAAGAACAACACCCGGTGCTGCCACCAACAATTGTTTTTCTGCCAAAAGTTTGTTTTGTTTGAATGATGCATAAGGAAAAAACAACAAGAATTCACCATCTATTGTTCTTCTTTTAATAAACTGCTGCTTTATTTGACTAACTATCAGGTAGAAGAAAATGAAGTTTTCTTTTAATGACTTTTTTCTCTTGCCGAAAACAAAATTACCCATTCGGCTGTACAAAAAACGACAGTTTAAAACCTCATTTTTTTCTGAGTTCTAGCAACTATATATCGCTACGACTTTTTATGGGTAAACTATAAAAGGGAAAAGTTATATCCAAAACTGTACACCTCACGCGTTCGAATTGTTCCTTCGCAGGAACGTACTCACCAGTAAAAACTAAAAGATTAGTTTTGATACGGAAAGCCATATAAATTGCTTTTACGTGTTTGTTTGCGCATCGGAGTTATAATAATGCCAAAATGGGGATATACAATAATTGACGAAATGCTTAATCCAGAAAAAACAGCGAAAGCAAGTGGCAGAGAACTCAAAATATCCCATAAAGCATCCAGGGAAATCTGTAAAGCCCTTAAAGGCATGATGCTAAACCAGGCGAAACAGTATCTACGGGATGTTGCAGCCAAAAGGAAAGCTGTTCCGTACATGAGATATAATAAAAAACTGCCTCATCGTCATGGACTTGTAAACGCTTTTTGTGGCAGATATCCAGTTAAACCATCTGAACAAATCTTGGATGTTTTACAATCGGCTCAATCCAACGCTGAAAATAAAGGTTTAGATGTAGATAGATTACGAATTATTCATGCAGCAGCCTATCAAGGAATCAAATTGAAGCGTTACACTCCAAGAGCCCACGGTAGCGCTTCACCAAAATATGATACTACAACTCATGTCGAAATAGTTCTAGACGAGAAACCGACCCAAGGGGAACAATAAATGAGCATAGTTAAACGTTTTATTACAGAATCAATTAAAAGAACAGAAATTGATGAGTTTTTACAGAAAAAACTTGACAGAGCTGGATACGGCGGAGTAAACATTTCTAAAACCCCGCTTGGCACCCACGTTGTAATTTACGCGATGCGTCCAGGCTTAGTCATTGGCAGGGGTGGAGAAACCATAAAAGAGCTTGCATCGGCCCTAGAACAAAACTTCAAAGTTTCCAATCCTCAAATTTCAGTTTCAGAAATTGAAGTTCCAGAATTCAACGCCTATGTTATAGCTTCCCGAGTTGCCTCAGCACTTCAACGAGGCGTTCACTTTAGACGCGCAGGTTTTTGGGCATTAAACCAAGTCATGGAAGCAGGTGCACTTGGCGCTGAAATAGTCATAAGCGGCAAATTAACAACCGAACGCGCACGATTCGAAAAGTTCCGCGCAGGTTACTTCCCAAGATGTGGCGAACCAGCATTGGTTTCTACAAGAAAAGCTGAAGCTCATGTTCAACTTAAACCAGGCATTATCGGCGTAAGAGTAAAAATTATGCCGCCAGACGCATATTTCCCTGACAGAATCATCGTTGCCAAAACATTGCCTGAGGAAGCAAAAATCGCCATTCCAGCAGTAATAGCATCACCTAAACCAGTAGAACAGCAAGCTTCTGCTCCAGTTGAAGAAGCAGAAACGGAGCCAGAATCAGGAGTAAAAGCAACAGAAGTAACAGATGCACGAAAAGAAGAGGAGAAAAAGCAATAATGGCGATAATTAGGATTAAAGAAATCGTTGCCATGTCTTCTGAAGATAGAACAGCAAAGCTTGTTGATTTACGCGCAGAACTAGCCCGTATAAGAACAATGATTAGAGCAGGCGGCGCCGTTGAGAATCCAACACGCGTGAGAGAACTGCGCAAAACCATTGCTCAAATATTAACTGTCGAAAACGAAAAAAAATTGGGTATCAGGCAAACAGTTGAAATAACTCAGGAAAAACCAAAGAAAAAAGTGGAAAAAACCCCAACTGCAAAGAAAACAGCCAAGAAGCCTGAAGCTAAAAAAGAAACTGAGGAGACTGCTCCACAATGAAAATAACTCCAGATATCATCCGCTATGAATTTATTGGCTCTGGCGCTGAAATCACAAGAAGCCCCCATGGCGGCTACGTTGGTTTAGGCGGCATAGTTGTTGGCGAAACAAAAAATACTTTCACTTTAATCAGCGAAGGCCAAACAAAAAATGTAATTAAAGAACAAGCCGTTTTCAACTTCAAGTTTGGCGACGGCACAATTGTAGAAATTGACGGTAAACTTTTAGTTGGTAGACCTGAAGATCGACTCAAAAAAAGCATTAAGAGGTTATGGTAATATGTCTCTAACTTTCAAACAACCTAAAAAAACATGCGACGACCGAAACTGTCCATTCCATGGGACTCTTGCAATAAGAGGACGTGTACTAGACGGGACAGTTGAAACAGCAAAAATGGATAAAACCGTTATAGTTGACAGAGAATACTTAGAGTTCTCATCAAAATTCCAAAGGTACGAACGCAGACATGGTCACATTGCATCTCACAATACCCCATGCATTGACATAAAAGAGGGCGACCGAGTGAGAATCGCTGAATGTAGACCCATTAGCAAAACCGTTTCGTTTGTTGTTGTTGAAAAATTAGGAGAGGAAAAGTAAGATGGCGGCGAAGGCAAAACAGAGAGCACTAGTAGCAAAAGGAATGCTTTCACACGGACAAAAAATAAGCCGTGGTCTATTATCAGGTTCAGAAATGAAATGCACGGATAACACCGGTGCACGCGTTTTACGTTTAATTCAAGCTATGGGCTACAAGGGTCGACTGCGACGTTACCCCTCTGCCACAGTAGGCGACAAAGTAACTGTATCAGTTAGACAAGGCTCACCAGACATGAGGAAAAAGATCTTCCAAGCAGTAATTGTACGTCAAAGAAAAACGTTCAGACGTGTTGATGGTGTTTGGGTCCAATTTGAAGATAATGCAGCCGTAATCATTACTCCAGATGGCGAAATGAAAGGATCCGAAATAAGAGGTCCAGTAGCAAGAGAAGCAGCTGAAAGATGGCCAAGAATCGCAAGTGCTTCAAGTATAATAGTGTAGGTGCAAGAAATGCAAGAAACTAAACGAATCAAAAACCCGAAGAAGCAGCGTAAAAAGCTTTTTAACGCTCCTGCTCACATTCGCCACAAACTTATGGCAGCTCACTTATCAAGCGAAATTTCAGCTTCAAGAGGTGTAAAAACTCTTCCAGTACGGAAAGGCGACACAGTTCGAATTGAACGCGGAGACCATAAAGGCTTTGAAGGTAAAGTTTCACGCATTGACTCTAAACATTATAGAGTATTTCTTGAAGGATTAACGCGTGAAAAAGTCGATGGAACAAACATTTTCGTTTCAGTACATCCATCCAAAATTCAAATAAGAAATCTTAACCTCGACGACAAACGCCGAAAAGATATTCTTGGCAGGAAAAAAATAGAAAAGCCGGGACGCGAAGAAAAAACAAAAACAAAACCATTAAAGAAAGCTGAAATGCCAACGACAAAGGTTGAAGAAGTAGAAGAGGAGAAACTCGAAGAAGTGCCACCAATTGAAGAAGAGCAAGCGCCTGCAGAAGTTCTTGAGGTAGAGAAGGTATCTGAGAAAGCTCCAGCTGCAAAGAAAGCAGTAGTCAAGAAACCTGCCGTTAAGAAGGAAACTCCTGTAGTAGAGGAAAAGGAACCTGCTAAGAAAGCAGTAGCCAAGCCAAAAATTGCAAAGAAAACAATTGAACCAAAAGAAACACCAGTGAAACAAACGGCTGAGAAAAAATCAGCTTCTAAGTCACGCGCTAAAAGTAAATCTGAAGAAGGAGAAGAATAATTTGGGTAAAAAAGGAAAAACCGCAAGGATGAAACGTAAGCCAGCTCCAAAGTTCTGGCCAATTCACAGAAAAGAGCTGCCTTGGATAGTGAAACCATCATGTGGATCACACTCGCAAGATAATTGTTTATCATTGACGCTCGTTCTTAGAGACATACTTGGCATTGCACAAACAAGACGCGAAAGCAAACTGATACTTGCTCAAGGCAAAGTGCTAGTAGACGGTAAAGTTGTAGCCAAAGATGATTCTCCAGTTGGTTTAATGGATGTCATCTCCATGCCAGACGCAAGCAAATACTACCGTGTAATGCCCTCCAATAAAGGACTAATTTTGAGTCCAATAACCAAAGAAGAAGCAGCCTTCAAGCTAGTCCGAGTTGAAAATAAAACCTCTACAAAAAACGGTGTACAAATTGCCCTCCACGACGGTTCAAACCTGTTTGTTAAGGTTGCAGATCCAAGACATCCTGAGGAAGTTACCCACGTCACATTTGATATCCTAAAAGTTACATTACCAGAAAAACAGGTAGTTCAAAGCTTGAAAACTAAAGAAGGAAACTTGGCAGTGATTACTGGCGGAAAAAACATTGGTGTTCAAGGAAAAATTGTTGAAATCGAAAAAACGGTCGCTAAAAAACGTCGTCAAGCACTAGTAGTTGTTGAAGACGCAAAAAGCATTCGTTACCAAACAATCCTTGACTTTATCTTTTCCATCGGCGAAGCTGAACCACTAATTAATGTACCGGAGGCACCTGCAGTTGTCTGAAGAAGCTATAGTTAAAACTTGGACAGAGCATCCAATGCTCAAACCTCAAATTGAAAAAGTTGTGGTAAACCTTAATGTTGGAAAATCGGGGGAACCACTTGAGAAAGCTAACAAAGTGCTTAAAGAAATAACGGGTCAAACACCAGTTAAAAGGAAAGCCAAAAAAACTATCCGAGATTTTGGCATCCGCGAAGGCGAATCAATCGCTGTTGTTGTAACATTGCGAAAGCAAAAAGCAATAGATTTCCTAAAAAAAGTCTTGCCAGTGGTTGACAACAAAGTTAAAAAATCTTCCTTTGACCTTCAAGGTAACTTTGCTTTCGGATTAAAAGAACACATTGAAATTCCAGGCGTAAAGTATGACCCTGAAATCGGCATATTTGGCATGGATATTTGTGTAGCTGTCAGTCGACCGGGGCAACGAGTGAAGATTCGCCGAAAAGAGCAACAACCCATTGGCCGCAAGCATATGTTAACCCCCGAAGAATCAATAATCTTCATCAAACAAACGTTAGGAGTTCAAATCGAATAAACCTGAGGATGAATATATGGGAAAACAGCAACTAAAGAAAGAACGGAAATATGGCAAAGGCTCAAGACCCTGCGTTAGGTGCGGCGCTTATGGGCCAGTTATTCGACGGTACAATTTATATTTATGTAGGCACTGTTTCAGAGAGGCAGCCCCAAAACTTGGGTTCAAGAAATATGAGTAGGAGCTAAAAAACATGGACACTTTAACAAATGGTTTGATAACCATCAAAAATAACGAAACGCGAAATAAGCGTGAATGCATAATTAGCCCTGCCTCTAAACTTCTGGGCCGAGTTCTACGCATAATGCAACTTAACGGCTTCATCGGAGAATTCGAATTTATTGATGATGGACGCTCTGGAAAATTTAAGGTTCAATTGTTAGGCAGAATCAACAAATGCGGACCAATTAAACCACGATACCCAGTTAAAGTTGACGGTTTCGAAGATTGGGAAAAGAAATACTTGCCATCCAGAGACGTGGGCATTATGGTTGTTTCCACTTCAAAAGGCGTCATAGCACACAAAGATGCTGAAGAAAAGAATCTTGGAGGAAGGCTGCTAGCCTTCGTGTATTAGGAGTGTAATTTATGCGGCTTCCAGAAATCTCAAAAACTATTCAAGTTCCAGATAACGTAGCTGTAACTTTAGACGGCAAAAAAGTAAACGTTAAAGGCAAAAAAGGAAATTTAATGCGTGACTTCTCATTTGCTACCATCACAATTGAAGGCGAAGGCAAAAATATTCGCGTTTGGGCAAAGTGGCCACGCAAAAAGGAAGCCGCCTTAGTAGGGACAATAACCTCGCATATTCAAAATATGATTACTGGTGTTACAAAGGGCTATTCATACAAGCTAAAAATCGTATTCTCTCACTTTCCAATCTCTGTAAAGCTTCAAGGCAAATCTATTTTGATTGAAAACTTTACTGGTGAACGCAGGGCACGGAGCATAGATTTAATCGGCGACGTCAAAGTGAAAATTGAACCCGACGACATCATTATTGAAGGCATAGACCTGGAAGATGTTAGCCAAACCGCCGCGAACATTGAGCAAGCTACGAGAGTAAGAAACAAAGATCCGAGAGTTTTTCTTGACGGTATATACGTTTACGAAAGAAATGAGGGTGTAGCTTAATGGCCACAGAAAAAATTGAAAAAAGACAATTACCATCACGCGAAGCCCTCAAAGTTAGAGCTCGCGCTAAAAATAAGAAGCCTAAATTCGTTAGAGCTGAAAGTTGGAAATATGATCGGTTTAGTGTAAGTTGGCGAAGACCCAGAGGATTAGACAACAAAATCAGACGAAAAATTAAGGGTTGGCCAGCTGGTGTAAGCGTTGGCTATAAAGGACCGAAAATCGCCCGAGGCTTACATCCATCAGGATACCGAGATATACTCGTTTACAATGTCCAAGACCTAACTGCTATTGACATAAATACTCAAGCCGCACGCATTGCACATACCGTTGGCAAAAGAAAACGTGCATTAATTATTGCAGAAGCCAAAAAACTTAACGTTAAAATCTTAAACATTAAAGTTTCAGCGGAAACTGAAAAGAAAGAGGAAGCAGCTGAAGACGAAGAAGTCGAAGAAGAACAAACACAAACCGAAGAAGCAGCGGAAGAGAAAGTCGTCACTAAAGAAAAGATAAAGCCGAAAAAGAAAGAAAAGAAAGAGAAAGCATCAACGAAAACCAAGTCTAAAGCAAAGAAAGGAGAAGAAAAACAATGACCGACCTAAAAAGTCAAAGACGTTTAGCCTCTCAGATTCTAAAAATTGGGCAAAACCGCGTTTGGATAGATCCCGAACGCATAGGCGATGTTGAAGGCGCAATTACACGTCAAGAAGTAAGAAAGCTAATTCATGAAAAAATCATTGTTTCCCAACCTGAGAAAGGTGTTAGCAGATCCAGAGCAAAAGTTATTCGCGCAAAAAAACTTAAAGGCAGACGCAGTGGACCTGGGAGCATAACTGGCGCGGCTTACGCGAAAGTTACAAAGAAAGAAGTTTGGATGCTAAAGATTCGTTCTTTAAGACGTAAGCTTCGTGCGTTGAAAGCAAATAGGACTATTGCAGAAGAAACTTATAGCCAATATTATAGGATGGCTGGCAGTGGTAGGTTCCAATCTATAGCTGAGTTGGAACGTAACCTGAAAGCAAATGATTTATGGAGGAAACGTTAAGTGGCAAAAAGTAGCAATTACAGAGTAAAGTTGAGACGCAGACGCGAAGGAAAAACTGATTTCCAAGCACGCAAGGCACTAGTTGTTTCAGGAAAGCCTAGGCTTGTTACTCGAACTGCAAATAGAAACATTACCGCACAAATATTAATCGCTAAGCGGCATGGTGATGAAGTTTTAGCTGCCGCTAACAGTCGTGAACTTGTAAAGACTTACGGTTGGAGGGCAGCAACTGGCAACATTCCAGCAGCTTACCTTACAGGTTACATCTGCGGTTTAAAAGCGAAAACTAATGGCATAAAAGAAGCAATCTTGGACATAGGATTAGTTGCTCCCACTAAAGGCGCCAAAATTTTCGCTATATTGAGCGGGGTTTTGGATGCAGGTGTGGAAGTTCCTCACAGCGAAGAAAAAATCGTTAAAGAACGCATGAAAGGCGAACACATAGCTAAATACGCTAAAAGTTTGGGTGCAGGTTCCGAAGAGTACGCTGCCAAATTCTCAAAGTATAATGCACAAGGTGTTGCACCTGAAAAAATCTCTGAGCATGTTACTAAAGTTAAGGCTATAATTGGAGATTCATTCAAGACAGGAAAACAAATAGCTCCAAAAATAGAGAAAGAGGCACCTCCTGTTAAGGCAGACGCTCCAGCACCAGTAAAATCTGAGAAGGAGGAGAAGGTACCTGAAAAAGCTCCAGCTGCAAAGAAATCAGTTGTAAAGAAGCCTGCTGCTAAAAAAGAAACTCCAAAGGAGGAAGTTCCGGAAGAAAAGAAAAAGGCTCCTGCTAAGAAAGCAGCAAAGCCAAAAGCAGCCGCAAAGGAACCAACTGCGCCAAAGGAAAAGGCAAGCAAGAAAGGTGGAAAGAAAGAATGAGTCGAACTGGAAATAGAATGGGAAATGACAGAAAACCTAACTTAGAAGAATGGGTTCCTAAAACCCGTTTGGGCAAATTAATTCAGGAAGGCAAAATAACAACTATGGAAGACCTTTTCTTAAGTGGTATAAAGATTTCAGAGTCCCAAATAGTTGATTCACTAATTCCTGACCTGCAAGAAGAAGTCATTAACGTTAACTTAGTGCAGAAACAAACTGATGCTGGTGAAAAATCCCGTTTCAAAGCTATCGTTGCGGTTGGAAACAGAGATGGCTACATAGGCTTAGGATCAGGTAAAGCCAGTCAAGTTCGAAACGCTATTGAAAAAGCTGCCGCGAACGCTCGCTTAAACATTGTTCCGGTAAAACGTGGATGCGGAAGTTGGGAATGCGGCTGCGGTAAACCGCACTCAGTTCCATTCCAAGTCGAAGGGAAATGCGGCGGTGTTCGAGTAGTTATTGTTCCTGGACCAAGAGGCTTAGGCTTAGTTTCAAGCGAAGTCGCCAAAGTTATCTTAGGATTAGCCGGTGTTAAAGACCTCTGGATGAGAAGCTACGGATCAACAAGAACAGTACCATCCTACGCATGTGCAATCTTTGACGGATTAAAAAGAACATATAATTTGATTACTCAAGTGGACTGGGTGAAATAAAATGGCGCAGAAAACTGAAGAATGCAAATCCTTAGTCGTCGTTAAAATCCGAGGAACAGTCAGAGCACAAAAAGAAACAAGAGAAACCCTCGAGTTTCTGCATTTAGTTCACACAAACCATGCAGTACTTATTGATAGTCGTGCTGCTTACAAGGGCATGCTTCAACGAGTAAACAGCTATATCACCTACGGTGAACCTACAAAAGAAACCGTTGCCCTGATGCTTCAGAAACGTGCAAGATTGGCAGGCGAAAAAAAACTAACAGATGAATACATCCAGAAAATAGGTTACAAATCCATCGATGACCTTGCGGACGCAATTGTAAGCTGCAAAGTTCAATACCAGAAGTTGCCAGACGTGGAGCCACGGTTTAAGTTGCATCCGCCAAGCAAAGGTTACAAGGGCAAAGTCAAGAAGGGTTTCAACTCAGGCGGCGAAGCAGGCTACCGCGGAGAAGCAATCAACGACCTAGTAAAACGCATGGTCTAAGACCGCGTTCCATCATTTTATTTAAGCTTTTTCAATCAATTTAAACAAGTCATAATCGTTAAAGATTCCGCTAAGTTAATTCGTCGAGTCAAACGTGAATTATCATTTTTCGGCTTGTGAAGAGCCGGGGGACTCGACATTATATTCCTTGGAATCCACGGTTTTTGTATTTCATGGCTTAAAAACCCAAGTGTTTTTTCATTTTAAGTTGCCTCTAAATGCTTTGGGCGATAATTGATTTTGATTTAATGATGTTTATTCCATTACGAAGCCACCTTGAATAGGGGTTTGAAGGAGAAAAAGACGTAATAGTTTCACGCTAACTTGATATTTAGATGGAATAAAAACACTATTCGAGAATTCAATTGTTTTGTGCATTTGCTTAATGTTTAAAATTTTAGTTGCTTAAAAAATAAGCACAGATTCGCCATTTTTATAGGTAAATTGCTTCAGTACAAAGGCAGCTTTTCTCACCGTTTATGTGCGATACATTTTATAACACCGATGAAGAAATCCGTTAGTTAATTGGAGGGGGAAATACCACACATGAGCGCAAAATGGCGTAGAACTACAAAAAATCGCAAATGGCTAGATTTTAGAGATTCAACCACGAAAGAGGAAAAAAAACCGAAAGTAACCAAACCGGAACATGCTTATCGTGTAAAATCAATACCTGTTCCTCCGAGTTTTCGGCCATCCAAAAATTATGCAGAACGTAAATTGCAGGAACCGAAGCCATTAATTGATATATTCCAAGAGAACAATTACATAACAATCGTTGCAGAAATCGCAGGATTTAATAAGGAAACTCTCAAAATTCATGTAAAGGATCAGAAACTTACGCTTTCTGCAAAGTCAAAAGACCGAAGATACTATAAAAGTTTAAATCTTCCGAAGGTAGTAATTCCAGACGTTATGTACACTAAATTCAAGAATGGTGTACTAGAAATTAAGCTAAAAAAAGCTGAAACGGCTATAAATAAAGAAGCTGATCAAAATGCCACATAAACTTAGAAAAATACGGAAATTTAGAGGTTCAAGGACACAGGGCTACGGTAGAATAGGCCAACACCGAGACAGTGGTTCCAAAGGTCACAGAAAAGTTGGAAGACATAAACATTTGTGGAGCTGGGTTGTAACTCAAGCGCCTGATTACTTTGGTAAAAATGGATTTACTTCGCCTCAAAGCGTACACAGTCATATAAACCCCATAAACCTCTTAAACGTTGAAGAGATGGCGCGAACAATTCCGGGAGAAAAACCTCAAATCAACCTAACTGCCTTAGGCTATACCAAACTTTTGGGTACCGGTAAAGTAACTAAACCCCTGACCATACAAGTTGCTTCATATTCAAAATCAGCAGCTGAGAAGATCAAGGCATCAGGCGGAGAAATCATAAGCTCCCAAGCTAACGGAGAGTAAAGCTGCTAAATGCCCGGACGATTCCTCGGTCTCTTTAAACCAATCGGTAGGGTTCTACCTGAAATTAAAAAGCCCGAGCGAAAAGTCAGTTTTAACGAAAAAATCTTCTGGACTGCCCTTGTACTAGTTATTTTCCTTGTGATGACTCAAGTCCCACTTTATGGTGTTGCAGCTTCGGCTCAAGACCAGTTTAGTTCTCTAAGGGTCATTTTTGCTTCCAATCGTGGAACACTGATGGAGTTAGGCATTGGACCTATTGTCACGGCTGGTTTGATTTTACAATTACTTGCCGGATCAAACATTATCCAATGCGACATGTCAAATTCTGAAGACAGAGGCTTATTCACCTCCGCAAGTAAAGTTTTCACAGTTATTCTTACCGGCATACAAGGTGCAGCCTACATCATAAGCGGAATGTACGGTTCAATTTCTGGACCGGTTGCGCTAGTTATTTTCTTCCAATTGATAGCTACTGGGGTCATTGTCATGTTAATGGATGAACTTGTTCAGAAAGGCTGGGGCCTTGGCAGTGGTATCAGTTTATTCATCATGGCTGGTGTGGCCCAATCCGTTGTTTGGGATACGTTTTCGCCACAAACAGGTTTGTTTGTGGGTTCACTTTCAGCTTATCTAGGACGTGTATCGCCATTTAACATTGGAAATCCAACAGTTACCTATGTATTTGGTTCAGCAAACGGTGTTTATCCATCTCTATTAGGATTCTTCGCTACCATCGGAGTATTCTTACTAGTTATATATTTGAACGGCATAAGAATTGAGCTTCCAATGAGTTATGCAGGATATAAGGGCTTCAGAAGCAAATATCCCATTAAACTGTTATATGTTTCAAACCTTCCAGTTATATTTGCATCCGCATTGTTTGCAAACGTTTACTTCTTTGCACAACTGCTTTGGAGCCAAATGGGTCGACCTGCTCCAGGAACAAACCTTTTATTCCGAATAATAGGCGACTTCAGTTACAACGCCACATCAGGCAGTGTTCAACCTGTCGGTGGCATAACCTATCTAGTTACGGCGCCAACAAACATCAACCAAGTTGCACTTGATCCTTTACGAGCTGCTGCATACCTGGGTATCATTGTCGCTTTCTGCGCTGTATTCTCATTAATTTGGCTTGAAGTCGGTGGTTTAGGTCCTTCAAAAGTTGCGAAGCAGCTTATGGATTCTGGCATGCAGATTCCTGGTTACCGTAGATCGGGAAGACCGATTGAGGCTGTTCTTAAACGGTACATTCCAGTAGTTACTGTTCTAGGTGGCGTAATAGTGGGCCTTGTAGTTGGTATGTCTGACTTCCTTGGTGCATTCGGTACAGGCACGGGAATCTTGCTGTCAGTGGGTATAATTTACCAGTATTATGAGCTGTTGATGCGTGAGAGAGCTGCAGAGATGTTCCCGGCATTCCGAAGAATCATTGGAGACTAGGTAACAACTCCCTAATAATAACCAAAAATTCTTTTCTTTCTTTAATGTTTGTTGAATCTTAAGTTGTTATTTGTCTTTATGTTTTGAGAGGCTTTTTTGATTTAGGACTTAATTTGTTTGCAGGTTGCGATCCAAAAAGGTTAGAAAATGTCCAAAACTGTCGGATTAGTCTTTAAAAGGTCTCAAAAGGTCGATTAAGGCGCGGTAAAAATTTAAATGATATTTTCTAAAATTGCTATGCAGTAGGGATTGCTTGCAAATGTAAGGTTGATTCAATAGAAAAAAAGTTAGAATAAAATGAGTGTTTGAAAGATCATTTAAACTATTATCGTTGCTTTTTCTGTTATTTATTCAATTACTACTAACAGATTTTTCCAAATTTACGCTGACTTCAGAAAATAGGTTTTATCAACTCAGTTCTAAAGCCCAGAAGTAAAAACGGTTATTAATAAGGAAACAAGATACGCATACGACAGAGTCAAGAGGAAAACGCGATGTCTTTAGCCATCACTTCATTGCCTTTAGCAACAATCGTAATTATGGTTATTGCAGCGGTAATTGCGTTCATAAACTCTGGAATAAACAGGGTTCTAATTAATTATTTTGTTGGTTGGGAACAATATCGTGTTATGCAGAAAGAAATGTCTGAATATCGTTCAGAAACCATGAAGGCAATGCGGGCTAATGACAAAAAGCAGGTTGAAAAGCTCAAAAAGAAAGAGTCACAAGTAAAAAATATGCAAGCTAAAATGATGAAGCCTCAAATGGTCCAATTCGGCATATCTTTTGTGTACTTAATTGTGTGGTTTTTAGTATTAACCCCTGCGTTTCATCAAACTCCCATGGCATACATCCCGGGAATAGGTACAATTGCCGGTGCATTTCACATTGTTAACGGAGCCACTGTTGGAAAGGCAATTCCAAATGCCATCCCCGTTTTCTATTGGTACCCAATTTGCTCATTCTTCTTTGGATTACTCTCATCACGCATACTAGGCATAATGCCCATTGAGCCCTAATGCAGAAAACAAGGTGGCGCTAATGGCTAAAAACACAAAATTCTGCTTCACTAATAAAAAAACAGTAATCTGCATCTCAGGGATGGCTGGAACTGGAAAAAGCACTTTATCCAAAAAACTTGCAGAAAAATACAATTTGAAATGTTATTCAGGCGGCGACGCACTAAAAGAACTCGCCAACGCAGAAGGTTACGATGCTTCATGTCAAGGTTGGTGGGAGAGTCCTGAAGGCTTAAAATTTCTTAACGAAAGAATAAATGACCCTAAATTTGACAAAGCAGTGGATGCTAAGCTTCTAGAATATGCGGAGCAGGGTAATGTACTTTTGGACAGTTGGACTATGCCTTGGTTGCTTAAGGACGGTTTTAAAATCTGGTTGTTGGCTTCGCTGGAGAAAAGGGCCGCAAGAGTTGCTGAACGAGATAGGATTACTGTTGATGAAGCATTCAAAGTTTTGAAGGAAAAAGAAGATAGAACTAAAGCAATTTATAAGAAACTTTATGGTTTTGCGTTAGGCGAAGATTTTACGCCTTTTGATTTAGTTTTGGATACAGATAATTTGAATGCGGATGAGGTTTTTGGGGTTCTTTGTAAAGTAATAAGTAATGTGATTCTTTCTGTTTCTTCTTGATTTTAGTAAATGGAAATTTTGTCCTATAACAAAGTTACCGTCAACTTAAAGCTTTCAATAACAAATTATGGTTCTACTTCTAATGCATAAACTCTGTATAGTGAGGGGAATAAACACGTGAAAATTATGAATGATCTAATGAACATTGACGAAGATCAAGACAGTCAACCAGCAGTAACACTAACAAGAATATTTTACCCTTTTCCAAACTTGGAAGCTTAAATTTATTTGAAAAGGACCTTTGCATTTTTCCATTGGTCAAGAGCTAACGAGAAATAACCAGATGGACTGCCTTGAAGTGAATAAAAAACATAGCATAAGTAATTGCATTGGGTACAATTACGGTAAGTTTCCCGTAGTTGCTTGAATTCTTGGCTGTCCCAATTCTTAGGCAAATCAAATATTGATCCTGCCGAATTGTGACCGTGGCATCCCGCAATTCTTCCTAAATGATCAACCACAAGAAAGTTACTCAATGCTTTACATTTCCAGGTTCTTCCATCTTCGTTATATAAGCTTCTTACCGTTTTCAGAAGCTTGTTTGTCATGAGAATTGTTTTATTTTTCTTTTTCATTTTAATTAAAGAATTGCAAAGGTTGATCATGCCTTGTTTATCTTTTATAACGAACTCATCGTTTGCTTTCCCTATTCTAAAAAGCTGTTTTTCATCCATTGAAACATCATATGAGTAAAGACAATACCAGACAGGAACTCCTTTTTGAGTAAAATAATTGGTAATATCAATCATTTCATAGAGATTTTTTTGTGAAATCGTTGGAGTTACGCTAACGCTGATTCCCTCGTTGTGCAGTGATTCAACTGCTTCCATTGCCTTTTTCCATGCACCTGGAACGTTTTTTATTGAATCATTTTTTGCCTCATCTAAACTATCTATCGAAATCGCCACAAAATCCACATTTCGTAATGACTCAATTTTTTGTGCCGCCATACTTCCATTATCACACACGGTAGTGACAAAAAACCTTGAAGCATAATCAAGTATTTCGCCGATGTCGTCCCTTAAGAGTGGCTCTCCGCCTGATAAAACCAGGTCAACAATACCTATTTTTTTTAGTATATCTAGCCCTTTTTTTATTTCAGCTGTTTCAAGTTCTCTTGGATCTTGCTCTTTCCAGACATTACATCCTGCACAGCGGTAGTTGCATTTTCTTGTGATTAACCATTGAGCATGGTGAGGTTTACCTGTGGCTAGCGCGCGTGTTGCTATTGAAGCTGCTTTCTTAATGCCGAGGGTCAAATAATGTGTCACTAGCCGATTTCTTGGTGTAAGTGTATCTTCCCTTAGAACTATAAAAACAATTATCAATAATAAACCAAAATGTTTTTTGTGGCAAATTTGACTGATTTCGTTTGTTGCAAACGAGGAACTGTTTTTAAGAATGTACTTCTGGTATTGCTAGGATGGTTTCACTCTTGGTGAGTGAGCAAAGGCGGAGAAAACCGTGGCGGACGGAGTTCATAGGAATCCAGAAATATTTACAGTTAAAGAGAACATTCCTTTAGCCCAGCCTCCCGTAACCACGGAAGAAGTTTTGTCTCTGCCTGCAGACCAAATCTTGTCTAGGCTTGGGACTTCCGTAAAAGGATTAAGTGCCGAAGAGGCGCAGAATAGACTAAATATTTATGGAACCAACGAATTAGCGAGGAAAACCAAACGCTCAGGCATTGTTAGTCTTCTGCTTCATTTTAAAAGCCCATTAATCGTAATCCTTTTGGCGGCATCAGTTTTTGCAGGCGCAACTGGGGATATCCCAGACTTTACGATAATATTTGTTATTGTTTTAATTAGCGTTGGAATTGATCACTATCAAGAGTCTAAAGCTGAGAATGCCGCTGAATTGCTCAAAGAGAAAGTAAGCACAACAGCTACCGTGCTCCGCGACAATAACAAGGTAGAATTGAGGCTCTCTGAGATCGTCCCAGGAGACATAATTTACTTATCAGCAGGAGATATCGTTCCTGCAGATGCAAGAATAATCAATGCTAAGGACCTTTTCATTAATCAGAGTTCTCTTACTGGCGAATCATTCCCTGTAGAAAAAACAGCAAACAAGTTAGAATTAGTAAACTTATCGTCTAGTTCGATTACTGAATGGAACAATTATCTGTTTATGGGCACCTCGGTTGTTAGTGGAAGCGCAATTGCAGTCGTGGTAAAAACTGGCGGCTTGACGGAATACGGAAAAATTGCCAAGAAACTTGTAGCTAAGCCCCCTGAAACCGAGTTCGAGAGAGGTGTAAAAGGATTCAGTTACCTAATCATGCAAGTCACCTTTATACTAATCATTTTCGTATTCATCGTGCTTGCTCTGTTCCATCGAGGATTAATTGAATCACTCCTTTTTGCCGCTGCCCTAGCTGTAGGATTGACACCTGAGCTTCTACCAATGATTATTACGATGAACCTTTCTAAAGGTGCCGTTAATATGTCCAAAAAAGGCGTTATTGTAAAGCACCTTCCTTCAATTGAAAACTTCGGCAGCATGAACGTATTATGCACAGACAAAACTGGGACATTAACGGAAAATCGCATATCGCTATTCTTGCATATCGATTCAGACGGAAAAGATGATGATAAAGTTCTACTATATTCATACTTGAATAGTTACTATGAAACTGGACTGAAGAGTCCTCTTGACGAGGCAATTCTTGTGCACAAGGAACTCGATATTACTGATTTTCAGAAAATCGACGAAGTTCCTTTTGATTTTGTTCGAAGGCGCGTTTCCGTTGTGGTCGAACAACAAAGAGAAAGGGTTTTTATCGCGAAAGGTGCTCCTGAAGAAATCTTGAAGGTATCGGCTTACTGCGAAACAAGCGGAGTTTTACAGGATATCAATGATGAATTGCGAAAAAAGATTGAACAAAAATATTTTGACCTAAGTTCTGAAGGCTTACGGGTTTTAGGTGTCGCATATAAAAAACTCAAAGAAGAAAAAGTTGTTTACACTGTTAACGATGAGAACGACATGGTTTTCCTTGGATTTGTTGCTTTTCTTGACCCTCCAAAGGAAACTGCAAAAGAGTCGCTGGGGCTTTTAGCCAAAGAAGGAATAGAACTAAAGATTCTAACTGGCGACAACGAGTTAGTTACAAGAAAAATATGTGAAAAACTTGGCTTCGAAGTGAAAGGCGTTGTTCTCGGAAATGACATGGCTCAAATGCATGATGACGCGCTTGCTAGAGTGGTTGAGGAAGCCAATGTTTTTGCACGGGTAACTCCTGCTCAAAAAGACCGAATAATTAACATGTTGAAAAGTAACGGTCATGTTGTTGGCTTTATGGGCGACGGGATCAACGATGCACCATCATTAAAAACATCTGATGTGGGTGTTTCAGTTAACAATGCTGTAGATGTTGCGAAAGAGTCGGCTGACATAATATTACTTGAAAATGACTTAAGAGTATTAGCTGAAGGTGTGATCGAGGGACGAAAAACCTTCGGCAACACAATGAAATATGTGATGATGGGCATCAGTTCAAACTTTGGCAACATGTTCAGTGTAGCTGGAGCAGCACTGTTTTTGCCCTTCTTCCCTATGATGTCCATACAGATATTGTTAAACAACCTTCTCTATACGCTCTCTCAAACAACCATCGCCACCGATAACGTCGATGAAGAATACATCGAGCGTCCCAAAAGATGGGACATTTCCTTCATTAGAAACTTTATGATTGTGGAAGGGCCAATCAGCTCAATTTTTGATTACGCCACGTTTTTTACAATGGCTTTCGTTTTTGGTATTCCCATAACTGCATTAGCATCGGGACTTCCAGCTGCATCAATTTTCCAGCAATCACAATTTCAAACTGCATGGTTCGTAGAATCACTTTGTACTCAAACATTAGTGGTTTTTGTTATTAGAACACGGCAGTCGCCGTTCTGGAAGAGCCAACCCGGCAAGTACTTGGTACTTAGTAGCTTCTCAGTAGTTGCCATAGCCTTAATCATACCATACACTCCTGTTGGAAAAATATTCCATTTTGTACCTCCGCCACCCCTGTTCTATGCAATTTTATTACTGATGATCATCACTTACCTGTTTCTGGCTGAGGCTGTGAAAAGATGGTTCTATAAGCGTCATGCTTTCAGAATTGAGCAAACTCTGGTTCCTAAAAGGAAAGCTTTTTACCTTAGCAGTAGTGCGCGGTTAGTTCAAGATTTGGCTGCAGTTATCTGTTTGCGGTCAGAAAACGAGATTTCTCTGGATTCTCTGGTTCAAGACCTGTCGAGAACCTTGAATTTCCCCGTTGACTCCGATCGCGTTTATCAGAGCCTGCAGCACCTACGTCGAGGCGGATTAATTGACGTAGATTGGCACAACCGTATGATCAAAAGATCAGGACCTATCAAAGAATATATTATAAACCGGGTTATGCCGACGGGAATATGGCCTTCCGTGTATGATGATTGGATTCGTATAAGTAGGTCGATTCAAGAAAAATATGGCGAAATTAACCCTGACTTCCAAGATATTTTGTCGGCAAGACAACATTAGATATTTTTTTTGGTTCCTCTATTAATTAATTGACTAAATTGTCAAGCATGCACGGAAAAATCTCTTTTTAATTGAAAGGCAGAAAAACATCGGTAGATGAGATGACACCTTTTCGAGGATTTTATTTTTTTCCTTTGATAAGCTGAACTAGTCCTTTTATGTTAACTATCCTATTATTTCAAACATGAAAAACAGAATAATCTGAGTTGATTATTCAGGGTAAATGTTTGTTCAATGCGATAGTGCTGTCCACAGGTGGTCTGAGATCGGTCTTGGTAGCATCTCAGCGGAATCATCTTTGTGCATCAAGATGCGTTTATTTGGGTTTGGGTTGAATTCTCCTATGATGTCAGCGTAAATATGTGCTTGGCATAGGGCTTCAACTATTTTGTCTGCTGCTTCTGGCTGAGCAGAAATGAGTAATGCGCCTGAACTAATAAGTTGCAATGGGTCAATTTCGTAGTATCTGCATATTTTGGCGGTTTCTGGTTCGATTGTGATTTTTTCTTCAAAAACGCGTATGCCTAAACCTGCGGCATCTGCCATCTCATGGATGCCATTTAATATTCCGCCTTCAGTTGGATCATGCATGGCATGCACTCCCCCTGTCCTAAAAGCGGTTAATGCATCTTTTACTATGCTTATTTGATTGTAGAACCCTTTTGCGCTTTCAAGAACGGCAGGCGAGAAAACTTTTTTTAGTTGCTCTTCTCGGTCGGAGGCTAAAATTGCTGTGCCTTCAATTCCCGCGCTCTTGGTTAAAATCATTTTGTCACCTGCTTTTGCTCCTGCTGCTGTTACGTATTTGCCTTTTTCTGTCAAGCCCATGATGCAGCCAACCACGATAGGGTTAGTTATGCCTGGTGTTGATTCGCAGTGTCCACCTACTATGGCTATTCCAAGCTCTTTCGCGGCAGTGTGCATTTGGGTGCTTATTGTTTCAATGATTTTGCTGTCACTGTTTTCTGGCAACATTATGCAGGAGAAGAAAAAAGCTGGTTCAACCCCGAAAGTGGCTACGTCGTTAGCGTTTATGTTTATGGCTTCCCAGCCAATGCGTTCAATCGCGCCCGTGATTGGATCCATTGAGACAATGGCATTTTTGCTTCCAACATCTAATACAGCTCCATCTACTCCAGCAGCTGGACCTAAAACGACTTCGCTGCGTTCAGCGCCCAAGTTTTTGAATACTACTTCTTTTAGGATATCGATGGGGATTTTTCCAGGTGGTAGTTTCATAGTTTATTCTCTGTGAAATCTAGCTTTTAAGGCAGTGGCAAGTTTGGTGTTTCATTTTTTCTATTTATCCATGTTTCTGGGAGTCTTCGTCTTAAAATCAATGCTATTGGAATTCCAACTGCTGCACCTACGATGATCTGTGTTATGTTTCCAGGCACTTCTGCTAAGGCTGCCCATCGGAGGCCAAGCGGGAAAAATTCAGCGAGGAAATAGCCCCCGACCATTTCTGTGCCTGCAATTGTTACAGCGATTAAGTCTCGCCAGATGGCTTTTCGATTGGAAATTGTTCCTGCAATTGTGCCTTCTAATCCTTTTATTATTAATGTAAATGGCGCGTATATGGCGTAGCCGGAAATTACATCAGAAATGAATGAACCTATGCCTCCTGCTAGTCCTCCAACAATTGGTCCGAATGTTAGTGCGCTTACAAAAATCATGATGTCGCCTAAATTAATGTAGCCTCCTGTTGCTGGAACGGGGATTTGGATTAAGAAAGTTGATACGGCTACTAGGGCGGCCATGATTGAGGATAATGCCAGTATGACTGCGATTCGTTCTAAGAGTGAATTGTTTTGCATCTTACAGACTCATGTATAGTTGTAACTTTAGTATAGTTGTAGCTATACTATCTAATAAGATTTGCTGGAAATCACATAAGCAATTGAATTTCATCAAACGCTGCCAAAACCTTCCTACCCTTCTCAGTAATTCGGAAAAATTTCTTGTCATTCTCCTCATAACCAACAACCAATCCCCTGTCAGCCAACTCGTTAAGATGCTGATACACAGCAGCACGCGTCATTATCTGCCCCAGTTGCTTCCACAAATCATAACCATACGAATCCTTTTCACTAAGAATTTTGAGAATTTTTTGCTTTGTACTCACTGCAAGCCCTAACCCCGCCGCTTTCTGCTTTTTCGTCAAAGCCTGTAAAACGTCGGTAGCTTTAAGCCCGCTCCCCGTGATAAGACAAACAACGCTAGAGTCAGGGGAAATTTTGTCAACGTTGAGTTTTTGCAGTGCTGCTACGGTGGCTGAGCTGGCGGGTTCAGCGAAGACTCCTTCAAGTTTAGCGATAAGAAGTTCAGAAGCAAAAATCTCTGCGTCTGAAACAGTTAAAGCTAACCCGTTTGACTCCTCAATGGCTTTGATTGCTAAGTCACTTTGTAATGGCTCACCAACAAGGATAGCAAGCGCGCGTGTTGAAGGGTTGCAGGATTTTTGGTGTGACTGTTCTGTAAGTTGGTTAACTATGGGGGAGCAGCCCTCTGTTTGAACCCCAATCATCCTTGGTAACGAATTAGTAATTCCGAGTTTTTTCAATTCCTTGAATCCTTTCCATAGAGAATAGATTGTTCCGCCGCTACCCATTGGAACAATAACCCAATCTGGAACAGCAAACTGCTCATCAATTTCGTATGAAATTGTTTTTTGTGCTTCAACAACTAACGGGTTAAGTTCCGCAGTGGCTTGGTACCAGCATGTTTCCTTAGCTAAGTCAGCTGCTTTTCGTATAGAATCATCCACAATGACGCCTGACTCCTCAATCACAGCGTCGTAAGCAATCATCTGGGCAAGTTTTCCAACATCTACAATTTTGGGAACTAAGACATGGCATATCAGTCCTGCTTTTGCGCTGTAAGCCGCTAAAGAGGCGCCCATATTGCCGTTGCTGGCACATACCAGGGTTTTGAAATCTTGATCAATAGCGTTCGATGTCAAGAAAGCTGCTGCCCGATCTCTGTAAGAGTTTGTTGGGTTTCTTGTTTCATCTTTCAAATAGAGTTCTTTTATTCCTACAGCTTTCGCTAATCTTTCAGCCTTATGCAGAGGCGTCGCTCCTTCACCCAAGCTAACTTTGTGGTCAACATGGGGAAGCATATATTCATATCTCCAGAATCCCTGCCGCCCAGAAATTTTCAATTTGCCCACTTCAGGCAGAGAAGACATGTATTCCAATGTTCCGCCGCAAGTTTCGCAGTTACTTTTCAACGGATTAACTGGAAACTCAAAGTTACACCGTATGCATTTGAGAGTTTGCTTCATCTTTTCCTATCTTGATTAAACACACTTTTATGTTATACCTTTCCCATTTGTTAAAAAAGGTTTTTGATTTTCTACTTCATTTTTCAGAAGAGGAAAATCTAAATGGGAGTTCACCACAAAATAAATGCGAATGCGAGTGACAAATTATGACTGAAAGAGTAGATCCAATTAAAATGCATAAAGAAGCCATTTCTTTGATGGAAAACGGCAAATATGAAGAAGCACAAGAGCTTTTTGCCAAAACTGGCGAGCTCTATTATAAAGGACAGAATTATTTTGGTGCAGCAGAAATGTATTACAAAGCTGGTGAAGCTGCTGTTGCCCTCAAAGACTGCGAAAAAGGCGCAGGGTTTTTCATGAAATCCTCTGACATAGCGTTTAGCAAAGCTTTTGACCGCTATGGTTTAAGTGGGCTTGAGCAGGCAAGAGACTGCCAAAAAGTTTTAGGTAACACTAAAGAAGTTGTGGAACTGGAAAAGAGAATTAAAGAAATCAATGATAAACAAAAAGAACCTGAGGGCGAATCAACTTTCAGCGTCTTTTCTTAATTCTTTTTCCCTGTTTCTTCGATAAATTTCTAGTTCTGTGATAATAAACTTGTTTTTTTAGTGTTAGGTAAGAAAATAATTCCGATATTTTTGTTGAAATTTTTTTTCTTTGTGTTTTGGCTTGCTTTTTTGATTTAGGGCTTGGATTAGTTGTAGGTTGGTACATTTTTAGACATTATTAGACAAAATTGACATTATTTGACAAGTTTAGACATTTTTAGACAATCAGAATTGCTTGGAAATTATGAACTTCAGTTTTTAAATGATTTTTTGGACCAAATTCTTTGTTTGTATTTTATGTTACTTTTTCAGTTCGAGTTTGATTTGTTTGCTGGTTGAGATATAAAAGGTTGGAGGAGGTCTAAAAAGTATGAAAAGAGAATCAAATAAATGCGGAACAAAGAAATCTGCGATTTTAATTAAATAGGCAAAAATGTTGGGTTAAGCGGATTTAGCCATGCGCTAACCCTTGACAAGGCACAAAAGTAGACGAGAACGCTTATCTCACGTTAGCCGCCAGACCCGCCCAACATCGTTGGCTCCAAGGAATCACTAATGTTACTGATTATGGATTAAAAATAATTTAAAATGATGTTTTCATACTGAAACAACACTGTCTAAGTCAATGAAACGATTTTTCAGTCCGATCATAACAATTTATCGTCATTTTTTTGCGAAATCTCAAGTTTTCTGCGTTTAGCAAGCGTTAAATTGTTGAATTCAACAAGTTTCAAAGAAAAGTAATTTTCAATTTGCGAAAAGAACCGCAATCTAAAAAAAGGAGTATGCATGAAACTTCGCCATTAACGTTATCACTAGGAGAAATATTTCTTGACTGTTTACTTATCCAGCATAGTTGGAAGCGCAAGCATAGGCGTTTACGCATTCGCAACTGAAAACATTGTTATGATTCCACGAATGGTTCCACTAGAAAAAGCACAAGAATACGCTGATTGGCTAAAAACCAAACTTCTCTACACATTCATCGGCGGCTCAGTTCTCGGAGGCGCATTGGTATGCGCAAACTCAAATGGAATGGTGCTTCCAAACTTTGTCCGGCAAGAAGAATTAACAGCGATTAAATCAGTTTTTGATGGAAACATCACTATAATGGAAACAAAAAAGACTGCTTACGGCAACCTAGTCTTAACCAGCGACAAAGGAGCGATTGTTGATCCACGCTTCAAAGACAACGAGATAACACTTATCTCCGATGCACTGGGGGTTGAAGTTGTGCCCACCGAAATCGCAGGGTTACCTTACGTTGGATCTTTAGCTACAGCAACAAACAAAGGCGTATTAGCCCACCCATTGCTAAAAGATGAAGAAAGAAAAATCTTAGAAAGCGTTTTCAAAGTTCCAGTGGACGTTGGCACAGTTAACTGTGGGGTCCCTTATGTTGGAACAGGCTTACTTGCCAATTCTCATGCCGCTGTGGCTGGTTCTATGACAACTGGACCCGAGATGTTTATTATTGGGAATGCGCTGGATGTGGTGCAGGAAGATGAAAAATGAAGGCTTTCAAGGTAACCGGCGAAATAAATAAGCCACGGCTGTCAACTCCTTTTGTAAGGGAATTGTTAGCTGACAAAAGTGAGCATGCAGTTGAGAAAGTTTACGCTGAAATTGGCAGCAGACACCGAGTCAAAAGATGCCACATAACAATAGACTCTGTTGAAGAAATCTCCGGCGAACAAGTAATAAATCCAATCTTAAAGAAAATTATGGCTGCTGGAGCGTAATAACTTGGCTCAAAGAGCAAACTCAGAAGAAGAGCTTCGTAGACTCAGCATGGAAATGCGTTATCTAGAACAGACTGCAGATGCCCTTCAGCAACGAATAAGCTTGGTGAATGGGGCAATCACTGACATAAGCTATGCAAACATGACGCTAGATGGAATTGAGGCAGAAAAGGAAAACGCTGAACTTTTAGTTCCAATCGGAGGAAGCTCTTACATTAAAGTTAAACTTGCAGACTCGAACAAAATAATTATTGGAATGGGTTCAGGAGTATCCGTAGAAAAAACTCTTTTAGAAGCAAAAATGGCCTTGAAAGAACGCTTAGATGAACTCGAAAAAACCATGAACTCGGCTCAACAACAGTTTACACAAGTTGCAGACAGAATAAACTCTGGCAGAAGTAGGCTTGAAGCTTTGCTTGGCTCAAGAGAAGGGAAACCTTGAAGCGATGTTTGAGAAACTCAAATCTGGTTTTAAAGGCTTAGTAAATAAAGTAACGACAACAGAGCTTAAAGCTGAAAATTTAAACCCTATTTTATCAGAATTTAAAATGAGTCTTTGTGAAAACGATGTGGCTTATCCCGTAGCTGAAAAAATCAGTAACGACCTTGAAAAACGGCTGGTCGGAGTCCAAGTTAAACGTTTAGAAGACAGGAAAAAAATTGTTGATGAGAACCTCAGACAAGTTCTTTTAGCAGTGATGCTAACAAACAAAACCATTGATCTGTTAAAATTAGCTGGAGAAAAACGCCAAAAGAAAGAACCGCTGGTCTTAATGTTTGTGGGCATCAATGGAACAGGAAAAACTACCACAATAGCCAAAGTTGCACATTTTTTAGGCAATAAAGGCTACACAGTGGTCCTAGCTGGTGCTGATACTTATCGTGCAGGCTCCATCGAGCAATTAGAGGAGCATGGAAAACGCTTAGGTGTACGAGTCATTAAGAGCAATTATGGCGGTGACCCTGCGGCCGTAGCTTATGACGCGGTTAATCACGCTAAAGCTCATGGAATAAACATTGTTTTAATTGATACCGCAGGAAGAATGCAGACTAACCAAAACCTGATGAATGAACTTATCAAAGTCAAACGGGTAATTGGTCCTGACTTAACCATATTTACGGTTGATTCCCTAATTGGCAACGACGCAGTTCAGCAAGCAGAAGAATTCAACAAAGCTGTCGGCATAGACGCGACAATTTTGACTAAAGTAGACGCAGACGTAAAAGGCGGGTCAGCATTAAGCGTAACATACGTGACTCAGAAACCGATTCTATTTATAGGGGTAGGACAAACATACAAGGATTTGGAATTGTTCAACCCTGAAAAATTCGTGAACATGGTACTAAGATAGATAAGTTAAGGTTCTTCTATCTCTACAAGTTCAAAGCGAATTTTGCTCGGGTAAATCCAATATGCCTTGATAAAGTCTTCAATATTCTGATCAATGTCTAAGGCTTCAAAAAAATCGATGAAATCCTTATCTATATTGTCAAGTTTTTTTGCTGTGTACACCTTTAAATTAGCTAAATACTCTTTATCACCGCTTAATTCTTTCATCGAAATCATGTCTGGAACCTCAACGGCAAACATCAAGTTTGTTAAAACGTCTAAAACCGCAACTTTTCGCACGTTTTCATTTTTGGTTTTAGCGACAATTAATCGTTTGTCAAAAATCCTGAAATTCCAATCGGCTTCCAAATCTAAAGGAGTAGACATAAACTTCACTGAGGAAATAAAGGGTTTTCAACTTTAAAAACTTGAAGGGTGCACATTTTTTTACCCCAAATATTGGTAAATAATAAGGATGTTTTTTTTTGGCTGCTTAAAAAATAAAATGAGTAGATGACCTTATAACGAATAAATTGTTTAAGCTTCAGCTTTACCTTTTTTCCATTTCGAAGAATCACGCAAATTCTCGACTGGCGAATCACAAGTTAAGCCTAATGGTACTTGAGTTTTTGTTTTATAATTTTTCTCCGCGACTTTTGCCTTGCACTCTTTGGAGCTAAACTCAACACTGCCCTCAAGCTTCCGTATCGTTCGTCCTATTCGGCGTTCGCCTTTCGTGGCTGTGCATCTTCCCATTTTTGGTCACAAATAAATAAACGTTAAAGTTAAAAAACCCTTCCAACACTAGTTTTATAGGTGATTTTTTGAAAGCAAAAGTTAAAACCATAAAACAAAAAGTAACAATTCCTGCTTCTCCCCAAGAAGTTTACGACGCATACACTGACCCCAAAAAACATAGTGAATTCACGGAAAGTAAAGCTACAGGAAAACCGGTAGTTGGGGGCAAATTTACAGCTTGGGACGGTTACATTTTTGGAAAGTACCTTGAACTTGATGATGGAAAACGTGTGGTTCAGGAATGGACTTCGACTGATTTTCCAAAAGGATATGGTCCTTCAAGATTAGAGCTGTGTTTCAATAAGATATCAGAAGGAACAGAACTTGTTATGGTGCAGTCGAATGTTCCTGAAGAGCAAGCGGATGATACTGAACAAGGCTGGGTAGAGTGGTATTGGGATCCGCTCAAAAAGTACTTTAGCGAGCAATCAAAAGGCTTAATGAGCTTGGTTTGATTAAGCTAAATTGCTAAGATGCTGCTCCTTCTTTTTTGTGACTTATTATTTCTTTCTCGTTTTGGAAATGCCTGAAAACAAAAAGACTCCCGCGGAAGCGATAAGTAGCACTGTTAAAGATGAAAACAATCCATTATATTGCAGAACGGTAGCAAGGATAACTCCGCCTATTATAGGACCAATGGTTTGTCCAATATCCATCATAGTGCTTAAGAAACCCATCGATGTTCCCACTAAATTGTATGGCGTTAAATCACACATCAGTGGCGCGGTTGAAGAGATAACCATGGCAAAGCCTAAACCGTAACCAATAGAAATCGCAAGCAACAAAGCAAACTGGGTAGTAAATGGAACTATAAACAGTAACGCTCCACTAATGATGCAGCCTATGAGGATTGGCAAACGTCGGCTACTCTTATCCGAGAATCGACCAATAATAGGTCTAGAAATAATTAAAGAAATAACTTGCACACCCATAACCACAGAAACAGCCAACGCATTAAAACCCGCTACTTGAATCATGTATTGTACCAGATAAAACTCCACCACACCATAAACGTAATATTGGACTGCCTGAACAAAACTCACAACCAAAGCACCCCTATTGCGGGCAATCTCAAGCCAACCTCTAAACATTTTACGCGTTGCAACCTTTGCCTTCAACGGCTGCACAACTACCGTCTTGTTTTCCGAGAGCAAAAGCAAAGCAATCACAAAAGAAGCGATCCCTGCAACACCAACCGCCAAATACAACGTGTGAAAACCATAGCTGGTCACGAACAATATGGAGCCACCCAAAAAAGGCGCTAAGCCACGTCCAACTGCCGTTGCCGAGTTAAAGCTGGAGATCCGTTCACCCCTGTTGGCAGGGTATCGTTCTGCGATTGTCGCTTCGGCAACAGGTACAAAAATTGCGGTTGCGAACCCATGATAGAAACGCACAAGCGATAGCTGCCACCAATTTCCAACAAAGAGGTAAAGGAAGGGTGCAGAAGCAAAAACAAACGTAGAGAAAAGAAGCATTTTCCTTCTGCCAAGAACGTCTGAAAGTGAAGCGGCTGGAAGGCTAACAAGGATGCCTGGGATTGTGGATGCAGCTGCAACTATGCCGGTTAAATCAGCGGGTGTTCCGAGGCTTAAGGCGAAGGGATTGAGCACGGGGTTTTTGGACATCGTGGAGCTTAAGATTGCGAAGGCGCCCATGATGCAAAGAACCCAGAAGTACCTGTCGCTAGCTATTTTTCTAAGATTCAATGGCAATCAACCGTTTTGTTTTTGTGTCCAACTTTATGGTTAATCTTGTCGCGATTAGTTATCGTAAGTTTAGAGCCATCCTTTTCTTCGGAAAACAATAATTAACCCGACAGCAACACTGAGCATCAAAACAATCATCGCGTAGAATCCATAGCTGCTGTTGCTACCCGGAACTAAAAATCCTCGTCCAAAATTCGTACCGTAAATCCCCGCGATCAAAGTCAAAGGCAGAAATACTGCTGAAATGATGGTCAACACTCTGATTATGTTGTTGGTTGTCAATGTTTGGACGTTTATGAGGATGTCGCCTATGTCGTGGATTTCCTCTCGGTGAGTATCTATAACTTCGATTAATGAAATTGTTCTATCATAAAGTTCTTCAAAGCGTGGCAGCGTTTCACTGGAGATAATAGCAAATTCTCCCCTTGCAACTCTTCCAACCACCTCACGCAAAGGCCCTATGGATTGACGTAAACCCAACGCTTGATCTCTTGCTTTGGCAATCTCTACTCTAAGAGTCCTGTTTGAATCCCTTGGTCGTTGCCTAAACCCCTCTGCAGCCGTTTGGCTTAAGCCCTGAAGTTTTTCTTGAACTAAATCTGAGACATAAAAGCACTCGTTTGTTATAAGATCCAAGAAAATGTAAAAAAGAATGTCTGTTGAAGGTAAGAGTGAAAGGGCGAAGTAGCCGTGAGTACTGATTTTCTTGTAAATTTCACATGTAATATATGAATGTCCCTTGTGAAAAGAAAGTATCCAACTTTTACTTGCAATTACAGCAAGCCAATCCGTTTGGGTATCGGTGAGAAAATGCTCTCTGTGAGGAAAACGAACGACACAGGATACAAAATTCTCATATTCCTCAATCTTTGACCGCCTCCCCTCTTCTCCGAACTCTTCCAGCTTGAAATTTTCTATTAATCCAAAGCGACTTTTCAATAGAACCATTTCTGCATCTGATGGGTCCTCTGCATCAACCCATAAGATGGAGGCCTCGCCTATTTTTTCAGGTACGGTTTCTAAGTTGTCAGAATGCCATTGACCGTTGTCATATCGCCTGAGTTGGGTAATAGTTAACAATTTGATGCTCCGCTTGATATTTGGTAAAACTAGTTTCTAAACTTATTCCGAGCTTATCTTACGCGCCTTATGGATTGTTTTGCTGTTTTCTCTATTGCCTTAATTGAATGCGTTTAAAGCACTAATGATTTCTTTGAAAATGGCGGGTTTCCAGGAACTTTTAGGTTAACGTTGAAGATTTTGTTCGCTTCATCCCAAACTGCATAATAAATGACGATGCTAAAAGACGAATAAAGGAAATTGGCAAATCTTATGTTCATAAAACCCTGAGGCGGGATTGGGCAGAAATACGTTAACACGAAACAAGATTGACATTAGAATTAACTTAATGTGGGCTGTACGTTGTGGTCACATCTTGGTATGAGCCATCTTCGAATGCATAGATTTTAACAGCAGTTCCAATATTGCCCCATCCCCAACTTTGATATCTTGATGGGTCGTTCCACACTTTATCGGATGGATCCACATGAACCCATGTTCCTTTGTAGTAATCTTCAGCCCAAACATGAATAAAATTCCAGTTTGAAGCATCAGCTGCCACTACGAGCCTGCTTTGGTAGCCAAGTGCAAGACAAGCCGAAACATAAACAATGCTCCATTGCACACAAATGCCATCACCGCTGTTTAAAATCTGAATCGGGTCTTCATACCAACCCGTCGCATCTTGGACAAAAATCATCTTGCTTTGTTGCCAAGAAAAGATGTCAGTTTGATTGTAGCCGAGGTTAAGCTTTGATGCCATAAGGGCTTTAGTTTGTGTTGAGTTCAAGCTTTTCATTATTGTTAAGTAATGTTGTGTGAAGGCGTTGAAAGCGGGGTCGGTGACGTGAGTCGTCGGCTCCTTATTCTGTAAGGCATTCAAAACGTACACGGCAGTTGCTACAAACACAATTAGAACTAACATGAAAGCGATTGCTATCCATCTTTTAGAGTGATTTTGTCGCCTTGCGGCAGGAACTTTTCTATGATGACTCATAATATCTTATTACTGAGCATTTCTCTGTAAAAGCCTTGCCCGTGTCGATGTACATAGTTTAATTTTCTTAAGAAGCAAATTTGAGAAATATGTTTTTAAAGAGTCTAGAATTGTTGAATCATAGCTACTATGGTTACAAAAAAGAAATTGAGTTTGAAATTGCTAAACTTCATTTAGATCAGCTGTTTTGAAGAGTAATCGAGTGTGGCGTAGAGACTGAAATTTGTGAGTCTGAAGCTGCAGTTATACTTAAGGTCAACGAATTTGATCCTATTGATCCGCTCAGATTGAGGTCGAAATTAGGACTTGAGCTATCTGAACCACCGTTACCTGAAGCTTGTGCGTTGATTTGTGTACCAGAAGTTGTGCCTGCAAAGTTAAAGATTACTTGGGAGTTCTGAATATCTTGACTTAAGCTTTGAGGAACATTTGTAAGTGTTAAAGTAAGATCCAATTGAATGTTGTTTCCGCTCTGTTGAACAACACAAATCACGTCAGCCGAAATGGTTCCTGAATCTTTGCCGTCGTTTTGGTTTGGAACATTCACTGAAAATTGGTTGCCAGTCGAAGTGTATTGACCTGTTGGATTGGTTATCGATGGGTTATTGTTGACCATGCCTTGGTTGTTGCTATTATTATTGTTACTATTTGGGCTTCCGGGGGGTCCTTGATTATAGTTGCCATTTTGGTTGTTGTATGGGCTGCTTGTTGGTCCTTGATTGTTGTAATTGTTGTTATTTGAATTTCCTTGGTTGGGGTTGGTATTTTGATTATTGTTGACCTGATTGCTTTGATTGTTCGTTCCTTGATTATTGCCCTGGATTTTTTCTATAAAGGGAGCCACTACAAGAAAACTCAAGACTCCACCAATAATCATTCCCACTAAAAGAGTTACCAGTATAATTCCGATAAGTGCCACGATTCCAACGGAATGTCTTTTCGTTTTTCCTTTTTCTTCAACCATACTGACCATTTCTTTTTTTTATTGTAGTCATTAAAAGAAGAGAAGTTAGGATTAAGAGAGTTATGAATTGATAATCCATAATTTTAATTACAGTAATTTTGTGCAAATCATAATTTCGCATGGCTAGAATCTAAAGTAAAGGTCTAAGAATACAATAATTCTAATCAACCATCAAAAACAACATTTATTAAAAGTGCTTTTTTAAAAATTATTGATCAATAAAGAATATGGTTTAATTTTTAGACTAACTCTCGAAATAAGCTTATCAGTTATGTTAAAGTTATTTCAAGAATTCCGCAAGATATTGAGTGATTAACGTATAAGCGTCTGTATCATTGGGGCCAATCCTGTTATTGTCTCGATCAATGCTAATCAACGTAAAACCTTCGTGTTCTCCGACGGGCTTATTATTTTTAATTCTGTAGACACAACGAATGACTTCATTTGCATGAGCTTGAAAAGTTAGCAGAGGAAATTTTACTCTTTGCAAATGTAAATCGTATTTTCCAGTTGTTCTGGGTTCAATGAAGAAATCCTCCGTCTCCTCAAACTTTAGAAGACTCTGAAGAAGCGATCCCTGATATTGCGGAAAACGAGTTGGCATTTTTAGGCCAGCTTTTTGTCTTACCTCATCAATCTTGCTTATGAGAGTATCTCTGTCCCAAAGTTCAACATTTAACCTTTGAGCTTCCGCAAGTGATTGTTGATTAAAATAAGTGGTTATTAATACAATCGATCTTTGACATTCATAGTTACATTTCGTTTCCTGAGCTATTAGAAGAATAGATTCGGATACATTGAAAGTTCTAGGATACATTCGAGCATTAATGGCAATCCTCTCGTCATCCTTCACAGCTACCAAGTCAACGCCCAAGCAAGCCGGGTGCATTTCTGGATGAACTTCATATCCCAATTCTTCAAACAGCCATTTGATAATAAATTCAAATTCTTTATCTGAAAAGCAATCAATTGAATAAGAATTTGATTTCGATGCAATCTGTGATTTATTGGTTTTTTCTAAAATTGTTCGGGCTGTCATTTGCCCAGTCTTAATTAATGCATTTTGGAAGTATCGTTTTTCTATTCTGGCAGCTAATTCCTCTGCCCTGTAATCAGGAAGACCAAGTTTCTGTTGCAAGAACTCTTTTATGTCAAGGTTTGGGTATTGCTGTTTAATTTGCTCCAAGACGCCGTTAAACTTAAAGAAATCCATCTCAATGCACCTTTAACTTGTCTTTAGCCGCATGTTTAGGGCATAATTGGTGTTGAAAGTCGTCAGTGTACGAAAGGTTAAGCTTAGAAAAAATTTTGCCGCATAAATCGCAGTAATCATAATGAAAAATGCATACGCTTGAATTGTCATGGCTGCATTTGAATTCTAGTAAGCGACTGTGCTTTTTTCCGCATACTGAGCAGACGAACCCTGCGTCTGGCTCAAAATATTCATTCAGGGTTTCGTCTAGTTTTAGAGCGGCTTTTTTGGAGTAAATTTTTGCTGTATCGATTGATTGTATACTGCAGCTTTTGCAGACGTAGACGGAATCGTGGGTCGCGAAACCTTCAGAGAATGTATTTCGGCAAATGGGGCAAATAACTTCTGGGAAATGGTTAATGCCAAAAATGATTGAAGAATGTAGGGTTGAGTTGTTGTCGAGGTTTAATTCAAAAGTAACTTTTGCCGTGTTAATTACAAGTAGGTTGATAAATTTTACCGATATGCTTGTTGTTAATGCTTCTTCTTCTCTTTTTAGGAGGTTCTCATGAGTGGTTTGCCATTCCTGCGAATCTGAATCGTATTTGGTGTTAATAGCTTGTTCAAGGTGGTCCCTTCGAATTCTCTTATCAAAGCTTCTTAGTTTAGCCTCTTTTTCCCTGATAATTGGTAAATCAAAAAGAATCAACTTTTCTTTAAGAATAGTTTCCAATTTTTTGTCCGCAATTGCTTTGAGCTCATCAAAAACCGCAGGTTTAAGCTTCGTTTTAAAATCTTGAATTTCTAAAGCTTCATTATCCAAAATGTTTTTTCCACTCAAATCATCAACGCTGACAATATTCCCGTCTTCACTTATTATCAGAATAATCAATTCTTCATTTCTTGTTCTCAATTTGTTTCGGAATGTTGCAGAAAAATAGAATTGATAATACCTTACAGGCTCTTCTTTAACCATTTTAACAAAAATAATTTTTCCATTGTTAATCTGATGGTAACATAAATGGAGTTTTTCACAGATATTAACTGCTTCTTCTCCATCTGTTACTTTTTTGCAGTCTTGACAGAAAAAGGGTGAATCTTTAAAGTAGTTTTTGAGTAACAGTTCCAATTCTCCCTTCAGATTGACAGTAATTTGACAAAGAACGCCCTTATCTAAACATTCATCCAATATTTGTTGAAAAGTTGGGCTTCCAGGCGTTATCAAAAGCGCTTTTTTCTCTCGCGCTACAGAAGGCTCATAAGTGTATTCTGTTCCGTTTGTTTGATTGGGATATTTTATCTTGAAAACTTCATTGGATTGCTCAATTATCTCTCCCTTTTGGGATTTTGCGTATAATCGGATAAAGTTATGAATTTTTGTTCCCGAATATTTTGTGCTCAGTCAAGAACCCCCTGGGTGAACTTTTCTGACAGCTCTTGATTTTCCCTTGAATTGCTCAAGTTTTCAGCAAGTTTTTCTATGTCTTTTTTAATGTCGATGCGGGAATTGCTTCTTAACAATATATCTATTATAGTTTTTTGTATGTCTTGTGAGCCTTCTTTTAGTTCGGCTAAAACGGTTTCCATTTTACCAATTGTCATGGTGAATAAATCGATTTTTTGGTAAAGGATGTGGAGAACATAGTCGTCGATGGTGTTTCTTATGCTTAAGTTGAATATGGTGACGTCGCGTTCTTGTTTATATCTGTGGATTCTGCCGATACGCTGCTCAATTTTCATAGGGTTCCAATGCAAATCATAATTGAACATTATGCAACAATTCTGAAGATTAAGTCCCTCAGCGGCAGAATCGGTTGCGATGAGATATTTTATTTCGCCGTTTTTGAACGCTGAAATAATATTATCTCTTTCATTTTGACTCATATTGCCCAAGTAGACAGCGGCTTTGCCAAATTCTTGGTCGAGAATTTCCTTAAGCTTGAGCGCTGTAATTCTTCTCAAGCAAAAAATCAGCGCTTGCTCATTTGGGATTTCATTAAGAATCTGTTTTAGGAGTTTAATTTTTGAACTTTTAACTTGTTTTGCCATTTCAATTAGTTTATTTGTGATTTGAGTTTCAGAGGGAAAGCGTTGTTGTCTTTTCTTCAATGATTCAATTGAGGCTTCTGGAGAACTTGAAAAGGACTGTTGAAGGGCAATTGCTTGGAAGATCAGAATTGCCTTGCTTTGGGATTCGCTTATTTTTCTTCTCGGGTTCTCTTTTATCAAGGTTTCAATAGTTTTGAAGCTATTTTGGTAAATGTCTCGTAGGTACTCGGTTGCTTTATCAATAAAGATGCGTTCGCTGTCATCCGCATCAAGCGTTCTGGAATCAACACATCGCTTTGTAAACGGAATGCCTGTTTGTTCTCTTCGAGTACGGCACATTACATCTCTTAGAATTTGCCTTAACTGATATGCCCCCTCAGGCTTTACAACACGGGCTTTGGTATCTTTGGCAAATCGAGACACAAACAAGCGTTCACTATCAAAAACGCCTGGTTCAATTAAATCTACAATGCTGTACAAATCCGTTAGTTTGTTACATAATGGCGTAGCTGTAAGAAGTAAGAAATGATTTTTTCTAAGGTTTGCTAGGTAATTTCTCCCTTTGCTGTGAGGGTTTCTGAAAGTATGAGCCTCATCTACGACGATTAAGTCCCAAGTTCGACTTGAAATTAGATCGTATTTTCTTGCCATTATGTTATGTGAGCAAATTATTCTGTTAGCAGACCCGAAATCCACTTTGTGATTATTGGCTATAGAGAAGTTTTCTCCAAATTTTTCAGCCATTTCAGTTTTCCATTGGGAAAGCAAACTTTTTGGAGCTACAATAAGAATTGAGTTTATTTCATCTCTCAGAAGTAGCTCTTTCATAATGAGGCCAGCTTCGATTGTTTTTCCAAGTCCAACTTCGTCGGCAAGTATGGCGTTTCCATTCATTTCATTTATCACTTGAAGCGCAATCTTCATCTGAAAATTGTAGGGCACTATTTTCGCTCTTAGCGCATCTGCAGAAATTAATCTGTTAATTTGGCACGAACGTTTGATTTGGAGCGCTTCCAGAAAGAGGTTAAAGTTCTCAAAACTTGAAAATGATTTTTTTTTACTTGGTCTGTTTAAACCATACGGATCGGAAAAACTGCAAAAATACCTATGCCTCACACTGTTACCTATTGTTTCTTCTTCAAACTCAAAACTTTGCACTGGAATTGAGGTTGACAGGTGTTGTGAGGTTCTGTTTCGGATTTTTTTTCCAACAGCCTTTGCGGGGGGCGACCGTGTGCTTGGGGGGTCGCTTTTTTTTGCGCCTGATTCTAAACTTTCAATTGCAGTGAATTTTTCACAAATATTACCATTAGAATTAGAAGTTACTGCATCGGGTTGCAGACCCTCGCTATTGACTTTGAGTTTAACAGGCAAGAGTATCGCCCTTTACTCGATATCACACTATAAAAAGATGAATGGTTTAGAAAATTAAATCAAGCGAAGTTAAGGAATTCCAGAGAACTATTTATGATTTTGAAGCGCCTGGAAAAAACTTAAAAAAGATTGCAGAAAGCAAAAGGAAAATTAAAAAAAGGCTTTTCGATCCGGGATTTCGATTTTTAACTGCCTTGTCAGTGCTTTGTATCTGTTTCTAACCGTTACCTCGGTGACCCCGGCTGCTTCTGCGATATCTTTTTGAGTTATCCTTTCATTGTGTTGAAGACAAGCTATGTAAAGAGCTGCTGCAGCCATACCCATTGGATCTTTCCCTGCCACAAATCGTTTTCGCCTAGCCTCTGCAAGTAATGTAATAGCTGCGCCTTGTGTTTTGCCTGAAATTCCGTTTTTCTCCGCAATTTTTGAAACATATGTTAAAGGATCAGAAATTGGCATGTGAAAATCGAAATCTTGCAGTAACAATCTATAACAACGTGCAACATCTTTCCTATCAACAAGGCTAGCTTCAGCGATTTCGCGAAGGGTTCTTGGGGATCCACTTTTGCGGCAAGCAGCATAAAGTGACGCTGCGGCGATGGCATTTATTGACCTCCCTCGGACTAAGCCTTTTTCGAGTGCTTTTCTGTAAATGACCGCGGCTTTTTCTTTTATTGGTGGTGAGGTGGATACTTTGCTTGATAATCGTTCAAGTTCGGCCATTGCTTGGGCAAGGTTTCGGTCGATGGATGAGTGTACGCGACTTCGTATTTGCCATTTCCTCAGTCGCCACATTTGTAATCTTGTGGAAATGGGCAATTTTCTTCCGAATGCATCTCGGTCAACTTGGCTTATGGTTGTGGATAATCCTTTATCGTGAATTGAATAGGATGTGGGCAAACCAACTCGGCTTCTTGAGGTTTTCTCTTGTTGTGTAAAAGCGCGCCATTCAGGTCCTTTATCTAACATTTGTTCATACAAAACAAGACCGCAGTCGCCACAGATGGTTTCGCCGGTGTCGTAATCATGAACGAGATTTTTGCTTGTACATTCAGGGCAATTATCAGCTAAACGCTGATGCGTTTTTAAAACTTCCTTACTTACACTCATAATTTAATCTCATTATATTGCCCAGAATCGTCATTGAATCACTTAAGCCACTTTAAAGGTTAGAAAAGTGAATAATGCAATTCTCGCATTCTATCTATAAGAACATGCTCATCTTCTATAAAGGACTATGCCAACAAATAACAAGTTTTGCCATACCATTATTTGCATTCGACTTATGATGTATCAATTCAGAAACGGACTTCTCTTCGATTCAGAAACAAAAAAGTTTGCAACGAATCGATGTCAATCCACTCTGGGTTACTCAATAATAGGTGGCACTTGCTCGAGTTCCTTAAAATACTTCAAAACATTTATACCATTTTGTGTAACAGCAAAAACTGATTTCCACTTCTGAAGGGTTCGTTCCTCTATCAGTTCATTCTTGATCAGAAAGCTCAGACAATCTTCGAGAATGTTGCAGTTGAAGTTCGCTTTGGACATAATATTTTTCTGCATCATCGGACCGTTATGTGCTAAAACTTTGAGGATGTCAACATACATTTCAAGTTTTGATCTTCTGATTTGTTGCAATCGAACTTCTCCAGTTACACTAGTGGTCTTTCTATTGGATAGTGGCTTGTTTTTTTATAAGCTTTTTGCTATTTGACTTTTTGCTTGATTCAATCAATTGGTAAATTCTGCCTTTTAATCAAAATAATATTTAAAATATATTTGTAAAAAGAATTATTTGCAGTGCATGTTTTCTGGAATTCTTTTTCTGTAATTGTGTCATGCCTATCACTACTTCTTATATGCCATAATAACACATGATAGAATAAGTTTGTTCTGTTAAAGTTTCTGAGCGGGTTGCAATGACAAAAAAAAGTTTTCAAGAAATCAACTTTTCTTCTTCACAAGATTCAATGGGCAAAATCGTTGTCCGCAAAAATCGTATGCCTATCGTTAGATGTGTATGTGGTTATGAAATTTTGGTAGTGCCTGATTTGAAAGCCATGAACGTTGCCATTAACAAACATGTGGCCGAGCACAAAAAGCCTTTTGATGGCTCTGAAAATTTAACAGAGTTTTTGACAGAACAGGTTCTAATTGTGGCAGGCAAAATGAAACTGTCAACTTCAAAATAATCATCGCCAACCAAAATAGTTTTTCAGAATTCTCAATCTACAGACCAAAGAGAATATATTCTTAGAAATTCTTAAAGCAAACTAAAGGTACCACTGGTTAATTTTGTTCGGAGTTAACACCAGTTGGTTTATATTACATAATGCCTCTTGAAATTCTAATGTCAAAAAATAATCAACTGGAAAAACTATGCACTGAATGCGAAGAAGAAATGAATCCAGTACGTGGCAAAAACAAGAAACTCATTTGGTGGGAATGTACTGAGTGTGGTAAACGCATCTTAGCAACCGAAGAAACTGAACAAGAAAAGCCTTAACCCAACATTTTTGAAACTGATCTTAAACAAAATAGTCATCATCGATACAAAATTTGCCTCAACTATAAAATTTTATTTTTTTCATCAGCTTTTAAGTCGATTTTGCCGCATTTGGGACATAGGTAAATTATTACAGGCAATACCTCCTCTGCAAGTTTTCCCGAGTTTTCACCCGTCGCTTTTTGACGTGATTCTTCCAATCCTTCAATTTTAAACTTAGTTCGAGTTTGGGACATCTCGACGTTACACGAAGAGCACCAGACAGCTGGGTCGTTTCTTATTTCGATAGCTTGGGTTTTTTCTTCATTGATTGATTTGTTGATTATCTGGGTTTTTAACTGGTCAATTTGCTGGGTCTCATTTTCAGAACTCCCTAAAAATTGGCAGGGCGTTGCACAATTCATTACAAACATGCAGAGGTAACAGCAAATCATTTTCTCTTCATTTTTGCATCGAACTTCTCTGCTTGTTTTTGCTTTCTGGTTTTCTAAAACGGCTAGACACAATTTCTCGCTTGTTAAATATTCACAGCTATTGGATAAGTCTGACAAGTTGTTTTTCTTCCTGCTGCTTAGTCCAAGAGCGATTTTGCCTATTTGTGTTTTGGTGAGAATCTCCGAAAAAAATTGTTGAATTTACGGCTCAAAATTACTGAATTGACAAAATGTTAATGTTGCTTCAAGCCGAAGTTACCCAGCATTACAATTCATTTTTGCGTTTTTGAAATGCTTAATCTATTGTTTGATTAAGCATGAATTTGTTGAGGTTCCATGCCTGAAAAGTACTTTATGTGACAATCATCTTTTGGGCATCCTTCACAGCTGCTAAAGTTTGCTTTCTGGCATGGCAATGTATAAGCTCGATCCATCTTTCCACTTCTTTTTCATGTTGTACTATGTAGTGTGTCTTGATATATGTAAGTAATTAATAGTTTTACTGAATAACACTTTAGTGCTAGGTATCCATTGAAAGATCGCGGTGAGAATTAGAAACTTGCGAAAATCAAATTTGAGAATTGCCTTATCGAATTTTGATAACCCAGTTTTGGCTAATTTTTCTTTATTAAAAGGTTATTAACGAAGAATTGAAACTATAATTTGGAGTCAATGGATAATGGGAGTTAAAGAAAATCTTGAGTTGATGAAGACCCTTGATGATGCATGGAACGCAGGTCCCGGCAGTCCACTATGGGAGACTTTTAAGAAACGACACCGTGAAGACGTTAAAGTGTATTGGCCTGCCCAACCATTACCAACAGTAGGACGACACAACCATGATGTTGAAGCTACTGAATTTTTCAAAACTTTTGACAATCGATTAGTTAACAACCCCTACAAGATAGCATTCGGCGATGAAACCCATACCTGTACTGTTGCTGATTGGACGGTTACCATGAAGGGAACAATGAAAGGTGCAGATGGAAAAATAATTCAGCCCACGGGGAAAACAACCAAGCTTGAGTTTTGTACAGTTGCCACTTGGAAAAACGGCGAAATCGTTGAAGAAAGATTGTTCTATGATGTTGTTGGTTTTATGAAACAGCTTGGGCTGTCTTAAGAATAGTTAGCGATAGTTAAATGAGAAAGGCTAAAGTAAAATCGTTTAACTTCCTAATTTTTTCATTTTTAGTAACAAATATAAGTTATGTTCAACGATAAATAATCTGATGAATTTTTTGCCGAGACAGATTCAAAGAGTTTTGGACTGTAGGTTTACTCTTGAGGGTGCTGGAGTTAAGTTGAAAAGGGTTTTGGGAAACGATGAAAACTCTACACTTGACCCGTTCTTACTTCTAGACCATTTTGGATCAGAAGATCCTCGAGATTACCTCAAAGGTTTTCCTTGGCATCCTCACCGAGGTATGGAAACGGTCACTTACATGTGGACGGGTGAAGTTGAACACGGCGATAGCATGGGCAACAAAGGTATAATAAAATCTGGAGACGTACAATGGATGACTGCAGGTTCAGGCATAATTCATCAGGAAATGCCCCAAAAATATGATGGTCTAATGCAGGGTTTCCAACTATGGGTAAATTTACCTGCTGTGAAAAAAATGGTTGAACCAAAATATCGAGGAATCCTAAGAGAACAAATCCCAATGGTCCAAAAAGATGGCGTAAAGATTAAAGTTATAGCAGGAAAGGTGGATGGAACAAGAGGACCAGTTAGTGACTTAGCAATTGACATAGAATATTTTGATGTAAAGTTAGCCTCAGGAAAAACATTTGAACATACAACAACCAAGGAAGATACGGTGTTTGCTTATATCGTAGATGGCTCTGTTGAGGTTCACAACAAAACCATTATGCAAGGGCATTGTGTGGTCTTTGGCGAAGGCGATTTTGCAAAAATAAGTTCAAGAAATGGAGCTCGCTTTCTTTTTGTTTCCGGTGAACCTTTGAATGAGCCCGTGGCGTGGAGAGGACCCATAGTAATGAATACACAAGAAGAATTAGACAGGGCGTATGAAGAGCTTGAAGCTGGTGTTTTCATAAAAACAAAAAATTATTTGGATATTAATAGGAATTGAGGTGATTTAACATGAGCATTGCAAAAAAACCAAATGCTAAAAACCAAAAAACAAACACTTTCCACGAAAAAATAGCGGACAAAGACAAAGTGTTCGTTCTCTTTTACGCAACCTGGTGTCCACATTCCCAAGAGTTTCTTCCAATTTTTGAAGAATACTCAAAAAGCAATCCAAACGAGTGCTTGCGAGTTATCGCAGACGAAGAACCAGATGTCTTTGAAGAATATAGCATAGAATACTATCCTACCGTTATAATGTTCAAAAAGGGAAAAGTGCACAAGCGAATCGACGCTGAACCAGGAGTTGGCCTAAATAAAAAACAACTTAAGAGCCTCACTGAAAAACAGTAAAACCTCTAACTTTTGCAAACCGAAAAACAAAAATTTCCCTTTCCTTTTTTTTTGTCTTAGTTGAAAATCATTTTCTTATTGACTATGTTTCGAAATTTTCTCTGTGCTATCTGTTTTTTATTAGAAGGAGAACCAAGTAAGAAACGCTGAAAAGATAATAACAAAGGCTGAGGTTTTCTTAAAAGTAGTTTTCCGATTGGTTAAAATCGATCGTTAAAATTTGGTTGTACTTTTTCTGGAAGTAAAGGCTAAAATTTCTTACGTGATAAAACAAAAACATGTGTGTTCAGTATAGCAAAACCAAACATCCACAATACAATCGCAAAAAACATAAAATGAAAATAAGCAGGAACGCAACCTAAAGTCAGAAACATAATGGCCAGCGAACCTAAAGTTCTTTCGTTGATGCGCAAACTGCCTCAACAACCTATCTACTTTTCAATGAAATTAAGGCTTATGAACTAGAAATATACAGAATAAATAGAATTGTCTGACCTTGATGTACTCAATGTTTTCCAAAATTTAACCTCCTATTGAAAGAAAATGTTTGTTAAGCTTTTATTTAAAATTAAGTCGCATGTTTTACAAAAATTTTGAAGGTTTATCAAAAATAATCGGTGATGAAAATACTTTTTCTAAAAATGGAAGTTTTAGGTTTATTGTTACTTATTTGTAATCACAATTCTTTAAGTACCTAATTTAACACGTTTTCTATCGATTGGGTTAATCTCATGGATTTTGCTGAAGCTGTAGAGTTCGCAAAGAAATTTGCCGTTTGTCATCCAAAAGTATTCAAAGGCTTTACAGAATGGGGCATTTACGATACTGAAACGGATGGCTATGTAGTTTTTGTTGATACCACTTTGGTGAAGGAATCAGGTTTTAGTGAGATGGAAGAATATATTAAGAATCATAAGTTAAGAATAGATTGCCGTAGTGATTATTTCCTAGTTTGTACGCATTGTTAAGTTCTTTGAGCGAGTTTTTTTAGCGTTCGCTTGGGGTTGTGATTGTATTGATGCTAAAATTTGTTACTCCATTATGACGGGGAGCAGGTTAGGGTTATTTGTGCACTTTCAGCAGAATGCCTGTAACACACGGTCCGTTAAATGAGACATGGTCACTCTCCGAAGAGATGCATGAAATGGGACTCATGTGTGCACCTTGGCATCTCAGCGAAAGTCTGAACGAAGAGTTCCCGAAAAACTATTTCTATCTTAACTTGATAGATAACTAAGGTCTTGTTACCATTATCGAGTCTATATTTTAGTCGTCTTTGCCATGTGAAATTAGTGTCTGGGAAAAAATTTTGGACACGCAAAAAGACAGGCATAGCTTCTAGCTGAATAGTATTTCTGGCTACGTGGATTTCCGGAACTATTTTGGTTTGCGATTGCTGCTAAGAGTTTGTCTTTTCGAGTAGTTGCCTAATCAAGTCTAAATCTTCTTGGACTTTTTCCATGTGGCGGCAGCGAGTCAGAAGTGTCCTGAAACCGTCGAGCTTCTCGCCCTTTTTAAGATACCTTTTGGCTATGTGCCTTTCGCTGTCGGTAAGAATGTACCTTCTCATTTTGCGTTCTCTGAATCGTTGAAGGCGAGGCAGAATAATAATGTTACTGATACTGTGATACTGTGACAGTAACATTGCCATAGTCTCGATAGGAAACCTAGGGGTGACATTGGGTAAGCGTAAGACTTTTTTTTGATTCTGTTATAGTAGCGTTTAATATATTTGCGTTACTGCTGTAGTATCTGTTGAGAAAATATGGCAACTTAATTTAGCAAGATAACAAATGTGAGTATAGGCGCTCAATCAAGGAACTGTCGACTGAGAATTGAACCCCTTACAGAAAAATTACTTAAAAATTCTCCTTAAATAAAAAAAATTACTATCCATATTGAAAACATGGCTATGGAATTTTCATAACGAAGCGAACCCCTTGACCATACTCTCCCGTCTCTTGAACAGACCAACCGTACATCTCACATATGCGGCGAATCAGCCAGAGACCATAACCAGTACCTTTGGTTGTGACCCCCTTCTGAAAAAGCCTCGCTTTAATTTCAGGATCTATCCCATTCCCGTTATCCTCATAAACTAGCTCTGTAAACCCTTCTTGATTGACTCGAACGTATACCCTGATTTTGGTGATTTTTGGAGCCCCGTATTTCAATGAGTTATCAATCATGTTGTGGAAAAGTTCCATAAGCAGTGTATCAGCCTTAACTTCAAAATCCTCGCATTCGTTAATCACTGTTACCCCCTTAAGGTCAACAAACAGTGAAGCTGCATCCGCAACCATTTTGCTGACATTTATTCGTGTTTGCTCCTGAGTGCCCAGTACCTCATAGGTTTTGGCAAAGTCAAGTAGCCTAGCGATGTTGCGAGTTATCTCTTCAATATCGGTCAGACAACCAAAAACTTCAGAGTTCCCCGCCGAACGTTTTTTCGCTATGTACGCCTTAAACGTTAACGCCATAAGCTTGTTTCTAATATCATGCCTTGTTAAGCCGCCGGTAACGCTTAGCTGCTCGTTTAACAATCTGGTTTTTCCAAGTTGCACATTCTGGTCATCAACCATCCTTTCTAATTCTTCGTCAACAACAAATCGTTCGCTGATATCTTGAAAAATAAGAACAAAGCCTGTGACAGTATCATTTAGACATATGGCGTTTCCAGACATATAGACATCGAACTCTGAACCGTCGAATCTTGATCGCTTGGTAAGGCATTCACTGTGACCTTCCCGGAGCTTCTGCTTAATCCAATTATTCTGTTCTTTCAAGTTTTCAGGTGTAAATATGTTTATTGCGTCTCTGCCTTTCACGTCGTCAGCGGAGCACCCGAAAAGTGTGGTGAAACTTGGATTAACATCAACAGCGACAAAGTTTTGGTTGCAAAAAACTGTGGCTTCAGGGTTGGTTGAGAATAAAATTTTACATTTTTTGTCGCTTTCTTTTAGTTTCTGTTCTTTGATTTTTTGTCGAGTGATGTCTACTATGCTTTCTATAACATATTCCTCGTCGGCAAAACGCACTTTTTTGGCAGTTTTGAGAATTGGAATCGGTTTATTGTTCATTCGAATTAACACTTGCTCTTCTTCGATGATGGTTTGGTTAAGGTCTGTGATTGGGCATTTGTTTCTTGCAATAGGGCATATTGCCGTGTGGCAGAGCTTGCCAATAAGCTGATCTCTTGTTGCTCCTATCAAATTGAATGCTGCCTTGTTAGCGGCAACTATAGTATGGGTAGCTGGTTGAATAATTATTATGCCTGTCTGCTGGGTGTCGTACACTTCCCTTAAAAAATCCACGTTTTCACGCAACCCCGATTTTATTGGCACTTGATGATAAGCTTGTTCAATCGCCTCTAATAGTTGTGCGGAAACTTTTTGGGGCTCAGAATTCTTTTCAACATATCGGAAAACCCCCAGATTTAACGCTTTTACTACAACCTCTGCTTTTTCTCTGTCAGCAAGCAGAATGAAAGGAGTAAAGATACAACAATGCCGTAGTTCAATGAGAAATTCCAAGCCGTTTTTATGAGGCATTTGATAATCTGAAAGGATTACATCGTATTTTCCGAATTTTAGTTTTGACATGGCGTCTGAAGCAGAGTTGGCGTTTTCTACATGAAATTCCCCGTTTGTTTCAATTATTTTCTTGGTATTTTGTAAGAATGAGGCGTCATCATCAACATGTAGGATACGGATTATCTTTTCGAAAGTCCAGGCTGTAATTATGTTTATTTTCGTTGAGGTAGACAAGCGTTAACACTACTGAATTGTTTGTTTTGAGGTTGACAGAATAAGAACTTCATAAGGTAAATTATTTTATGAAAGCAAAATCTGACTTTAAAAAACTAATCAACAATCACTATATTGCTTGAATCCTTTTTTTTAACTAATCTTTGAATATTAATGTTGTATTTTCATAAAATACTTCTTATTCGACCCATTTTCCATAGCCAAAAAGCGAATTGTGTAACTGAAAGCTGGGACTGATAATTTGAAAGGTTTCGTAGAATTACAAAACTCATTTTCTAAAAAGTAATCGCAAATAGATATTGCAAAATTTGCCTTATCATCAGAACATCCAAAATAACCTGTAAATAGACGAATAATTTAGGTAAAACTGCAGAAGACTTGAAGCTCGAACGCTTTTAAGAATCCTTTGGCGCTGGGGATGGGCTTTTGAGTTGAAGTGCGATTCCCTACCCCGCTTAGGCTTTAAGGGAGTGGTTTGCATACATATTACCGATCCTCCAGTAAGCAATCGTGCTTATAAAAATGAGCATAAAGCGTTATCGTAACAAAATGTATGTTGAGGTTGAGGGGAGTTGAATTTGAACCCACACAGCGGTGGAGACTTCACCCGCATTTCCCCTTTTTTCTTGAAGCGTTTTGCAGACAGGCTTAAAAACAGATGCAGTTTTTCTTGAGTGTTAGAACGATTTAGCCAATTTGGCTAACTGCTTAATTGTTCACTTTTTGGCGTTAGCGATAAATACACAGTACAGTACTAATGTTGAGAGGAACGAACTATGGAACTTGATGTTTGAATTAAAGGCAGGAGAAGCGTTAGAAGTTATACGGATGAGCCTGTTTTGAAGGAACAAGTTGAAGCTGTTCTGGAAGCTGACGTTTGGGCTCCAACAGGTATGTGGAGAGAGCCTTGGAGGTTCATAGTTATTGAAAATAAAGAATTAATTAAGTATGTTTCTGATGAAGCCAAAGTTTTAGCCAAGGAAAAGTTCCCTTCTTATGCCAAGCACCTGTCTTCAGAGGCTGATGTTATCTGCTATAATGCGC
>PLTA01000056.1:104588-200166 GCA_003164295.1 Candidatus Bathyarchaeota archaeon
AACCGAATATCCTGAAATGGATTAAATAACATTGAATAGCCGTCCGACCTCGGCAAAAACGGCGATTTTGTCTTTAAATTGGGGTTGAACTTCCACCCTCTGGTAAATTGAGCAGGGCATGGATTTGAACCCTCTATCCCGTGGAGATGTCACCCGCTCTAAACCTTTTGGAACGTCAGTTCTCTTCCTTTTCTTTCAGCAATTTGAAGCATGCCACTTTTTCTTAAATAGTAAGTTATTTGGCGTGCGGTTCTTATAGAAATTTTCGCCAAATCGGCTAATTCTCTATTGGTGAAGACGCTGTTTAGACCATTCGGCAGTACTTTTAGGAAATCAGCCTTTTTTTCGAAGAGAATTCTGTCATTAACGGCTATTAGCTTCCTGTCTTTGATGCTAACGCCTCTTCTTCTCCAGCTTCCTTTTCCATCTTCGCATCTTACCTCTTCTTCATCAATAAATAGAACTTCCAAAGAAAAGTTATCTTCTCCAATCATCTGTGGAATCATGACTAGTTCACGAAATAGGTCAGAAAGTCTTCCTTTTCTTGGAGATTTTCGCTTGCTAGTAACTGTGTTGTCTTTGCTGATATGCGTTATCCGTTTTTGTTCTGGAAGAGGATAAACCAATCTCACCTTGTAGTTTTTAATCAGGGTTTCGATCTTTCCTCGGAGTGCTGAGAAATTCTTGGTCTGAACTTCAATGATTAAATCTCCTCGAAGTATATCTACAATGTAGTTGCCTAATCTGACCTCGAACTGATCTCCTGGAAATGAGTACCATTTCTTAATTTCTGAATGAAGAGAGAACTCGTTCATTAGGCTTCAAAAGTAAAATTGGCAACTAATAAGGGTAGGGTGGCGGCCCCGCTGGGACGAGCTTAAACCATTAAGCGAATCCTTAATGCACTCAATTTTGGGTAACCTCAAGTTGGTGCACCTTCGCTACCAAAACTAATTAAAAGCCCTCTCTGCAAGGCATTTTCTATTCCGTAAACTTGTGCTAAACTAGTGCGAATCGCCATTACGCAGGGGCAAGACGGGTTCCTTTTATCATCTGGAGGTCATTTTTTTCTTTGCAATAATAACCGTAGATGAGACTATGAGCATTAAGACAACTAATGTAATTGTTAGCAATTGGGCAGCAAACTCTGGAACAGTTGGGGTTGTAGAAGGATTAAGAGTTAAACTATGCGAAGGAGACGTCGAAGGTGAATCACCTAAAGCATAAACGTTACCATCATCGGAACTGACATAGATTATGCCGTTGACAACAGCGGGGGAAGACTCAAAACCGCCGCCAGCTGTATAATTCCAAAGCTGAACGCCGTTGGTAGCGTTCAAAGCATAAATTTTTCCATCATCTGAGCTAACGTAAACTACACCACCAACGACATCTGGAGACGAAAAAAACCCTCCCTCTGCATTAAAATTCCAAAGCTGGGCACCGCTTGTGACGTTTAAAGCATAAAAGGTGTTGTCGTCTGAACCTATGTAGACTACGTTATCAACAACTGCAGGAGAAGACATGCCTCCTCCAGTATAGTGGCTCCAAAGTTGTGTTCCGTTAGCAGCATTTAAAGCGTAAACGCTCCCATTAAAAACGGGGACGCCAATAAAACCGCCCCCTGAGTTGCCATAGACTACTCCGCCAACAACAGCAGGAGAAGAATCAACCCAATTGCCAGCATTGTAACTCCAGAGTTTGGCGCCACTTGTAGCATTCAAAGCATAAACATTATTGTTACCTGAACCTATGTAGACTACGCCCCCGTCCACACCAGGAGACGACAAAATTCCGTAGCCAGTATCGTAGCTCCATAGTTTTGCGCCATTTGAAGATTTCAAAGCATAGACGTTACCATCATCCGAGCCAATGTATACTACGCCGCCAACAACGACTGGAGATGACTCACTTGACCCAGCAGTGCTGTAATTCCAAAGTTTGGTGCCGTCAGAAGCCTTCAAAGCATAAACGTTGTGATCCCACGTTCCCTCCACGAAGACAACGCCGTTGACAACAGCTGGAGACGAATCAACTGGGTAGCCTGTAGTGTAGTTCCATAGCCTTGCTCCACTTTGGGCATTCAAAGCATAAACATTGCCGCCATATGAGCCAATGTAGACTACACCGTTGGCAACAGAAGGAGACGAAACATCATTTATCCCAGAAGTGTTATTACAAATCGGGTATTTCCAAAGTAATGTAGGAGTAAGTACGGGATTGCCTATACCAACACCGCTGTGCGATGGATCCGATCGGAACATCATCCAGTCAGCACTCGCCAACGGAATCAAAACTAAGCTGGAAGTTAAAAGTACTAAAAAAACAACTGCAAATAAAATGCTTGAATTTCTCATCCAGTTCACCGAATAACCAACAATTATCAAAAACTGACTCTTAATTCTACGCATGGAACGTATTGTTCCAAACCTGGAACATTAAATGACAGATCAGGGAGTCAATAAGCAAATCCTAAAACAAAAAGTAAACAGAAACCCAACTCTAACGTTAACGTTACAGAAATAACTGCCCGCTGGGACTTGAACCCTACGGTGGAATGCGGTCACAGGTCGGATGGTTTTCCTTTTTCTAATTGACAAAGCCAATGGTAAAGCGGCTATCAAGATAGCCACAAGAACTATCCACGCTTGAAACTCAGGAATAGAAGGCGATGGACTCAAGCTTTTGCTAGGCGAAACCGAAGCTGAGTTTGACGGTGAATAAGTTGGACTTGGACTCGGCTGGGTCGTAGTGATTGGTTGAATGATAGTGCCATTATAGTCTGTCGGTATATATTGCTCAGTTATTTCGTAGAAGCCTTCATTTGCTTGGGCTATCCACCAATAACATATATTGAGTCGTTTAAGGTCACGGCTGCAAGCGTGTTTGTTACGTAATCATCTGTAGTGGGGAAAGAAGTTCCCGTTGTCCAGCTATTGGTGTTTGGGTCAAAGATTTGATTTGCAGATGTCGGGGATTCGGAATTACTATCAAGCCCTCCAATTACATAGACTCTCTTAGGAGCATTAATTCCGTTTGTTGCTATGCCAACGGCTTGCCAGGCACCACCTGGAATTGGTTGGCCAATGCTCCAGCTATTAGTTGTTAGATTGTATATTTGATTGACAGCTAAGTTAATGCTTGGATTAGCAATGTTACTGTTAGGATGATTAAACTCGTCTTGGCCGCCTATAATGAATATCTGGTTATCTATAGTTGCAGAAGCAGCCGCAACTACAGGATAAGGCATTGATGTGCCTGTAGTCCAAGAGTCGGTTTTTGGATTATAAATTTCGGTTATGTTAACGGTTGAGTATGCTCCAGCCGTTCTTCCTCCCATCACATAAATTTTGCTATTGGCAGTAACTGCCTCAACTTCGCTTCGGTTGGTAGGCATCGAAGCTTTGGTTATCCATGTGTCGGTTGAGGGATTATATTCTTCGTTTGCTCCTGTCGATAAATCCGTGCCGTTTGCGCTATATCCCGTAATTCCTCCCATGGCGTAAATTAAGTTTTCAAAGGCAACCAAACCAAAATTAGTTCTTGAAATTGGTATCGGCGTTTTCTCTGTCCAAGCGTTGGTGAGTGGATTATATTCGTAGGTGAGGGGATTTCCGTGGGCATCTTGTCCAAAAACGTATATTTGGCCATTGCCTGTTGTTGCGCCTTCGACACCTAGAGCTACTGGGACAGGTGCTCTTGTTATCCAGTAATCTCCAGAAGCCTGTTGAGCATTCACGTTTAGCGTGAGAGCTGAAAACATTGATAAACAAAAAACGGCGACAAGCAGAACTGCTAACATTTCCTTCAAGTTTCTTTTACTTATTTTAATCAGAAATAATGCGAAACTCTCGCCAATACTGCGCATAGCTTAGTTCTAGAAACGGCTTCTGATAAAAGGTTACTCGTCAACATTTGAGACCGTGTGAAAAGTCTTCTCTAATTCCCATAGAATGCCCTTGAAGCAAACTCTCAAATTCGCTAAACACCATTGCGTTGCTTACCTTATGTTCTACTCTAACCACATTTTCCTCTTTTTGATAGACCCGTTCAATCACGCCGAAAAGACCTTCTTTGGTTACACAACTAAGGTTTCCATCTAAGCGGAAACCAACATAATCTCTATTTTGTTCAAATGATGTTATCGAAAATGTATCAGGGAGGCTATGTCCTAAACGTTCCTCAGCAATATCTATCCAGCGATGAACAGCAAACAAGCAAGCGGATTTTCCCATGCCAGCGTCGCAGCTAATTTTTCCAGTAATCTTTCTCCTTTCACTTCCAAAGATGACCTGAATTTTTACGCCTCCAACCGTCTCGGTCGAATCCCACAGTTACTTCCACGCCCAGCAATAATGCCTCGCCGACTAATTCCGAGAAAACAGGCGGAGGGAATATTTGGTCTAATTTGACATTTTTAACACAAATTATGGTGATACTTACGGCGTCAATGTTCATCGTAACGACCGCAGTTCTTTGGGTAACTTATAGAAAACCAAAATCTGAACGCGTCAAACAACCTGGTAAATTTTCTGACATGACATTTTTGACACAAATTATATCTGTCTACCGTCATATCCGTAATAGTATTAATTCTATCAATAGTTCTTAAGCTTGGCTGACACCGCGTTTCTTTCTTAATGTGCATATTCACTCCAACCGACCACAGACCTGAGCTTTTTAAATGAATCGGTTTCGCCCGAATTTTTTCTAGAAAATTTTTTGACGCGCCCACACGCTCAGGCCTAGCTTTTGAATGGAATAACATTTCTGGCTGAGTGGATTTTTGGCGGTTTTTTTGGAGTTTGTCGGCTATGCCTTTCTGACTGTTTCTATTCGTCCGTCTTTGGTTTCTTCCATACACCACTCTAACGTGTCGCCTGCCGTGAGTCCGATGAAGACGACGATTCCTTCTGGGATTGTTGCTATCAGGGACGTCTATGGCAGGTGCGCTAATGCGTTTGCATTTGAAATATGTATTTTTCAGTGTTTTATCTAATATGATTATTTATCCGTATTGCTTAATCATTTGATTTATTATGCCTATAAGCTTGTATGCATATACATATTACATTGGAGAAGCGCTCACTAACGCCATAAATAGAAGTGGGTTGCAAAGAAAGTGTGCGCCAAAAAAAGATAATATATGAGACGAACAAAACTAGAAATGAATGTTGATATACTGAAGGTCTTGGCTCACTGGGGTCCGTTAAAGCTGACGCACGTCATGTACAAGGGTAATTTTAACGGTCGCGTTGTGAGGGAGTGTCTTGACCTCTTGACTAAACAGGGACTAGTTGAAGAGAAAATCAATAAAAGAAACGGAATAGTCTATGCGATCACGCAACGCGGTTTTACAGTGCTCAAGCAGTTCCGTGAACTCACAGAAGGGCTTTCAATAATTGAAATAGCAGGAAACCAAAAATCCCAGAACTTTTGATGCTGCTCGTTCTTTAATGAGTCAACGTTAGGCGTGAGCATGGATACATTGTACAGCCCAATTGTGAAGCCTGTCTGGGACATTTAGCATCTTTATCGCACATTAATTTTACAGCAATATATTAAGGTGTTTGTCTTACTTCTGGGCTGGAGATTTGCTGCTTTTCCATTCCCAATTTGATTAAGTAAGAGCCTATAAAAATGAATATGATTGAACCTGCCAAGGGAGGAATAAATGTCCCAAGCATTCTAAAGAATATTGGGGAATTAATGAAAATATTAGTTGATACATACCAAGTCAACTCAGGATAGAAATTAGGATAGAAGAATAGAAACCAAATTGTCTGTAGAAGTAAAATGAAGGAATAACTTAGAGTAATCAAGCCTACAAAGACCTTTGGCTTATCCTTTTTAGTCATGAGGTAAAAGCCAACTATCATGAATATGATGCCTCCACCGATAGATGGAACTAAAGCACCTATCATTTGAAATATCCAATTGGAATTAGGGACATAACCTGGTGGCACCCAATAAATTTCAGGAAATATGTATTGATAGGAAATATACAACCAAATGCCTTGGCAGAAAAGGAAAAGAGAACAACCAAAGAGTGTTAAGCCAAACCAGAAATTCTTTGAATTCTTTTCGTTAATCATGGTTGCCCCTTAGCAGCTTGGTTATGTGGCAATTACTTTATTATTCTATCTTTCAGTAACTCCAAAATTACTTCTTAATGGCTTAACTCTTTGTTACCTGTTTCTTTGCTAGTTTGGAGTCTGAAAGCTAAATACAAGTTTATGAATGTTGCAAGCAAGAATAGCACGAGAGTAAAATTAGAGTCAATAAATATCTGTACAGCATTTCCTGCTCCATCATATTGAATATATAACGGAAAATGGGTAATTACATAAATTGGGTTACCAAGACCATTTATCGCTGAATATTCAGCCCAATTCCAAAGCAAGAACAGGGCAACAAACATGAAATTAGCCAAAAGCATTAGTTTAAATTGTTTAAGCATATGATATCCTAATTCTCTTTGTTCTGACTTTGCTTAAGAAGTTTACATTCTAAGATAGGTTCTATTTTGAATCAGGTTTTCCGCTCTGTACAATTAACCAAAGACCAAACCCCACGACAAATGAACCTACAAAATCAAAAGTCATTAAAACAGGTGTACTTTGAATGCTGTAGGCTTGTACATACCCTTGTGACATGGTGTATAGCCCTACAAATAAAATAGCTCCACCAATTGCTAAAACGAATGTGCCAAATAATCCCCATAGTGAGTTCATAGTTTCACTCATTCGCTATTTGTTTTGACCTTGCTCAAAAGATTTTAATTATATAAAGAATAAGTAGGTTAAACGCACCCTATTTTTGTTTTAATGGTCTTAATAATTAGAGTTGACCAGTCTGGGGTCCAAACCAAAAGGAAGCCTTAGAATGAAAATTAAGTGTTTAAGATTTGAGTGTGAAGTATGCAGTAAATTAGCTTCTATCCAAGTTTTCTATAATAAAAGTGGAGCAATCAAGTACGCAAGAGCAAGGCACTATTCAGGCATCTTAAATGGCAAACCTCAGTTCGAATACCATCAGCAGTCTTTGCAATACATAGAAAGAAAACTTGATGAGTTACATTTAGATAAAATAGAGATTGGTCCCATTGGTCAACAGGTTAATGATGACCTAAATCAGCCTAAAACAAGGTTAGATAAGAGCTGGGGATGGGAATTGAACCCATATATAACAGCTCTGCAGGCTGTCGCCTGAACCATTCGGCCACCCCAGCATCTTGAATCTAGGGAGGAAGCTGACATAAAAATATTGTTGGTTCAGCTATTGAATCTAACTATGGCTATATAGCGGTTTTCCGCTTGGGGGGTTTTGGTCTAGTGGTTTGTGGAAATGCTTGAAAAATGTGTGAAATTTCTTGAAAAATCTTTTTTTTTATTCAAAATGCGTAGCGATGGTTCCATGGGTGTTGTAGTCAATGAATGTTTTTGGAAGTAGTAGTAATAGTAGTAGTAGAAGAAGAGTGATTCCACAAAGCTTCTTCTTCTTTCAAAGAAGAACAACACCCGGTGCTACCACCAACCGTTGTTGTTCTACCAATAACAAATTGCTGTTACATAGGTTGTGGTTGAAATTAGCTTTTAGAAAACTAGCTATTTTTTAAAAGCCAAACCAGAAAAGAAAGCCACTGTCTTCTCCTGATTCTTCACAGTCACATTGTACAACCCCATCGTTTTCCCATCAGAAACCCGCGACGCCTCAGCCGTCAAAACATCCCCTTCGACAGAAGGCTTAAGAAAATTTATGCTTACCTGAACCGCAACTGCTACGTTATCGCCAAAATTGCAGGCTTGGGCAAAAGCGTAATCTGCTAACGAGAAGATTGCGCCACCATGGGTAAAGCCCAATGCGTTGGTGTGTTTCATTTCCACTGTCATTGATACTTTTGCGTATCCGTCTTTGGCTTCTAAAACTTTGATTCCTAGATCTTCGGCGAAATAGTCTGTTCCTTTCATTTGAACCCTGTCCTTTTTCTTCTGTTATTAGGTTCTTGTAGAATTTAAGGAAGGTGATGTAGATCTTTTGGGAGAATCAAAACAAGCTTACGCTTTTTGGCAAATTCCAAAGCGGGAAAGTTATCTGAAAAAGAATGAAATTCTGGAAAGAAAAGATTTCGTTAGAGCGCAAAATTATGGGTTATTATATATAGTAAATAACATGTAAAGCAAGAACTTTGTCTTATATGCATCAATGGATTGGGCGCTTTGTTGCACGTCGCTTTTCCGTTTTAGGCAGCAACTTTTTCAAACAACATTTATGCCAACTTCTTTTGAAACTTGGAGGCAACAAACTTGAGTGATTCGTCCCCTACCGTGACTGACCAAGAAACTAAAAATGCTAAGATAATCGCAAGACAAGACAGGATACCCATCTGGTCATTATCTTACTTATTCATTGGCATATTAGGAATAGGGTACATTTTCATCTTTTTTGACATATTCAACATCAACGTTTCTTTCATACAAACTGCATTAACTCTAGGTTGGGCAACATCCCCTACCTCACCTGTAATAACAAGCCTCGAAGTATTCGTAGTTCTTCTGAACCTGTGTGCTCCTCAGATTTGGTCTTCCAGAATCCACCAGGTGGCTTATAACTCATGGAAAACCCAAAGAGGTTGAAAGAATTGTCGAGGAAATGGAAACTCGGGCATTAGAACATGTCGAGGAACTTCCGCCGCTACCCGAATCTATCCCAATCGTTCAAAAGCCACAGCCGGTTCCATATGTTGAAATCTTTAAAAACAAACTATACAGAAACAGAACAATCCTTCTGTTTTTAGTTTGGTTCTTCGGATACATGACAGTTTATATCAACGCTGCAGGGCTTTCTTCACTTCTGGCAGGAGTTGGTTATGCTTTCCCAGAAAACGGGATAATAGTTGCTTTAGGCATCTTTGGTTTTCTAGCAGCAGGCATATTGGCGGCAATTTTCGGAGACAAATTGGAACGGAAATATTGGCTTCCTATTTCCGCTGCGGTCACTTTCATCGGAGGCATTGCTATTTCTTATGGCGTCAATAACTTCACACTGGCAGTCATCGGTGCATTCTTAATCTTTGTCGGAATGGACTTTTGGATCCCAATTGCATACACATGGGTTACAGAGAGTTTTCCAACGCGTGCGAGAGCAACTGGCTTTGCAATGGCACAGATGGACGGGGTCATTTAGGTGGAGGAATTGGATTGATAATTGTTGGCACGCTACTTAGCTCAGGCCAACCGATACTTGTTCTATTCGTTATAATTGCGCTGTTCCAGATAGTGTCGGCCCTCATCGCACAACTCGGACCAAAGACAGCAAACAGGAGACTAGATGAAGTCTCACCCTAAAATTCAACATTGGCTTTTCTTGGAAAGAATGTCAAATTTTCTTTCCAGTTTTTCATTATCAACTTTTATAAATACTGATTAAAACGTAAGTACACTTTCTCTGCCCAACTGGAATGCCTTCAAATTCAAGCTAATGTATTTCTCTTTTATCTTGCCCGCTATTGCTTTTTGAAACGCTTCTTGCTTTATTGGAATTTCGGGAAGAGCCGATAATGCTCCGAGAAGAATAGTATTTACAACCAATAGATTTCCCAATTTAGTGGCTATTTCTGCACCATACACTTCGTGTACCTTGGCTTTTGACCGCAGAATCTGCATTAACTCTTCAGTTTTCTTAGGTTTAACCCCAGAAACGCCACAGCCCGGCGGAATGTACTTCATATTAACAATTACTTTGCCGTCCTTTTTCAGCATCGGGAGGGCTCTTGCAGTTTCAAGAATTTCAAACCCAACTATAACATCAGCTTTTCCAGTTTCAATCAGTGGAGACTCAACTTTATCGCCGATTCTTGCAAACGCAACAATTGATCCGCCACGTTGAGCCATGCCATGAATCTCTGCCTTCGCCACATCAAAACCATCCAGCATCGCAGCTTCACAGTAAACATCACTTAAAACAACAACTCCTTGCCCTCCGACGCCACTGAAAACTATATCCAGTTTCATTTTTCTTTTCTCCTTATGGCTTCGAAGGGGCATACTTTTTCGCAGACTCCGCATCCATAGCAAAGAGTTGCATCTATGTCAGCTCGGTCGTTTGATAATGAGATGGCTGGGCAACCGAAGGCTTTCACGCATACTCCACAACCGTTACATTTTTCTAAAATTTCACGTGGCTTACCTCTTTCAACTAAAAGTGGGCATGGTTTCTGCGAGATAATAACCGAGGGGCAATTATAATCAAAAGTTTTTCTTATCGCCTCTGTCGTAGCTACAATGTCATAGGGATCAACAACATCTACTTTGTCTATGCCGAGCCCTTTTGCAACGTCTTGAATTCTGATTATTTTAGCATCAGCGCCCATGGCGGTTTTTCCTGTACTTGGCGTTGGCTGATGCCCTGTCATAGCTACTGTACTGTTATCCATAACAATAACACAGACGTTAGCCCTGTTGTAAACAATGTTTAGCAATCCAGGCATCCCCGCATGAAAAAATGTGGAATCACCAATAACTGCAAAAACCTTCTCTTTTACGCCAGCATGAACCATACCAGCAGCCTGCGAAATTCCAGCCCCCATACAAAGGCACGTTTGAACGGTGTTTACAGGCGGCAAAACACCCAGCGTATAACAACCAATGTCTCCAGTGACAATTTTATCATCTGATTTTCCAATAAAACTCAGGGCGCTTTCTGGACAGAAGGGAATGCATTTTGGGTCTCCACCACATGTATCGCAAATCATTACTTTATGCGTGTTCGGATGCAAAGTGATTGCTCCGTAACTGCAGGTTTCTATGCACCAACCACACCCATTGCATTTTTGTTCATCAACTAGGATGGCACCTGTTTCTTCTGATTGTACTATGGCTTTTTCTTGACAAGCTATGATGCATGGCGCGTCTTTACAAGCTTTGCAGGTTATTGCAGCGTTGAATGTTTGACCAATTCTTACTGTACGAATTCTAGACTTTAGTGAGTTGAATACTTTTTCTTTTTCAAAAGAGCAGACGTATTCGCAGATTTCGCAGCCAACACATTTGTTGCTGTCACAATCAACATGTTGATTAATAATGTTTAATGCGTAATAGAATGCTCTGTGAGGGCATCCAGGGCAAAGTGCGGGTGGTCTTGGCGGCAAATCCAACGGTTCTTGTGGTTCCGATTTTTCAGTTAGGTTTATCTTTGCAAAGGCTCGGCGTACATTATCAGGAGTTAATTCTCCTATCTCTTCCAGACATAGCTGGCTCTTACCGACGACTTGAAGACCTATCCGCTGAATGTTTTCCTCAAGATACGGTCTTGACTCTTCAATAACAATGAGTTTCTTGACTTTTAAAGCAAAATCCCTAACTAACTGCTCGGGAAACGGGTGAACAAAACCCAACTTTAGCCACGAAAACTTTTTCGAATCCAAAATTGAACGAGCATAAAAGTAGCCTACACCGCTTCCGACAATACCTATCTCGCATCCATTATCCTCAATAACATTAAATTTTGAATTATTAGAAAGCTTTTTTGCCTCCACCAATTTGTCCTCCAAAACTCTATGCTGGCGAATAGCGTTCGAAGGCACCATTACCCATTTTGAACCTTTCTTATCAAACTCAACTTTACGCTTAATTTTTCTAAACTCGCCCAGTTTCACTCTTGACTTTCCATGTGCAACCCTTGTTGTTAGTCGCAGAATTATTGGCAAATGGAGTTTTTCACTTAATTCAAAAGCTTCCTTAGTCATATCCAAGGCTTCTTGGGGACTCCCAGCGTCAAGTAATGGCAACTTTGAGTGGACAGCAAAAAACCTAGTATCTTGCTCGTTTTGACTACTGTGTAATGCAGGGTCATCGCAGACGGCAAATATCATTCCGCCTTCAACCCCTGTGTATGCTAAAGTCATGGCAGCATCAGCGGCGACGTTTAACCCAACATGCTTCATGGAAACAATGGCTCTAACACCTGTCATTGACGCTCCTGAAGCAACTTCTGATGCAACAATCTCATTAATGCTCCATTCTGCGTAAACCCCAAAATCTTTAGCAACTTCAGCAAGGTTTTCCAAAATTTCAGTGGCAGGCGTTCCAGGGTAAGATGTTGCAACTTTTACGGTGGCTTCCAATGCCCCTCTTGCAACAGCCTCGTCGCCGTTTAGCAAGGCAAAGCTACCCGGCTTATTTTCAGCAATCTTGGAAGTCATACCTTAAGTCCTTTACATTTTGCCTGTGCGTAAATCCAAAACTCTTTTTGCTTTTCCTTCTGTTCTCGGAAGCTCGCCTGGCTTAACAATTTCCACATCAGCAGATATACCTGTTACAATATGAATTTGCTTTTGAATATCGTTCTTTAATTCATTCTTGTCTAGCTGTGAATCTTTGGCTGCTTTTTCGGATAATTCAACTTTGACAACAAATGTGTCTAAGGCTCCTGGTCTATCGAGAACTATTAGGTATTGTGTGGCTAGTTCTGAGAAACACATTACTGCGAATTCTATTTGGGATGGGAAAACGTTTACTCCGCGAATTATGAGCATGTCATCTGATCTTCCGTGGACACACATCATTCTGGAATGTGTACGTCCACATGAGCATTTTTCGGTTTGCACTTTAGAGATGTCCCTAGTTCTATATCTGAGCATGGGTAAGCCTGTTTTGCTCAGGGTTGTGAAGACTAATTCGCCTTCTTCTCCAGCCGGCAAAACTTCGCCTGTGTCAGGATCAATTGTTTCCACAATAAAATGGTCTTCAGCAATGTGCAATCCATCGTGCTCAGGGCATTCAATAGAAACTCCTGGACCACAAAGCTCCGTTAACCCATAAATATCAAAAGCTTCAATTCCCAGGTCTTTCTCGATTCTTTCCCTAATTTTATCTGACCATGGTTCCGCACCAAACATTCCGGTTTTAAGTTTGAGGTCTTTTCGCGGGTCAACCCCTTCTTGAGCCATACCTTCGGCCAAGTAAACCGCAAAGCTTGGCGTGCAGGCTAAGATCGTAGCGCCTAAATCTTTCATGAGTTTTATTTGGCGTTGTGTCATTCCCCCACTTGCAGGAATAATTTTGGTCCCGATTTTTTGAGCTCCATAATGGAAGCCCATGCCGCCAGTAAATAATCCATAGCCATAAGCGATGTGTATAACATCTTGTTGTCTTCCGCCGGTTGTGTAGATAGATCTTGCCATTAACTCTTGCCAAACATTCAAGTCGCTTCTTGTATAAGCACCGACAATTGGATTTCCAGTTGTCCCACTTGAAGAGTGAATCTCGCAAATTTCATCAGACTTAACTGCAACCATACCGAAAGGATAATTATCTCTTAAATCAGCTTTTACTGTGAAAGGAATTTTCTTTAAGTCATTAAGTGAACGTATGTCTTCAGGTTTTATTCCCGCACTGTCAAATTTTTTCTTATAAAAAGTGCAGTTTTGATAACAGTGGTTGACCTGTTCTTTTAATTTTTGAAGTTGATGTTTTTTTAGCTCTTCAGTAGGCATGGTTTCGATTTTTTCGTTCCAGTATTTGCCAGTCATCGCTTTTTTCCTTCTCTTTTTTCAAAGTCCTAGATACACTTCTTTTATGTGACTATTAGATAAAAGTTACCTACTTTTTCCTTCTAAAATTTGAGACTTCTGTGCATTTTAGCAAACTAGCTATTCTCCAATTAACAAGCAATTACCAAGTTCAAATATAAACTTAGGAAAAATACTGGCGCTCAAAATATTTATTCATTAATACAATGGTTAAAGTTTAGTTAACAAACTAAATCAACGTCATTAAGCATTCTAATCAAAAACTAAAAAATAAAAAAATAATAAAAATCTTCAGCAAATAAACGAGATTTAGGCGAGCTCTTATTCGCCCCAATCTTCGCCTTCAATAATTAACTCTTGAAGATCTACGCATCCACCTCCATTGGATATTTTTTTAACTTCGAGTTCAAGTCCACAACTAGGACAGCTCAGAACTTCTCCTTTTTCGATATCGCATGGAACATTTAGTTCTGAATCACAGTCCGGACATTTGGCTTTGTTAGCCAGATTTTGCAAATTTGAGTTTATTGGATTAATCATTATTTTTTCACTTTTTGGGATTACTCATCTAAAGAAAAGGAAACCTATTAAATATTGTGACATTTATGTTACAAATTAGCATATTAGTGTTCTATTTGGGACAAAACTTAATGTCTATGGAAACCCCAAATTATATGGAACCAAAAAGCAAAAGAAAATAGAAATAATGATTTCATCAATGACGTCTCTAATGCGTAAATTGCGAGTCTGGCAGCGAAGGATTAGTGACAACGTTTGCGTACTGAACTGTTGAGAAAACTGAACAAATATTAATCCATAATGGTTTGCTGTTCTTTCGCTGGCCGAAATGAAAAAATATTTTCAGTAAGTAAAAGTTCGTACTAGAACATCAGTTTTGTGAACTTGTGCTCCATAAAACAATTAAATGAGACGATAAACTTAATTTATCTCGTTAGATACGACGAATATTCAGAAGGTAACATCAGCATGGGAACATTAAATCTCGATAAGATTTTCGACCCTCAAAATGTAGCTATAGTCGGAGCAAGCGACGCCGAAGGTTCAGTGGGTTACGCAATTGTTAAAAATTTTACCCAAATGGGATTCGCTGGTAAAGTATACTTTGTAAACATCCGCAAGCCAGAGATTTTGGGAGTTAAAACTTACAAATCAGTCGACGAGATTCCAGAGCCCGTTGATTTAGTCATGATCGCCACACCTGCCAAAACCGTTCCAGACGTTATGGAGGAATGCGGAAGGGCAAAAGTGAAAGGCGTAATCATTGTTTCTGCAGGCTTCAAAGAAACTGGAGCTACGGGAAAGGCTTTGGAAGATAAAATTCTCGAAATCGGAAAAAAATATAACATCAGAATTATAGGTCCAAACTGCATCGGAATGATCCGACCCCGATCAAACCTCAACGCAACTTTTTTGGATAAAATGCCCAAACCAGGCAACGTTGCTTTTCTTTCTCAAAGTGGCGCTTTAGGCTCAGCAATCCTTGACTGGGCAATTCACGAAAACATTGGTTTTAGCAATTTCGTTTCAGTCGGCTCAATGATTGACGTTGACTTTGGCGATCTAATTGATTATTTTGGCTCTGATCCGAAAACCAAAAGCATACTGATGTATGTGGAAGGTATAACGGAAGCTCGCAAATTCATGAGTGCAGCAAGGCACTTTGCCAGAACCAAACCTATAATTGTGGTTAAATCAGGCAAATTCGCTGAAAGCGCAAAAGCCGCAGCCTCACACACGGGTTCGCTCTCAGGTGAAGATGACATTTACGATGCCGCTTTCAAACGTGCAGGTGTGGTGCGAGTCAATGAAATCGCAGATTTATTTAACTCGGCAGAAGTTTTAGGAACTCAACCATTGCCAAAAGGTCCACGACTTGCCATAATAACTAACGCTGGCGGACCTGGAGTAATGGCAACTGACGCTTTGATTGGTGCAAACGGCAAATTAGCGAAGATAAGTCAAAAATCGCTAGATTCACTCAACGCAGTGTTACCTCCTTTCTGGAGCCACGGTAACCCAATTGACGTTTTAGGTGATGCTAAATCTGAACGGTATAAAGCCGCACTTGAAGCGTGCCTTAACGATGAAAACATTGATGGCATCTTGATTATTTTTACTCAACAAGCAGTTTCAGAATCAGTTGAAATAGCCAAAAATATAGTAGAATTGGTGCGAAACAAACCTTATCAAAATAAAACAATTTTGACTTCGTTTATGGGTTTTGGCGCGGTTCAAGAAGCAAATACAATTCTAAATGCAAATAACATTCCCACATACTCAACTCCTGAACAAGCAATTAAAACATACATGTACATGTACGAATATCAGCGCAACATCGAACTCCTATACGAAACCCCTGAAGAGTTACCCCTTGATGCCTCACCACCCAAACGCCCAATCATGGTAATAATAAGAAATGCAGCGTTTGAAGGACGAGAAATTTTAACTGAAGATGAAGCCAAAAAAATACTCAAATACTATAATTTCCCAATCGTAAGAACGGCAGCCGCCAACAATGTGGAAGAGGCAGTTACGTTTGCCCAAGAAATGGGTTTCCCAGTGGTACTGAAAATTCTTTCACCCCAAATAGTTCACAAAACTGATGCAGGCGGAGTAATTTTAAATATTAACACACCCGCAGAAGTTCGCGAAGCTTTCGAAGTTCTGATCCAGAGAGCAACAGCCTACAATCCAAATGCCCAGATAATCGGTGTTACGGTTCAACCTATGATTGAAAAGAAAGGTCAAGAAATCATTATAGGAGGAAAAACTGACCCTGTCTTTGGTCCAGTAATACTATTCGGTATGGGTGGCGTAGGCGTCGAACTTTTCAAAGATTACGCTATTGGGCTTCCGCCATTAAACACAACCCTTATTCACCGCATGATGGAAGAAACAAAAGTTTACCGATTACTAAAAGGCTACCGAGGCTCAACTCCAGTTGATCTTAAAAAACTCGATGAAACTATGCTGCTCTTCTCGCAATTACTAGTTGACTTCCCACAAATAAAAGAAATTGACATAAACCCACTTTTGGTAAGCGAAAAAGATGCATGCATACTTGACGCCCGCATAGTCATTGACAAAGATGCTGTTTGCAAGAAATTTGAACCCCACGAACATATGGTGATCAGTCCCTACCCAAAAGGACAAGAGATTCTTTGGCAACTAAAAAACGGTCAAGAAGTACTACTAAGACCCATAAAACCCGAAGATGAACCTATGTGGCTAGAAATGTTCCAAAGTTTCTCAGAAGAATCAATTCGATATCGGTTCTTCCAAATGCTTAAAGATACACCGCACGAAGTCCGGGTCCGCTACTGCAACGTGGATTATGACAGAGAAGTCGCAATTGTCTCCGAAATAGTTGAAAACGGAAAACGCAAATTACTTGGTGTGACCCGAGTTAGCGTTGAATCAGACGGAAGAAGTAGCGAAATGGCTTTCATTGTAAGCGATTACTGGCAAGGTTTAGGTTTGGGAACTAAAATGGTTGATTACGCGCTTGATATTGCAAAAGCAAAAGGTGTTGAAAACGTCTACGCAATTATGCTGCCAGATAATTATAGAGCTTTAAGCCTGACAAAGAAAATGGGCTTCAACATTGAATACTTAAGCGATGGCACAGTCAAGGCATCACTTGACCTTAAAGGCGAAGACATTGATCGCCGATGCTTCATAGAAAGATCCTTGCCTGAACCTCCAAAAGAACTGCCAAAACAGGAAATACCTGTCTCTGAAACGAAAAAAGTAGTGCAGCCATCACAAGAAGCAACGACTGCCTAATTTTTCCCTTATTTTGGGAATTTGTATTTACCACATATTGAGCCATAAATGATGGATTATACATAAGTTTAAGACTGAACAATTAGTCTTTTTAGAAACAATTGTCTTAAAAAACGCTTCATATCTACCCCTCTAACCTTTTATATTTCGAGTCTCTGTAAACATTAAGAAGTGTTGAAGCAACACTATCGGAGGATAATGGTTCTTGCCCGAAGATGATCGACGTCGCTTAATGCTGGAAAAAATTCTTAAAGAACATAATTATCAGGGAAGTGCTCTTTTAGAGGTACTACATAGCGCTCAAGAAATTTATGGTTATTTAGATAAAGATTTGCTAATGGATATTTCTGAGTCACTAAACCTTCCGCCCAGTCACGTTTTTGGTGTCACAACGTTTTACAGTTTTTTTAAGCTTAGAAAACCAGGTGAACATGTAGTTACTGGTTGCTTAGGAACTGCCTGCTACGTGAAAGATGTAGAACAAATCTTGGAAGCAATAGAGAGCGAATTTAACCTCAAACGCGGAGGATCCACTTCTGATGGAAAACTTTCAATACTCATTACACGCTGCATAGGTGCTTGCGCAATGGCACCTAACATCGTTGTTGATGATGAAGTTATTGGCAAAGCCACAAAAGAAATAGTAATAGAAAAAATTAAAAATGTTCTTGGAGGGGTAAAAATTGAAACTAGCTGATCTTCAAAAAATAACTGAGCAAGAACTCGATTTTCAAAGAGGTTACAAATACCGAATTAATGTGTGCTGCTCAAGCGGCTGTGTACCCTTCGGAGCTTTTAAAATTCTTAAAGCATTCGAGGATGCAGTTAAGGAATTTGGTGTAGAAAACGAATGCAAAGTCGCACGTACTGGCTGCATAGGAACCTGTTCAGTTGCTCCAGTCGTGCTAATTGAACCCGGAGATTACCTCTACCAAAGTGTTACTCCAGAAAGAGTACGAGAAATAGTACGCGACCACGTCGTTTTAGGATTACCCGTAAAAGATATGCTCTACAAAAACCAAGCATACTTCAAAAAACAACATCGGCTTGTCCTACGGAACGCAGGAAAAATCGATCCTTCAAGAATTCAAGATTACATTTCTGTCGGCGGCTACTCTGCCTTAGCTAAATGTCTTGCAACCATGACTTCCCAAGGAGTAATTTACGAAGTTATGAGCAGTGGTCTGAGAGGTCGAGGCGGCGCAGGGTTCCCAACAGGACAAAAATGGACTTTAGTCTCAAGAGCACACAATTATCCCAAATATATTGTTGCTAACTTAGATGAAGGAGATCCTGGAGTTTTCGCAAACAGAACTTTAGCTGAAGCTGATCCTCATGCGATTATTGAAGGCATGCTTATCGCTGCCTATGCAGTTGGTTCAGAAAAAGGTTACATTTACATTAGATCTGAGTACCCCTTAGCCATTCAAACGTTACAAAAGGCAATTGCCCAAGCTAAAGCAATGACTTTACTGGGCGATAACATTTTGGAAACTCCCTTCAAGTTTGATCTTGAACTACGATTTGGTGCAGGCGCATTTGTGGCGGGGGAAGAAACAGCTATTCTTGCATCAGTTGAAGGTCGCAGAGCTATGCCTCGTCCGCGTCCGCCCTATCCGGCAAATTCTGGTTTATGGCAGAAGCCAACGCTTATACAAAACGTTGAGACCCTAGCCAACATACCGTTAATCATACAAAACGGCGGTTTATGGTTCCAAAAGTTGGGAACACCCAAATGTAGCGGAACAAAATGTTTCTCTTTAACAGGCAAAGTCAACAATCCAGGCTTAATTGAAGTTCCGATGGGAATTACTCTCAGAGAAGTAGTGTTTGAAATTGGCGGAGGAGTTCCAGAAGGACGAAAATTCAAATCAGTCTTGGTGGGTGGCCCTTCAGGCGGTTGTTTACCTGAGACTTTTCTTGAAATTCCAGTTGATTATGACTCGTTAACAAAAGTTGGAGCCATTATGGGTTCTGGTGGTATTGTGGTGCTTGATGATGAGTCATGTATGGTTGACACTGCAAGGTTTTTCACGGAATTCTGTATTGATGAATCATGCGGCAAATGTACTCCTTGTAGAGCTGGATTGGCTAGAGTTAAAGACATCTACAATGAAATTACGACGGGTAACGGAAAAATGGAGGATATTAGCACTTTAGAGAAATCCGGAGTTTTCATCAGAGATGCCAGTCTTTGTGGTCTTGGACAAACTGCGCCAAACCCAGTTATTACTACTCTTCGATATTTCAAAGATGAATACATTAAACATATAGTCGAGAAGAAATGTGACGCAGGGAAATGCTTTCGTCAAAAGAAGGAGGAAGAATAAAGTTGACCTCTTTAGATGTTAAACCAATTTTAGATGTTAAACTTACAATTGACGGTGTTGAAGTAACAGTTCCCGAAGGTACCAGTATTCTAAAAGCTGCAAAAGACAATGGAATAATAATTCCAACATTATGCAACCTTGAAGGTTTAACCCCCTACGGAGGCTGCCGTCTTTGCTTGGTCGAAGTTAGCGGTTCGCCAAGACTTTTTCCCGCTTGCACAACACCCGTGGGTCCAAACATTGAAGTTACAACAAATTCAAGCAGACTAAAAGAATACCGAAAAATGGTTATCCAAATGCTATTGGCTGAGAGAACTCATATTTGCTCGGTCTGCGTAGCCAACGATCACTGTGAGCTTCAAGCGATGGCAAACCAACTTGGTGTCGATCACGTAATGTTTGAGCGAAACTGGAGCAGTGACCAAATTGATTCTACTCATGACTTTTTAGTTATTGATCGCAATCGATGTATTTTATGTACTCGTTGCGTGCGTGTCTGCGACCAAATTGAAGGTGTTCATACTCTTGACTTAAAGTTAAGAGGAAAAGATACTCAAGTAATCATGGATCTTGATGAGAACTGGAGTAATTCTTGTTCTTGCACTTCATGTCGCAAATGTGCAAAAGTGTGTCCGGTCGGAGCCATCTACATTGAAGGAGAACCAATCGATCACACAAAGAAGAAAGATATCGCCGAGTTTATAATGGAAAGGAGGACCCACAAGTGACCGCGAACCCGAAAGTTAGAGTTGCCACAGTTTGGCTTAGCGGTTGCTCAGGCTGTCATATGTCTTTCCTTGACCAAGATGAACGCCTTATTGACTTAGCTAAAAAGATAACTTTAGTTTACAGTCCCATCGCTGACGTGAAAGAATTCCCTGACAACGTAGATGTCACGCTTATCGAGGGTGCCGTAGCAAACGAAGAACAGTTAGCAATGCTGAAGAAAGTCAGGACAAGAACTAAACTCTTGATTTCGCTTGGTGACTGCGCTGTAACAGGAAACGTGACTGCATTGCGTAATTCATGGCATCATAGTGACCAAGCAGTTTTGGAACGAGCTTTCAAAGATCCATCTGACTTAAACGCTGCCATCCCTACAGCGGTGCCAAAACTACTCATTAAGGCTATTCCAATACATGAAGAGGTAAAAGTTGACTTTTTCATTCCAGGGTGCCCACCGCACGCCGATCTGATAAACTATGTATTAACTGAATTGTTGGCTGGCAGAACACCAGTCATGGAGGGTCGATCAAAATATGGTTAAACCACAATTAGAGAAAAAAATTACTATTAGCCCAATTACACGCATTGAAGGGCACGCTCAAGTAACCATACTGCTAAACGATGATGACACAGTAAAAGAAGCCCTCTTCAAGGTGGTTGATTTCCGAGGGTTTGAAAAATTCACTGAAGGCAGACCATTCTACGAGATGCCCAGTATAACATCTAGATCCTGCGGTATCTGCCCCGTAAGCCACCTGCTTGCTTCAGCTAAAGCCTGCGACGCTATCGTCGGCGTAACACCGCCCAAAACAGCCATAATGCTAAGACGCTTAATGCACATGGGACAACTCATCCAATCACACGCCTTAAACTTCTTCCACCTCTCATCGCCCGACATGCTGCTAGGCTTTGACTCGGACCCAGCGCAAAGAAACATTTTCGGATTAATAGAAAAACAACCTGAAATAGCCATGCGCGGCATAAAACTCCGCAAATACGGCCAAGAATTAATCGAAAAAATCGCTGGCAAACGAATTCACTCAAGCGAATGGATATTGCCAGGCGGCGCAAAATGGCCTCTCACACAGGAAAGAGCAGACTACTTATGCGCCAATCTGCCTGAAGCCATAGAGAGCACACAACAAACACTTTCTATGTACAAAAAGATGCTAGATGGCTTTGAAGAAGAAATTGAAAACTTCGGCAATTTCCCAAGTTATTACATGGGTTTAGTAACGAAAGATGGAGGGCTAGAACATTATGATGGCACGCTTACTATTATTGACAATAGCGGCAAAGTTGCAGCGCAATGCGTAGACCCAACAACGTATCAGGAATTTATCGGTGAAGCTGTTGAACCTTGGTCTTTCATGAAGTTTCCATACTTCAAATCGGTCGGTTATCCCCAAGGTGCTTACCGCGTGGGACCATTAGCGCGGCTTAATGTTGCTTCCTACTGTGGCACACCGCTTGCAGACCAAGAGCTCAAGGCGTTCAAGAAGTTAGGCAAGAACGGCGTTGTCCAAAGCACATTCCACTACCATTACGCACGCCTAATCGAGATAATTTTCTGCCTTGAAACCGCCAAAAACCTGCTTCAAGACCCCGAAATCCTATCAGAACATGTAACATCAAAAGCACTCGTCAATAATTACGAAGGCGTAGGCGTAGCTGAAGCTCCAAGAGGTACTCTGATCCACCACTACAAAGTTGACCAACAAGGATTGATTACTTGGAACAACATGATAATCGCAACGGAACACAACAACATCGCCTATAACATGGCAGTAACGCAAGTGGCTAAAAAATATGTTAAAGCAAAACAACTCGAAGAAGGAATGCTAAACCGCGTGGAAGCTGTCATCCGAGCGTTTGACCCATGCTTAAGCTGTGCAACACATGCCATTGGCAAAATGCCTTTAGATATAAAACTAGTTGATGCAGCCGGAAAACTGGTTGATCGCAAAATAAGATAAATCTATTTTTATTTTTTTGAATATTTTTTACCCTGAAGGGTGACCACTATTAGTGGTGCAAATATGAATAGGCTTGTCTGCTCACAAATATCCATAACTCCTAACGAAAACAACAAACTTTCCATAATCAAAATGTAAAAATCGTCATATTAGACATGGCAGAATCACTTAAGCATTGACTGAACCTTTATGTATTTGACTTTGGAATTTGGAGTAAATAAGCACGCATGGTGCTACCTATCTGTCAAAGTGAATCTATGTGACTGAGACAGCATCAACAACTCCATCTGGCAAAGAGCCGATAAAAGCTTCCGAACTTGATCCAAAATTTAAGTATGAACTGCTTAAAATTCATGGAAGCGAAAAAATTCTTAAATGTTTCCAGTGTGGAACATGCACTTCAGATTGCCCAGTTGCAAGATACAGTGATAGTTATCGTCCGAGAACACTAATTCATATGGCACAGCTTGGCCTAAAAGATCGAGTTCTCAAAAGTGATACATTGTGGTTGTGTGCTGCTTGTTTTACATGTACCGATCGATGTCCACAGGATGTTGAAGTTGCAGCGGTCATTCGGGTCTTCCGTAACTTAGCTGCAGAAAATCGATGCGTGCCTCAAGTTTTTAAAGATCAAACTGCGAGCCTGCTTGAATCAGGTTATGCTTTCAAGATTCCCGAGTTAAGAGTCAAAAAACGAGAATCACAATGCTTGCCGCCCCTGCCAAAAGGCAACCCTGAAAAAGTAAAAAAAGTTCTTAAAGGCGTAAAATTCGTAGAAACCATCCAGAAACCAGCAGAGGTAAAAACGAATGAGCAATAAATACCTGATTTTTCTCGGATGCGCAATACCTTATCGCGTTTCTGCATACGAAATTTCGTCTCGCAAGGTCCTTGCTAAACTCGGCGTTGAATTGGTTGAAATGCCCGAATTCAACTGTTGCGGTCTACCGTTAGATCCTGTAAGTCATGAAACGATGCTTATTTTAGCGGCAAAAAACTTGGCGATGGCAGAGCAAACTGGCTTAAACATTTTAACGCTTTGCCCAGGTTGCGCTGGCACACTAAAGAAAGTCAACAAAATCCTAAAAGAAGACAAAGTCTTAAAAGAGCAAATTAACGGTCACCTCAAAGAAATAGGCTTAGAATTCAAAGGAACCATAGAAACAAAACATCTTCTTCAACTGCTTAAGGAAGATGTGGGCGTCGAGAAAATAAAAGCATCCGTTGTAAAACCATTGACAATGCTTAAAGTCGCTGAACACAATGGCTGCCACATCTTAAGACCTAAAGAATTCATTGGTTTTGATGATCCTGAAGACCCACAAACCCTAAAAATGCTAATAGAAGCCACAGGAGCCACATGCCTAGACTACATTGACGAAACAGAATGCTGTGGTGCACCAAGCGTCGGAGTTAGCGACAAAATCGCATTGCAACTTGCAAGAGATAAGCTTAATCATGTAAAAATGGTTGAGGCACAAGCTTTAATCACAATTTGCCCATTTTGCCATATAATGTATGATACAAATGAGCTGCGAATAGAGAAAATCTTTAATGAAGCCTATGGTATTCCAATCCTCCATTACCCACAACTACTCGGGTTAGCAATGGGCTTAACACCAGAAGAATTAGCTTTCAACGAACTCCGAGTTAACGCATCAAAAATACTAAAACAAGTAACAGAGGAAGTAAACAAGCAATGAGCAAAAATAAATTAAAAATAGCCTTTTACTGGGCTGCAAGTTGCGGCGGCTGCGAAATAGCCGTCTTAGACCTAAACGAAAAAATCCTTGATGTAGTTCAATTAGCCGACATTGTTTTTTGGCCCGTAGCCATCGATGTCAAATACAAAGATGTCGAAGCTATGCCTGAAAAATCCATTGACATAACATTCTTTAACGGTTCAATACGCAACTCAGAACAAGAACACATGGCGAAGGTTTTAAGAGAAAAATCTAAAACCCTTGTTGCTTTTGGCTCATGCGCTCACCAAGGAAGCGTGCCAGGACTCGCAAACCTCAACGACAAAAAAGAAATTTTCGATCAAGTCTACATAAAAGACAAATCAAACGTCAACCCTCAAGCAACTACACCTAAGACTCAAACCCAAGTCAAAGAAGGCATCCTCAAAATCCCTGAATTCTATGACACAGTAAAAACCTTAGCACAAACAGTAGATGTTGATTATTACCTGCCCGGTTGCCCGCCGCCAGTCAAACTAATTGCTGCCGCAGTAGATGCAATAGCAAACAACAAGTTACCCCCAAAAGGCTCAGTACTCGCACCACTCAAAGCAGTATGCGACGAATGCCCAAGGAAACGAGAAAACAAAAAAATCGGCAAAATCTACCGTGTCTACGATAAAGCTCCTGAACCAGAAAAATGTCTCCTAGAACAAGGCATTCTCTGCTTAGGCCTTGCAACCAGAAGTGGCTGCGGCGCCCAATGCTTAAACGTTGACATGCCTTGCACAGGCTGCGGTGGACCAGCTCCAAATGTGCCAGACCAAGGTGCTGCAATTGTATCTGCTTTAGCTTCAATACTTGGCTACGATGGTGAACCCGGCAAAGAAAAGTATACTGAGAAAGAAATAGAGGAATTGCTCAGTCAAGTTAAAGATCCAGTTGGTACATTCTATATGTATAGTTTACCAGCTTCAATTTTGAAAAGAAAGGTGATTAAAAAATGAAAGAAATAATTATAGATCCAATCACACGCCTCGAAGGACATGGAAACGTCTCCATATTCCTAAACGACAAAGGCGAAGTAGAAAATGCTTACCTCAAAATTCCAGAACTCAGAGGCTTTGAGAAATTCTGCATTGGCAGACGAGCCGAACTCATGCCTCAACTGACCACAAGAATTTGCGGTGTCTGCCCAGTTGCCCACCATTTTGCAGCCGTAAAAGCTTTAGATGAAGCATTTAATGTTGAAGTTCCATCAGCAGCAAAGAAACTTCGAGAACTCATGTACAGTGCCTACTTCATTTATGACCATATATTACACTTCTATTATCTTGGTGGACCAGACTTCATCGTTGGACCTGATGCACCACCAGAAAAACGCAACATTCTCGGTGTCATCGAAAAAGTCGGCATGCCCGTCGCAGCAGAAGTAATAAAACACCGTGCTTACGGTCAAAAAATTACCGAAATTATCGGTGGAAAAGCAACTCATCCAGTCTGCGGTTTACCAGGTGGAATCAGCAAGCCACTTTCCGAGGAGAAAAGACAAGAAATCGAGACAATGGCCGCTTCATGTGTAGATTTTGCGAAATTCACACTAGATATTTTCCATAAAATCGTTTTAGGTAACACCAAATACGTTGATTTAATCAAAAGCGATGCCTATACTATGCCAACTTACTACATGGGCATGGTAGATAAAAACAATAAAGTTAACTTCTACGACGGCAAAATCCGCGTTGTTGACCCATCTGGCAAAGAATTTCTAAAGTTCGAATCAAAAGATTACCTCAAACACATCGGTGAACACGTTGAAGAATGGACCTACAGCAAATTCCCATACCTAAAAGCAATCGGCTGGAAAGGACAAGTTCCAGGCAAAGATAGCGGCGTATACCGAGTTGGTCCACTTGCTCGATTAAATGCTTCAGACGGTATGGCAACACCGCTTGCACAAGCAGAATACGATGTAATGTACAAAACACTAGGCGGCAAACCAGTCCACAGCACCTTAGCATACCACTGGGCAAGACTAATCGAATTACTTTACGCTACCGAAAGATCGATGGAGTTAGTTAAAGACCCAGAAATCACCAGCACAAACGTTCGCAACATACCAGGCGAACCAACCGAAGGAGTAGGCATCGTTGAAGCAGCAAGAGGCACACTCATCCACCACTACACCTTAGACAAAGATGCACTTGTTAAAGACGTAAACCTAATCGTTGCAACAACAAATAATTACCCAGCAATCTGTATGAGCATACGTGACGCAGCAAAAGGCTTAATCCACGAGGGCAAAGTTGACCAAGGTATACTTAACATGGTTGAAATGGCTTTCAGAGCGTACGATCCATGCTTCGGATGCGCAACACACGCAGCAGTTGGACAAATGCCCTTAACAGTTGAAGTCTTTAACGCCCAAAAACAATTACTAAGCTCAGTCAGCCGTTAATTTAGCCCATCTTTATTTAAGGGCAAAATTTTATTTTTTTTATTTTAACCTTGATTTAATGTCATACGCCAAGTTTTATATTTAGTCACTGTTGAATATTTCTCTATTGAGTGTGTTTAATTTGAAGAGTCTTGTTGTTTACTATTCTCGAACTGGCAATGCACGTTTTGTGGCTGAAACTATTGCTGCAGAAGTCGGTGCAGACGTCGAAGAAGTTTTGGACCTGAAGAAGCGAAGCGGTCCACTTGGCTTTCTTGGTGGCGGCTCTGATGCACGACGTGGCAAAGAAACCGAAATATCCCAAAATATCAAATCACCTACTGGTTATGACCTCATAATTGTTGGAACTCCTGTCTGGGCTAGTCGACCAAGCCCCGCCATAGCGACCTACCTTAGAAAGAATGACCTTTCGGGAAAAAAAGTTGCATTATTCTTTACGCAGGGAGGCAAAAAACCAGCAGCTGTTGAACAAACTAAAGCATTAATACCAAACTCCGAATTCATAGGACAGCTCTCATTAGTTAATCCTTTAACTACCAAAGATGAATCTGAAAAACAAATCGTCGAATGGTGCAAAACTCTAGTTTCTTAGTTCCAACACACAACTGTGATTGAAAGACAAACCTCTAAACCCCAACATTTTAGGGTAAAACCTTATTGAACAAAACACCCTTGCATATCCTATAAGCAGCGATTTAACATGCAACCTCAACCACCTAATCCCGAACATAAAAGAATGAAACGCGAGAAAAAAACCATAGGATAATGGTAGAAATCTATTGTTAAGGATACAAAACACATGGTGAACTATTGCAAAGCCGTAAGCCATTGAAGAAACAAAAGAGCTTCTTGTTTTTCTGAATTTTTTTCTTTGTGTTTTAAGTTGCTTTTTTGATTTAGGGTTTGAATTAGTTGCAGGTCACGTATAGAAACGTATGGAAAAGTATAGAAAAGGTTAGGAAAGGTTTGATAGTACCAAAAAGGTTTAAAAAAATAAAATCTTGTAAAAAAACTTTAATGCTTAATAGGGCAAACCTACAAACTACCTTGGCGACATAGCGTTGGTTAACCCTTGGTCTAACAAAGCGGAATCTAAAAAACAAATTATCACATGTGCAAAAAAAATCACCGGCTAAGCTCATGTTTCTTTTGGGTGACGACAAGCTTTTTCTAACTTTAACATTTATTTAATTCTTAATTGGTGCTTAAATGGGGGGAGAAATCAAAAAAGAACTTGAAAGCTGGTTTAGTGATGCAAAAAGCATTGTCTTAGCGGGAATTGGCAATCCAATCCGCACGGACGATTACGTAGGACTCAAAATTGTGGAAAAACTAAAAGGTAAATTGCCCCCAACTGTCCTTCTATTGGAAGCCGAAACAGTTCCAGAAAGCTACATGGTAGATATAGAACAATTTAAGCCAACTCATGTCCTTTTGATTGACGCAGCCTTCTTGGGTCTCCATCCTGGAGAAGCCCGCCTCGTGGACGCTGAAAAAATTGTAGATTTCTCGGCCATTTCAACCCATCTATTGCCGTTACGCATATTTTGTGATTACGTTAAGCAAGCGACTGGTGCAAAAATTGCTCTGCTACTAGTTGAGCCGAAGAGTATGGAGTTTGGTGAAGGTTTATCCGTTGAAGTAGAATCGGCATCTGAACAATTGACAAAGTTATTGGTTGAATTGCTTGGTTAGCCCTCTTTCCTTTTGAAAACATAGTCAATTGTTAGAACCACTTTACTTAGGGCTGAATGTATTTCTTTTAATTCAATTTGGTCTTTGCTTATCCATTTTGCAATTATTTTTTCTTCTAGTTCTTGGTCTTCAAATGTCCCTCTCCAATAGAGTTCAAGCGCGTTGCTATCATTCCAGTTTCCCAATGATCATGAACATCGCCCTCCGAAGTTATACTAAAAAGATGTACGTTGCCACTTGAAGAATCAAAACTCCAAAAATCATTTTCGTAATAATCGTCATAACCCTCAATATGAGTTTCTATTTCAGAGTTTATACCAACATCCCTGATTTCCAACGCTGTCATTTCGCCACAACCAGAAACAATTTTTTCGTCACTTGTTTTCATTGCAATACCTACAGCCCACTCTCCAATCAACTGCCTGAGCAACTCTAACTCTTTAGCCTGCTGAATGCTCTGTGTCATAAAACCAACATGCAAACACAGTCTAAATTACGTAATAAAGAAATGTGATTGACATAATGCAACAACTGAAATCAAGCTACGTTAATTAGCCAGTTATTAATTAGAATTTACAGTGAAAATTATTATGTCTGAAAAAGCCGTTATCATTATGGGTTCAGAGCGGGATTTAGATTTTTCTCGAGAAATAGCAAAGTACCTTAAGCTTTTAGGAGTCAGCTACGAATTTCGGGTTGCTTCTGCACATAAAAGTCCAGAAAATGTTCTTGAAATAATAAAAGAGTTCGAAGCTGAAAAAGTAATCTACATAACAGTTGCTGGTCGCTCGAACGCTCTTAGCGCTTTTGTCGACGCCAACTCATCTAAACCTGTCATTGCATGCCCCCCCTACTCCGAAACATATAGCGGTATTGACATTTTCTCTTCCCTTCGAGTGCCAAGCGGCATAGGGTCTGTTGTGACTATTGAGCCTGAAGGAGCTGCGATTGCTGCTGCAAAAATTTTTGCTCTAGAAGACAGTGTCGTTGCCCAAACCGTTAAAGTTTATCAGTTATCAAAGAAAAAAGAACTTGAAAACGCTAATGAATCAGTAAAGAAACTGAAATAAGTTAGCGCTCCTTATTTCCAGTGAAGCTTGCGCTAATTAAAGGTATAAAAAAATGAAAAAGAGGTTTATCGCAATTTCATTAAAAGTTATTTTGGCAAGTGTAAGCATTGTCGTTGCCTATCTAAGTCATTATTTATAATTTATTTTTTTAATTATAGCTATCAACAAATTTTCAGATAAAATGATATAAGCTAAATAGAATATTCTGCTACAACAAAGACTAAACGAGTGAATATAGCAATGGGCAGCGTAAAAGACCTCGAAGTTATAAAAAAATCAACACCCGACGCAATGGGCATCGGCAGATTCCTGTTCTCTGATCGATACAGTGTTTTCGATTGGGGCGAAATGCCCGATCGCATTGGCGGCAAGGGAGCAGCCCTTTGCCTTATGGGCGCTTATTGCTTTGAACAGTTAGAAAAAAAAGGCGTAAAAACCCATTATAAAGGCTTAGTTGATTTAAACGGCAAAGCCATCAAGGTCAACGCATTGAAGCAGCCCTCCAGCGTAATGGAAGTTGGTTTAGTTAATGTTTACAAGCCAAAAACAAATTCGGTTAATGGCAAAATCAACCATGATTATAGTATTTATTCGTCTAAAATTAAAAACTGCCTTATCCCTCTTGAAATAATTTATAGAAATGGCTTGCCTGAAGGCTCATCAGTTTTCAAACGGCTTGAACAGGGAAAAATCACCTTTAAGGATTTAGGTTTAGATCATTACCCCAAACCAGGTGAGCAGCTTTCTCAGCCAATTTTTGATGTCAGCACGAAACTGGAAGAGACCGATCGCTATGTGACTTGGAAAGAAGCTCAGAAAATCGCTGACTTAACAGATCAAGAATTAATCGACATCAAAGCTGTTTTACTCAAATCGGATGAAACAATAACTGAGATGGCTTCAAAAGCTGGCTTGAAAAATGAAGATGGAAAAATAGAGTTAGCTTTCGATGAAAACAGAGAACTAATTGTAGTTGATGTCTTAGGAACCCTTGATGAATGCAGATTCACCTACGAGGGCGTACACGTGAGCAAAGAAATCGCAAGGCAATTCTACAAAAAAACCAGTTGGTATGAGGATTTAGAGAAAGCGAAAAAAGAAGCTGAAGCCAAAGGCATACAGGATTGGAAGTTGCTTTGTAAGTCTCAGCCCCCAAAACTGGACCTTAAGCTTAAAACAATAATTAGTGAAATGTATATGGCAGCAGCTAATGAGATGAGCGGTCGAAACCTGTTTAATGCAGCTAAACTTGCAGAGGTAATTATCAAGTACAGGGCATACCTGAAGGAATAAACATGATAACTGATGAAATCAAAAAAATAATAAAACATTATACGTCTAAAGAAATTCGTATTGGCGTTTTAGGTTCCCATTCAGCTTTGGAGATTGCTTCAGGGGCAAAGCAAGAAGGCTATGAAACCGTTGTCGTATGCCAAAAAGGAAGAGAAAAAACCTATACAAAATACTACAAAAACGTTTTTGACCATGTACTTATGCTGGATAAATTCTCTGACATAACAAAAGAGGCAAACGTGAAGAAACTGGTTGATTTGAACACCATTTTTGTTCCCAACCGCTCTTTTTCCGTCTACGCTGGTTACGAAGCGATAGAGAACCAGTTTGCAGTGCCTTTGATGGGTAACCGCTCAATGCTTCGAACAGAAGAACGCAATACACCCAGAAACCAATTGTACCTGCTTCAGAAATCAGGAATTGCAACGCCAAAAACCTTCAAGTCACCAAGCGAAATTGACCGCTTAGCAATTGTGAAAGTTGCCGAAAAAGAACGTGCCATAGAGAGAGCATTTTTCTACCCCTCAAATCCCTTTGAATTTAGTAAGATGGCTAGCGACCGCATCGCCAAAGGCATAATAACTCAGGAAGTACTCGACCAAGCTTTAATAGAAGAGTATGTTATTGGCGCTAAGTTTAACGCTAACCTGTTTTGGTCACCATTAACTGATGAAATCGATTTGCTAGGGTTTGATAGGCGTATCCAAACCGACCTTGATGGCGTTTTAGACCTTCCAGCGCAAGAGCAAATAGAGTTGAATATTTCAACCCAAAACATTGAAATTGGCCACATGGGCGCAACTATGCGTGAGAGCCAAATTGAAAAAATCTTTGAAGCCGCCGAAAAATTCGTAAACACTTGTAAAAAAGAATACCCACCTGGAATGATTGGACTTTTTGCACTGCAAGGTGCGGTCACGAAGGATTTGGCGTTTTATGTTTTTGACGTTAGCCCACGTGTACCAGGTTGCCCATGTGTTGAACCGACTTCACCCTACATGAAATACAAATACGGCATGGAGGTTGGTCCAGGCAGACGTGTTGCTATGGAAATTAAGCGTGCGGTTAAAGAGGGCAGGCTTGCGGAAGTAGTAACATGATCACTAATCAAGACATAGCCAAAATAGTTGAGAAATATGACCAGAAAAAAATAGCCATAGGCACGTTAGGTTCTCACAGTTCTTTAAACATTTTCAAGGGCGCCAAAGAAGAAGGTTTCCGTACAGTATGTATCTGCAAAGAAAAAGATGCCATAATGTACAAGAAATACCCGCTTGTCGACGAATTAATCATAGTAAAAGACTTCACTGAGCTTCTAAATGAGCAAATCCAAGAAAAACTGCGAAAACTAAATGTCGTTTTGATTCCACACGGTTCATTCACCGCTTACTTAAGTACTGAAGAGTTAACTGACAGCCTTTTTGTACCCATGTTTGGAAATCGCCAACTGCTTAAGTGGGAAGCTAACCGTAAATCCCAGGAAGATTGGTTACGCCAAGCAGGGCTGCGTTTACCGGCCACATTTAAAACTCCTGAAGACATCGACCGGTTAGTCATCGCGAAGTTGCCTGGGGCAAAAGGAGGCAGAGGCTACTTCTTAGCCATCTCGCCAAAAGCATTTCACAAAAAATTCAAAGAACTGGTTCAAAGGGGCTTGCTGAAGGAAGAAGATTTGGCGAGTATCCACTTGCAGGAATATGCGCTTGGCGTTAACGTCTACCCCAGCTATTTCAGCTCAATCGTAAAAGATGATGTGGAGTTACTTGCAATGGACAGACGCTATGAGTCAGCTGTAGATTCAATCGGCAAAATCCCAGCAGCCGAACAACTGGAAATAGAGGTTAACCCAACATATACAGTAGTTGGCAACTTCCCAATAGTGCTCCGCGAATCCCTGTTGCCAGAAATGATGCGGATGGGCGACAACGTACACAAAAAAGCCAAAGAGCTGGCACCGCCCGGAATCATTGGTCCCTTCTGCTTGGAAACTGTTATAACCGATGACCTGAAGATTTTCACTTTCGAAATCTCCGCCCGCATCGTTGCAGGGACAAACGTTGGCATTGGCACTTCACCATACGCTTATCTAAAGTACGGCGAAAACATGTACATGGGCAAACGTATCGCTATGGAAATAAAAGAAGCTAGAACGCAGGGAAAACTACTAGACATTTTAGCTTAAACGAGCTAAAACTTGTGTTTTTTGGAAAGAAGAAAACTTCAACAACAACCCAATGCCGCTATTTTGTCATTGATAGAAGAAGAACAAGGTGGGGTGTTGTTGTTCTTCTTCTTCCGACAGAAAGAAACTATGAAAGGCAAAACTTAACCAAGCCCTCAAAGTTCTCTCTAGTTTTATTTTTCTTGTAAGCCCCAAGTACATCAATCAATTCTAAACGGTTTTTTCGTCCAAAAATTTCATCCAAAATCTTTGCTGCAGAGCTGTTTCCGCCAAAAAGGTATTGGCAAACTGCCGTAACATTTGCGACTCTTCGCTCTACGCTGGAGGTTTCAAAATCTACGATGAAGACTTTCTCAGTCTTATCAACAAGCAAGTGTTTAGGCGCTTTACTGAGTTCCCCATGATCCAAACCCGCCTGATCAAGCCTGAAACATTGTTCTAAAACTTGTCTCAAAACCAGTTTTACCAACGTTTTCTCTCTGTTTGTTTTCAGCCAATTAGGAAGCAAATACCCATCAATCAACTGCATCAGAAGAAAGTTTTTACTTGCTCCAATCAATTTTGGCGCCACATCTATTGAATTTGCCTTGGACAACATACTTGCTTCATGGAGCAGGTCGGCTCGGTCAGCATCTGTTCTTCGGATTTTTACAGCCACCCTCTCCATATTGAGGTGTGCGATGACAACTATGCCCACAAAGCCTTTTCCCAAAACTGGAACCGGAACCCCAAACACACTGGCTGTTCCCGAAAACTCAAGAGCTGTAACGCTGTGGTTACGCAGTTCTTGGATGCGACATTGAACTTCATTTTCGTTGGGATTTGGAAAACACAGAACCGAAGCGTAAGGCTCTTGGATCAGTTGGTCAACTGGAATGATTATGGGTGTTTTCACTGTCGGTTCCTTCTAGGCGATGATTACTACGTTGGCGAGATTATAAATTAGATTGGCTTGTCGAATTGGAATTGCAATTTTTTATGCGAATGCACTATAAGCCGGAAATCATCCATGAGTATAAATGAAACTTAATCAGCAAAGAAGCCAAATCAAATCGGGCATTCGCGTAAAAATTATTTTGAAGCAAGACCAGCACAGCGGTAAGCTTACTGAAGGGATAGTTAAAGATATCCTCACTAACAGCTCTACCCATCCTCACGGAATCAAGGTGCGACTTACAGACGGCAAAGTCGGCAGGGTACAATTGATACTTTAACCCCACATCCGTCAGAATTAAATTTTTAAAAGCAAATAGTTAGGGCTTAAAGCATATGAACACGCATCATTTTGAATCTTATAGTTGACCTCTCTCCAAAAGATTAGAAAAGGGCTAACTCCGTTGCATTAAACTTACATTTTTTGGGAAGTTATTCTATTTGTTTTAATTTGATGAAGAAGAAAGTCAGAAAAAACAACCTCATCTTCTTCTTCGACAGACCCATGCAGGTATGCTCTTTTAAAATGTGATGTTCCTAAAGTGGCTAATCTGCAGCTTAAAGCTGAGGACATATTTAAGTTACCGAAAATTCAATGAATAAACAGTGATGTTTTTGAGTGCTGTTTTTAGGAAGCGGGGAACTGAACGGCTTGAAGCGTTTAGCGATGGCATATTTGCTTTTGCAGTCACCTTGCTTGTTTTAAATCTCTATGACCCTACCGCTCGGGGCAGTACTAACCTTTTAAGTGGACTTTTAGGTGAATGGCCAGCATTCTTTGCATTCATCATCAGCTTCATAAATATTCTCATAATGTGGATAAACCACCATAACATGTTCAATTACATTAAGCGAATTAGCAGAGAATTTATGCTTCTCAACGGTCTGCTTCTCTTATTTGTCGTATTAACTCCATTTACAACCCTGTTAGTTTCAGAGCACCTTCTCGATAGCCAAGCAAACACAGCAGCCCTTGTTTACGCAGGCACATTCTTCATTATTGCAGTTGTTTGGAACTTTCTCTGGCACAACGCAACTCATTTTCACAATCTCATAAGTGAAGATGTCCCAGACGCTTGTGTGAAACAAATAGCTCGCGAATACATTATAGTACCCATTTTCTATGGAATAGCTTTTTTTGTAGCATTATTCAGTGCAGTTGCGAGCCTAATTATCATAGTTTGTGTTTCAATCTACTTTGGTATAACAGTGACGGGCGGCGAACAAATTTGAATAATTTGTCAATCAGCTGACATATTCTTTCTGTTTGTATTTGGTTTCTATTTCGTTGAGTGTTAAAGCTGCTTCAAATATGATTGCATCTATCTTGTCGAATTCTTTTTTTACGGCAACTTTTATTTGAGTCAAAAATCCATTCTCCAATTAAGACGCCAATTCGCCTGCAGATTCTGTTAAGCATAACATGCTGGAATATCGCAGACTATACTGTCGCTAATTTAATGACTCTCAAAATTGTTAATATATGTTTGTGTGTTCCTTTGCACTACAACGAACGGATCCGCGTCGAGTTTTTTGGGGTTATAAATTTAATAGGGCGACAACATAACTGAGATTCTGTTTGGTATTACGTATGCCGAGATTCAAGCAGATTGCCCAGATACAGGAGCTCATGCCTAAAAAAGAGGTTATCCGAAACATAGGCATAATCGCTCACATTGACCATGGAAAAACCACGCTTGCAGACTCCCTCTTGGCGGGTGCTGGGCTGCTGTCTACAGCGATGGCTGGTCAAGCTCGTGTGCTTGATTATCTTGAGGAAGAGCAGAAACGAAAAATCACAATTAAAACAGCCAACATAACCCTGCTTTACAAAACCCCCGAAACCCCATACATAATCAACCTTGTAGATACTCCTGGGCATGTGGATTTCACGGGCAAAGTCACTCGAGCCTTACGGGTCATTGATGGCGCCGTGGTAGTTGTGGATGCAGTTGAGGAAATTATGGCTCAAACCGAAATTGTCACCAGGCAAGCCCTTGAAGAACGAGTCCGACCCGTGCTTTTTATCAATAAAGTCGACCGCCTCATTACAGAGTTGCATCTAAACGAAGAGCAAATCCAAAAAAAACTCGACCACATAATCAGCAGCTTCAATGACCTCCTCGAACTCTACTGCGAAGAGCCTTTCAAAAACCAATGGAAAGTTAGCGGTTCAATTGGCAACGTTGCTTTTGGGGCAGCATTGTATGGTTGGGGCTTCACAATGAACATAGCAAAAGAAAAGGGCGTAAAGTTTTCAGACATAATCAACGTTTGTGAAAAAGGTGAAGGAGCAAAACTTTCCAAAACGTTGCCCGTTTATGAAGCGATATTTGAGATGGTAATCAAGAAGGTTCCAAACCCGCGAGAGGCCCAAGCGTATAGGATAGAGGAGATTTGGGACGGGCACGTCAACTCGCCGATTGGCAAAGCATTGGTTGAATGCAGGGATGAAGGACCCGCCGTTTTTTGTGTAACAAATGTTTATTCTGACGATAATAGCGGCACTGTAGCTACGGGTAGATTGTTTTCAGGTATAGTTCGTAAGGGTGATAAGTTGCATCTTGTTGATGCTCTATCTGGAACTGTGGTTGAGCAAGTTGCTATTGACATGGGCTCCCTAAGAGAAGAAGTAACGTCTGCTTCAGCAGGAAACTTGGTGTCTTTATCTTTAACTGGCGAAGTTAAGGCAGGAGAAACTCTCGTGGATATAGAGCATAAGGCTGAAATGGTTCCTTTTGAAGGCATATGCTACGTTTCCGAACCGGTTGTCACTTTAGCGATTGAACCTAAAAAACCACAAGACATTCCTATCTTACTTGATGGCTTGGAGAAGCTGGCAAGTGAAGATCCGAACTTAAAAATTACAGCGGATAAAGAAACGGGTCAGTACTTGCTCAGCGGCATGGGCGAATTGCATTTAGAAGTCGCCCTCAATCAATTAAAAACCTCGTGTGGCAATTTGCAGTTAGATGTTTCTTCTCCCCGAGTTGTTTATATGGAAACCGTTGAGAATAAGGGCACTTTGGCTTTAGCGAAAAGTCCAAATAAACAGAATAGTTTTTGGGTTCAAGTTTCGCCTGACGGAAAAGAAATGGAAGAGTCAGCCAGTATCCTTTCAATTGACGAACATCGAAACGTGCTTTTAGACTGTAGCGGAAAAACAGAGCCTCTTTCTGAAGAAGTTTTAGAAGCTATCATTGGCGGTTTTGAGTTTGCTTGCAAGGCTGGACCTTTATGCGGTGAACCAGTAAGACATTTGAAGGTTGACTTGGTTGATTTCAAGCTAAGCGAAGCATTTGATTCTACAGAGATCATGCGTGGAGTAGGCAAAGCTGTTTTCGGGTCATTCCTGTCAGCGCAGCCAATCTTGTTAGAACCCATTTATAAAATAATAATTACTGTTACATCTGAATTGACGAGTGAAACTACACGAATACTATGTAGCAGACGAGGTAAAGTTACTTCCTTTGAGCAAAAAGGTCTCCTAGCTGTCATTAGTGGCTTTATTCCAGTTTCTGAAACCTTCGGGTTCTCCAAGGAACTGCGTACAACAACTTCAGGAAGAGCTTTTTGGCAATCATTTTTTGACCATTGGGAAAAGATGCCTCAAAAATTGATGTTGCAAGTGATAACGGATTTACGTCAACGAAAAGGACTCACGCCAGAAATTCCTAAACCCGAAAAGTTTTTGGAGCAGTAGCATTGCAGCTTGACGTCAAGTTTGATTTGGATTTTTCTCTTTGCTGTGGGCAAGTTTTTAGGTGGAAAAAAGTGGGCGATTGGTGGTATGGTGTTGTTGGGGAAAACGTGTTTAAGATTCGACAATGCGGCTGCGAATTGGAATTTGACGGCATAGACGAAAAGGTTGTCAAGCAATATTTCGGATTAAATGATGATTTAGAGCAAATTCAACGCTGTATTAGCAAAGATGATTATATTAAGCAGGCTTTGCGTCGGTTTGAGGGATTACGGATTGTTCGGCAGGTGCCTTGGGAGTGCCTCATTAGCTTTATCTGTGCAACCTACAAGAGCATAGCCGCCATAGAGCTGATGCTAAAGAAAATTTCTATCAAGTTTGGCGAAAAAAAAGTTTTTGACGGATTGGACTTTTACATTTTCCCAACCGTTGAGAAGCTGGCTTTGGCAAGTGAGAATGGGCTACGGGAGTGTGGTTTAGGTTACAGGGCTAAGTATGTTCAGGCAACTGCTAAAAAAATCTGGGATAAAAAAATTGACCTTGAGTTCTTGAAAAGCTTGCCGTATTTAGATACAAGAAAAAAACTTGTGGAATTTCCAGGTGTAGGCTTGAAGGTGGCTGATTGTGTGTCGCTTTTTTCACTTGAGAAAATGGAGGCTTTTCCCGTTGATGTTTGGGTTAAACGCATAGTCCTAAAGCATTATACAGACCAGCTTCCAGAAGAATTCGTTAAAAAATTGTCAAGCCACGATTCCTTAACAAATGGCGAATACGAAAAAGTTAACGCTTTTGGCAGAAGCTACTTTGGAGCATATGCAGGTTACGCTCAAGAATACCTCTTTCACCACGAAAGAACCCAGCGGTAAAGCCGTTCCGCTTTGGAACGGTTGTGTTCCGTAAGTAGAGCTAATAGACGCTCTGTCCCTGAAGAATCAAGTGGGTGAACGATGAAAACCCTAACTAAACTAATCATATGCGCACTATTCTCATTCTTGATAGGCGTTGCGTGTGCTTCGCCACTACTGGTCACCGAGTTAAAAATTACTCCATTTATAGAACATGTTCAAGGACCCACAGCGAATTATATAATCAACGCCGTTTACGCAAACTTTACAATCATAAATGAATCAGCCCAAATCTCTGAATATAGCGGTCCCGACATTGCGTATTACGTGGTTCTAAATATTACTAATCCGTCAAATATCAGTGCACAACTTGTGGACGTGGAATTCACTGCAGCCAGCAATTTTAAGAATGCATCAGGTTCCTTATTTATGTGTGGGGCTTCGGGGCAAGGTTATACTTTAGAGGGTGCATGGCTTGATGGCAAATATTATAACGTCACATGGACGAATGGTTCATGGCCTGTAATTGATGAAAACGGAAAAATTGTTTCCTCCACCGATTCATCTGGGGTGCCTAGTCATTGGATACAGGGTGTACTGCTTGATGACGTTTACGTTAACGGCACGTTAACCTATACTTACATGAACATGAATGGAACCTGGACTGATGTTACTGGCAAAATTAACGTTACTCACCCATCACCGATAAGCCCATTTGGTGAGGCAGACGCTGTCGGCAGCGACACCATAGTTCAAGAACATTATGTTTTCGAGCCTAAACTCCCAAATGGTAGTAGGTCTACCGGTGATGCTTCGGCGCCATTTGTGACAAAGTACATTTGGACTGGCAACGGACTTTTCAACAATTCGTGGGCACAAAATCAAACGCGTGATTCTCCTATCAGGCATATATGAAGTTAGGCAACCCTTTGAAAATGCCTCGGCTCTCACTGCATTAAAGTCAGAAAATATAACTTTGCAAACCCAAATTATGGATGTGGCAGACGGCATGAGTTACCTAAACAACACAGTAATTGACACTTCTGCGTATCCTACAGAGCAAAAACAAGTCTTACTGGCTCAGAATGGAGACAGTTACATCTACAATGCAATCCTGGGCGATAAACAGGTATTTCAAGAAGATCAATGGGGCGTAGAGGCCTTCGTAAAGTAGGTGGCTTAAACATGACACATCTAAGCAATGAAGAATTAGAAGGAACAACTCTTTGGGTCTATGCATTCGTAGTTAAAGAAGCCAAACCAGTCGGTCCTCGTGAAGTAATGCGTGGCGCCAGCCTCAGCAGCCCAAGCACCGCATATCGACAACTGCAAAAACTAGAATCACTGGGGTTAATCCAAAAAAATGTTTACGGCGCATATATTGTTAAGGAGAAAGCAAGCGTCAGCGGCCACCTGGGGGTCGGCAGAAACCTGGTGCCCAGACTGATGTTTTATTCCCTCTTTTTCTTTGGGCTCCTAAGCGTTGAAGTTGCGATTTTGTTTATTCAATTTTTCTTTCAAGGACGAACACCTAGTTTAGCGGTTTTCTATCTTATTCCTATTACCGTTGGGTCTGCGGGGCTCTTTTTGGCTGAAGGTATTATCATATGGAGACGAAACAAGCCTAATAATTCTGTCAAGAATGATTCGCTGGAAGAAAAATCAGTAACAAATGTTTAGCTTCTGTGTTTGTTTTTTAATTGAATAGATGACAATAGGCGAACTCTTCCGGTGCATGATTGTTTTCTGCAGGAAGATTCATAATGTCACGCATCATGAGCCTGAATTTTGGCACTTTTGTCCAATTTTGATGGGTGACAAAGGGGAGGGGGAAGCGACGAAAACGCTTAAAATTGGGCATTTAGGGGAAACAAGCTGAAATAGGAGAATTCGGCAACACAAAAAAAGCCGCGAGAATGAATCTTAAACATTCAAAACGTATCTTACAGCAAGCGATCCACCTATACAAAGACCATAAAACACTACAAACTGGAAAGAAATCAATTAGTAGCTTTGCAGGAATGCGGAAAATGTTTAAATGTTGTTTGGAACAGCAATATTAAGCGCAGAGCAAAGTGGGCCCGTAGCTCAGCTAGGTAGAGCGCCAGACTCATAATCTGTTGGTCACCAGTTCAAATCCGGTCGGGCCCACCACAACATAACTTTAAGAGCTGCCGTGCATGGGGGAAGCTAACTCGCAACAAAATAACGCTTACACCATTGCCAAATCCATCAAAAACAATCAGTTACCAATCGGTTTGTTGCTGGTTTTTTTCGGTGTAGCTGATTTATGGTTTGTTATGCCTAACATGTATGCTGGGTTGGTGGGGGATTGGCATATTGATTGGCGCTCCTTCTACTTTTATATGCCCCAATGGATTTTTACTGTTCCCATTCTTCTACTGATGACTCTGGTTGGAACTTTGATTTTAGGTGTGTATAGCTTGAGGGGCATTAAGGCTGGAAGCGTTGACAATAAACAAAATGCAGCAATATTAGTAACCGCCTTAGGATTCACTTATCAAGTGATTGGAGCATGGCCGCTGTGGACTCAATGGTATCCCTGGCAGTGGCAAGCAGAAATTGCAAGGTACGGGAACTGGCTTGTTTTTCCGCTTTTCATTGGCAGCCTCATTGCACTATTAATAGGAGCCGCCTCTTTGTACATTCACAGCAAAATATACCATAAAACACACGCTTCCTTGGAAACTGATTGACTAAGTTATAATACGCTTTACTTCTTAAAAGGTAAGGAAATACAAAGGACTTTAAGGTTCTGCAGTTTAACTTGCAAATCGCTAGTAAAAAGTGTCCGCAATTTTGCGAACCTTAGGGGCAGAGTGTTTTTATTTTTTCTTCCGCATTTTCTGTCCCAATTTTCACTACTGGCGCAACCCAGATAATTGGGGTCCCTTCAGCGTCATGATCAACGGAGAGGCCATATATAGTCTCTGTATTTAGCACTAATTGAAATGACAGGACTAATCTCTTTGTTGCCCAATTTGTCACCTTAACTCTGTGTGTTTTGGGTTAAGTTTTTTGTAGAGCTGTAATCCCTCAATTAAGAACAGAATCATCGCTACTCCAGTCATTCCTGTTAAAAACAAAAAGCTGACTTGAATTACAATACTTTTTATAAGATAGCTTAACAATATTACCATTATCTCGGCGGCGAAAGCGCCTAGAAAAAAGAAGGAATAAAACATCAACCGCGGCACGAGGTTTTTGCCGACCCACACGTGCCCGTTGATGCTTGTTTTCTCTTTTAGAATATAATCGCCGTACTCGTTTTTCTCGATTAACCCGAATTCTTCAAGCTTTTGTAGGTGTCTATGTGCGACGCTTGTGCTGCTTAGGTTTGCGCCTCTTGTTACGTCTCTAGTGCCAACTGGCTTAGCGACGTGGACGATGTATGCGTAGACGTTTAATGTGTTGCCTTCAAGTTCATCGTTAGCCATATCGGTCGCCTCGCAAAGGTTCTATGGGAAGGTTGGAGATTCCAAGTTGGTTTGTGATAATTGGTTTTGAGGTATAGCTATGTTGTATAGGAATCCACCTTGATACGGTGTCAGTTCAATGTGTTGGATGACGCCAGTGTCGGCTGATGTTACTATTGTTGAATTGCCTTCCATTGTAACGTAGCCTATTCTGCTTATGTCAATGGATATTGTATGTGCGTTTTGAATGTTCGCGATCTCTTGCAATTGTTGACTTGTGTAGAAGTTTGTGCTTGGCGTGATGTTTATGCTTGTCATGTTTATGCCTTGAATGAGAAGACCGTTCCCAAAGCTTTCGCTGATTCCTGCAATTGCTTGATTTTTGGAGGTAAGAGTATAGCTAGTGGTGCTTTGCCAACTTGGCTGGTTCGTAGATGGAAGTGAGCCGTTAAAGTTGGGTAGGAAAACCCATTCTCTGGTTGGGTAGATGGTGTTTGTTGTTAGGCTGCCGTTGATGAAGTCTCCGGCATTAAAGTAGTTTGCAAGTGCATAATCCAATGAGGTATATGGGTTTGTGGTGCCGTTGCAGTTTGCACTGATGACAAAGGTGTAGTTTTCAATTGATCCTTTGTCAGAATAAGTTTGTATTTGGTAGTATTCCATTTGGTCATTTGGCAATGTTTTCATTGCATCAGGGTTGATTGTAATGTTGAGTCCTATGTAATATCCTTCCCCGTAAGAGACACTATTTTGATTGTTTGTCATATTTGCAGTGTAGTACGCATAGGGCACGTTGATGTTAAACCATGGCGTATCAGGGTTTGTTTGGGCATTTACCTGTGTTTGTGATGCCATCAAATATTCCATTGGCACAATTGTTGCTATTCCAATTGTTATGGCGAGTATTGCGCATAGTATTAGTTTTTTTTCGATCATTTGGTTTTTCACCGCTCTACCAAGCGGCAAAGCGCCTAATAATTCTCCCCCAAGAACAAAAAAATCCTTAACTGTTCTCAAAGAGAACAGCGGTGAAACCCACAAATTTAGCTAAAAGTTCAGTCTTAAAACTAAGGTTGCAACCCTTTTCCATAGTTCTTCGCATTCTTCCAAGTCTTCTTTTGAAGGCGTACCCGTCACGGCAACGCCATAATGCTTGTCATCCGCTCTACCTTGCACAATCATACCATGAATAAGCATCGCCTGAACAATTGATAGCAATGTGGTTTCTCCGCCTGAAGCTGTTCCGCCGCTGCTTGTAAAAGCTCCGCCAACCTTGCCCCTTAGGTTTTTGTGCACTTGTATAGAGTTGTCGATGAGTGCTTTGAGTTTTGCTGACATTTGCCCAAAATATGTTGGTGAACCCATAATTATGCCATCTGCAACAAGAAGGTCGTTATTGTTTGTTCTGACCTTTTTATGGTAACTGCTATGTCGCCTGCATTTTCAGCTCCTTTTGCCACTGCTAAAGCCATTTTTTCTGTGTTACCTGAGCTTGAATCATAAACAATCAAAATTTTAGGCATTTTTTATTTCACTATTTCCTTGATGATGTCGTTAACCATCATTATTTTAGCGTTGTAAACGTTTTCTAAATATTTGAGTCCATGGTCTTGGTCTTCTTTAGTGAATGCTTCTACGCCATCTTGGGCAATTACAATGTGGTAGCCTCGGAAGAAAGCGTCAGCAGCTGTGTGCCGAACACACATGTGAGTGTGCAAGCCGCCTATAACCACCGTTTTTGCGCCTTCACCCTTGTAGAGGCTTCGAAGAAGCGGGTCTAAGCCTGTCTCATAAAAGCCGCTGTAAGTGCGTTTCTCTACAATGTAGTCTTTGCCTTCCTCAGGTTTAAGTTCGGGAATGACTTCGGCGCCTTTGGTGCCTTTTATGGCGTGGTTGCCCCATTTCCGAGTAACTTCAACGTCCTGAGGGTAATGTGCATCGTTGCTGTAGATCACTGGCACATCATTTAACCGTGCGGCTGTAACAAGCCTCTGCAGAGGAGCTATCACTGTTTTTCCCCGTTCAATCTTAAGCGTGCCAGTAACAAAATCGTTTAGCATATCAACAAGTATAATCGCTGGTTTATCCAAAATTTTCACTCTCCATAGACAAACGCGTGAACAAGCATTTTAGTTTTACTTTACAGTTTAGTTTCTAACGAGTAGAATCCACTTGTAAGCTTCTCCGCGCCATCTGCGGTGACAAGAATGGTATCTTCGATTCTAACCCCGCCAAAACCTGGCAAGTAAATTCCGGGCTCATCGGTTACAACATTGCTAGCGGCTAAGGTATCTTTGCTATCAGGGCTCAAAATTGGCGCTTCATGAATTTCCAAACCAACGCCATGACCAAGGTTGTGAACGAAAAACTCGCCAAAACCCGCTTCCTCAATCACCCCTCTAGCTATCCCATCTACATCTCTTCCTAGAATGCTAGGTTTGATGCTTCGGAACGCTTTTTGCTGAGCCAGCTTCACTGTTTCATAAATTTTAATTTGTTTTTCAGAAGCTTTCCCAGCTATGAAGGTTCGGGTCACATCTGAGCGGTAAAACTTGTAGGTGGCGCCTAAATCAACCACCACCAAATCCCCCTCTTGAATCGTTCGGTCCGAACAAGAACCATGAGGATAAGCTGAACTAGCGCCTGAAGCAATTATGGTGTCAAAGCTTGTGCCGTCTGAGCCCCTTTTTCGCATCGCATATTCTACTTCTGCCGCTACTTCTTTTTCTTTTACGCCAGGACGGATGAATTGACTAGCCGTTTGCACGCCTATATTCGCTAAATTGCAAGCTTCGCGAATTAACTGGATTTCTTGTTGATCTTTAACAATTCTTAATTCTCGAATAAAGTTACTGGCAGGCTCCAGCTTCTCTTCTCCTCCGACTGCTTTGGCAAGGGCACGCCACGATTCAATTGATAAGCTATCCACGGCAAGCTTGTTTGAGGCTGTTTTGGCTGCGATTTTTTGCATAAGGTTTTCGCCACGTTTTAGAAGCTCCACGGATAAGTCATCGGTTTCTGCTTTGGCTTGTTCATAGTTAACTGCTGAAACGTATAGGGTGCTTTCGCCTTGTTTTGGAATAAGAAGTGCTGTTCCTCCTGGAAAGCCCGTAAAGTACGTTAAGTTTACGTTATTGAAAATTAGGAAAAAATCTACTTTGTCATTTTTAAGCATTGTTTGCTGGAGAGCGTTTGTTTTGGTCATTGTTTTTCGCCTGTTAGAAAGAGAAAATGTTTGGTCGGTTTAAGTTTTCGCTTCTTTCCTTTGCGTTATGTAAAGAAAAACATGTCGATTTTAACCGAGAAATTTTAAATGAACAAGCCATTAACTTAATATACTTTTCAGTTGACTTCCGTAACTGAACAATTGAGGGTAAAAAAGCATGTTTGCTTATGCAGGAAAAATTTTACATGTTAACCTCACTACGGGAGAAACAAAAACCGAGCCATTATCAGAACAAATGGCTAAAGACTACATCGGTGGAATAGGCTTAGGAATCCGTTTACTGTTTGATAATTCAAAACCAGGAACCGACGCCTATGACCCAGATAACCCAATAATCTATTTAACTGGTCCACTCAGTGGCACCATGGGACCAACGGGCGGCAACAGCTACGCGGTCGTATCCAAATCGCCTGCCACTGGCGGTATCGGTAATGCCGAAGCCCACGGCTTTTTCGGTCCAGACCTGAAACGTGCAGGCTACGACGCTGTTATAATCACAGGTAAAGCTCCCAAACTATCATACCTTTGGCTTGACGATGACAAAGTTGAAATCCGCGATGCGGCATACCTCAAAAACGCAACTGTAAAAGAAACTGATGACAAAATCCGAGATGAACTCGGAGACTTTTACATCCGTGTTTCAGCCATCGGCGAAGCAGGCGAGAAACTTTGCAGGTTTGCAGCCATCATAAATGACGAATTCCGCGCCATCGGAAGAAGCGGCATGGGCGGAGTCATGGGCAGCAAGAACCTCAAAGCAGTTGCTGTCCGTGGAACACATGACGTTAACGTCGCAAACCTTCCCGGCTTTATGGAATTTGTTAAATTAATTCATGAACGAATGAAAGGTCCATCAACCAAAAAATACAAAACCTTAGGCACACCTGAAAACGTCTTGGTCCTCAACTCGCTGTCAGCTTTGGCAACAAGAAACTGGACAAACGCAACTTTTGAAGGCGCAGACAAAGTCAGCGGCGAATACTTTAATGAACATTATGTTAAGAAAGTTGTCGGCTGCGCAACTTGCGGTATGCGTTGCGACCATATTGGTGTCGTTCCAGAAGGTCCATACAAAGGTTCAACCTCAAGGCTTGAATTCGAGTGCCTCTGGAGCATGGGCCCACTCTGCGGCGTTGACAGACTTGACGCAATAATCGAAGCCATGCGAATAGTTAACGAATACGGTATGGACGGCATATCCATCGGTGTCGTTGTTGCTTTTGCCATGGATCTTTATGAACACGGCATAATTACAAAGGAACAAACTGATGGAATAGATCTCAAATTCGGAAATGCAGAAGCACTAATAGCTATAATTCACAAAATCGGCAAACGCGAAGGCTGGCTTGGAAACATTCTTGCTGAAGGCGTAGCAAAAGCCGCCGAATTAATCGGCGGAGACGCATACAAATACGCTTGCCACATTAAAGGCTTGGAACTTCCAGGCTACGACTTACGCACATTAAAGACTGCAGCTCTTGGCTTTAGCGTCTCATTCAGAGGTGCATGCCACTTACGTAACGGTGCTTATTCACCTGACGTAAAAGGCAAAGTTAATCGCTTCAAAATTGAGAAAGGCAGAGGCAAAATGATCACTGAAGAAAGCTACATGTACAACATCATTGACTCGCTCATAGTCTGTAAATTCAGCCGAGGCACCTATTATGATGGCTGGAAAGATTTGACCAATTATTACACCTTAGCTACCGGTATCCCAATAACTCCTGAAGAAATGGTTAAAGACGGCGACAGAATCGAAAACTTAGCAAGACTTTTCAACATTAGAGAAGGCAAAGGCACACGCAAATACGACGATGTACCGTACAAGATAAAGAATTTTCCAGTTCCCGATGAAGGACCAGCAAAAGGTGCCTGCGTCAACGACGAAGAAATGGCTGTAGGCTTAGATGACTATTACGCTTCACGTGGATGGACAGCGGACGGTATCCCGACGGTAGAGCGGCTTAACTCGTTAGGTTTAGGCGACTTAGCATACATAGCCGAAGACGCAATGAAAGCGGCTCAAGCGGCAAAACCTCAAGCAGCAGCCGTAACTTTAGGAGGAAAATAGTATGGTGCGACCACAAGACCGAAAATTCGTAACAGCAGACCCCGACAAATGCATCGGTTGCTGTGTCTGCGAATACGCTTGCAGTATGGTTAATGAAAAAACTTTCAATCCCACTAAATCACGAATCCGCGCTATGCGTATGGGTCCGCTAGTAAACCTGGCAATTACCTGTCGACACTGCGAAGAACCCGCATGCGTGGCAGCATGCCCAAGAGACGCACTTACGCAAGAAGAAAACAGCGGCATAATCCGTGTTGACGAAAACGCTTGCAACGGTTGCGGATGGTGCATCAGCGCATGCCAATTCGGCGCCATGAATATGCATCCAGATAAGAAAATTGTATTCACATGCAATAGCTGCACAGACAACGAAACCAAAGAACCGCAATGCGTCAAATGGTGTCCAGAAGAAGCATTAAGCTACGTTAGCGCGGAAACGTTGTCGCAAAAGTACAGGCAGAAAGCCGTTAAGAACTTATTCCAAACAGCAGACGCCGAATCCAAATCAAAATAAATCAGCAGCACAAAACACTCCAGCGCTTTTTTATAGCGCGCTATTTGGTTTTATTTAGCTTCAAAGATTTAAAACTCTTTACTGTTTAACAATTCATGTATATGTATATATGTTAATTATAAAGGGCGAATAAGTGGGTTCGAGTAATTTCCATTTCCGACGAAGTGTATTTTGAGCTTTCCCAAATAAAGAACGGGAAGTCTTTCACACAAGTAATTAAAAATCTCTTGGAACAATGCGAAAATAAAGGCGATCCAAAAAAGAGTCTTGACTTCCTAAACACCCATGGCCCATTAAGCGAAGAAAGCGCAAGTAGAATAACAGTCGAAATGGAGGAAGGCCGAAAGCGCTCTTATCCTCGAAAAAGCTCGTTTGAGTGATATAATGGTTGTATTTGACACATCGATACTTGTTGACGCCTCGCGAAGAAATACAGAAGCTTTAAAATTAATTGTTTCATATTCTGAAAAGGAACGTATCGCAATCACAATTATCAGTAAGTATGAAATCTTGCGGGGAGCATATGAAAGGGATTCAAGTTTTGTAGCTGAGTTGCTTAAACAGTTTGTTATTTACGAATTTGGTGACAGTGCAACGGCAGAAGTAGTAAAAGCCTATAAAACATTATCAGAAAAAGGCAAGAAGATTATTGAATTGGATGTATTAATTGCTGGCCTAGTAGCGGCAAATAATGAAACACTGGTAACTAGAGACAGGGATTTTTTAAACTTTGAAAGCACTAAAATAAATTGTCCTTGGTTAGTTTTTCCTGATATCCTTAGGTTGTTTTGGCAATGGTGCCTTTAGTGTAGGGTACAAATTCTCTGATTTGTTCAATTGAAGTTTTTCCTGCTTTTTCCCGCTGTTCTTTTGGTAGTTTAAGCATTAGTGACTTGAGAATTTGCTTCAATAGATCTTTTCCTTGAGTATCCCCCGGTAAGAGAACAATGTATGATTTGGTTTTTGCTTTAACTGCATCGACTGGTCCGCCAACGTAACTTGTATCTTCATTAACAATTATCCCGACCGCAGTTTTAAGAGGAACATTTCTTGTCCAATTCCGTTTCCCAACCACTGCAAACGCTCCATGAGGAACAGATTCCCCTGAAGGTCCACTCTTACTTAACTGGTCAACTTTAACCCAGTAAACGTCAGCTGAACCCGCATTTTCACGCCAGGCGCGAGAAAAAGTCGCCGCGAACTCGCCCGCTTCATGAAGCGTTTGTTCACTTATCGTTTTGCCCTCTGCCTTAACAACGACAAACGGTGCACCTGCGATTTCAGCATGGAAAACCACATCCTCTTGCACTGCGTACTTCTTAACGAGCACTTCGTTGCTTACAGTGTCTTTGCCGGCAACCACCAAGAACCCGTCAGAAGAAGTAAACCAATGGAACTTTTCAAACCACTCCTTATTCTCTAATTCCACTTTACGTTTAGAGAGAGCCTCAATAATTTCCGCTGGCTTAAGACTCTTCAACGCTTCAGCATCGCTTAGCTCTTTATCGATTTTGGCAAGTTTTTTCTTCGAATCATCCAATGCGGTTAATGCGCCGTCAGATTTTTGTTTGGCCTTTTTGCCCTTATCATAATACTCTCCGGCATTTTCGAAAATAGAGTTTCTTATACTGAAGCTAAAATGAACGTTATCAATGCCAAGGTTCAATGCAAGGTTTTTGCCATCAAATGATTCAATATATGCTTCAGGTATTTTGCCTGTTTTTTTGGCAGCCAACGCCTCAGCAACTATTATGTTCCATTCCTTGCCTTGTTGATTGGCTTTCAGGAGTTGGTCCTGAAATGTTTGAAGTTCACTGTAATGAGCGTAAATAGTGTCGCCGATTAGTTTGTCCCGTTCTGCTTTAGCTACGTCTTCATTGATGGATTTTTCTTGATCAGCAACGATGCGTCTTAATCGTTCGGCTTCTTTTTTTAACTTATCAACTTCCACACTGTTAATAGCCCTTTCAGCAACTGTAACTCTTAGGTAAAACTCGTCTAAAGCCCGATTGAAAGAGTCGTAAACTTGTGTTTTGCAGTTTTCATAACGTTTCAGCTTAAGCGGCACAACATCCAAAAAATCTTCGTCCTCACCCAGAACAATGCATGGTTCCAAATGCATGCTAGAAATAGCTGAAAGTAACTCTTGAAGCACCCCAAAGATCTCTTCAACTTCACCTTTTGTGATCGTGTTGCAGTGTTTGGTTTTTTCCACACCCACTCTAAGCAGTATTTCTTCAGCGTAGACGCCACCAACCCCCAAGAAACGCGCAATTGACCTAACAACTTCCGTTTCGCCTGCGTTTTTAAGAGCTTCCTCCAACTCACCTTCAGTTACTTTGAAAGGGTTTTTGCTGCTTGAAGGGGGAAGCTGAAGAACGATGTTGTGAAGAATGTCCCGGTCACGCATTTTTTTGAAAGCTAAAGCATTTATGATCACATTTTGCTCATTTGTTAATATGATGTTGCCTTCACCGAAAAGCTCAACAACCAACTTCAGCAAGCCTGTTTTTGTTCGGAAGCTAATTGTTACAATTCTCTCAAACTCATATTGATCAACACTTGCCACCCAAGCTCCACGGAGATATTTCCTAAGCGACATGCAAAATGCTGGTGGCTCAGCAGGATTTTCTTCAGCGTAACTAGTAGCATGTAATCTTCTGCCTGCTTCCACCACGATTCTGATCGGCGGCATGTCTGTTTTGTGGAGTTTGAAAATTACGGTTTTTTCGTCAAGTTGATAGATGTTGTTCACTCGAGAGTCGACGATTAATCCTTTTAATTCTTGAATTGCGGCTGCAATGTCAAAGCTTGAAAAATCTTTTTTCCTCAATATTTACACCATTATCTTGGAATCTATTAATGGTCATTGACTACAAAATAACTCTTTCACCCAAAAGCATGAAAATTCAGAGTTCGGAGGCTTTTTGTTAGCAGAAACGATTAATATCTAGGCATCTTTTTTAAGTAAGAACAAAAATATACTCACCCTAAGGATTAGAGATTCGACATGACCCCTATAACTCAACTTTACTGGATAAGAGTCGTTTTAGGCGTAGTTTCAGGTGTTGTAAGTGCAGTTATAGCTTTTCTGCTCAATAATGAAAGTAATATTACCACACTTGTTAACGGGTTTACAATTGCACTAATAATCTATTTAATAGCATATTATATTTTGAAAGCACAATTCAAAGATAAGATAGAGAAACAATCAAAAATCTTGAGTACCGCAATAGTGATGTACTTTTTCTCTTGGCTGGCATTCTTCGTTCTATTCTATACTGTGATAATAGCAGTAACCTAAAAAATTAATAAAAAATTATTTTATTCATTTTCACTTTTCTGGAAAAAATTGGCAATTGTAGCTTGGCTCTTGTCGCTTCTTACAGTTTCTATTTTTTCCTCCGCTTCGGCTGCTTTGTCACTTTGTGGAGCTGCAATTTCCATTCGTGTTAAAATTCGCATGCAATCTGCCCAAGCAGAAAAGTATCCGCGGTCAAAATCTCCATGCAGACCATTTCTCATGTGATCAAGAAACTCTTTTCTGTAAGCGTGCAAGTTTACTTTGTCACTTAAGTCAAGTTTTGTAAAGAATGCATAATCATCGTTTGTATTTTTGCGTGTAAGATACATTCCGTATAATGCTCTGAAGTATCCTCTGTTCCAGTCGGTTTTCTGCATTTTCTGTTTAACTCTTTCTAACTCTCGTTCAGCTTCTGCGAATTGTCTGCTAACTATGAGTTGAAAGTATCTTGCAACGAGGGCTTGTGGTATTGGCATGTTTAACGACGACTTTTGCTTGCTTTCTCAGCTTTCTCTTCTTCTGAGACATCTTCTATTCCGTTTTCTGTTACTTTAAGTATTTCCTCTCCTTCGGGCAAATATGGACTTGAAACCAGCCTTGCAATTCGTATAGGTCCATGCGGCGCCTTGCGGAGGTAGATTCTGGTGTGACTTGTGTGGCCTACGATGTTTCCGCCGATTGGGTGAATTGCATCTCCGAAGAACTGGTCAGGTTTAGCCATGACTTGATTAGTTACGACTGCTACAGCGTTAAATGCTCGGGCCAAAGCAATTAATTTGTGCATGTGTTTGTTAAGTTTCTGCTGCCTTGTAGCTAACATTTCTCTTCCAAGGTATTCACTTCTGAAATGCGCTGTTAACGAATCAACTATGATTAGTTTGATGTTGTTTTTCTTAATTATTTCGTCTGCGTTTTCAAGCAAAAACATTTGGTGATCTGAAGTGTAGGCTTCAGCGTAAATGATATTTTTAACCACTGTTTCTGGGTCTAAATCTAAAAACTTTGACATTTGCACTATACGTTCAAGCCTGAAAGTATTTTCGGTATCTACATACAAAGCTCCCCCGTTAAGTCCTCCTCTCTCTGGCGGAAGCTGAACATTCACGCATAGTTGATGGCACATCTGGCTTTTTCCACTGCCATACTCACCGTAAAACTCTGTTATGGTTTGGGTTTCTAAGCCGCCGTCAACGACTTTGTCTAAGGCTTTGCTGCCTGTACTTAATCGCAGGACGTTTTTGCGCATTTTGAAGAGTTCATCTGCACGGATGAAGGAAATACCGATTGCTGAGCGTGCAGCTTCGATGATTTGGAACGCCTTTTTTTCACTTACCCCGACTGGGTCTAGTTCCCGCGATGTCGCCATGGCTAAAGACTCTACGGTGTGGTAACCAAGTTCTTTAAGTTTCAGCGCTGTGGCGGGGCCAACTCCAGGAAGGTCTTCGATAAATTGATATTTTTGCTTGTTAAGTTCCATTTCTGATTGTGCGGTTACAGGTTCTTGTTCTTCTTCCTGTTCTTTTTCGTTTTCAGCATCTTCTTCATTCATTATTTATACACTTTGATGATGATGTAATGTTTGGGATATTTAAAATAACCGAACAATCGGGTTATTTTCTTAGTGGAGGGGTGAGTGAAAGTGAACCAAGCGATCGACTTTTTTTAAATTATTATTTAGTATATCTGTTTGGATCGATTAGTTTACCCAAGGGCGACGCTTAGGAAAGAAAATTAGATGGCAAAACAAAATTTGCCCAGCCGACATATCGAAGCAATCCCTAAAGCTCCGCAACAACTCGCACAGTTCCTACTTTAAGAAAATTGTCGTTTAGAATAATACAAATTTTAAAAAATTTAAAAAAAAATGTGGTTATTCTTTGCATTCTTTGAGATCTTTTAGTTCCTGCAAAGACTTGTTTAAGATAGCCGTATCCTGATAAGATTTAACGGCGGAAACAGGCAAGCAAACAACGACTTTGCCAAGAAATGGTCTTTTGAACCCCAGCATTTTTGTAGCTTCATCAGTCAAACCGATGTAAAAATTCCTAATTTGCCATGTATTCATGTCTAGTTCAGCACTTTCTACTTCGCCAAGCAATATTGAGTCAGAAGTATAGGCTTTTTTCCAAAATAACCTGCTAATTTCAACCATAATGAAGAACCTTGCTAGTAAATTTATTAATGCAACTATATTTGCTTGTCGGCAAAGCAGGCCACAGGAAACATTTTTTATATTCAAAAACTTTAGTTATAATGGTAATTATGTCTACTTCTCAAAAACCAACTACTCAAAATAAGCTTTCACCCGAAGAAGAACACGTTATTGTTAACAAAGGCACTGAAATGCCCTTTACTGGTAAATATTTTGCTTTTTGGGAAAAAGGTACCTATGTCTGCAAACGGTGCGGCGCCAAACTTTACCGTTCGGAAAACAAGTTTGAAGCAAACTGCGGTTGGCCAAGCTTTGATGAGGAAATTCCAGGCGCAGTAAAGCGAAGGCCTGACCCAGACGGTGTTAGAACAGAAATTGAATGTGCAAACTGCGGCGCTCATTTAGGTCATGCTTTTGTGGGTGAGCATTTCACGGAAAAAGATACTAGGCACTGTGTGAACTCGATTTCGATGGATTTTATTCCAGATAAAAAAGAATAAGTCGTGTGATAATTTTTTTGGGTTAGAGTTCGAATCATTTGTAGACTGGGGTAGAGAACAGTTTTTTTGTTAAGAGAAGAAGAAGATCAGAAAAATAGTTCTTCTTCTTCTTCTTCTTCTTCTTCTTCTTCTGCTGCTTGTTATTAGATTTGGTTTCTGTTTGAGGTTTGACCTTTTTGCAGATTAAAGAAAGGCAAAAAAGGTCCCGTGCTTTAAATGTTGTCTAAGGTAAAAAATAAGATGCCGAAAAAAGAAGCAGAAACGCTAACAGCTAAAGTTTCCGAGCTTTCCGGGTTGATAGATTATCAGGAGGGCTCAGTTGTAAGCCGAACAATAATTGACAAGAAAACAGGTACCGTTACCATGTTTGCGTTTGATGAAAATCAAGGCTTAAGCGAGCACACGGCTCCTTACGATGCAATGGTTTACGTTCTTGAGGGCGAAGTTGAAATCACCATATCGGGCAAGCCATTAAGGCTAAGGCAGGGAGAAATAACCATAATGCCAGCCAACGAACCCCATGCCTTAACTGCCAAAACAAAATTCAAAATGCTGTTGACAATGATAAAATCCTAAAACCCATTAGGTCAAGTTTTGGTTTTTTGAAGGCTTTAATCTTTTTGAAGCTTTTTCTTCAATTTTTGCGTTTTGTGGCTTTTGGAAAGGCTTAGAAACGGTTTGGTTTGGCGAAAGCTTGATGCTTATGAGTTTTGGTCTTTAAAGTTGTGAAGAAATTTGATGTGTATACGCGTAGTTTTGACGTCTACTTGCACATTTTAAACGTGGTCTGCGTGTTTTGAACGTAAAAAACTTTGCCCCAAATATTTTTGAAACAGTACTCTCCAAAAACTTTTCTATTCGGCGCAATTGGTTTCTCATCGGGATACCCTATGGCAACTATCGCCTGAGGCTCAAATTCATCAGGAATTTTTAGGGCCTCCCTCACTGTTGCTTTGCAGAAACTAGGTGCACAGAACCAGCATGCTCCCAAACCCTTCGCATGAGCCATAAGCAGTAAGTTTTGCATTGCGGCGCCTAAACTTTGCATAGCCAAATCCCGCTCAACCTTTTGCCTTTCAGGATCAGGTTGCATGTACATGCCCTCCATAGTCGCGCAGGCAAGAATTATAACAGGCGCAGACGCAAACCTTTCAATCCTGACCTTGTAAACCTTTTCGTCGATTTTCACGTTGTCTTTTTCCATGTCGGCAGCCCAAGATTCAGCCATCGCTTCAGCCACCACCTGCTTTGATTCAGATTCAGTTAAAATTATGAACCGCCAGGGTTGAGCATTATGAGCTGACGGAGCCCAACTAGCAGCAACTAAGATTTTTTCAATCAAGCTTTGTGGAACAGGTTTGTTTTGGTATTTTCTGATGCTTCGCCTGTGTTTGATGGCTTCAAATAGGTCTTGCATGAAAAAGAATATGTTTGTCTGTCTTTTTATCTCTTAACAATCTAGTCCGGTTAGGCTCCAAAACAACTTTTAGTGATTGTCCTGCTTCAGCCATCAGGCGGAATCCTTCCTGTGCATCAGTTAAGGGCAACCTATGAGTTATCATGTCTTTGATGTCCAGTTGCTTTGTCGCCAAAACCTGCAGGGAATCTTCTAAATCGTTTGGGGCTGCGCCGTAGCTTGTTTGCATTTTTATTTCGCTTCGCCAAAACTGGTTAATGGGAACGGGCAGCTTTACTGATGGGTCTGGAACTGCAAAAAATAAGATTGCGCCGCCGTTGTCCACGCAATCCAGCGCAGAGAGCGCGGCGGAGGTGGCTCCTGTGCAGACGATAACTTGATCAGCAAGGTGTCCCTCGTTGATTTCTTTGAGTTTGGCGGGAACGTTGTCTTTGGCGCTTATGGTGTCTGTGGCTCCAAACTTTTTAGCCAAGTCTAACCTGTACGGGTTAATGTCTGAGACAACGATTTTTTTGACGCCTTTGAACTTGGCAAGCTGAACATGCAGAATTCCCGCGATGCCGCTACCGATTATGAGAACCGCGTCAGTTTTTTGTAAGCCAGTTAAACGTTGACCGCGTGAAACACATGCTAATGGTTCAATGAATGTTCCTTCTTCAAAAGACATGTCATCTGGCAGTTTGTATATGCCAAAATCAATGTTAATTTTTGGGATACGAATGTATTGCGAGAAGCCGCCGGGATAATAGTTTGTTGTGTGTAATGTATGGCAGGCTGTGTGGTTGCCTCTTTGGCAATAGCGGCATGCATTGCAAGGTACATGATGTGAAACAAAGACTCTGTCGCCGACTTTGACTTTCTTAACTTTGCTGCCGATTTTATCGATGACGCCCGTGGCTTCGTGACCTAAAACAATTGGAGCTTTGGGAACTCGATACCATTCGATAACGTCGCTGCCGCATATGCCGCTCGTCATCACTTTCAACACTGCTTCGTCCTCACCAATTTGCGGAATTGGCGCTTCTTGGATGCGGACATCGTGATTGTTGTAGTAGACGGCGGTAAGCAAAGGGCTTCACCAAAAAAGGGTTAGGCTTTGCCTGCTTTTACCTGATTGAACAGGTCTAATGCTTCTTGGGGCGTGTAGTTTTCGTGGATGATGGCGCGGAGTCCCCTTATGGCAGCTACAGGATTCTCAGTTTGCCAAACGTTGCGTCCCAAGTTAACGCCTATAGCGCCCTTCTGCATCCCATCATAAACAAAATCGAAAACCTCTTTTTGAGTTTCAGCTTTGGGTCCACCCGCCATAACAACAGGCACTGGGCAGCCGTCAACGACTTTTTCAAAGTTTTCTTTACAATAATAAGTCTTAACCACACGTGCACCTATTTCGGCCGAAACTCTTGCAACCAACGCTAAGTATCGGGCTTCTCGTTTTTCAAGTTCTTTTCCAACCGCTGTAACAGCCATCACTGGAACACCATACTCTTCACATTCATCGACAAGTTTCGCTAGGTTGCTTAAGCTTTTGTTTTCATATTTTGTTCCTGCAAAAACAGACATAGAAACAGCACTCACGTTTAATCTCAGAATTTCCTCAATTGAAGTAACTACGCTTTCGGCAGCTAAGTCTTCGCCAACTACGGTTACCGCTCCTGAAACCCGCAATATGATTGGTTTCTCAATTGCTGGATCAATGCAGTTGCGCAAAACACCACGCGTGAGCATGATTGCATCAGCGTATTTGTAGATTGGTTTGATTGTTTGCTCGGGCTTTTCAAGACCATGTGTTGGTCCTTGGAAGTAGCCATGGTCAACGGGTAAAAAGAGGGCTTTTCCATCTTTTTGAATAAGTCTACTTAAGCGGTTTTTCATACCCCACTCCATATTCATTTCTCCGAGGAAGCTTTTGATTTAAGAATTTAATAACTTTATGCTTAATAACTTGATCAAATGCCGTTTTACGAATTTTGGGCTTGTGCCGATAAGCAATTAGTGCAAGTGACGCATTTTTACAATTGACCATTTTTTATGAATAATTATGCATAAATCAAACCATACTTATATTTTTGCTATGCATATAAACAGTAAACTACACAAGAGTTGAAAAAATGTACGCGTGCCCCCAATGTAAAACTTTGATGGAGTCAAAAGGCGAAATGTCTGAAGAAGGAAGTATTATTTTTTATCAATGCCCTAAATGCAAAAACATAGAACTTCGCACAGTACAGTGCCATAGCGAATTTAGAATGAGCTACCCTTGAGTTCGCCCTTCGTGTTTTCTTTCAAGCCTTCGGTTTCACGATAAGGTAGCCTTTTTCTATAAGCCAATGGTGAAACTGCCATGTTGTGTAGAGACATGCGTTTCCGCATTTTTGCCTTGTCCGCTCATATTGTGCCGAAGCTTCTGCAAGATTGTTCAGATCAGTTTGTACTGGACATTTAACATCTTTGCAAAATTCTCTACGCTTATATTCAATGTATCCATCGGATATCATTTTTATCGTGGCTATCTCCTCCTTTAAGCTTAATAAGCATTGTTTCTTTCAAATTAGTATGCGCTTTTAAGGTTGGCTTTTCAATTTGTTGCTTGTATGCCTAAACTGTATCTTCTGGGTGGAGAAAACGTTTTTAGAAGAAGTGCAAAAGAAGTAAACGAGCGAGCTTTCCAAGATGCGGGCGAGTTCTCAAATGTTTTGGTTTTGTCTTGGGCTAGAGCATCTTTTGACAACTCTTATAAGAAAAGAAAGTTGCTTGTTGATTACTTCATAAGTTTGGGTGCAAGAACCATCAACTTTGTGGATTACTCTGATTCAAATGAGGCGATTGCCCAAAAAATTGCTGATTCTAACTTGATTTATTTGACTGGCGGCCATGCAACCATTTTGGTTGAACGCCTGAAAAGCATGAGCGTTGACCAATTTCTATGTAATTATGACGGAATTATCATTGGTCGTAGTGCAGGAGCATTGGCTCTTTGCCGAAAATGTATAATCACTTGTCGGAGCAACTCCAAAACCAAAATTATTCCCGGTATAGGCTTAGCAGACCTCACGCTTAAAGTTCATTACAAACCCGAAAAAGACTCCATACTAAAACAATTATCAAAACAAGAAAAAATTTACGCTATACCTATGGGCTCAGCACTCATTTACGAGAATAACGCTTGCGCATCGATTGGAGAAGTATATTTATTCGAAAACGGGGGAAAACTCAAGTTATAATCGCTCTCTTAATTTTTCTGTAAGAAGTTGCACAAGATCTTCCTTATCTTTTTCAATATGATTCCAAAGTTGTTCGATTTCGTTATCCATCGCCGCATCGTTTTTGTAGTTATTTTTTATGCGCCACAAGCTTCTATTCTCAATCGTTAATTGCTCCATCAAATTGTAGGTATTATTATCAAGCATGCCTTTTTCATTTGTTGGCTGCTTTAGTGATTCTGGATTTTCACTTTGGTCTTCATTTCTCAAATCCACGCATATTGCGTCTTCGTGGTTTTCATTTGAATTACAAACCAAAACATCTGAGTCCCCTTCGATGGATACCCTTGTTATAACATCCTGGTTTTCTTCAACCAAAAAATTCACCTCCGACAAAACTATTACAAATCAAATAGTTGGCTTAACACACTTAAGCTTATGTGACTGTAAAAAGCCGGCAACAAACGGCAAAGTTTAAAAAATAGTGAGAGGCGCAAAAAATAAATCAGCTTTGATATGATTGTAACATGCCTTAGAGGGATTGTTAAGATGGTGACATCATTCAATTTGGCAAGAACATCGTTCAATTTAGCAAGTGGACATGAAGAAGGTTACACCGTTTCACAAGATGGAAATACCACCGTCACGGTAAAAAGTACCTCGCCAATGAAGTTCAGAGCAATCAACGTTGGATCTGCAACTTTGGAGTTCTATTGGGTTTCATCAGGGAAAAGCTCTCACTGGCAGTTTACCCCCACCATAATTGACCCCACATCTGCGCAATATGCTGAAACCACGGGAGAGGACGGAAACAGCCAAATCATCAACGTAGAACTAGGCAAAAAAATGTTTCCAGCAACAGGACTCATAAACTTGAACGTGACCGGAGAAATAAGAGTACCTGCCGTGCATTTTGATTTGCCTAACGCTTACGATTTGTGGGTGTTCCCCTTTCGTTCACCATGGTTTCCCTGGAAAATAAATGTAGAAAAAGTCGCCTCTTAATGTAACGCACAGTTCAGCGCAAGCCACTGCAGAAATTGAAAGTGTAAACACCAACTCTGAAGGCGGGCAATCATTAAAAGCAAGTGTTTTTGTTCATGGTGAAGGCTTCAAAAAAGTAAATGTCACCCTTAAGAGAAGTGTTAACAGGGCTTCAACTGAAGAAACATTGGGTGAATTAACAAGTGGAATGGAAACTTTCACTTGGAGACCAATCGTGAGAAATTTTGATGTTATGCTGGTAACCTACTCGAATATGGGTCAAGGGGCTTTTTTGGATTTTTTGAAATATTTGGGCGCCGAGACACATAGCAGCGTTTTAGGATTTGATTCATATGTTAACAACGGGTTTACGCTCTGCGATGGTTCGCCAATGGCTTACACTTTGCGCTTGAATGGCGAAAAACATATCGTAGGACATGAACGAGACGAAACCAAAATTACACTTTCTATTTGAAAAAATAGATGTTAAGAATTGCTATGACCTTTTGTTGCTGCAGCTAAAATTGTGGTTACCAATATTAGAATCACTAGTGCTGCCCCAAAAATAATTAACGGAATCTTAAATGCTGGCTCAGAATGTAAAACCGCAGTTGTTGGTAGCCCTCCTAAATAAGCTGCTAAAAAAATAGCCACGAAAACGATGCCAACCCCTTCAACTGAGTATAATAGTGTGGTTATTTTTTTGTTAGCTAATGTCATTCTGGGTTCCCTACTATTGACGTGATAGTTACTACTGAATAAGAGTTAATTTGTATTTAATATTAACTTTACTTTTGTTTGAACGTTGAAAGTTAAAAATTCAAAGGCAGACTGTGTTGAACCGCAAATATAATATACTTAGATAAGAAGACTTTTGGTGAATCGTCGGTTGAAATCTCATGACTGAAAATAAGTTCTATACGCCCCTAAAAATAGGATTAATCGTGGTGGTTTTATCTTATTTCCTGTTCACTTTGCACGCGGTGTTTACCCTCTCTTGGTGGGGCGAATGGAACAGAATAGGCGGGCCCAGGGCACTTTTTATTTCCAGTTTACGCCGAGGATATTTCCGCATTCGTCGGAGATGCTTTTAGATTCGCAGCAAGCATCATAGCGCTTGTAACGATCATCTTTTACTGTGCCAAAAAAAACATTTCAAAACCTTCAGCATACAAAATAGTAAAGGGGATTTTGATTCTTGAAGCAATTTATTGGTTGGGACTCGCGACAACAGCATATTATGAAGTTAAAGGTTTATTTTTTGGAGGTTTTGGTCATCCTTCACTGACGTCTGCTTTGAACTTGTTTGGAACAAGTGTGTTGCCAAGTGTGCTTGAATCCATAGCTGTCCCCATTGTCCTGTTAATTTTTGCTTACAAAGTGAGCCCAACCAAGCCTTTGAAGGGTGCGCTAAGATGGGGATTAATCTCTGGTACCTTAATTATTTTGGAGTTTTGGCTTACAAACACAGGCGAGTGGATTGATACCGTTCAGGTAAAAGGAACTAGTTACTTAACCGCTTATCCAGGGAACATGGTTAGTTTTATCATAACCGCATTTGGGCTACTTGCATTAGGCATCTATGCTAGCATTTTTATTGTACAATCTCGTCGGGCGGAGTTGTTGGAAGACCTGAATTTAAGAGCCGTAGGAGTCATTGTCTTATCGCTCGGCATGTTCTTCCTATGGAACTACTTAACATGGATATGGTTCAACTATCCCTGGAGCGAACAATGGGACGCATGGTTCTTAGGACACAACTTAGACCTATGGATGCTTTCCCTGCCACTGCTTGGGCTACCTCTACTATTTACAAATAAGCTTTCCAAAAAAAAATGCTGAGTAGCCTTTAACGTCAGCCAAGAAGGTTCAATAAAGGTTTAAGAGTTTCTTTAAACTATTTTTCTTAGGTATTCTGTCATGCAAAAAATTTTATTCTTAGCGCTTGCCATTTTAGGCATTCTATTTTTCGGTTCTTTCAGCGCCGCCTTTGGTGAAATGATGTCTTCAAATGTTGGAGTAGCTAACGGAGACGTTTTCCGCTATAGTTATACTTGCTATTTTAATTCAAATGATCCTCACGCAGTTCCGCCTGCAGATTTTAATTGGATAAATCAGACTAATTATTTTATGATTAATGTTACAGGAGTTTCTGGAGACTCAGTTAGTTTCAACACAATGCTGCAGAGTTCGAATGGTTCCAGCTACCTTGGCGTATGCAGTATGAACGTTGCGACCGGAATGCCTTCACTATCAGGATATGTAGGTCCACCTGACGCGAACAACTTGTATTTTATGTCTCGCAACGTTGGCATGATGGGCAAGATGTTTCCTTCTTTAGCAATGAGCCCAACAATAAATGACAGTCACGATGATGTATGCTGGAGGATCACGGATAACTAATCATTTTTCTACAAACACAACCCAGAGCGGAGCAATGACAAATTTAGATTTCTATTATGACCAAACCACTGGAATGATGGTTCAATGGCGACAAGAAACTATACAAACGACTGGTAATGTGCAAACCAATAGCACCCAAATGATGAAGCTAACATCATCTTCCGTATGGGTGATTCCCGAGTTCCCCGCATCAACAATTGTTCCGTTTTTCATTATTGCATCATCTGTCTCACTGATAGCTTTAGGAATTGCTAAAATCCAACAAGTTCAGCGACAATCAAACTATTCACCAAACACGTTTTCAAACTCTTAATTAAACAGGGAAAACATTGTCTTTAAGGTGATTTTTTGTGACTGAGAAAAAAACCAAAGATCAGGAAAGTCATGATTCTTGTGTTAGAGTTGTCGCCGATGAGCTAAAGGCGGATAACTGGACTGTTAAAGCTGATCTGGAGGGGTACGAGAAACCATCCGCTATAGGTAAGGGCTACTTACCCGACATTAAAGCGGAAAAGAAAGGATGTTTAACTCGAATTTGCGAAATAGCAACTCCTGAAATGTTTGAAGGAAACATGGATCAGTATCGTGAGGTTAAGAATTACTGCGATGAATATGACTTCCGCTTTTACATTGTCGATAAAGATGGCAAGCGCAAACAAATTGATCCTGAAACATTTGGAAAAAAATAGGTAAAAACACCCCTTAAATTTCCTAACTAAACGATTGAATTCTTCCCATCCTTAAAAATCTGCAATTATGTTAAACTTGAAAAAGCAACATCATTATTGATAACTTTTAAAAGCATACAAGCAACAAACAACATGACCTAACAATGAACAAATTCACCCTCATTGCAGTCTCTTTAATCTTCATGCTCATTACCCCAGCATTAGTTGTAGCAGCGTCTCCCGACTACACTGTTCATGTAAAAAAAGGCGACTGGATAAAATACAACGTAAAAGAAACAGGGACCCCAACCCCCGAATTCAATATAACATGGGGAAGAATGGATATAAAAAGCGTTGAAGGAGAAGCTATACACACTGATGTTCTAACTGGATATGCAAATGGCACTGTTTATCCAGAAAATGACATAACCCTCAATATAGCAACAGGCGCAATCGGCGACGGTTTCTTTATACCTATAAATCTGCAACCGGGCGATAAATACAACAGTGGCTATGAAGGCAACATAACAATAACAGGATTTGAACAAATTGAAGCTGGAGGCGCCCAACGAACCGTTATTACAGGTGACGCAAACCAGACCACTTACTATTGGGACAAACAAACAGGTATCATGGTTGCAGCAACTTCAAACTTACCTGGATGTACAATGTTTACTACGACAGGTGCAACCAACTTATGGCAACCGCAAATCCTAAGCTTAGATTCAAATGTATTTTATGGAATTATAGTCGCTTTAGTGATCATTTTGGTATCTTTCGCAGCAATTTTGGTTTGGATGAAGAGGCGCCAAAAAAACTAATTTTCCTGGACAAACCTGGTAGTATAGGCTAACCATTAAGGCTGACCACTTGGAAAATTGACAGAAAATTCTCCTCCTCAGAACAAGCTATGGGATCGGTGCAATAATAGACGCATTTGTAGCAATCCAACTATTATTAACCAGTTCCTGGTCTTCTTTTGACGGATTAAAAATCTACACACAAATAAAACAATCAATTTTGTCTTAGGAATCGCGAGCGCCTTAATGTTCGGCTGGACTTTACTATTAATTTGGGCAGACAGAAAACCCGTTGAAAGAAAAGGAGTTTTATTACTAACAACTTTTCCAGTCATTTTCGGATTAGTACTAAATAATCTTTCAGCTATAGCATCAGGATTAAGACCCCCCCAATCTGCAGCCCCAGAACTGGTACTTCAAACAGGATTAGCCGCCCTTTTCATTTTCAGCTACCTGAATGCAAGACGTACAACTGTTTAATCCTGCCCCTAAAAAACCAAAACTTATAGGTAGCCTATTCAATAGGCAAGATAGAGGAAAATTGTTAAAGCCCCAAAGGAAACTTTTCAGCACTTCGCTTATCTTAGGTTTACTTTGTGCTGCGTTGCTTTTGCTTATAGTTAGTAGTTTGTCGGGCTCTTTCGCTACTTCATCCGTGCAGCCGGTGGCCTCGGGCAGCGGAAACACCGTTGTTATAGCAGATTTTAACGTGCAAGTAGATCCTGGCTCAGTTGCTTTCATGTCCCGTGTCGTATCAACTGCGCAAAGTGATAACGCGGCAGCTATAGTTATAGAGATGAATACTCCTGGCGGAAGCCTCAATGACATGCTCTCCATTATCTCATCAATAACAGCTGCGAATCAATCAGGCATCCCAACATACACTTTTATTGTACCCAATGGCTTAGGCGCCTCCGCAGGCAGCTACATAGCAATGTCAACAAACAAAATTCTCATGGCTCCTGGCTCTATAATAGGTCCAAGCACACCTTACATAATCGGCGGCACAGCGCTCGAGCAGAATCACACCCAAGCTGCCATGCTTAGTCTGCTAACCAGCCTTGCAGAGAATTGGGGACGCAACACCACAGCAGTTTACAACATGGTTCAGTCGAACCAAGCATTTACAGCAACTCAAGCAATAGCTATCAATGTTGCCGACGGCTCAGCAAATTCACTTTCTGATGCACTTAACCAGCTAGGATTATCCGGAAATCCTCAAGTTCAACTAAGCGAAAACCTATACGAGCAATTGATAAGTGCTTTGAGCAATGCAACTTTAGATGGGATTCTTTTTCTCGTAGGCATCATCGCAATCGTGTTAGATATTTACCATACAACCATATTGCTTTCAATCTTGGGCATTATCGCCATTGTCGCTGGCTTGGTTGGCGCGGAAATAATTGGTGCCTCACTTCTAGGTATCGTCATATTGGTTATAGCGGCAGCGCTGATTGTTGCAGAGTTAAAACTTGGGCATGGATTTGCGCTTATGGCAGGTGTGGTGCTAGGTGCATTTGGTATTTATTATCTTACATTGGGTTTGCCGTATTCACCATCACCCATAACGGAGATAGTGGAAATTGAACTTGGTTTACTGGTGACTTTTGGAATAATCATCGGTTTATACATTAGATGGGTGATTGGACCAGTCAGGCGCCGCTCCAAACTAACAGGCCCCGAAGTCATGATTGGCAAAGTAGGCGTGGCAATTAGTGACCTTAAACCTAAGGGTGAGGTCAGAGTTGTTGGGGAAATTTGGAGCGCAGAATCTTTATCTGGATACATAGCCAAAGGCGAACAAGTCTGCGTAAAGGCTCTGAAGGGCTTAGTAATTATTGTTGAAAAAGCCCAAACATCAAATGATTCATCAATGGATAACCAATCCCCACAGAACAAATAGTGACTATGCCGTTAATTTTTTGAGAATTTTGATAAATATAAAATCGGCTTTTATTTTAGGAAGTAATCATTATCATTTTGGAGAAAAGCGTATACAGGTTTCATTTTCAAATTCCCTGAAAATACTAATATCTTGGCGAAAGAAGTTAGAGCAGACGCCATACTTGATTTTTATTATCGTGGCGATTGGTATACTTATTCGCATAATTTCAATTCCTTTATTCGTAAATATACCTAATACTCCAGCGGACGTTTACTATGTAGATAATTACGCTGCCAAGTTAATCCTCGAATTTCAAAATCCGTATTCCCAAAGTCTTCTTGCCACAGGGCATTCGATGAATTTGTTTGTTTATCTTCCGATGATACCCGTATTTTATGCTCCATTTTATCTTTTAGGCGACATTCGATTCGGGAGCATCTTCGCCGACGTTCTCATCATGTTTTCTATATATTTTATTGCTAAATCCATCAATCGCGGAGCAGCAGCATTCTTTGCACCCTTAACATATGCTCTTCTTCCCTTTTCCATCTGGCTGACAAGCGTTGCATCAACAAATATTATGATTGGAACATCTTTTCTAACTGTTTCTATAGCTGCCTTGCTTCGGAAAAAATATTCAGTTGCAGCGATATTTCTCGGTTTGGCTTTGGCGACCAATCAACTAGTTTTGCTCGCGTTACCGCTAATAATTTTCTACTTTTGGGGTGAACGTAAAATCTCGTATTTTTTGGGTTCAATTGCAGTTTCTGCGGCGATAATTCTTCCATTTATCATGCAAAACGCATTCCACTTCATATATGACGTTATTTTGTTTCAATTTGAAAGACCGCTTCAAAGCAATGGATCTTTTAGCCTTTATAGCATAATCAACGCTACTACCGGGGAATCGTTAGCGTCTTGGATGCGGATTTCTATCTTTTTAGTAACGGTTCTGATTGCGGTAGTATGGCTGAGAAGGAAAACAGTTTTTCTTGTTCCATTGATAGGTGGACTGCTTTTATTGGGAGCATTTATTCTTCCCGTGAACGGATTCTGGAATTATTTTTTACCAGGTGGCACTTTTCTTATCGCTCTTCTGCCTTATGTGATTGATAAATTAACAATTAAGATAGAAAAATCAACTCAACTTAAACTTGAATCAATTTCAGAAAGTAACCGCAGGGTTAATAATTAATGAAATACATATTAACTTCAGCACTTTTAGGATTTAGAAGGCCACAGCGAATTGTCTGTTTCTTACAAAATTGATACTGAAGTTCCTCCAAGCTACTATGAAAAACTATTCGACTTCATTTACAAACAATATTTAGTTCCGCAGAAACAACGCTTCTCCAGCATTTCTGAAGAAAAAGGCCCAAACAATAACCGCATTTCCTATGTCGTCATTGACGCACAGGGAAAGCAAATCTTGCAAGCAAACTTGGTTGGCGCTGATTCTGTAAATATGACCATAACCCCTCTGGACACGCAAGTATCTGACAAAGTTATAGCCGAAGCCAGACAAGACATGGTTATTGCTGCTCAAATGTTTGAGGAAAAAGCCCGCGGTGTAACATGGTATTTTGCTTGGCAGGAAGGAGAAAAAATTGTTCCCGAAAAAGTTAGGCTTCACGAAAAAAGTTTTCAACGTATCTTTCTTGAAACCCAAGTTCTCTTGTCATTCGTATTCATAGTAATGGGATTAGTGTTATTCGTTGGAGTTACCGCTTTTTACCCAAAATATTTCTTTGCAGTTCCAATAATTCTAATTGCCTCGCAGTTTGTTTTCGTTTTCTTCTCCGACCGAATTATAGCTCGATCAGGCGACTGGACCATCACCAAAGACAATCCTGCTATACACTTTTTAGAGTACAAGCCTCCAATTGGCTCGCTTGGAACGCTTGACGACTATAAACAAATCCCTCCTGAACAACTGGTAGCAATCAAAAACGAAGTTTACCAAGAAATTATAGCTAAACATGGCGAAATCGATTGCAACGAAGCTGAAGGTGTTTTCTCCAAATACAACGTTTCCTGCAGGCAAGGCAGCTTATCAGCCAAAAAAATCAACGTTTACGAAATAGTTAAGAAAGTGGCTGACCGTTTCGGCTATAAAGTGCCTAAAATCGTAGTTTCAAATACTATGGTTCCCAACGCTGCCGCTTCAGGTCCCAGTCCAAGCCGAGGCATAGTCCTCGTAACCACAGGCTTACTAGTTCAACTTGACGAACCTGAAGTTGTAAGTGTTCTGGGTCACGAATTCGGTCACCTAAAAGGCAGAGACCCCCTTATTCTCTTTGGACTTTTAAGCGCGGAATTTATATTCCGATTCTATGTGCTGCTCGCACTTTTCCCAGCAATATTTTTGTCTTTACTGTTCTTTGTATACTTCTTCGCGGTCATGACTGTCATTTTCTTTATAGCAAAATTCTTCGAAGCCCGCGCAGACCTCACGTCGGCCATAATTATGGGGCATCCAAAAACTTTGGCAAATTCACTAGAAAAAATCGGTTTCCGACGCTTGCTTTTTGAACGAACGCCCAGTTTTCGTTTGCAAGAATGGGTCGGGTTAGATAGTCACCCTCCAATTTACTGGCGAGTAGAACGCTTAAGAAAACTAGAAGACCCTGTTCAAGTCAAGCATCCCCTTGCCCAATCCATTAAAGACGTGCTTAGAGGATTCCGAGCAACCCTGTGACAAAATGAAGTTAAAAACTCCATTTTCGACTATGAAAATTGTTGTTGCCCGCGATACCCGAACATCTAGGCTAATTTATACTTTTTATTTGTTTAGTTTGTATTTTTGCGTCTATCGCTTTTTTTAGCCGAGGTAAATTTCCTTAGTTATCTTGAGGCTGAGGCCGTGTTCTGGGCCACGGCGGCTCGAATAAGAGCTATTAGAGCTTCCTCGTTAATCTTGTCACCTTCATGGAAGTCGATGACTCGCCTAGAGTTGCTTTCGAGACAGGAATTGAAGAGAGCTGAGGGGTCATCTAACAAGGCACCCTTTGGGAATGTCATCTTTACGGCGTTCTTGTAGATCTCGCCAGTGCAGATCAACCCGTCATGAGACCAAACCGCGACGCCCAGGGGATTGGACGGTTTTATCCACTTTACTTCCTCGACTACTTCAGGGTCGGCTTGCTTGATCAACGCTCGGAGGCGGGAAAGCATCTCTCCACGCCAATCTCCTAACTCATGAATTCTAGCGTTTATCAGTTGAGATGCAGATTCGACTTTCTGGGAAACCTTGGTCATAATATCACAGTAAAATCTTTCTTTTTGAATTTTAGTTTTGTTATTGTGTTATTTGTATGAGATTGCCGCAGGTATCATCAAGTATTGCTATGCTTGATCCAGTTACTTTTGTTGGCTCCATAGCAAATTTGACGCCGAGCTTTTTCAATCGCTCATACTCTTTTTGGATATCATCCACATAGAACAATGTTGCGCGAATACCTTGCTTAAAAAGAGCTTCCTGATATGCCTTTGCAGCTGGATTTTGGTTTGACTCAAGAACTAACTGGGTACCATCCGGGTCTTCAGGTGAAGCAACAGTCAGCCATCTGTATCCCCCGGCTGATATATCTGCTTTTTTAACAAAACCAAGGGTCTCAGTGTAAAACTTAAGTGCTTTACTCTGATCATTAACATACACGCTTGTATACTTAATCTTCAAAAAATCACCAGCTATGATTAATGACCTAAAATTAATAATCTTTAAGCTAAATTAATGCTGAGCTGTTGAGATTGCGCGACAGAATTTTTTACGTCTTTGCATTCTGAGCCTGAATTATTTTGCTTTTCCTTGACGTTACAAGTACTGCAATAGATAATGTCACTGCCATGAATATTGTCAGGATTACAAGTAACGATGGAAACTCTGCAATTGTTGGTGAAGGTTCCGGTGTACCTGTTGTCGTGGTTGGGGAAGTCGATGAGGTTGGGGTTGATTGTGAACCAGTAGTTGACGGCGTCGGACTTGGACTTGAATTATTTGCTGAGGGTGTCTGACTTGGATTATTTGTTGGGGATGGGCTACCAGTGCTACTAGCTGGGTTGTAGTTGATTACCGTTGGATCAAATGAGAATTCTGTACTTTGATTGTAGTAGAACCCGTCAAAGCAGACAAACATGGTGGAAGAATTCCTATCTAGGCTTGGGTCTGTGCTTTGAACGTAATTCTGGGTTGGAACGTAGACACGTGTTGTATTGTATGTTTGTGGGCTCCCATTTATCGTGTAGTTTAATGGGAAGAGTTCTTGGCAGAATTCTGTGCCATTGACCGAATAGATTGCGCTGTCATTCGCAGCATCCGTAGGGAAGAAAGAGGATGGCGTCGAAAAGACGGCATTTTGGATTATTGCAAAACTTAAACTATCAGCTGATACTAAACTGAAGCTGTCTCCATTATTCAATCCTGTAGTTGGGAAAGCGTTATCTTCACTCCAATCAACGTTCACGCCGTACTTATATGCCGTATAAGCGGAGTTCTTTGTAACTTCAAACATAAGCGTAACCGGTACGTTGTTTAAAGTTTGATGTGGTGGAAGTGGAGGCGTATTTGGTCCTCCTGCAGTCAGTTGACCGTCGATTATTTGCGCGTCAAGCGTCACGTTGAATGTTACTACACTGTCAGTCACAGCGTTACCATTATAGGTAGTATTTTCACTATCTAACGTAATGGGGCTGATCGAGGCCGCACTACAGTTAGCGTACCAGATACTACCAACTTGATTGTTGAGCATATAGGCGTAATCCGTTGAATTTCCACCTTGGTTAAGACTTAACTGTTGTGCAGTTCCATTAATAATATCGAATCCATTGAACGAATATGTTGTTTCCCATCCTGTGGTACTATTTAGAAATCCACCATCAGATAGCGTAAGTTGAATGCCGTTAAGTTGAGTCCAATCTAACACTTGTGGGTTATAGTTGGGGAAACTTGAAACTGAATCATTCATACCACCTGGATTGAACCAGTAAATAAGATGCAAAGACATCGTGGTTGGGGGTGTGGAAGTTGCACTCGATCCATAAGTTAGCATCATACATCGGTCAAGAGTATCAGCCTGCGGCATAAACTCCGTATAGTTCACATCCACAAGTGGAGTTGACACATTCGCCCCAGTGTACCAGTTGGCGTTGTCAATAGCTCGAAAGGGCTGAGCGATGTTCTCGAGGGTGAGTGGGCTAGAGCTCGTTGAGGTCACCGCTTTGCAATCAATAAAACCTGAAGGAACCAATAATATGAGACAAAGAACTGAAATGGGCAAAATTTTACTTAATGCTATATTTCCGATATGGATGTTCCAAACTTTTTTCATAAGCCATTCACCGTTTCTTTCTAGAGCCTGACGTGAACCATCTTTTTGATGCAGACGCTATAAGTGATTTATGAATTCCTAATAACCAACTTTTTCAAACTCGCCACATAATTTTTATCCATTCCAAAAAGCCTCTAACAATCTTTCTAGAGTGAAGAAAAAGAAAATGGGGAATTGGCAACCCCCCTGTTCGCCATTTTAGAAAGTATAAATTGCACTCTAGAAGATGGTAGCCCGGGAGTTAATCTTACACCTGTTAGAGAATACTTGATTGTTGTTTGAGCTCCAATATGATTGCTTTCTTTAAGGTCTGGTTGAGAACTTCTATCTTTCTTTGTTCGCCATCAACGATTGTCCTGTGAGGCATAACTAATGCATCTTTTGACAGCACTTCATCCGGATTTAGTCCCAAGGATCTAACAAGGGTTTTTAGTTGATCCATTTTTGACATGGCAGTTTTTGGTCTAATGCTCAAGCCACTTGAAGCGTAAAGATTTCTTAAGTGCTCTATGCCTTTCATTTTGATATCGTGGTATGTACTTATTGTGTGTCCCATCATATAGTCGATGTAATCCGTTGGAATTGTGCTAATTGCGCCAAGTTGTGTTCTAAAGTATTTGCGTATTGAGTGAGCACGCAGATCATACCCTACCTTAACCACATCATCGATCAAGCCAGCTTTACGATATAGACGGTGAATCGTGTAATGAACTGTTCCGGGGGTGATTGCTTCAACTGTTGCTCTATGTTCATTGCGAATCAAAGGTGAAATATCTGTCATAATTTCCGGAGTCATACCGCGTATTTTGCCGCTTTCTAAGCGTTCATTTCCAATCCTTCGCTCATTCAAGTAAGCCTTTAGGTATTCAACCCCTTCAGTGCCAATAAAAGTATCATAGTCATGGTATTTGCCTTTTGTAATCTCTGCTTCAATGTGCAAATGTATGGGTATTATTCCACTTTCCAAGTCATGCTTAACATGGCGGTACTGCAATTTTACCAACGTGCCAACTCTTACACCGCTCAGAGAAAGCAGACTAACAATGAGCTTCTCTCTGAGATCAGCAATGTCAATTATCTTCGTCAGTTCTTCTGGTGTTGGTGCTCTATCTGGATATCTAACAGTTTTTGGCACTCGAAACGGCAGAATCAAGCTAATACTATTAGCTCTAAAAAGTGCTCTAACGCCTTTAACATGGTTGTTTATTGTCCCCGGTGCTAAGTCTTCAGCTTGCAGATCACCAATGAAATCATCGATCTTTACAACAAAGGAATCCACAATTTTTTTGTCTTTCATAGATTCGTTGATTATTTCGTCAGGTGTGTTGCCAAGCCATTTGCAGAATCGGTGAATCCCAAAAACGTATTGGTAGAGTGTTTTTTGGCTTCCTTTAGTGTACTTCAACAGATATGATGCAAGTTTGGAAACAGATGCGTTGTTGATGGCGAATGGAATTAATGAAGGCATTTTTCCAGTGAAAGAGTTTATGATGTATTCTCTAGCTTTTAATTCGCGCAATGGAAGATTAGATGTTGTTTGGAGCCCGTTCGAAACGTCGCTATCTTTGATCAGCTTTTGCATTTTTCTTTTTTCTCCATTTTATAGGGTTTTAGCCCATAATTAGGTATGAGAGTTAGCTTAAATGGCTTGCCAGCTTTAATTTTATGAATCTCTATTATGTCGCTTTTCAGAATCAAAAATCCCGATTGTTGTTTTTCATTTGGTAATGAAACAACAGGCTTATCGTAACATACACATATGGCGTCAGAACCCTCAAAAGTCAGCCAGCCAGCTATCTCTCTAACTGATGGGTTTAAGTTGGTTGGATTGCAGTTTTTAAAAAGGACATGATCTTGGTATTTTACACAGACCAAGCTTAATTTTTCCCTAAATTTTAATTCTTTGCTTTGATTTTTGGAGTGTTCTCTACTTGCCATTTCACCTCGCTGATTTTTAGTTTTAGTTTCCATTTTTAATTCTCTATACTTATTATCACGTAAGAGCTTTATTAGTGATAAAGTAAATTTACCAGTAAAGGCGATTAAGTGATATGGAAAAATTAACTGATGAGTATTGCCCAAAAGTTTTTGCTTTCCTTGGAATGAACCCAGAAAAAGTTAGATTCAATGAATTACACCGTGATCTCACCAAAAATGGCGTAAAAATGTCCACGCCAACCCTGATACAACACCTAAATCATCTTGTAGAAAAGGGAATTATTCTACGCGAGGAAAAAGACAAACAAAATGTATCCTACATAGTTAATTGGAAAGAATACATGGAAGTTCAGGATTTTAAAAAAACCATGGAAAAAATGTCAACAAATGAAAAAAATTTCAAATCAGACAGTTTAAAAAATCAAGTAAGTTATGCCTATGGTATGTTGACTTTAGGCGAGCTTTTCTTTACTAGAATGTCCATTCTTGACATTGTTGAACCAGAAAAGAAGTTGCAACACTATATGTCATATAATTTAGTTCGCTCGCTATCTAGCGTTTATTATTCATGGCTTTTAGATACTTGCAAAGGCTCCGAAGAAAATTCCAAGAAAGCACTTGAATTCATAGAAGAACGCATAGTCGCAATTCAGAAAGCTTTGTCGAGTTAACAACCTCAAATCAAGTACGAAAAAATTCCTTGAATTTTTCTTAAGAGGTAGTAGCTTGACCCCAAACTCCAGAACCCCTATCTCACAGGGGTTCTTATAAGCAATCGACACCTCAGGCAGTGGATGACCCCTCCTTAAAAGGCACCCCCCCGCAAGCAAGTGCTCTGTCAGTTGCACTAAAGACTATTTTAAAGAAGAATCGTTATAGAAAAGCGAACGTGAAAATACAGCTCAAATGGAATAATCAAAATAAGGTTTATTTTTGGATTAAAATTTAATCTTTTTCTCTGTCCTTCCAACTAAAACACTAACACGCCTAACACTCACTACGCTAACACACTACTCTAACACTTCATAACTAAACCCTTCATCCTTAATCTAACCCCTCCCTCCTATACCACCATATAACACACCCTCACAACACGACACGCAACGCAACACGACACCGCACATCACGCACAGCGCGCGCGCTGCTTTGTCCCGAAAATGGTTAAAAAGTTTGTTGATTCCAAATTCACATATTTTAAATGTTCTCATTTCGATTTCATATGTGTGATGAATTTGGCTAAAATTACATATCACTGTGGCTGCGTGACGGAAGATTTTGTCAACGGAGTTAAAATAAACCCATGTGTAAATCATGCTGAGAACGGGTATGTTTGGATTGCCCTCCAACACCCAAAAGAGGTTTAATACATCAAATCGCTTTTTAGAAAAATAAAAAGCGACCAAAAACGCTATTCGTATTGTTTACCTGCCAATGTTTTATGATAGTTAGCCAAATAATTGAATCTCTCAACAGATAAACAGCGATTGAATAACACTTGTAGTTACATTTAGTTGCTTTAATAATTCTCTCTTTCTGTTATAAAGTCAAAATTAACTAAACGTCAAGTGATTGAGCACAGAATTTTGGGTCAAATCTGATCATGGCGTTATTTGGGTAGAAATTGGGAAAACAGTTTAAAGATAAAAAGAGAAGTTTTTGAACGACCAAAAAGGTTTCCGAAGGTAAACATTAGGAGTTAATAGTAACGCCAATCCCATTTCACAAGACTATTAAAAGGGTGCGTAAGCGAGGCTTTAAAAAGACAGTTTCCATAATCATCGCAGTATTACTCAAGAATCTTCTTCTGAATCTGAGATACTTGCCTAAAAATGGCGTCATTGTAGAAATAAACAACTCCAAAATGCTTCTCTTTCCCAAAAATGGAGCTATTCAATTGGACTTGTTTTTGCACAAGAAAAGAGAGTTTACCTGCACTGATTATTTGATGAGTAGTGGTACTATAAAAGGGGACGATGTTGTCTTAGATATTGGTGCCAACATCGGTTATTACGTATTAGTTGAGGCGCGACTTGTGGGAGTAAATGGAAAAGTCTATGCGGTTGAACCAGTTCAAGGTAACGTTGATTTACTGAAAAAGAACGTGCGTCTAAATAATTTAGAAAACGTAGCTATTTCTCAATTGGCAATTGGAGAGTGCAACGGAGAATCCGCGATTTATGTTTCCAACTTTTCTAATCTATGTGCCATGGATAAAAATTTCGTCGGAGGCAAAATTATTGGAGTGCAAAGCGTTTCTGAAGAAACAGTAGACTCATTTCTCAACAATAAGTCTTCGCCAAATCTAATTCGGATGGACGTTGAAGGTTATGAATATCAAATAATTAGGGGTATGCCCCAGACACTTAAAGGAGATGTGCGAATTCTCGTAGAATTACATCCTACCTATCTCTCTGATGAAAAATTGAATGAAATCTTTACAATCTTGAGGCAAAATAACTTCTGGGTCAGATTTGCAGTCTTTGAACCTAAAGTTGACGAAAACAAGATTGTTAATAAGATTATTAATTCTCTATTACAAAATGGCGGAGATGGTGCGCCTTTGCCCAATTTTGTCATCGAAAATGTCTCGTTGCAAAAACTTCAAAAGGTAATGAAAAGCTACCCGAAGGTAGCTCCTAATGTGCTTTTTGAGAAACAAAGTTGTCAATAGCTAACTTCATAGAAGCGCACTGCCTTGTCCCGATATTACTTGTTGAAGTAGTTGGTGAGATAGTTTTGTATGTATTTAGCTCGAAATTATCGTTCTTTAAGCGATAAAGTAGAACTTTAGCAAGGTTTTAAAAAGAAATCAATTCCTAAGGGTCTATTTGTAAAAGGTCTTTAGAAAAGAGGGGAAAATTCTTGGGTGAAAAGAAGGCGGTAAGCAGAAAAGTTGTATATGGACTCGGATTGTCATGCATCGCGTTATTGATTATCATGGGTGGAGTAGTGTCTAATTACACATCAGCGCTAAACGATAAAGATACCCAAATAACAAATGACCAAAGCCAAATTGGCATGTTGACGAATCAAAATGCAAACCTTCAGAGTCACGTATCGTCTGATAACTCGACAATTAGTTCTGACAACACGACAATTAGTTCATTAAACACCAAAATTTCAAGCCTGCAAACCCAAGTTACATCCGAAAACTCGGCAATCACACAGCTTCAAAATAATCTTGCATCCTACGGCTCCACTATATCAAGTCTTCAGAACCAAGTAGGAGCAGATAGCTCAGAAATTTCAAGTCTGCAAAGCCAGCTTTCTTCGCTAGAGGCTGCCCCACCAACAAGTATTAATGGATTTAGCATAATTCAGATCACTGACACTCAATATTTGAGTGATTCTGCCCCAGGCTTATTTGATGGGTTAACCAGTTGGATAGTGAATAATAGTGGCTCTTTGAATCTTGCGATGGTTATTCACACAGGTGACATAGTACAGGAAGCCAATTCTACGAATGATTGGGTCAACGCCAACAACGCCATGATGCAACTTTACACCGCTGATATTCCTTACTGTTGGGACGCTGGAAACCACGACACATTTTATAGCACAGGTATTGGCCTTGGGAGTCCGAACGCAGGTTGGTCAGGGGAAAACTACCCTGGTTTTAACGTCACAGCTATGAGACTAGAACCTTATTGGGTTGGGGACATTGACGATGGTAAAGACACAGCTGTAAAATTTAGTTATGGCAATTATCATTTTATGATTATTAACATTGAGTATGATGCTAACCAAACCGTTCTAAATTGGATGGAAACGCTTCTTCAATGTAATCCAAATGTAAACGTGATTGTGGCAACGCATAATTTTCTTAATGGAGAGGGCGGGTATGGCTGGACGGATAATCCTACTGACGTTGCCTGGGCTACCAGCTTTGAAAGCCTACTAGATAACTTTCCTAACGTGTTTATGACGCTAAATGGGCACGATATTGATGATGGAGGGGTGGCATACAACAAAATGGTAGGGAACAGAGAAGAAATCTTTTTCAATAGGCAAGAAGTAGACAATCAAATGGGTGCGGCGACCGCGCGAATTTACACTTTCAACATGAGTAACCTAGCCAACCCAGTCGTGAATGTTTACACCTATCAGACATATGGAACACCCCAATATCTAACTGACTCGTTGGATCAATTCAGTTTTATACCGAATCTTACTGCTTATTCGCCTTCAACCGTCAACATTGCGGCTAATACCACTTTTTTGGGAGCAAGTCGCAACAGTGTAAGCTTCGCCAATTCAACGACCCTGAACGGTTTCAGCCAGAACGGTGACCCGCTTACTTTTAACAATTTGACTTTGAACGGAATTACTTCAAACTTTACAGTAACCGCACTCGGCGCTGATATGACGATAAGCAACTATTGCTTAAATAATTACATAAGCTATACAGTTGACGGAATCGGAAACCAAACCTTTTCAGTGAATGAACTGCCTGCCTCAGTAGACATTGATGGCATTCCAACTCCCTATGGAAATGGCTGGAGCTACTCGAATGGAGAAATTATGGTCACTGGCGCTACCCTTTCGGTATTTCTGGACTTCTTGTAGAATTAGCGCGAGGGTATAGCGTGCGGTAATGTTAAACGCAGTGGTTGTTCACGCCATGTTAGTGGCCGCTGCACAATTGCTTCAACGACAGACGCAATAAATTTCACATTGGTTTTTGACGTTTCACTGGTTCAGAGCGCGCGCGGGTCTCCCCCTTCCGTAATAACAATCATCTCTCTCTGTACCTGTGTATAGCGCGCGGAGATAGAAGCAGAGTTAAGGAAACTTGAACCGCTCAGAAATATTATTGCACATAACAATCCATTACCGCCTAAAGAAATTGGTAGAATAAAAACCGCACTTGATGATTTACACGAACAACTAAAAAAATATGACTTGAGTTCAATTTAGGTAGACACAAAACATAGGAAATAAAGTTAGATAGTTATGATTCTTGGATTCCAGTCTTGCCTTTCATTTCTCAAATACTTAGCGTATGAGCGCCTCTTCACTAATCAATGTTTCAATCGCCCTTCTTTCGTTTGCGAGAGGCGCTTATGTTAATAATTTAGAAGCTGGTTTTTTCAAGATGCTTATCGACCGCTGAGATTTGTTCAGCATTTAAAATAATGAACCATGAATTAGAGTTAGGATTTAAGACCGCGGCAGGGACAAATCCTAATAAAAAGTATTCTTCTTCAGGTATTATTTCACCTGATAGCATTGTTTGCACAGTATTCTTGTTTGAGTTATGCAAATCCGTAATCAAGTCGGTTAACGCCTTACGGAAACTACCACTTACCGAAAAAGCCCTTTTACGGTAAACCCAACAAAGAGCCAACGTCTTTAAGCCCTTAGAATCAGCTTTTTCTAAATCAATGCTTTTTAGAAGATATTTCTTAAGATAAGAAAAACCGCCAGCTAACGAACTCATTCCTTTAATGTCAATAAGACTATGCCAGCCTTGCGCAATCACATCTTTTTCATGCACCCTAAATTTGCCTTTAGCATCCCTAAAAACGGAAAAAAAGTAATCTTGAAAAAGCAAGATACAATGGATATGAGGGTATCCATTATCAAAGGATTCAAAGACTCTGCAACAAGAAACCTTGCCATAGTGACTTCTAACATAAGCCATAAACACGTTAAATTCAACCGCAATATTGTCCCATGCATCCTGGTAGGAACAGAGTTTAGTGTCGTAAGTCAGGGTTACCCACAGGGCTCGGGTCGCTATCGCTCCCCTCGCCTCGGGGTTAAAAAACTCTAATGCTTCAGCTTTATGGCTTAAACCTCTAAATCTTCTCTCAACTCTGCTTCGATAAACATCGTTTCCACTTTTGGCACATTTCACAGCAAAAACTTCATTTTTCCACTCTTTTCTGTTCCATTTACTCAGAATCATGTACGTGTCTTCAGTAGCCCATTCCTTGTACTGTGCAACGATTTCGTCGACTGAGAAGTTTAGCCTTAAGTAATCTTTGCGAAAGCCATTAAGAGATACCAATTTTTAGGCTATTGGATAGGAACGCTAAATCAAAGCAAGGAAAAAGGGAAAGTTAGTATTCTTTAGCAAGTGTAAAAGTAGCCCGGGAGAGACGGGCGCCTAGGCATGAATTTGTACGAGATTAAGCCTCGGAGCGATTTCTCTTTTTCCCCTTTTTTATTTGGTTCAAATAACTTTGAGTTTTATAGTAATCTAATTTTTAACAACTCATTGGACCTCAATATTCTTGTTTGGGGAGGCTGAATGAAGGTTTGGTAGAGCGCCAATCCATTTTCCAAGTTCAGCCTAAGAATCTTATTTGTAATTTTCGCGCTCCTAACTTGGAGGAGTTTCAGCGCTGGAAGGAGTATGTTCAGTGGGCGAAAGATAATGGCATGGATGTCTGTCACCTGACTCTAAGCTTGACGGATTCCTTCATGAAAGGTATTGAGGGGGCAGCTGAGGTTCGCAATGGAAAACAGATTGTTAATATTCAGCAGAATAATGTTTTCCAGTATCAGGTTTCTAAGCCTCGTCGAGAACCTTACGACTTGAGTTGTGTAAAGAAGGAGTATCAGAAAACAATCAGTAGTGTTCTTTTTGAGGCCTACGTTCTCAACAAAGCCAGAGACTTAACGCGAGAATTCAGCTATAGGGACTTTTTGGAGATTAAACATGACGCTTTTCGCCGAATCATTCTGCGTTTGAGAAGGAAAGGCAAAATTGTGGCAAACCCCCAACGCACTCTGCCCAGATTCTACTTTCTGGCTGAACGAGTCAGTGAATACTCGCGTGATCGCGAAACAATACAGTAAAACATTTGTTTACAAAAGGAAGCATAAAAAAAGATATGGCAAGACTATTTTCTGATGTAAAATTTGAACTCATGAGCTTAATCGGCGAGGGTAATCAAGCTGCTTTTGAATTGAGTACTTAGGGGTGCAAAGTGGCTCGAGACCGGATGTAGTTAGCGGTAAACCTCCAACAAGAAAAAAGGTAGAAGTGATTTGTGCTGTTTTTGTTCGCGTGAACCCTAATGGACTAATTTATGAACAAAGAGAATACTGCGATATAGCGACTTTCCTAAAACAACTGCAGTACCCTTATTTTTTCTGCATCATGGCTTTCATGTTGCGGTTGATTACTTCAATGGTTTTTTGCAGTTTATCGTTGGGGCTGAATTCCCAGACTTCTGATCCGACCGTTGCCATCCCTATATCTCCCGGAGGGAAAATATTATGCGTCTCCTGCTAACCATACACTCCTACAAAAAGGCAAGGACATAATCATAACTGTCAAGGATACGGGGTTGATATCCCTGAAACCGTAAAAAGAAAAATTGTTTATGCCTATGGTCAGGACTAAAGCTAAGGTCAAGGATTCGGTTTTCAGTAATCAAGCACATAATTGAAACATTAGGCGGCGCTGTCGCGGGTAGAGACCCAGACCGTATAGGTCAAAGTCCAATAATTTCGCTAATGTCTTTATTTCCTGTGTAGCAACCACTTTTTGTTTTCGTCTAGACAGATTGATTAATGTCTTTGAAGAATTAGAAACCAACTTCGCAAAGTTAACCAAGGGGTAGGCGATTGTTCTGGCTCCAAATATTGAGCTTATTGTAGCGGCATTCCTATTGTTGGCTTTCTTAGCAGCGGTGCTATCCAACAAGCTCAAGATACCGTACACTTTGGTTTTGGTTTTAGCAGGAGTCCTAATCACCATCATCGCATCTTCAATTGCTCTTCAAGGTGGGTCTTTTCAGAATCTGATGGCTCAATTTAGATCAATTTACACTGATCTTCTCCAGGGAGGAGGCGGCGGTCTTTTCGTGGGTTTAGTGGTCCCCCCATTGATTTTTGAAGCAATGATTCACCTTCGCGCCAGTGATCTAAAGGCAGTAATCAAGCCTTCATTAACTCTAGCAACCGTGGGAGTCTTAATAGCAACTTCAGTTGGAGGCCTTATTTTATGGCAGCTCTTTGGTCTTTCGCCGTACGTTTCTTTCCTTTTCGCCGCACTAATTGCCCCTACGGACACTGTCACTGTTTTAGAGGTTTTTCGGCGGGTCAAAGTCCCTAATAGATTGTCTACTTTGCTTGACACCGAAGCGGCCTTCAATGATGCCACCGGCATCGTTATCTTCTCAGTAATTCTTTCAACTATCGGTCTTCAAAAAGTCGCGGTAACTCAAACAATACTCGGTTTCGGTTTTACTCTAGGCGTAGGCGTTCTAATCGGCATAGGAGTTGCATTCTTAGGTGAGTTGCTATCAAGCTTAATTGAGGACAAAGTTGCCGAAACCATCCTAGCAATTGCAGTAGTTTATGGTTCATATGCTTTAGCAACAGGAATAGGCGCATCAGGATTAATAGCAGTCGCGGTGGCTGGGTTGTACTTTGGCAACTACACAATGCGGTCCGCAATGGAACCTGCATCAAGAGAAGCCGTGACCACTTTCTGGCAGATAGCAGCTTTCTTGGGCAACTCAATTGCTTTCACAATTATCGGTTTTGAGACTAACCTTATCACACTTTCGCAGTCAGTTTTTATTATTGTTGCGGCTTACGCTGCTGTGACCGTAGCTAGAGCTGTAACTGTTTATCCAATTCTCGCAGTATTCAATAAATTCGGCGCTAAAATATCAACAGTTTGGCGTAACATTGCTATGCTTGGCGGAGTCCGAGGTGCTTTGTCTATTGCCTTAGTGGCTACGATAACAACTTCTGCAGTTATCTCTCAGGGAGACATTAACATGTTAAATACAATGGTGCTTGGGGTAGCCTTCATCTCAATTGTTCTTCAGGTGCCCTTGCTCTTCCACTACGTAAGTAAAAAAATACCTCAAAGTGTAACTGTTTCAACTACAGAAATTGATGAACAATTCGAGCTCATAGCCTCACATATGGAAGAAGTAAAATTGCTAAAAACAGAAGGCAAAATATCCAACGAAGAATTCACAAAAAAATTAGAAGAAAACAAAAAGAAACTCGACGACCTGATCGCAACCACGCCCATCACCGTAGAAACAAGAAAAATTATCCGAGCAAGAGCCTCCGTCTTATATAATTCTTTACCAAAAATCCCCAAACGCAAAACCAAAGATAAAAACAAAGAAACAAAAACCAAAACAGCAAAAGACTAGCTGTCCTATGTGTTTCGTTATGACAAATATTTAAAGGAAAAAAGAAAGAGGGAGAAAGAGTTTTCTGTTTTTGCGGGTTTTAAGATTATGCCAATACTAAGGCTGACGCATGTAACGCGCACGCGCCAGAAGTCTTTGGTTGAACTTTAATAGTATTGCTTCAGTGGGTTTCGTGGGTCCGTCGCCAACTTTACAGGCGTTGGGACGACAACGTTGTGCCAATTCTTTTCGAGTCTGCATTCCTCAATTTCGACAACTTTGACGCGATGTATGTGAAGAGCATATTCTATCGCTTGGTTCTGTGGATTCTCAATCTGAAGCATCTGCTTAACACTTAAGTGTTCAAAGACCCTTCTAATCGGGCGCATTGAATTGCCGTGGCACGAAATAGCGACATTGCCCGGATTATTTTGAAGCCACTTTTCAAGCTGTAGAATAAAGGGCAAAGTGCGGCTTTCAACCATCTTCAAGCTTTCACCTTCAGGAGGAGCAAAATCGTAACCTCGGTGAACCTCGGCAAACCACTCAGGTTTTTCAGCTGCAATCTCGATCTTGCTTTTGCCCTGCAAAGTACCATAACAACGTTCAATCAAGCGGTCGTCCACAAAAATTGGAACATTGAGGTGAGGTTTAAGGACAATTTCAAGGGTTCTTTTAGCTCTCAAAAGATGTGACGTAAACGCGTAGTCAATTTTTTCTCTTTCCAGTTGCTGAGCAATCTCTTGTGCCTGTAAAAGTCCTTTTGGAGTTAAATCTGGGTCACGCCAACCTGAGAAAATGTGGTTGCTGTTATCGGTAGTTTCAGCGTGTCTAAAGACGAACAGATTATAGATCATAATTTATTTTCACCAAAAAGTCGTCAGTTCTGATGAGGATGCAAATTCTCTTAATTCTTTTATTTTATGTATCTCTATTGAGTTGCTAGCGTGCTCCATAGCGGTTCGGACACCTTCAGTGAATAAGACAGTTTCTTCATCATTAACAAGATGCATCTCATGGAGTTTGTTTGTGACTGCCAATAATCTGTCTTTTTTATCATGGTAGTTTATCATAACTGGGTACACGCCGAATATAAGTTCCAGTTGCTTTTTTACTTTGATTTCAGGTGTGACAGCAATTATCGGCTGTGAAATTTTAAAGCGAGCTATCATTCTGGCCGTATATCCTGATCTGGTCAAAGGGATAACTTTGTGAATTGGCATGCTTTGGCTTATTCTTTGAATTGCCCTGCTTACCGTATCCGAGATGTTTATAAATGGAGGATCTTCAACGTTGCTTTTGACAGCTTTCTCTGTTTCATTGGCTATCCGTGTCATCATCTCAACAGCATCCACCGGATACTGCCCCACCGCTGTTTCTCCAGAAAGCATTATGGCGTCTGAACCATCAAGTATAGCGTTTGCAACATCGCTTACTTCAGCCCTAGTGGGATTAGGTTGGTTAATCATCGATTCAAGCATCTCTGTTGCAGTGACAACAAGCTTACCTTTCTGATTACATAATTTGATGAGGGCTTTCTGAACCAGAGGCACTCTTTCAGGTTCAATTTCAACTGCCAAATCGCCTCTTGCAACCATTAATCCACTAGCGGCCTCTAAAATCTCTTCGACGTTTTGAACACCTTCCGAGTTCTCAATCTTGGCAATTATTCCGCCTATAAAATTATTGGTCTGAGACAAGTTTTTAACGTCTTCTGCATTTCTTGTGAACGAGAGAGCAACATATTCGATGTCATATTTTTTTGCAAACCGTATGATTTCTAAGTCCCTCTCAGGGAAGGTTGGAACTGAAAGATGCTTATTGGGGATATTAACTCCTTTTCCATCTTCAATGGAACCGCTGTTCAAGGCCAGAAGGCAAAGTTTTCGATCTTTCTTTTCAACAACCCGCGTTCTAATTTTTCCATTGTCAATGTATACTTCGTCATCAACCACCATTTGGTCATAGATGTCGTGATTAAAACAGACTTCTTCGCCGTCAAAGCCCACTTCTAAAATGTCTCCTTTGTTGAAAACCTTTCGTTGAGACGCCTTAATTCTGATTTCTGGTCCCTTAACATCAATTATAACTGGGATATCCGCAATTTCTCTCACCATTTCTATAACCGATTGGTATTGCGTAAGATTTCCATAAGCGGTGTTTATCCTTACTCCATTCATGCCTGCTTGGAACATTTTTTCAATCACTTGCTTTGAAGAGCTGGCAGGACTCAAAGTGCATATTATCTTTGTTTTCTTCAAAAACATCTTCTCTTTGAAACTAGAATACGGGGCATTCCAAGTTAAGGTTAACGGCGAATAATTGCGTTGCCAACGAACTCATACTTTAAGAAACAGTTGGAGTAACCACTTCAAGGTTATTAAATAGAAGAATATTGCCAAATCCATACCCGCCATTCTCGCTGTAATTTAATCTATCCTGCCTGATTCACTTCGAAAATGTAGCAGTGCCCTTACACTCACAACTTGTTATAAGGCTCTACACTTACCTTTCTATATTTCAGGTCGTGTCAATATTTTGTCCAAGATAGCAATAACCAAAAAGCAGACTTTAGAAAAACCTAAAAGACTAAACCTACTGAACACCCTTCCCTTTGAAAGCGGCTTTCATTTTTATACAGAACTCGGAAAATACACCGGAATAACCGCATGTAGTACTGTTGAGTTCGCCGAAAAACTCCAAACAATACCCATTCAATCCGTAACGTTTCATTTTCAGCGTCAGGATTTTCAAAAATGGTTCAAAAACACAATTGGCGATGAAGAACTAGCTACGAGAATTGACCAAGTTATGGCGCAGCCATCAGATGAATACTTGAGGAAAGATCTTTTCAAAACGGTTCACCATCGTATAATCGAATTACAATGATGCCTCTAAATATTCCTTCAGGACTGAACAAAACAATAAAGTGCACTTTACTTGACACCTGAAAAAAGTAAAGATGCATTTTCTTCAACAAAATATATTCTATAAGGTAAGTGGAAAAGATGAAAATAGCCTTTTTTGAAGTAGAAGACTGGGAAGAAGAATACCTCAAAAAGAAACTGAACGGTCATGTACTGCAGTTCTTAAGCGGAAAACTAAATTTGGAAAATGCCCCACAAATAAAAGATTTTGACGCCGTTTCAGTCTTTATTTACTCTAAAATAGATGAGCAAAGTATTCGGGAAATTCCAAATTTGAAATTAATAACCACAAGGTCCACGGGCTTTGACCATATCGATTTAGACGTATGCAAGAAACAGGGGATTACAGTTTGCAACGTTCCTTCTTACGGAGAGAACACTGTTGCTGAGCACACGTTTGCTTTGATTCTGTCCTTGTCAAGAAACATGTGCAAGGCATGCATTAGACGTTTTGAACAAGACTTCTCAATAGAAGGGTTAGAAGGATTTGATTTGAAAGGAAAAACCATAGGTGTAATTGGAACAGGTCAAATCGGTTTACACGTCATAAGGATTGCAAAGGGCTTTGGCATGAACGTTGTAGCCTATGACGTCCGTCAAAACAAACTCTTATCTGAGGTTTTAGGGTTTGAATATGTTTCGCTGGAGGACCTTTTAGCTAGATCAGACGTAGTTACGCTTCACGTACCCTACATGAAAGCCACACATCATCTCATGAATAAAGATACGTTCAAGCTTGTTAAGAAAGGTGCCATTCTGATAAACACTGCAAGAGGAAGTATTGTGGATACTGAAGCATTAATCGAGGCTCTTGATAATAAAATACTGGCCGGTGCGGGTCTTGACGTCTTTGAAGGTGAAGAAGTTATAAAAGAGGAAAAACAACTTTTATACAACCCTAAAAACCTCGAAATTTTAACCAGCCTAGTTAAGGATCACATTCTATTAAGCAAAGATAATGTAGTTTTTACTCCTCACATTGCTTTCTATAGCAAAGAAGCCCTAGAAAGAATACTTGACACAACAGTGGAAAACATAGCTGCTTTCGTTTCGGGGAAACCGCAAAATGTTGTTCAACCCAACGCGGCATAGCTATTGACAGAATTGCGGACAATTATTGGAATTTGTTAGTTTGTGCGTAACGAAATAAAAAATTATGGAATCATAAGGTGAACTTTTGAGAGTTGCGTTTTTTCTAATGGAATATCCGCCTGCTTTTCAAGGTGAATAGAAAAGCTAAAGCCTCCCAACTCGTTTTGTCTATTTGAGGAATGATTTTTGAAGATTATAGGCGTAGTGACAAGTGGCGGGGACGCGCCAGGCATGAACGCAGCTATTCGAGGCGTCGTTCGCATTGCTAACTCAAAAAACATCGAAGTTATAGGGTTCGAAAGGGGTTGGGAAGGCTTACTGACAAATTCGTTTAGAAGATTGGCTCCCCGCTCTGTTGGAGGAATATTACATTTAGGCGGAACAATCCTTCATACATCAAGATGCCCTGAATTCAAAAAAGATGAAGCGATCAAGAAAGCGGCTGAAACTCTTGCATTAAACAATGTCGAAGGACTTGTTGTTATTGGCGGTGACGGCTCCCTCCACGGAGCTCTGGAACTTTCGAAAAAAACCAATACATTAATCATGGGCGTTCCAGCGTCAATCGATAACGACGTTTTTGGAACAGATGAAACTATAGGATTTGACACCGCAGTAAATACGGCAGTAAACGAAATCGACAAGATTCGGGACACAGCAGTCTCCCTTGAAAGAATCTTCATAGTTGAAGTCATGGGGCGAACAAGAGGGTTCCTTGCACTAAATGTGGGCATAACCGTTGGAGCCGAAATGATTCTGGTTCCAGAGGTAAAATACGAAAATGAAAAAATCTTCAGAACTATCAAAGAGAGCAAAGAAAAAGGAAAAAGATCAGCCATAATTGTTGCAGCGGAAGGAATCGGAGACAACCGTCAACTAGCGAGTGAAATCGAGAAAGCGACGGGATCAGAGGTGAGACTTAGCGTTTTAGGCTACACCCAGAGAGGCGGCAATCCGTCGGCAAGAAGCAGACTTTTGGCCAGTCTATTCGCAGATGAAGCGGTTGAACTTTTATCTAAGGGGCAAGGAAGTAGAGCGGTTGTGTTGAGGAATGGCAAAATAACGAGTATAGAGCTTGAAGAATCCTGCAAGACAGACAAGCTTTTGGATTTAGGTCTCCTGACTCTTGCAAAAGTATTAGCGACATAATTTTTCCTTTCTTTCCTCCTCAAATTTTGATCGATTCTGTTCCTAAATCGTGAGGTACTAAGCTTTGAGTTTACCGATATCAGTTTTGTTCTGACATTATTTTTCGTGTTTCTTTTTTGTAGCTTTCAACGTTTGGCTGATCGAAAGGATTCACATTTAACAATTTCCCTAAGTAGATGATCTCCATCATGTTGAACTGTAAAAACTGACCTACAGAGTACTCTGATTTATCAGGCAGATTTATCTCGATGTATGGTCTCTTGCCGCTTCTAAAAGCCGCCTTCGTTCCTTCCAATGTCGCATCCATTATATCCATCAAACTTTTACAATGTATCTCAGGAACAAGGTCAGAATAGCCTTCAACGGTTGGCACTTGTAAACTTGAACGACTGTTTTTGATCCCTACGAACGTTGTGAATTTATCGTATGGACCGCCAAGATAAAGTTGCGCCATGGAATGTAAATCCGTTGAGCCTATTGAGACAGTTGGGGTCATGCCAACATTCACTTTCTCCCCCTTTGTGTTAGACTCTTTTCCTATGCTTTCAGCCATTAATTGCCTAAACCACTTGCCTAAAGACTCCAAATCATTCGCAAATAAAAACAAGTCACATATGTTCCTTCCGCTCTTGTAATTCAGATATTGCAAAGTTGCACATATCGCCGCCGGATTCTCTTCAACATTCACATTAAGACAGGTATCTCGCATGGCTCTTGCTCCATCCAATAACCGCTCAATATCTATTCCCAACAATCCAAGAGGAAACAGACCTACAGGCGAAAAGACCGAATATCTTCCACCAACTTTCTTCGGTATTTCTAGAACCTTGAATCCTTCTTTGACGGCAATGTTCCACAGTTCTGAGTCCTTATCTGAAGTAACAGTAATGCACTTTTTGTAATCTTTTTTATGCCTTCGTAATAAATCTATGAGCACCTCGGCGTTAGCTATTGTTTCCGTTGTAGTTCCTGACTTGCTTATCACATTTAGTATGATGTTTCCGCCTTTTTCTAATACGGGCTTGATTAGCGTGATTATGTTGTTAATGCTGTCTGAGTCAACTGTATCGGCATATAACACCTTTGTAGAAGCCGTCAATTGATTGTACAGCTTTCCAAGCATAGCTTCTTGAACAGCTATCGTTCCTAGATTGCTGCCGCCAATACCAATGACAATGAGATAAGCCGGTTTCAGTTGCAGATTCTCGCCTATGACTTGTCTAACTTTGCCTAACATGAGTCTGTCATCAGGCAAGTATAGCGATGCCAGATCACTTTCGTAACCTTCAGAAATAGCATTTGCCATATTTCTAATCATAGGTCTCAATCTTTCTGCAGTCTCAAGGATCCTCTGTTGAGGGATCATTGCATGTTCAAAAGAAAATTCTATGTCTTTCACCCCAGGACGTCATCTCCAAACATGGTTACCCAAAAATCTTTGAGTACCTCGCTTTTCCACCTAATTCTTCTTCAATCCTCAGCAGTTGGTTATAATTACAAGTCCGTTCACTTCTTGCGGGTGCGCCATACTTGAATTCCCCTGCATCTAAGCCAACAACCAAATCCGCAAAGAAAGTTTCTTCCGTGCTTCCTGATCTATGAGAAACAATAACGTTCCACCCAGCTCCTCTGGCTGATCTAAAAGCATCCAGGGCTTCGGTAAAGGTTCCTATCTGATTGAGTTTCAGTAGCAGAGCATTGCAAGCATCTAATTTAATTGCTTTTTGAATTCTCTCAGCATTCGTAACCAGAAGATCATCTCCGACAAGCTGAATTTTTTTCCCCAGCTTGGATTTCAACTTAATCCAGCCATCCCAATCGTCTTCGCTCAATCCATCTTCGATCGAAATTATCCTGAATTTTTCACACAGCTCAGAATAGAATTCGGTTAATTCTTCAGAAGAGTATTCTTTTTCCATGATTTCATAACGCCCCTCCTTGTCATAGAATTCTGATGCAGCAGCATCTATTGCCAGACCGAATTCTTTCGTGTAGCCAAGTTCTTCTACAGCATCGGATATGAATTTGAGCCTTTCATCAATGCTTTTCAAGGGCGGAACAAAGCCACCTTCATCGCCAACTAGTATTGCGGAGTTTCCGAATTTTTCTTTCAGGTTTTTCTTTAAAGTGTGGTAAGTTTCTGAGCACATTCTTAAAGCATCAGAGAAACTTTTAGCTCCGAAAGGAACTATCATGTGTTCTTGAAAATCATTTTTTATGCCAGCGTGCATTCCACCGTTGATAACGTTCATCTGTGGGATGGGTAAAGTTACACCTTTTGAGTCAGCGAGCTCGGCAATGTATTCATAAAGAGGTAGGTTCGATTCCAATGCTCCAGCTTTGCATACTGCCATGCTGACTGCGAGAATAGCATTGGCGCCCAAGTTGGACTTGTTAGGAGTTCCATCCAACTCAATCATCAATTTATCCACTTCTTTCTGCTTTGTACAATCCTGCCCAATGAGTTTCCTGGCTATGACATTGTTAACGTTGCTAACAGCTTTCAGAACTCCTTGTCCCAAGTAACGCCTTCCACCGTCCCTGAGCTCAAAAGCTTCGTATTTGCCTGTGCTTGCACCAGAAGGAACAGAAGCCCTCGACAACCCTTTGCCTGTAAATACGTCTGCTTCCACAGTTGGGTTGCCCCTTGAATCAATGATTTCCCTCGACCTGATCTTCAGTATTTTAGACATGATTTCACCCTGAAAATTGTATTGTTATGTTTCTCTGACAGCCGCCTTCTCCAATGCCGTAACACCGGGTAACTGTTTGTCCATCAGGTACTCCGTTAACGCGCCGCCTGCAGTGCTAACATAGGAAATCTTGTCTGCTAGCTTGAGCTCATGTAATGCTGCTGTTGTGTGGCCACCTCCAGCTATGGAAAAGGCTTTTGAATTCGCGATTTCTTCAAAAATTCTTTTCGTTCCGAACATGAATTCGCTATTTTCGAAAACGCCCATTGGTCCACTGACGACAATTGACTTCGCCACCCTTATTGTCTTGGCATAATCTTCAACCGTTTCTGTTCCGATGTCAAATATGGGAAAATCTGTTGGGAGTTGATTAACAGAAATCTCTTTTCTTTTTCCGTTGACTTCTACGGCCAAATCTTTCGGGGTTTTGATTTTGTCTGGGTACTTTTGCATAAGTTCTTTTATCCCTGAGATTAAGGCCGAGAAATTTTTATCTCCTAGGAAATCCATGTTTTGTTTGCCAAGGTCAAAACCCATCGCTACTAGAAAAACGTGGCCAACAACTCCGCCTGTGAGTACAAAATCTGCTGCTCCATTGTTCAAAACATAACTTGAAATTTCAAGGGAATCATCTGCTTTCGCTCCGCCCAAAATAAATAAGCATGGCTTCTCTGGTTTTTCTAGAATCTTCCTCAAGGACGTAAGCTCTCTTTCCATTACTCGTCCTGCAACACTTGGTAACACGGCTGTGAAACCTATGATTGATACGTGCGCTCTGTGGGCTGCTGAAAAGGCGTCGTTTACAAACAAGTCGGCTAGAGGAGCAAGATTAACTACAAGTGGTTTTTTTGCTGGTTCTTCAGGAGTTCCTTCTTCAGTTTCCGCATCGAACATTCTAACATTTTCTAAAACGAGGACTTCTCCGCTCTTCAATTCTTTAATGGCTTCTTTTGCTTTTTCTCCGTAAAGATCATCGACATATTTGACTGGTTTGCCCAGAACCTTAGCAAGGATTTCAGCGTGTTGTTTTAGGGGTATAAAATCTGAATCACCCTTGCGTCCTTGATGCGCCAAAACGACAACCTTTGCCCCTTTTTCAGATAGCTCTTTTATTGTTGATTCTCCATGCGCTCGAATTCTCGAATCATCAATAATTTTCTCGGTTTTGGGGTCTATGGGCGAGTTAAAGTCAACTCTAACAAGTACAACTTTATCCTTAACTTCCACATCATCTAAAGTTAGAAAGTTCGCCATTCTTACTCCTTCATAGAAATTAAAAGAAAAATGAGCCTTAAGTGTTTTGGATCCAACAAATATATTTGGAACTGTCCCGTATCAACTGGTGTTCTTAGTTGAACTCAAACAGTAAATCGTCAAATAATGCCTCTTGGCTAAACGAAAACTAATTATTGATGAAATAGCACTTTTTGGTAACGAGGCTTTTATTTTTATGTCTGTTAAGGATCCAGTTTGTGGAATGCCTTTAGATCCATCTAAAGCTCAGTTTACAGCGAATTTTTTGTCTAGGCAATATTATTTTGACACCGAGTACTGCATGACCAGTTTTGTCGAAGGTTCCAAAATTGCTTACTTCTCCATGGAAATCGGAATAAATAATGACATGCACACTTACAGCGGAGGATTAGGTGTTCTTGCTGGTGACGTAATTAGATCAAGTGCAGACTTGAAAATTCCATTAGTTGCATTAACTCTATTCAGTAAAAAAGGCTTTCTTAAACAAAAATTAACGTCTGATGGATGGCAAATGGAGTATCCAGACGAATGGGATCCTTCAAAGTTCATGAAACTTTTACCAGAAACGGTAACAGTCAAGATTGAAGGGCGTGATGTAAGAATTGGCGTTTGGGTTTATGAGCAAGAGAGCCTAACGGGCGGAATCATTCCTGTACTTTTCCTTACAACTGATGTTGAAGGGAATACTCAAGAGGATAGGGAAATTACAGATTTTCTTTATGGAGGGGACGAAAAATACAGGTTAAAGCAAGAAATTGTTTTGGGAATAGGCGGGTTACGTATTCTTGAGGCGCTGAAAACTAATGTTAAGAAATATCATATGAACGAGGGTCACAGTAGTCTTCTTACGCTTGAATTGTTAAAGAACAATGATTTGAATGCTGACAAAGTAAAAAACCGGTGTGTTTTCACGACCCATACTCCGGTGGCTGCGGCATTTGACAAATTCTCATACGATCTCCTTTCGGAAGTTCTTGAAACAGAAGTACCGGAAAAAAACTTGAAAGAGTATGGCGGATCTGACAAATTAAACATGACTCTTCTGGCCTTAAACCTTAGCAAATACACCAATGGCGTAACAGAAGCACATATGGAATACTCAAGGAAACTGTTTCCAGGATATCACATTCAGGAAATAACCAACGGCGTCCATTCCTACACTTGGACCAGCTCATATTTTAGAAAACTATTCGACAAATGTATTCCTCGATGGGCCAATGAACCTGAACTTTTGGTTAGAGTCGATACAGTTCCTGACGAGGATCTGTGGGAAGCTCACATGAAAGCTAAACAAGATTTACTCGACTTTGTTCATACTAGTTCGGGGCTCCAGATGGATTCCGTCGCTTTAACATTGGGTTTTGCTAGAAGAGCCACAGAGTACAAGAGGGCAACAATGATTTTTTCAGATCTAGAAAAGCTCACAGAAGTCAATAGTCAGGGCAAGATTCAACTTATTTTCGCTGGAAAGGCGCATCCGAAGGATGAACTTGGAAAAAACCTCATCAAGGAAATTTACGCTTACATAAACCGTTTGAAAGGTGAAATCGAAATAGTCTATCTTGAGAATTACAACATGGAGATGGCGAAGAAGTTGACTTCGGGAGTTGACGTTTGGCTCAACACGCCTATGCCGCCAATGGAGGCTTCTGGAACAAGCGGAATGAAGGCAGCCCATAATGGTGTAATCAACTTTAGTGTTTTAGACGGATGGTGGATAGAAGGCTGCGTTGAAGGCCTCACAGGATGGGCAATAGGTCCATCTCCTAATCAAGCGATAAGCGAAGAACAAAGAAGAAAAAGAGAAATCAATGATCTCTACAACAAGCTGGAATATATAATAATTCCAAAATTCTACCAAGAGCGCGACAGTTGGATAGGCATGATGAGAAACTCTATAGGCAAAATCGCATATTACTTCAATACACATCGAATGATGCGAAGATACGCTACAGACGCCTATCTCTAGGTAAACATTTTGGTCCAAACAGAAAAAAGGTACGTGATAGAACATGGGTATTTTTCGAGCTTATGACATAAGAGGAATTTATGGCAAAGACTTGACAGAAGAGATTATGACCAAAATAGGTGAAGCAGTAGGAACCTTGTGCCCGGGCACTTACACGATTGGAAGAGACTTCAGAGAGCATGGAGCTCAACTTGAGGAGGCGTTCGTTTCAGGACTGAAAAAAACGGGTTCAAATGCGCATTTGGTTGGTACATGTCCAGCGAGTCTCTGCGTCTTTGCCAACTTGAAAATGAAAAATGATGCAACTGCGTATATAACAGCGTCCCATCTGCCGGCGGAGTGGAATGGCGTCAAATTTTTTCATCAAGATGGAGTCGGCTTCTTCGAAGAAGAGAACAAAAAACTGGGGGAGATAAGCGCCTCAGGAAATTTCAAAACAGGCGCCGGGTCCGTGAAGACGCTTGAGGGAATGGATACAGAATACGCTAATTTCGTGGCTGAAAAAATAAAACCAGAGAAAATAAGTGTGGTCGCTGACTTCGGAAACGGGGCTGCTTGTCTTTTGGTTCCGAAGATCCTCAAGAAAATCGGTGTTAAAGCCTCTTTCCTATTTGATTGGCCCGACCCAAAGTTCTCGAACAGAGACCCTGAACCGAAACCAGAAGCCTTGACTGCTCTTTGCAAGAAGGTTGTATCAGAGAAGGCTGATCTGGGCATAGCGTTCGATGGCGATGGCGACAGAGCCATTTTTGTTGATGACACAGGCAAAGTGATCATGACTGAGCAAAGCGCAATTATCTTTATCAGGGACATTATGAAAACTCAGAGGGGCCCTGTCGTCGCCAACATAGAATGCTCAGACATAATAGAGGATGAGGTTAAGAAATATGGGGAAAAAGTGTTTCGAGTACCAGTTGGGCACACTTTTTTGGTGCAAGAAACCAAGAAACATAAAGCTGTTATTGGTGTTGAAGAATCTGGTCACATATGTGTTCCAAAGTTCTTCTGGTTTGATGATGCAATAATAAACAGCATGTACATGGCAGAAATAGTCTCAAAAATGGGACAGAAACTGTCAGAAGCCGTGAAAGAGTTGCCGTCGAGGCTTTTCGAAAGAATCGAAATACAGTGCTCTGACGAAAAGAAGTTTCAAGTCATCAACAAGATAAAAGAAAAGGTTTTGGTTACATATCAAAACGTAGACACAATTGATGGCGTCAAAATTATTTTTCCAGATTCGTGGGCTCTGATCAGAGCATCAAACACATCACCTATACTCCGCTTATCGATAGAGGCAAGAGAACAAAAAAGACTCGACGAGCTCAAGAAAGAAATGATGAAACTGATAGAGCGCGTCAATGATGAGTGATGGTCTCTTAACTACAGAAGAGGCAAAGAAAACCAATGTTGATGAACTTTTAAGCAAACTTTCGGCGGGCAAGGGAGGTCTTTCTTCCTCAGAAGCGGAAAAAAGACTTGTGCAATACGGTCCTAATGAAATTCAGGAGAAAAAAGTTAACCCGCTACTAAAGTTTCTTCATTATTTTTGGGGTCCAATTCCATGGATGATTGAAGCAGCAGTAATAATGTCTGCAGTTATCCAGCGATGGCCTGATTTTGCAATAATCTTAACTCTACTAATGGTAAACGCTATAGTAGGTTCCTGGCAGGAACGCAAAGCGGACAACGCAATAGAACTGCTAAAAAAAAGGCTAGCCCTAAAAGCACGAGTTCAACGAGATGGCAAATGGCAAGATACGCCGGCTGAAAAACTGGTGCCAGGCGACATTGTCCGACTGCGCTTAGGAGACATCATCCCAGCCGACGTAAAATTAATTGAAGGAGACTATCTTTTAACTGATGAATCTGCACTAACAGGCGAATCTCTCCCTGTAGAAAAACATCTCTCCGACATCGGATACGCGAGCTCGATTGTCAAACAAGGCGAAATGAACGCACTCGTCGTAAACACCGCCGCTAAAACCTTTTTCGGCAAAACAGCCAAACTCGTAGAGATAGCCAAAACCCCAAGCCACTTCCAAAAAGCCATCAGCAAAATAGGCGATTACCTGATTTTCCTAGCAATAGGGCTCGTAGCAATAATTGTAATCGTCTCTATTTTTCGAGGACAAAACATCTTAGACATAATTCAGTTTGCATTGATCTTAACTGTTGCTGGGATACCTGCAGCACTTCCCGCAGTTCTCTCAGTCACCATGGCCGTAGGCGCTATAGCCCTTGCCAAAAAGGAAGCCATAGTCAGCAAATTGGTTGCAATCGAGGAAATGGCAAGCATGGATGTGTTGTGCTCAGACAAAACAGGCACTATCACCAAGAATGCTCTCACTATGGGAGGAGCTAAACCTTATGGTGGATTATCAGAAAATGACGTACTATTCTTCAGTGCTCTTGCTTCAAGAGAAGAAGATAAAGATCCTATCGACGAGGCAATCTTGACTAAAACCAAGAGCACACCAGTTATTGCAGCTAAAATTGGGCACGTCAAAGTGACCGGTTTTAAGCCCTTTGATCCGGTCATAAAGAGAACAGAGGCAACGGTGCAGGGAGAAGATGGAAGTCAGTTTAAGGTAACTAAAGGAGCGCCTCAAGCGATTTTGTCCTTAATCGATGACAAGCAATCAATCAACGACAAATTGACGCAAGATGTTAATGAATTTGCTAAAAAAGGGTACCGGGCTCTGGGTGTGGCTCGAACTGATAAGGAGAACAAGTGGCAATTTGCAGGCTTAATTGGGTTGTTTGATCCGCCAAGGGAAGATTCAGCTCAGACAATAAAGACGGCTCAATCGATGGGTGTTAACGTGAAAATGGTCACAGGGGACCACATAGCTATTGCCAAAGAAATTTCGAGTCAGGTAAACCTTGGAAACGATATTGTACTGCCCGCGGCTTTTTTGAACAAGCCTGAAAATGAGGCTCAACGCGTGGTTGAAGAGGCTGAAGGGTTTGCGGAAGTCTTTCCTGAGCACAAGTACCGCATTGTTGAGTTGCTCCAAGAAAAAGACCATGTTGTTGGAATGACTGGAGATGGGGTTAATGATGCGCCTGCTTTGAAGAAAGCTAACGCCGGTATTGCCGTTGAGGGCGCCACTGACGCTGCAAAGTCCGCAGCCGCCATAGTTCTGACTAAGCCGGGTCTCTCTGTTATTATCGATGCGATTAAGGAAAGTCGCAAGATTTTCCAGCGCATGACGAATTACTGTACGTACCGCATCGCTGAAACCATACGGGTACTGCTTTTCATGACCGCGTCAATCGTCATTTTCAATTTTTTCCCCGTTAATGCTCTGATGCTTGTTTTGT
>PLTA01000055.1 GCA_003164295.1 Candidatus Bathyarchaeota archaeon
TTTGACCAGTGTTGCCCGTAACTTTTCCTGCGCCAACGCGGATCTTGCCTTCTTCTTTTTTGATTTTACCTTTAATTTCATCTTTGCTCATAAATTTGCACTACAGACTGGTGTCTTCACGATTTTATTAAACATGTGTGACTGTTATCTCGCATCAACAATAAGCCGTTGCTTCAAGAGATTTGAACTGATTGCTAATTTTAGTTTTTTAGCATGGCATTTTCTCAAAAAGAGGCCAAAAAAATCAAGAGTGAGTAAATTTGCTTCTATTTTTTGAAATTAATAAGATCAGTGAAATTGTAGTTGTTTGTTTACAGTCACACATCTTAAAATAGACTGGCGAGTTAATGGTGAGTAGGTTTTGAAAAATGGGTGCACTTGATTTTCTTTTTGTAGTTGCAGTTATTCTTATTGTACTTTGGCTTCTTGGTTTTGTCTTCTTTAACCTTGGCGCGATTATATGGGTACTGCTCGTCATAGCTGTCATCATAATACTTTTCCGACTACTTTCAGGACGCAGAATATAACATTAGAATTTAAAATGGAGGAAAAAATGAATGAAAGATATAATGAGTATTTTTCTCGAAGCTGGAACTTTCAATATGTTAGTCTCAGCAATTCAAGCAGCCGAACTAGTTGATACCTTTAGAAGTGCTGGGCCATTCACTGTCTTTGCACCAAATGATGTAGCATTCTCTAAACTTCCCAAAAAAGCATATGATAGTCTTCTAATGGATGTCCCAAAATTAAAGGCAGTCCTACTGTATCATGTAGTGGCTGGCAAATATACTGTTAACGAAATCAGTAAAATGGAAGCAGCCTACACACTTCAAGGCCAAGAAATCAAAATAGACGGCCACAAATGGCATCTCCATGTAACCCCAAAAATCAACAAAGCAAACATCACAAATTATGACCTAAAAACAAGCAACGGCATGATTCACGTAATCGATACAGTTCTTATGCCAAATATGGAGCTAACTTGCCTCGTCTGCGGAATGGGCTTCATGACCATGGAAGATTTAAATGCTCACAAGAAAATGGGCCACGTCGCCGAGAAAACATCAGAGCCAACGCTTATGGAGGAAAAAGCCCCTGAACACTTGTCCGGCATTTCATCTCAAGAAACACCACTGACTGGTTTAGAACCTAATCAAATCGCATGTCCAATCTGCGGCAAAACCTTCAAAAGCCATTCGGAAAAGGACAGACATATGGATACAACACATCATGAAACAAAAGGACACGACTAATTTTTCCAAAAGATTTTGCACCTATTAACAGTTATTGTCAATGTACAATCACACATTCTTAATAGAATATTAAGATAAAATAGCAATAATGATAAACAATCTTGCCCTTGGGCTATTGTTAATCGTTGTTGGAATCCTTATTTATTTTATTGAAGTAGGTCTCAAAGAGCTAAATTATGTATCTGCAATCTTACCGATTGTTTTCTCCATTATCAGGATTGGATTGGTTCTGTGGTATATCATTAATAGAAATCATGAGGAATGAAACAAAACAACAATAACAGTGACTTAAGCGACAACACTCGTAAGTAACAAATCTGCTATATTGACAACTTTTTGATAGTGTAATTTTGGGACTCTTAACCAATTTTGATGGAGATAAAGGGGAGGAGAGGCGACGAAACCTTAAAAAACGAGCTTTTAGGAGAAACCCGTGGAAATAGGCAAATTTGGCACCCAAAAAACCCTCAATCAAAAAAAAGAAAAGGAGGATTTGTTGGCTTTAGCTATCTTTTCAAGTTAGTTAAAAATCCGGTGGTGAAGTTTGTCCGGTATAGTCGCCGATGACAAAAGCGGTATATGGCGCATTTAGTAATCCTTTGGTGTTGCCTGCAACATTGATTTTTCCATATTGCCAGATAATTTGTTTGTCGTAATTAATTATGAAGACTCTGTTGTTGAATTGATCAGCGATTATGGTGTTGCCGTTTTGTAGTCTCACTGCGTTTGTTGGAAGTGGATTTGGATTGCTGTCAGGAGCTTTGTTTGTGAAGTATTGGAATTCTATATGTTTATTTTCTGTGATTTCAAAGATTCTTGCGTTGCCTGAATCAGTTATCAAAGTTTCACCATTTGGTAGTCTGCTTGCAAAAGCAGCAAGGTTGATTCCTGCGCTGTATTGCCCGACAATGTTTCCGGCTCGAGTGATTTCGATAACTCTGTTATTGCCTTCGTCAGCAATTAAGATGTGGCCATTAGAAAGAAGTTCTGCATTGTTTGGACTGTTTAATGCACCAGGTCCAGATGAGGGGCCATAAGACCATACGATTTGTTTGAATAGGTTGACTTCGATTATTCGGTTGTTTCCCTGATCTGTAATGAGGAAGTCAAAATTCGGCAATTGAATAACGGTGACGGGTACATTTAGCTCGTTTGGACCTGAACCCGTGACGCCTGCTTTTCCGTACTGCCAGACAATGTTTCCAGCTTGATCTACAACGATTACTCGATTGTCAACAGCGCCTGCAGGTAACTGAGCGCTAGCACCAGCAGAAATGCCTGTTCCAGCAATCACTGTTAATCCGTCAGAAAGTCTTTCAGCCCAATTTGAACCAATTACCGAATGAAGTCCAGGAATACCATTAGTGGGGTCTCCAGTTCCAAAACTCCAAACAATCTTCATGGTGAAAGGATTGACTTCTATGACTCGATTGTTGAATTGGTCCGTGATGAGAGAACGTTTCCAGGCGTATTAAAGCCGCCCGCTGCGTTTGGACTATCATTGACAGGTAATGCAAGCACCATAGCCCCAAAATATAGGATATTTAACACTTCTTCCCAAGGTCAGATAAAAGGCATCAGTTACAAATTGATTCCAGTTGGGCATTCAGTTCCAGGAGCATGCTCAGTGCTTCTCACTTTGCCAGACTGTAAACGCATTTTATACACTGGAGACGTAAGATTCCATGGTGAAAACGAAGTTTCCATTGACGATTATTGTCAATCAATCGGCGGGCAAGTTGACATCTTAATTATTGAAGGAACCAGAGTGAATAAAGAAGAAGTTTTATCCGAAGAAGAAATCGGTGATGACATCAGAATCGATATTGAAAAAACAGAAGGGTTAGTTCTCATAAATTTCGGTTGGAAAGACCTAACACGTTTCAACACAGTTTACCATGCGGCAAAAGAAAATGGGAGAATCCTTGTAATTTCACCTAAACTAGCCTATCTGCTTTATGAAATGCATAGCAATTTTTCAACAGAGTATAGTGACCCAAGAACTATGCCTAATCTAAAAGTTTACTTGAAACGTGAAGGCGACTTACTTTATTCAAAAGCTGATTACGAAAAATATCGAATGGAGTATTTACATTTTCATGGAAGAAACATTGCACAGGCTGACCGCAATATTGTGCGTGTTGCAGAAAGACTAGGGGTAGGCGGCTACCCAGATAACCCCAAAAATCCTTTACCTAAAACAAGCGAGGGAGAACCATACGATTACCAAGAACTCTATGAGTTAGCAACCCACCACTTAGAAAATGGCGTTAGGGCTTATCAAATAAGACAAAGCCCCCAACAATATGTTTTGATGTTTTCTTATTGGGATGCAAACGAACTGTTCGATTTAATTCCCATAGACAAAGAATACTCCACACATTACATTTCTGCTTCAACCGAGCCTTTCAATGAGGAAATGGAGGTTGACGAGACAAAGATGGTAAATTGGCTAGACTTTTTCAATGTAAAGTACGATTATGAAGAAAAAAAGGAACAAAAAATATTTGTTCGAAGGCATGTCTCAGGACACGCCTCAAAAAAAGAGCTAAAGAATTAATCGAAAAAATAAATCCGAAAAAAATAATCCCAATTCACACCGAACACCCACGGCTCTTTGAGGAGATGTTTCCTGGGAAAATTATTTTGCCTACCTATACTCAGTCAATCGAATTATAGCAAAGAAATGACGTTTTACTTGAAGGGTTAATTATGGAAAACCTTTATAACTTAAAAAAGTCATCAAGGATTCACTTCAACTTGAGGGGAAGGAAAATTGAAAAAGATCATAACCGTATTAGTTATTGCAGTTTTGTTTTTATCTGCATTCACTGTGTTTTCTGGGCATGTAAAAGCCGATGTTTCTGAAGTTAGCGTTATTAGTTACAGTTCATATGTTGCTCCCTCAAACACGGTAGCGGCTTTGGCACCTGGCGATTTGATTACAGTCGGCGAGGTTATGAATATTGGTTCAGATATTGTAAGTAATGTTACTGTTCAAGGTACAGCTTTTAGCGCTAGCGGACAAACTTTAGCTGTCACCGGCGCCGATGCATTTGTTTATGATATGTTGCCTGGTCAGAAAGCTCCTTTCTACTTAGATTTTAGTGCTTCAAGTGGCTTAACTCAAGATTTAAGCTGGGTTCCTCAAGTCAGCTCTGTTACAGTTCAAGTAACTTCCGTTACTGATACTAATCAGAGACAATACAGTGATTATGACATTCAAGGTAGATACAATTACACTGACAATAATGGCGTCTATGTAGCTTATGGAACGCTAGTGAACAATGGTAGCCAAATAGTTTCATACCCTTGGGTTGTTACAACATTTTATAACGCTACCGGCGGGGTCATAAGCTTGAATTACACCAACTTTTTAACACCCACCCTTTCGGTTAATGGCGCCGTTAGGTATTTTTCGACACCGTTAGACAATAATACCCAATTAACAAATCAAATAGCTGCTTACTCGATACAAATTGACTCATTAACCGTGGCAAATTCAACATCCTCGCCAACAGCTACACCTACTCAATCCAACACCAAGCCAACAACAAATTTCCCAATACTGCCTATCGTGATTGTTGTAGTACTGATCGCAGTTGCAGTAGCCGCATTACTGTTGTTTAGAAAACGCAAAGTGGCACCTTTACCGCCTCCACCACCCGCAGAATAAAATTTTGTTAGTGAAAAACGATTCACTTATGTGTCGAAGCAAAATTAGGAAATCTGCAAAACTATTCTTTCTAATTTTTGATTGAGCTTTTTATAGGTGAAAATTAGGTGCTTTGGAAGTTTTCGAGTTGTATTTTATAGTTACTTCGTTTCCAAATTAAATCGTATGAACTCCGTTGTGGATCCAGCTTATCGATTGATTCAATGAATTCGTCGGGTACGATGAGGATGAGGCTGAAGTGTTCGCCGTAATGCTGTCTGAAAGTTTTAAGTTTGTTTAAAAACTCGTCAAGGTTATTTTTGACTCCGTGGGGTTCAAGCAAAACCTTTCTGCCTTTATTTGTCAGTTGTGGCAAAAGAAAATCAGGTTTATAGGTTAGCGAAGCATCCGAGTTTGTTTGCGAAAGATAAAACTCCATAAATTCATAATAAAATATTACTTGTTTATCCTTCAGAAAATCATAGACGTCTCTCTCCATTGTAGTGAATGCCCCGGGCTCGATGCGTTCGCCTATGCGATTGTAATGATAAACCACCGTTAAATACCGCATAAGTGGGCCGAGCAATTCTTGATTTTTCTGAATGAAGAAGCGGAGAGAACGTTCAAGAGAAAAAGGTGTTAAGTCAGAGAATTCAAGCCATGTTCCTAAGATAAAGAAGGGAAAATCGATTTTGGCCGGGTCATCAGGGAATAGAGAGCGTGCAAACTTGGTTAACTTGTCTGCGTCAGCGTCAAATTGCGCTGTGTTTTCCCACCAACTGTCGGGTTTATTTTTGCTGTTTAATTTGAATGGTAAATTTTCGTCCTCACCTAAGCCTAAAGCTACATACACCCTAAATTTGGGCGTATTTAGAGAAACCATTAAATCTTTTTGGTCAAACGGGAAAAGACCCAAATCAGGCGAGCCTCTCACCATCCAGCGAAGATACAACCAGGACTTTGATTTGTGCTGCTTATTCATCCTCTTTACATTGTATGACAAGGTTTCAACAAAATCTATGGGCTTTCTACCTTTTTGACTTAATTTTGTGGTATAATCAATTAGGTCGCCACTGGCTTTCTTAGCTACAAACTGGTTAACGGAGCACAATACCGCTGGAATCTCTGTTTTTTCTTTGCCCAGATGATCGAGATTTTCTATTTTTTGCTCAAATTTACTAATTTCACATTTAAATTCCAAAGGATTTGTTATGGTGTAGAGTTTGTCGCCTAATGCTTCTTTAAGATAATTTAGTAGCAGTTGGATGTTTCTGGGGTTTCCTGTTAGTTGGTAGTCGCTTAGTGAGGCTGCGAGCAAAAAATAATGTGCTGCCTCTTTTTTATTCGCGTAATCTTTCAACGGCATAAAAGAGGGTTTAGGATTTAGATGCAGATCAAGCTCTAAATCTGCAACATTACTGTAAGTTTGTACAAAACTTACAATTAAATCTTTTAAATCCTTTGGAACCCGAGCGCTCATATCTGACAGTTTACTATATTCTAGCTTAATTATTTTTGTAATGGTCTAAGCCAAAATTACATTAAAATTCAAGTAAAAATTAAAATCTTAGCAATATTTGTTTCCTTTTCTCATATATCTTCACGTAAAGCTCGTAAATATCAATCGAGCACAGATATAATTGAATCGAAACCAAATTAAGAAATATCAAAAGCATGGTTAAAGATCATTCAGCAATAAAAAATGTTTTGGCATAAAAAAGCAGCAATATCAACGACTGAAGAAGCCTCAAAAGAACAGCAAGGATCATCTAAAAAAAACTGAAAACGCAAAAACTCTTAATTCCTTAGCCATGAATTTAGTTACTTTTAATTTGTCTCAGTATCGATTGTCTTAACTATTAAACGCCTACAGAATAAAAAGTAAAATGGGGAGTTATCTTATTTGCCCGTTTTTGCTTCGTGCTTTGCTTTTTTAGCTGCATTTTTCTTTTTTAGAGATGGCATAAACGCTTTATTGTGCATACGTAGCTAAAAAGACTTTTCAATAAAACCGCTCTTTGATCCCATACTATTATTGTAAAATATTGTTTTTTGTTTTTATCATGCATTTTAGACTACTTGTTTTCTTTAAATTGGCTTTCTAACCCCAAATGCTTCCTAAATATTTCTTCCCGCCATTTCCTATCCCAACTAGCCCAACCAGTCTTAACCAAACTCTCCCGCAAATGAGGACTCTGAGCAACCCAATCAAGAAAACTCCAAAAACGTCTCTTATCTTGAAGCAGCTCCCTTGGTACCCCTTTTTCCACACACCACCTAACATAGGCGTCATCGACCATCTGCTTGAGCTCTCCCGTAAATTGAACTTTTTTAACTTTGAACCCTTGCTTTTGCAGATGATTAACTATCTTCGATAAGACGAATTCAGAGCAAACATTAAAGCAAGTTTCACTGTCAGGCTGCATTACCGACACAATTTCATCGGCGATCTTTACAGAATCATCTAAGTATTTTTTGCTCTTAAAGTTCGGTGGCTGAAACGATGTTGTGGCAATTCTGCGTTCCAAAAGCATCGGAGCTGGAGGCTTAAGAGCGCCGATAACCACACCTAATAAGAGATCACTCCATCCAGAGGCATCTATCAAAATCATTTTACCGGGAAGAAAACAATCTAATGCCATGATTAATTCGCCAATTCAAATCTTCAACGTACTTTCTTGGCTGTCAAACATAATTTAATCTTTCTGGTGCATCTGTTTTAGATTGCTTTTTTGATTTGCGGTTTGAATTAGGTTTAGTCACGTATAGAAAAGGTTGGAAAAGAACAGAAAAGTATGAAAACGTATGAAAAGGGATGGGAACGTAGCAAAAAGTATTAACAAGTAGGAAAAAGGTAAGCAAAGTTCGAAAAATAAAAGCCAGATTCATGAACTCTGAAAATGAAGGATTCATTTAGACAATAACCGTTTCTGAAATCCTGCCAATCTTTTACATGTAGGCGACATAAAAAGAGCTGCAAAAGTAAAAGAGTTACTAAACGACTTAACTCTTAACAGCTTTATGATAGCGCCGGTTACTTTTGTAATCGCTGATATAGCAGCCAACTTACTCTCCAAAAAAAGGTGGAAGGGTACCCGAAGGTTTAATTTTAGACAAAGCACTCAACCAAAAAGAAGACATAATTTATTCTCAAAACAAAGACATGCAACGTTTCAACAGCGAAATCAATGTCAGCGCACTCTCAAAATAACTAACTAAGTTTTTTTTGTTACAGCACTAACATTTCTTTTAAGATATTTTTCAAAATATTATGGAGCCGTTCAGTCCTTAAAATTTGTTTAAGAAAAATCTGTTCATTCTAATTTAAAGCCGTTTCAGAATTATACTTGCCGCTTTTTTGTCTAAGGGTTTATTTTCGTTTCCACCTTTAGGGGAGTAAATACACGAGGGGCAACCTTCTTTGCATTCGCAATTATCAATTAACTCGAGAGTTTTTTCGAAAAGCGGCTTAATATGTTGGTAAAGGTTTTCTGAAATTCCGATACCTCCTTCTAATCCATCGTAAATAAAAATAGTTGGTTTTCCTGTATCAGGGTGAAGAGGCGTAGATAATCCACCAATATCCCATCTGTCACACATCGCAAATATCGGCGACATCCCAATCATAGCATGTTCCGCCGCATGTATTCCTCCATCAAAATCGAGCCCTCTGTCTTCGATTTCTTTCTTGATTTCTTCCGGAATTATAAACCACATACCTACCGTTGAAAACGATAAGGGTGGAAGATTGAGCGGGTTTCTCTCAACAACTTCATCGTAAGATTTGGTGACGTAGGTGTGGTAAAACTCTGTTGTAGTTAATTCGCCTAAACCAACTTGGATGCCGATTTGTTTTTCTTCAAGAGTTTTCTTTATGGCAACATCGACTGTTTTTATTGCTTCTGTGTAGTAGTTGACGTTTTCTTGTTTGACTTTGGCGGTTAATTTGTTGAGGTCTAATTCTTCAGAGATGTATGTTTCGCCTTGATGAAGCAGGACTGCGCCTGCGTGGGCTTCTTCGTAGGCTTTTTTTAGGGTGAGGGTTTCAAGTATTGTTCCATTGCAAGTTACGGTAACGGTTTTGTCGGTGATGCTTTCTAAAGTTATAACTTCGACAGGTCTTGCCGTTCCTGAATAAACGTATCCTCGTGGAGTTTTTCTTATCAGATTTTGTTGCTCGAGTGCTTGAATGCTTTCTTGGAATAGTTCAGGGAAATATTTTTTGTCGGTTTCTGTAAGTGGAAGCTTGCTTGCTGCACACATTACATGCCCCAGGGAGATGTAGCGGTTATGCAAATCAATTATAGCTTGTTCATGGGGTCTGCCAAAGAAGTCTTTTGGGTGCTTCATGAAGTATTGGTCAAGGGGGTTTTGAAAAGCAATTAAAGTTACAAGTGAACCTGCATTGGTTCTACCAGCTCTTCTAGCCTGCTGCCAAGTCGATATGACCGTTCCCGGATAACCTGAAATAATCACAGAATCCAAAGAACCAATATCGATCCCAAGTTCCAACGCGTTTGTTGAGACAACCCTGATTAAGCTTTTTGTTTTTAATCTATTCTCTATCTCTCGACGTTCTTGAGGCAGATATCCAGCTCTATAAGCAGTAACGGCGTTCGCTAGTTGGGATGATTTTTTTCTTAGGTCTTCTTTGGTCCATCTTGTTATAAGCTCAGCCATTTGTCGGGAAGTTGTAAAGCAAAGTGTTTGGAGGTTTTTTGTTATGCTAATTGTTAGAAGGTCTTTGGTTTCTTGATGTGTAGATCTGCGGGTGGTGTTTGTGCTGTCGATGAAGGGTGGATTCCAGAACATAAATGTTTTCTGTCCTCGTGGGGCACCGTCGTTTGAGATGATTTCGAAGTCTTTTCCTGTTAGTTTCTTGGCGTGTTCTTTTGGGTTTGCGATGGTGGCTGATGAGATGATGATTTGTGGGTTTTCATGGTAATAATTACATATTCTCATTAAGCGTCTAAGAAGCATAGCTACGTTTGAGCCAAAGACGCCTCGGTAAACGTGGGCTTCATCGATTATTATGAATTTGAGGTTTCCAAGGAAGCTTCGCCATTTATAATGCCAAGGCAGATACTGGTGGAGTCCATAGGGGTTGCTTAAAATGATTTTACTGTTTTCGCGTATGCTTGCCCTTTGACTTTGGGGGGTATCGCCGTCGTAAACGTTAGGGTAAGCTTGGATGCCTGTTTCTTTTTCTAGTTCTCTTAGAACTTTTAGCTGGTCATTTGTCAGGGCTTTAGTTGGATATAGGTATAGTGCAGTAGATTTGGGGTCTTTTGTGATGGCTTCTAGAACAGGAATATTAAACGCTAAGGTTTTTCCTGAAGCTATTGGAGTAACAATTACAACATTGTTGCCTGCTCGAACCTTGTTTATCGCTTCCGCCTGATGAGAATAAAGATGAATGTCTTTTTTTAGCAAGCAATTTTGGATGTTTTCAGGCAGGATTTTTTCCAGTTCGCCAAAGCATGCTTCTTGAGGAGGAATCTCTTGAATGTGTACAATTTGTTTTTTGTATCATTGCGTGTGCTTTATGTTTTGGATAAATTCGTTTATCAAAGGTTCCATTCCTCATATAGCTTGGAGAACAGTGTTGCAAGTGTTAGCAGGTCCTGTCTGTTGTGCTCAACTATTGCGATTAGCGGGCCAGCATTTTTGGTTGCAGGTAGGTATCATAGAAATGTGGAACTAATGCACCTGGGATGTTGATGTCGCGTTTTATTCCAATGTATTTTTCTACGGTTTCTAATTTGCAATCTGACAGTTTATGCTTCAGTGCCCTGCGTGTGAAGTGGAGAACGTCAAAATGTGGATTATCCAGAGGAGCGTCTAATCCATAGTAAGCTAACCTTTGTTTAATGTATGGAATGTCGAAGCTTCTGCCGTTATAAGTTATAAGTGATAAGTTGGGTTCAAGCTGTGAAATAAGAGCCCAGATAGCGCTGGGTTCATCTTGAATATCTCTTAGTAAAAACTGGCTTGTACAAACGTGAGTTTTACTTGGTTTCGCGATGCCTAGAAGAATTATAGGTCGCTCTGAAAGCCCCAAAGTTTCAATGTCCACAATGGCAAAGTCTTGATCTTGGCAAAATCCAGCTAAATAATGCAGTAATGGATGCGATTTTGGGAAGCGTTGCCACCATCTTTGGATCTGAGGGATTTCTTTTTTGTTTATTATTTTCATGAAGTCATGAGCTTGTTTTTTCCAAAGGGGATGGTTTTCGAGTTCTTCTATGGTTTTGTAGCCTTGTTGTTTTAGAGTTTGTTCTCGAGTTGGTCCTATTCCGGGGAGAGTTTTTAGGTCTGAGATGATTAGCAGTCGGCTTTCTTGATAACCTGCTTTTTTGAAGTTAGTAGTGCATGAAGCCGAAATAGCATAGCATTCGCCTTGCTGATTTGAAATGACTGCTCCAGCTATTGCTTCTTCAAACGGTTGGCCAACGTATTGTTTGATGAGTTCTTTTCAAGCTTTAATGCTTCATCGTATTCCCTGCTCCAAATCCAGCTCTCAACTGGTCCGCCAGGTTGATCTGTGGCTTTTTCTGTTTCAGGAATTACTTCATATTCTTTGGATCGCTTTATCCTTTCTCTGAGGCTCTCGGCGGCTTGAGTTAGAGCAATTTTTTCTTTAAAAGATTCGCTGGTGGTAGATGAAGATGTAAGTTTATTGCCAAAACTCTTCTGAGCTAACATTTGAGCATAACGGTCATCTTTAAAATTCCGAAGCAGAAAAGAACCGCAAATTTTGCAGAATTTGCTCTGCTCATACTCTTGATTTGAATAGGTTTTGTTGCATTTTCTGCAGGCGTACTCTATTGGCAATTTATATTCTGCTTTAAGCCTATGCCAAGATTATAAAAGCCATTCTTTTATTTGGTGCAAAAATGACCTGGACCGTATTTAGCTGTTGATATTCTAGGTGTAAATTTTTCAGATTGTTTTGGGTTGCTTTTTTGTTTTAGGGTTTGTAGTGTTTGCAGGTTGCGTCTTTATTCGTCTCAATTCGTCTTAATCCGTCTCCCTGCGTCTCTTTTCGTCTTTTTGCGTCTCGAAAAGTCTTGAGGTGTAAGTTTTATTCTTTGTGAAAAATATTAGCCGCCTGAAAATCATGTATCCAATGATTCAATATTACGTTTAAGCTAGTTTTGAAATTTGGCATATTTCCAGGATTAAAAACAAATGTACGATCAATTAGAAATAGGGTACTAAACCCAAAATCAATATGTAATTTGCGATTACTCTATTGGGAAGGAAAATTGTCAACTCGGTTTAAAGATTATCAAAAAGCATCAATTTAATTCTAAAAACTAAGGAAAAACAAAACAATGAAACAGGCTAAATTATTCGGTGGCGAAGAAGATCAATTAGTCTTGACACAGCTTGAATTAGCCAAAGCACAGATACTTGCTGAGCAAATTAAAAGTATGGTTAAGCCATTATTTGATAAACTTGAGATAGTTGGCTCAACGAGAAGACAAAAGCTGCTTGTTGGTGACATTGATTTTGTTGCAGTCTCGGCTGATTGTGCTTGGAGCAAAATTGTTCCAGTCTTAAAGGACTCTGAGGTTATTTGTTCGGGAAAAAGCATTGTAAAACTAAACTTTCCCTTTGAAAACAACTTTTTTCAAGTTGACTTTTACCGTGCAACTAGGCAAACGTTTGGTATTCAAGAGCTTGTTCGCACTGGTTCAGCTGACCATAACATGTGGCTTGCAGGTTATGCCTTGTCGAACGGTTTTAGGTTGAAGTACAGCGAAGGTTTGATTAAAGATAACGTTGTGGTGGCTGGAGACTCAGAAGAAAACGTATTTGCCGCTTTGGATTTACAATATCCTGAGCCGCAGTTTAGAGAAATAATCGACGGAAAGCCGGTCTGGTTAAAAACTTGAATAGTTACTAAAGCATACTTCTTGCTTTCATTAATAGATCAACAATTGTGGCTATCTCATTTTGATTAAAGGCGAGCTTATACTGAAATTTAGAAGGCTCTTTTTTGTAGATCATAACAAGCCCGTGGAAGCCATCGTAATCAACGTTGAAGTCTTTTCCTTCCCCTATACTAATGACATCTTCTATAGCTACTGCAGCTTTTGTTTTCTCAAGTAAACAAATCAAATCTTTGGTTTCACTCATTCTAACTTTTAATTTGAATTGACAACCATTAGGAATTTCTTTTCCATAGATAGAAATTATCTTATTTTGTCTGTCAAAGTCAAGCACAAATCCTTCAGATTCGCCTAATGTTACAACGGAATTTTCTGCGACGGATGTAAATTTCTTTTCTTTTGGCATTTGTTTTTTCTTAGCAATACTCATGGGTGATTTAGTTCCAGCGATACTTCTTACAAAGTCTTCGGTTCTTTTTGATTCTCTAGCTGCTTCTTCATCAGAAAGAAATGAAGCGTTTGTACGTCTCTTCTCCAAATGTTTTCGCCTAATAGCTGTTATGGCTGCTCGCTCTTCAACTTTCAAAAAAACTCGAATTATTTAATGTCAATCAATTTTGGTGTGTCTTAAAACTTTTACAATAGCGGGTGTTGTTCAGCGATTTTCTTTAGAATTTCTTGTGTTAGAGCATCCTCGGTTAAAACTTGACTTGTAATTTTTCGGTGTTTTGTTAAGTGAGCTTTTATTGCTTCATTCATGGCCGGAATATCTGGAATTATCAGAATTGCTTCTCCACATGTGCAAGAGTAAACGGGCATTTTTGGGATTTTAGTTTGTCTTGTGTCTTTACTGCACTCTGCTTTTGAATGAGTAATTTTGTCAGGCATAAGGTAAGTTCCAACGTCATTGAGTGATAAAAAGTAATCGGTTGCTAAAACTAATTTGCTCGTGAAGTGAGCTGTTTCATTTGTGAGAAAATATGTTGAGGTTATCGTTTTTTGTGGTTAGATCAAGCTTGTCAGCTTCAAACTGGTTCTAATTCGCTCACTCGATCCAATATTTATGGACTTTGGAAGTTATGCTAATTTTCTAAATGTAAACATGTTAAAAACTATATTTTCAAAAGCCGAGTGCTGTGTATAAAAAAAACGGTTGAGTCTTGAAAATAGACTCATTGCACTATTTTGTAAGTCTATAAACACCTACGACTAGCAGCACAACGCCCTATAATTAAAGAAATGGTGCCAAGACCTGAACCGCGTAGTGCGCTGTGAACAGTTGCAATTGCAACTCCAGTCAAAACAAGAATAATTCTTACAACAGCCAAAATCATGGCGCGCATTTTGCTACTTTTAGTCTTTACCTGTTCTCCCACTGTTCAAAGTCTCCTTAATCGTCATGAGTTTAATTTATATTTAAGCTTATACCGAAATTACTTGTTGACTTTTACAAAATTAGGCGATTATAATGTTGGATCTGTGATTTTTTCGGTAAGTTCGTTGTGCGGTTATTTTTGAAAGCTTCTTAGAAATTTTTGTTTATCCAAATAGCTTTCGAGAATAGCCACGATGAATACCAACACAATTATCGCGCCAATAGTTGAAGGAACAGCCAAATAAATATCGACAGACATCTTTAGAAAAAGGTACCCGTAAAAATTACTTATTGAACCAAAAATAAAGAATGACTCTAAAGCTAAAATTCCTATAATGGCTAAGCGATCTTTAGTTTTTTGGTTTAACGGCTTAATTTTTTTTCGCTCCCGAAGAACTTTTTTTTTGGCAGTTGAAATATAGAGATGCAAAACTAAAAGGGTTATTAAAAAATTTGCGCCTCAACGTCAGGTACTATTAAAAAAATATTTGCCAATTTTTTTCTTTGTTTATTGGGTTGGTTTTTTGTTTTGGGGCTCAAATTGGTTGCCGGTTGCGTCATTATTTTACATTTCTTGACATAATTTGACATTATTTTACTATATTTGACAATACCCTACAATCCTGAGCAAAGCCCCAGAATTTACAATTACAATATGCTTACTGCGAGTGAATAATTTGCAATGTAACAGTTTTAGCGGAGAGATGAACGTATGTCTGTTTCAGCAAGCTTACTTATAGGATAGTTCTTAATCTCTATTTGACTACTAAAAAACCATCATCAGATTTAATTGTAAAACATTGGGTTTGCAACATGGCAGCAGAACAAAAAAGCGTTTCAAAAATACTTTCAATTCTTTCGCATCATCTGCGAAGAGAAATATTGCTAAACCTTAGCGAAAATGGAGAATCATCCTTCACTTATTTACTAAACCGGCTAAAGGTTGACACTGGAAAACTAAGCTTTCACCTTCGCTCGCTAAAAGCTTTCGTAGAGCAAACCCCCTCGGGCAAATACAAACTAAACAGAATTGGAGAAAACGCAGTCAGAATCGTTCATGACATAGAAGAGTGGACAGAAGTTGCGAATCTGCAAAGAAAAGAAAATCAACTTCCACTCGCCTCTTTCAAAAAGAGATCTTTCGCTTACGCAATAAATTTTACAATTTTATTTGCAATGGCAAGTGCCATCATTTTTCTCCCCCAAATACTTTCTTTATCCCCATCCACCTTTCTTAACGGAGGAATCAGCGCAGTGCTTTTCACCACTATAGGAATATCTTGGCTTTACTCAACTTTACTTGAAGGATTTAACGGTCAAACTATAGGCAAACGCATCATGGGTTTAAAGGTCATTAGATGTGACGGAAAAAAAATGTCCTATGACTATGCTGCAGTGCGAAACTTCGGAAAAATGTTACCCCTGCTACCTTTTGACCTACTTATCGGATGGCGAATACCCAACAATAAGTTCAAACGATATTTCGATAAATATGCTGGAACAACCGTTATCGACCTACGTTATCAACCGAAGTTAGGATAGTGCACATATAGTCGGTGAGTGGTGTTTGTGAGATAGAGACCGATTAAGTTTTGATCCAATCGACACAACAGTTGTGTTGCCATTTTTGATCAGACTGGTTTTTGTTCTTTTGGAGTTCTGAGTTTGAATTATTTGCAGGCTGCGTACACAGAAGTACACCAAAGTACACGCAAGTATACAGAATTACAATCGCGTACAGCTAAGGAAACAAGCTCAGCTACTTATTACTTGTTCTATTAAGCCAATAAGTCCGAAAATCAATTCTTCAAGATTCATAAAAATTTTTAAACTTGAACAAGGCTCTTAATTCCAATTTCATAAACGATAAATCAAATCCACACTAACAACACACATGTTTGCAATGGACACCAATTCAGAAATTCCATGCTCCCTCTGCCCAAAATGGAACTCAAAATCAAGAAGCTTCAATTGCAACCCAGACCAATGCCAAAAACTCACCGAATGGCTCTTTGTCCACGCTCAAATAGAACCAAAGAAAACCAAGCGGATTAACCTACCCCCAATCGCATACGTAGTTTAAAACTTTCCAAGATAATCTGAGGTCGATTTATGTTCTGTCATAAATCAAATTTCTTTCTCTCGTTGACCTACCTAAAGGTAAAAAATATTCGTTTTGCTAGCACATTGTGATATACAGTTAATTGCTCTGTTCTTTTTGTTTTAATTATGATTTTTGAGTTCGCACACAATTGAATCCGAGAAGGCATTTACTCAAATCAGAAGTATCAAATTTTAAAAACCAAAGAACAATGATAACATATGTGTTTTTCAAAACCAGCTTTTTGAACGTATTTCTCTGCAAACTTTGCAAACACTAAATACGGTTTCGCTTTTATAGACAATTTCGGTTTCAGTTGAACTGCAAGAATGACATTTATCATTAGTTTTCATTTTTAATCACTTTCTAAAATTTGTTTGCGCCTAATCTTTTGGCGGTTTTTTTGGTTTTTCATTTAGTTCTCTCTTGATTGAGCTCGCAAAACATGACTTTTGTTCCAGTTTTTGAGTGTCTTCTTAATACTTTGATGTTATACGAAAATAAGTCTTATGAATCAAAAATATGAATTCGGTATTTCTCTAATCAAATGTTTGCCCTTTTGGAATGTAGATCATGCGTTATTATCCTATGAGTTGGGTATCCTATTGGGTGGAGTTAGAGAAATTATAGGCAAAGTTGGAGTCCTTTTTTTGGCTCACTAACAATCTTTTCAATTAAATTTAAAAGAAAAAAAGGGCTTCAAACTGCTTACGAAGTTAAGTATTTTTTATTTATTGATAAATACCAGCTGCCAGTTCTTCACATCGACCATTATTACAGAGTTTTTGGCGTCCTTCGTTTCATTATTTCGCCTCATTAGTAAAAACTTTTGCGGATTTCAACGACATGCTTTCAGTAAGGAAAAAAGAAAGAGCTTTGGTTTGCATACTTAAAAAAACCCATTTATTCTTTTATGTGTAAGAAGTATTAAAAATTTTGCGCTCGAAAAGGTATTCATCCGGATTTCCGGAAGAGTTAACTTCATTAAATTTTAATTTTTTGAATTTACAAGTTTATTAAAAAATTTCGGTTACTAATATTATAGCTCACAGCTAATTCTACTCTACTTCGAAGACGTTTCCGCATTTTGTGCATCTGACGCTTTGTTTCTCAGTTCCTTTAGAAATATGCCAAATATAACCGCAAAGGGGACACTTAATTGACTGGATGCAACTGTTATCTGGTTCCGTTCTCGCCGCTATTTCTGTCTTGGGCTCTGGTTCAGTTCGGGCTTCTGGCTCTGTTCTAGGCGCCTGTTCCACTCTAGGTTCAGGTTCCCATTCGCTTCCTTGAATGATTGTCAACTCACTCATCCTGCCAGTAACTCCAAAACATCTGCCACTTTTATGTTTAACTCATCACCCCTTCTAAGGAAAACAAAAAGCAAATATTCAAAAAAAAATTCCTCTGTGTCATTTGACTAAATCTGCCCGCGAAATATCCAGTGTTCAATTCCCATCCCTGGCAAAATTGCAGGAAATCGAGACAAAGCAAGATTTTTCTTAAATCTATCTTCTCTTAGTTTCCTCTATTAGTCAAAAGGGGGATTGTCTGACAAAATTGCTGCTTGTTTGGCGATTTGTGATGTTAAGCTTTGGCTTTAGAGCCGCTTTCGGTAAGATTTGCATTGCAGATTTCTCCTTCATTTTTTCCTATTTGTTTGCAAATTGTTTGAATAGTTTCACTGATAACGATTTTGGCAGTACGCCTTCTTTGCATTGAATGAGGTCTTTTAGTTTTTTGTGGCTTTTTGCTTGGTTTCAGTTTTGTCTGAATGATTTCTTTAGAAATTTTTCGGTTACTGTTTTTGTGGCTTTTTTGCTGAAACTTTCTGCTCTGTAGTTTTTTCTAGGGTTTGTGACCAGTTTGTGAAGCAGTCCCAGAGCAGACTTGAATCTTTTTCTTTTCCAGTTTTGCTCATTTGTCTGCCTTGAGGTATTTGTTTAAGAAAGCTAAAGTCATTGTCCACGCATCTTCCGCAGCTTCCTTGTTGTATGAAGGTCTTGTTTCATTGAAGAAAGCATGTTGAGTGCCTTGGTAGATTTTCATTTGAAAAGTTTTCTTTTGTGCAATCATGCTTTCAACCAACGCTGGAACTCCGCTGGTTATTCTTAGATCTTCACCTGCATAAATTCCAAAAACTGGACATTTGATTTTGGCGACTGCTTCAAGTGGCTTTGGATTTGCTCCATAAAAAGGTACTGCGGCATTGAATGGATATTCGGTTGCAAGTTGGTAGGTTAATCCACCGCCCAAGCAGAAGCCTGTTATGCCAAGCCAAGCCTTTTTCCATCTATAGCCTCCAAGGTTTTGACATAGTTTATGCAGCGGAGAAGATCCTGTACCATTGCTTTTTCGGCGTTTTCTCGACCTGTAAAGAAAAAATTCATTATTTTTCGTTCGTCTTCCGGTAGACTCGCCATCAAGGCCTGCACGGTGGCTGGGTCGCCGCGTTTTTCTGGGGGGATTTGCCACATTCGCATCATTGCTTTCTCGATAGCTTGCTCTGTTAGATCTTTGTCTCGGCTGAAAAGATGAGGAGCTACGCCAACGAAGCCATGCTGAGCAAATCGGTTCGCTACACCTTTGATCTGCTCGTTGAGACCCCAAGCCTCATGAACAATAATAATTGCGGGGCGTGGGCCTTCAGATTTAGGCGTGGCAATATAAGTTGTCATATCGGCGCCGTCAAAACATTTGAAGTTTACAGTTTGATTCAAAAAGTCCATCTAATATCAAATTTAACTTTTATGAAATGAATATTTAACTATTTTCCTGTTTTTCTCCATCAGAGGTGAAGTTCCGTTATCTATTCGAGTTTTTTTAGACGTGGTCGACATAAGATCCTGGAGACGCATTCTTTTTTTCAGGGCATTCCCAGCTAGATTTTTTGGGTTTTTTGTCTCGGTTTTTCTGCAGAGATAGTTGCATTATTTCCTGTCTCCTTTAAAAGGGTAAAAGCTCGCGCCTAGTTCTTGTAACAAAGAAAAACCAGTCAAATGAAGCTCGCTACCGCATTTGTTGCAACGAATCATAACGTGCTCCAAACCTTGTTTACTAACCTTTGCCACCAAAATAGAATAAGCCTTCTCGGAACAGTCATCAGGAGAAATCACATTTCCACACCTCGGACATAAGAAATCGCCTCTCCCACCTATTTTGGTCAAGTCCAAAACATACACCTGAACTTGCTTCACACTCTAATCCTCCCAATTTTGTTTTAACGTTTCAACTTTATCCAAAGCGAGAGAATATTAATCGATATTCCAGATTTGCACACAAATCTTACCCAAATTATAACCACATAACTAACATATTACTTCAGAAGCATTTTCACCCAAAATATTTTCAGTTTGTTAAGATCGCTTTTTCTATTTGGAGGATGATTCGTTTGCATGTGAATCAAAAAAGTCCAAATACTGCCTTTGATCCTGAAAAAATTCAGGATATGAGAGTACTTTAATTTTGCTTAAGAGTAAAAGCGGAGCGTGCTGGCATATAGAGGCTGAGCATATTTTGACTTTTTACTTCAGTTTTATCAAAGATAGTAAAGTGTGCTTGCTGGGGGTCCAACCTACCGTATCCGCCGTACTTTGGGTCGTCACTATCTAGTATCATTTTGTATTTTCCAGGTGGGGCTTCAAAGCGGTAATCAGTAAATGATTGATGGGGATTAAAATTGAAGGCAAAAATTAGATTTGTCCTCTTGAAAATGATTATTTTGTTTGTGGAATCCTCATGCAGAAGTTGCGGACTATTTGTTTCAAGTAGATGATTTGTCTTGGCTAGTTCAATCATGTCGCGGTCAAATAGAGATAGTAAATGATATTTTAGGTTGGCGTCGTCTGCAAGATGCCATTGGCGTCGTGCATGTTTGAATGACCAGTTGTTTCCTTCGCGGGGAAAATCTATCCAATCTGGGTGGCCGAATTCGTTGCCCATAAAGTTCAGGTAACCGTTGCTAGCCGTACCCAGGGTTATTAGCCGGATCATTTTGTGCATTGCGATTCCCCTGGCGACCTTAGCGTTGTCATCATCGAGCGCCATGTGATGGTACATGTCTTGGCCGATTAGTCGGAAAATAAGTGTTTGATCTCCAACTAATGCTTGGTCGTGAGATTCTGCGTAACTAATGGTTTTCTCATCTTTTCTGCGGTTGGTGAGCTCAAACCAAAGATGGCCGATGGGCCAGTCTTCATCTTTGTAATCGTTTATCAGTTGGATCCAGTAGTCAGGCACTCCCATTGCGAAGCGATAATCAAAACCGAAACCGCCCATAGACTGGGAAACAGCTAAACCTGGCATACCGCTGACGTCTTCAGCTATTGTGATGGAGTCAGGGCGTACATGGTGAATGACCCTGTTTGCTAGGGCCAAATAGGTAAGGGCATCCTCATCCAAGCTGCCGTCAAAGTAATCGTGGTATGAAGTGAATACTCTCTTAAGACCGTGTTCGAGGTAAATCATACTCGTAACGCCATCAAACCGAAAGCCGTCAAAGTGGAATTCGTCTAGCCAATATCGGCAATTGGAAAGTAAAAAATGAAGAACCTGAGGTTTGCTGTAATCAAAAACACGTGAATCCCATGCCGAGTGTATTCCGCGTGGACCGCTATGAAAATACTGAAACATTGTCCCGTCAAAGCGACTCAATCCCTCCACTTCGTTTGATACGGAGTGAGAATGGATTAGATCCATGAATACGCTGAGTCCTTTGGCGTGAGCAGTGTCAATTAGGTGTTTCAAATCTTCGGGTGTTCCGTATCGTGATGAAGGGGCAAAAAAGCTTGATACTTGGTACCCAAATGATCCGTAGTAGGGATGTTCTTGAATAGCCATTAGTTGTAACGTGTTGTAACCGGCGTTGATTATTCGTGGAAGTATGTTGCGAGTGAATTCTTGGAAGGTTCCAATTTTTTCTTCTTCCTGTGACATACCGATATGGGCTTCGTAAATAATCGGGGGTTCTTTAGGTCGCTTGAAATTGTGTTCTTTCCAAAAATATGGCTGTGACGGTTTCCATACTTCGGCGTTGAAAATCAATGTTTTTGGATCTTGCACTACCCGTCGAGCGTATGCTGGAATGCGGTCGCCTTCGCCATCTGGCCAATGGATATGGAGTCGATATAGGTCGCCATGCTTCAGTTTGTCGGCGGTCAGGTGAATTTCCCACACGCCATAGTCGTTGATTTTTTTGAGCTCAAATTCTCTGCTCTCTTGCCAGCTACTCATGTCTCCTATCAGGCAGATCGATGTAGCGTTTGGCGCCCATTCACGAAATACCCATTTGCCTTTTCGGAAATGCAGGCCGAAGTATTCGTGGCCGGAGGCAAAATCTGAAAGGTTTTTTTTACCCTCTGTGAGGCGTTGCTCCGTTTGTTCGATGTTTTCCAATCGGTGCCTGATCTGATCAGAAAACGGTGTGAGGTATGAATCGCTTCGCAGCAGACTGAATAATCGGTTTTCAAGACCACTCATCAAAGGACCCTATTCTGCTTAAATGAGTTAAGAACGTCAGGGGATATACTCCTCTACAAGTTTCTCTGCTTGTTCCTCAGACAGATAGTCGGACAGATACATTGTGATAAGCTCTTTGAGGGCATTTCTTCGCAGTTCCTTGTTCTTTTCATTATTTGATGCATCATTAATGCAACTGTACTGATTGTTGATTGTGCTGTTCGGGTTGTTGATGTCGTAATTTGGATTGTAGAAGTCGCTTTTTGTATTATTTAGGCAGCTATCTGGGTTGGTGTCTTTGGTTTTCAAGTCTTTGACAATTTGTCTAAATAGTAAACCGATTGTTACTGGCATAGAATCATACCTTGTGAATTGATATATTTCTAAGGTAAAACATTCTTATTAGTCTATAGAGAACGCTTGATATTTTTGGTGTAGTCTTTAGTCGTTTTAGATTAGTGATTCGTAGATTTTTATTGTTTCTTCAGCAACTTTTCGCCATGTAAAGTACTCTATTACTCTTTTGCGTCCGTTTTCACCCCAGTTTCTGGCTTTTTCGGGGTTTTTCAGGGTCATGTTTATTCCCCATGCTATGTCGAGAGGATCTTCGCCGTTAACATGTACCCCGTTCTGGTCGGGGCCTGAGCTTAGTACTTGTTCTTTGAAACCTACTACTCCGCGTGCGCCTACGACTACTGGTTTTTCCATAGACATTGCTTCTAGGCAGACTATGCCGAATGGTTCATAGGATGATGGAAAAATGCATACGTCGGAAGCAGCATAATGCATGATTCTCTCGGATTCTGGAACAAAATCAAAGCGGACCGCTACGTTGTCCTTAATGTTTAATCGCTCAGCTGATTCCACTATAACGTTTTGTTCTTCTCCCGTTCCCAAAATTACGAGTTTAGTGTTAGGATTTTCCTTCAAAACAGATGGCATTGCCAACAAGATGTTTTTAGCGCCTTTCACCCAGGAAAGTCTTCCAACAAACAGAAGCATGTTCCAGTCTTTGGGAACCCCATATTTCTCGCGAATCGCAGTTATGTCTTTGGGATCGCATTTTGCCATATCGTAACGTTCCGGATCTACGCCGTTCCAAACTGCACTTATTTTTGATGGAGTCCAACCGTGCCTTATTAGATCTTGCTGCATTGCGTAACTAACGGTGATTACTCTATCTGAGTTTTGAGCCATGGCATACTCCAAATGTGACACTACTTCCGATCCTCCACCTTGGCTTCTTCCCCATTCAGTACTGTGAACATGAAAAACCACTGGAATTTTAGTTTCATTCTTTATCACAAGTCCAGAAATACTGCTTAGCCAATCGTGTACGCATACAACGTCGAAATTGTACATCTCTTTTCTTATCAAGCTGTTAATGAATTTAGTTGCGCTGAGAATATTGTAAATAAAAATGTCGTTGAAGAATTTTATGTTGGTTCCCCATTTCTTTAAATCGTCAACCACGAAAAATGGAAAAACGTTGCTCGCATCTGCAATTAAGGGTCGATGAACTTCTACGCCTTTTATGATTTCTCTAGTTTTTAGGTTGCCGCCATTTAGTGTGAAGACTGAAACATCATGTCCCATGTCGATGTACTGCTGCGTTATATTTTCAGAATACGTACCTAAGCCACCAACAATTGCTGGTGGATACTCATAGACAAAAAATCCGATTCTCAAAATATTCACCTATATAAGAATTACAAACTTCTGAATCGTATTATAGTTTCCACAAGTACTTAAATGAACTATAAAATTTAGTAATAACTGCTGGTTAATGAAGGAGCTCTCTTATCTTGCATCTGCCTGTTTTTCGCTTAGTCAGAAATGCATGATTTTAAAAAACTGTAGGAAATAGTGAGTTAGCATAAAAATGCTACAGTGGCAACTATTTCACTGTGACTTTGTGTTTTTTAGCTGCGGGCGCAATTGTCTTCTTTGGTACTGATACTTTCAGTAGGCCGTCTTTAAAAGTGGATTCAGCTTGCTCAGGTATTACTTCTTCTGGGAAATCCAGTTCCTTGTAGATATGCGAGTAAACTCGTTCTCTGATCACAAAGTTCTTCTCCGTATCTTCTGTTTCAACATCTGTTTCTGCTGAGATTTCAATCCCATCCTTTGTTAGAGCTACGTCAATCTTGTCTTTAGCTACTCCAGGCATTTCGGCATGAACTACAAACTTGTTGCCTTCATCAACTAAATCTACAGTTGCTTCACGAACCGGAACAACTTGATCAACAGTTATCCATTCAAATGGAAAAGCTATGTTCTCAATGAAGTTTTGTCGGAAATCTTTCATTAAATCGTCGAATGTCGTTAGAACATGAATTGCCGGAACTTGTTTGGCAGGAATGCGTTTAGCCGGAACATGTTTGGCAAGAACAGTTTTTACTGGGTTGTCTGCTTTTGCGATCGCCTTCACCGTGGTCTTTTTTTGTATTTCGGTCATTTTTTTTTCACCTCTATTCAATTTATTATTAAACTAAGAATTTGGTAATCAATTGTTGGCTACGAGTTTTTTGGCTCAAGGCTGGTCTTTTTTTTATTTATTGGCTGCCACGACAGATTCGTGTTTATTTCCAACTGGAATGTTGGCGGATTCATGGCTGTGTTCTGCTACGCCTTGAAGTTTGCGGCGCCACTTGCGGAACGTTTCCACGTATGGTTGATATTTGCTGTCTGGAGTTTCTTTGCCTTTGAACTTTACTATTTCACTTCGAGCTGTCCTCATTTCGTCTGCGAGAGCTTCCATGATTTTTTCGTCGCCTTCGCGCCCTTCTGCGATTTCCTCGGCGTAACCAATTACCTTGCTCAAATGTTTCTCCATACAGTATGGGCATTGAAACTCCTGGGCGTGATCCTCAAGTAACGTTAAGTTTGAGAGGAGTTCTCCACGTTCAAATTCAAAGGTCAGCTGAATATGAGCAGCATGAATGTGTTTAGCAGGAACATATTTTACAGATTTTGCTTCAACTACAGCTTTTGACATTTCTTTTACTGTTACTTTTTGTTTTTCTATCATTTTTTTACCTCAAATAATTATTAGAATTTTTGAGAACACGATTTTCTCGGTTTAGAGCTGAGATTTTTTGGAATGAAAAAAGTCCTGATTGAAGTTATTGTGGCCGTTTTATTTTATGCGTGGAAAAAGAAATTTCTTTGATTATTCTTTCTTGGTGAGCCACGTTTTTATTGCTTCTTCGACAGCTTTTGATAGGTCGCCTTTTTTTCCGCCGAACCTTTCGACTGTTTTAATTCTGAGTTGCTTTTCCAACTCATCTAGAAGATCTATGCTAATCCGACCCAACATAATCACCATTTATCGCTAGATATTATGCATGGTTCGGTGTCAAGCATGTTTCCAATAAGTGAACTGCCAATCTTCGGTTTTTATTTGAGAAATGATTTTTTTATTCATTTTAATTCACTTATTAGCTTATCAACATAAGGTACTATGGCCTTATGTACTTATATAGTTATCCACTTAACTCAATTCAATCACCAAAATATCGAAACACCCGCATTTAATTCAATGGCTTGTACTAGAAATAGACTTGAACCGAAAGCGGTTGCTAAATTTTCAAAAGTTATACGTGGAGGTGAAGATTCAAAGTGGACAGCATAAGCATAAATTTCATATTTTGATGAAAATTAACAGAATTGACAAACAAGTCAAATGCGCTTCGCAACAAACCTTATTTTAAAATTAGAAACATAATCCAGCTTGGTGGGGAGTAAAGTGATAAAACGAAACAAGATAACTTCACTAAGATCAATCATCATATTGCCCTTTGTAGTTTTCACATTGATAATTGGATGGTTCCTATCAGCTACAGGCGAAAAAACTAACCGAGCAACAGACACAAAGCAGCAATAAAGCCTTAGCACATAAATAAGGCAGCGACATTGTAAAAGTGTCAATCGATTAGCTTGACAAAGAACCATAGAATATGCTGCTTATACATATATGTAACCACGATATTTTGTTCATTTTATTTCAAGTTGCTTTTTTATTTTAGGGCTCGTAGTGTTTGCAGGTTGCGGTTTAAAAAAGTTAGGAAAGGTCTAAAAAGGTTTAAAACGGTCCAAAAAGGTTAGAAAAGGTCGGGAAAGGTCAAGAACAAAATTTATCTGATCTTGCATTTTGTTCTTTCAAACACATTAATAAAACTCGCAATTAATAATTTAACAGAGGTCTAATTTTTGCCAACAAACCAAGAAGCCAAACCTAATAGGCTAATTAAAGAAAAAAGCCCCTATCTACTCCAACACGCCTACAACCCAGTAGACTGGTATCCATGGAGCCAAGAAGCCCTAGATAAAGCAAAAGCCGAAGACAAACCCCTTTTCCTAAGCATCGGCTACTCTACTTGCCACTGGTGCCACGTCATGGAAGAAGAATGCTTCAGCGACCCACAGGTTGCCGACCTCCTAAACCAAGCTTTTGTCTGCATCAAAGTTGACAGAGAAGAAAGACCCGACTTGGATGCATCTTACATGGCCGTTTGCCAAGCCATGGGGAGAAACTGCGGCTGGCCACTCAACATACTACTTACACCTAAACTTAACCCATTTTTCGCAGCCAGCTACATCCCCAAGTATAGCAGATCGGGATTAGTTGGCATGTTAGCTCTTGTTCCACAAATTATGAAAATTTGGAAAATACAACGTGCACAACTTGAAGTAGTGGGCGCTGACATAAAAAGCCGAATTGAATACTTAGAAAAAAGAACTCCCCAAGAAGAGTTAGGTAAAGAAGTTCTAAAAGACACATTTAACCGTTTAACGCTCGATTATGATCCAGATAATGGAGGCTTTGGAACAGCACCGAAATTTCCAACACCTCACAAACTGCTATTTCTAATGCGTTATTACGCAAGAACAGGCGAAAACAAAGCGTTAGAAATGGCTAAACAAACACTGAGGCAAATGCGACTAGGTGGAATATTTGATCAAGTCGGTTTGGGCTTTCACCGATATAGCACAGATCTTCAGTGGCTGGTGCCTCATTTTGAGAAAATGCTCTACGACCAAGCGTTGCTGACATTAGCGTATGTTGAAGCCTATCAAGTTACAGGCGCTGCGAAATTCATGATAACAGCAAAGGAAACTTTGGATTACTGCATTAGAGATTTGTCTGCCCCTGAAGGTGGTTTCTATTCAGCTCAAGATGCTGACTCTGAAGGTGAAGAAGGCAAATATTATCTTTGGACTCTACAAGAAGTGCTCGATTTGTTATCATCGGCAGATGCGGATTTAGCGGTGCACCTCTACGGGTTAAAGGAGAACGGTAACTTTCCCAGTAGTGAAGGCAAAAACATTCTCCATATCGCTGAGCCGCTTGATGAGCTTGCATCGTACAAAGGCTTAACAATGGATGAACTCATAATGAGAATGGGCCAAATACAACATACTCTTTTTGAACAAAGAAAAAAACGTATTCCTCCCTCGATAGATGACAAAGTTTTGACCGATTGGAATGGCTTAATGGTTGCTGCATTAGCTAAAGCCGCCAATATTCTGAGGGAACCAAAATATATCGAAGCCGCTTCGAAAACCGCAGATTTCCTCCTAAACAAAATGGCAAAAGAGGAAGTTCTTTATCACCGTTACGCAAAAGGCGAAGTAGCAATAACCGGTTTCTTAGATGACTACTCTTTCTTGATATGGGGGCTAATTGAGCTTTACGAGGCAACCTTTGACGACAAATATTTGCAAGCAGCCTCAGCTTTAATCAAGAATATGATAGCAAGGTTTTGGGATGACAAAAACGGCGGATTTTACCAAACCCAGACCAGTAATGCGGGACTGCCCAAACTTAAACAGCTCTATGATGGTGCAGCTCCATCAGGTAACTCGGTGGCATTTTATGATCTCCTCAGGTTTAGTCGTTTAACCAACGAAGTCAGCTACGAAAGAATGGCAAACCAAATGACTAAAACATTTGGGCAAGAACTTGAAGGTGCACCTGAAGCATACACTTTCTTTCTGTCTGCTTTTGATTTTCTTGTCGGTCCATTTTACAGAGTTACCATAGTAGGCGACCGAACGCAAAAAGAAACAGTGGAAATGGTTGATTCACTTAGAAAACATTACCTACCAGCAACTATTGTGTTGCTTAAGAGTCCAGACAAGGCGGGTTTTGGATACCAACAAATCGACGGAAAAGCAACGGCATATGTTTGCAGTGACCAAATGTGCCTTCCAGCAACAAACCAAATTCACACCATGCTTGAACAACTAGGACTAGCTACTCATTAGCCAGCAAGGCGTCAACATTGAGATGTGTGCAACATTTCTTAATTGCATTTGCAGGTTGTTTGTACTTTTTCTCAGTGAATACGCTATTACAAACGCAATAACATTTGTAACAAGCACAATTGAAATTAGCATATAGACTCTGTCAACCTGCAAATTCAATCCACTAAGAAAAATCAGTATTGGAGAGTGAGTTGAGAAAAGAGTATTTGAGAAACCAGCTCCTACAGTAATAATTCTAACGATTTTTTTCAAAATCAGCTTTGGCCCCTGCTCTTCCGCCCTTTCTATTCAATAATAATACTCCGAGAAAAACACAAATTGAAAGTCACAATCCCAAAAAACCATCCTGGTTGACTTTTGAAATCTGTGCTAATGTATGAGGGCTAAGTTTAAGAATCTGTTCGGAACCCATTTGACACTGGCTCTAACTTTGGTAGTTATGGAAAACTACATGGAAGAATATCTTGTCATGAGGGTAAATATTTGAAAGGAATCTACGTTTTGATTATAGATGTAAATCATGATATCAGTTGCTTTATTGGAGCTTTAGGTGAGTTACCTTTTCAACAAGGATTGTATGCTTATGTTGGTTCAGCTCAAAACAATTTGTAGCTCAGAATGAAGCGGCATCAAAGAAAAGAGAAACGCTTGTTTTGGCATATCGACTACCTGCTAAATAATGAATCGGCGAAAGTAACTTCTGTTTATTGCGCAGCCAGACAGAAGGAGGATGAGCGCACTGTTGATAGTTTGATTCAAGCTATTGGTGCTTTGCCGATTAGAGGTTTTGGATGTTCTGATTGTCATTGTAAGAGCCATCTTTTCTATGCGAAAAGCTTTGAATTTCTTGAGGATTGGCTGCAATGTTTCAAGGCAAATTAACGGGCAATTTGGATAATTATTTAAATCTTGATTTCATATTAATATGAAATATCTGAAAAGTGTGATTTTGACATGGAGAGAAAACATAACATACAACTTTATGGAACTGTGAAAGTTGGTGACAGAGGACAAGTAGTAATCCCGGCTGATGCCCGTAAAGAACTCGACATTAAACCAGGCGACCTCCTGCTCGTTATGTCAGGAAAAAACCGACGAGGTATCACCATGGTTAAAGCTGATGCTATGAAAGAACTAGCAGAAAAGATAATGCAAGGCCTAGACGCCTCAGAAGAAAAAAATGAATAATAAATGAGGAAAACACATGTTTAGAAATCCCGAAGAGATACGCCAACGTATTGCTGAGATTGTAGAAAAGTTCCGTCAAAAAGGAGCTACAAGCCCTGAAAAAGCAATGACGATTCAAGAATTGGGTTTGCCGCCCCGTTTCGAACAGGCTATGCATCGGAGGCTTGGTCAAACAGGAATTTTTGTTGAAGTAAACGGCAAATATTACCTAAATGAAGAACGTCTAAAACAAATTCAAGAGCGGCGTGCCAATTCAGCGTTTGGTGGTTATGGCGGCGGTAGGCAAGGTCCTCAGAGTTGGTTGCGCTACGCTGGAATCTTCTTAATGTTGCCAATTGGAATAATCGTTGTAGCTTTACTATACTTCTTCTTCATTTATGGTGGAGCGAACTATTATCCTGGAGAATTCATAATCATAATCTTAGTTGTGATGTTAGCAGTATTTGCTGCTCGAATGTTGCTTTGGCGGTCAAGACGAAAATATTGGGGTCAATACCGGCAAAATAATTATTGATACCTCCTGTCTTTCGAAAAATAAATTAGATTAGAAATTGGAGAAAATAACTTAAATTTTGTCTAAGTTGAATTCTTCATGAATCGCTTTGACGACAGCTGCTCCATCTTTCTCTTTAACGACAAACGAGATGTTTAGTTCTGAGCTGCCTTGCGCTATCATTCGGATGTTTATGCCTTTCTTTGCGACAGTTGAGAATATTCTTGAGGCTACACCCAATGTCCCCTTCATGTTGGCGCCCATAACAGCGATAACTGCAACGTCATCTTCGGCTGAAACTTCGCTGACTAAGCCGCCTTTGTCCAATAGCGCAATCTCCAAGTTGCTAATTGCCCTTCCTAAAAGACCGCGTTTGATAATCATCGATATGTTGGCTTCTGAAGCTGCAGTCGAAATCATCATGACGTTGATGTTGTTTTTGCCAAGTACCTCAAATACTTTAGCGTAGCTTCCGGGTGCGCCGACCATGCCTGCTCCACTCACATTTAGCATTGCAACATCTTTAATCATAGCTACTGCTTTCACAGCTTCTTTTGCTGTAGCGTCAGGTGCTTTAGTTATCAAGGTGCCTGCATTTTCGGGATGAAAAACGCTCCTTATCCTTACGGGAATGCTTTCTTTAATTACCGGTTCCAATGCGCGTGGGTGCATGGCTTTGGCTCCAAAAATCGCCATTTCTGCCGCCTCTTGGTAGCTTAGTTGTGGAAGCATTTTTGCTGTTGGAACTATTTTGGGGTCTGTAGTCATTATGCCGTCAACATCGGTCCATATCCAAACTTCGTTAGCTTCTAATGCTACACCTAAGATGGTTGCGGTGTAGTCGGAGCCGCCTCTACCAACTGTCGTTACTACGCCATCTTGGTTAGCCGCGATGTAACCTGTAACAACTGGGATGACGCCTTTTTCCAGCAGCGGTACCAGCCGTTCTCGGATAAGATGGGCAGTGTAATTCATTAGCGGGTCAGCTTCACCAAAGTTAGAATCGGTGACTATGCCTGCTTCTTTGCCCGTGAACCATTGGGTTTCAAGCCCTTGGTCTTTTATGGTGCCCCAAACAATAGGGGCAGATAGTCGCTCACCAAACGAAACTACATAATCTCTAGATTTAGGTGTCACTTCGCCGACATAGCAGATTCCGGTTAAAACCTTCTCCAATTCGGCTAAGGTTTTTTGGGTGATTTGAGTAACTTCTTTTTGAACCTCTTTGCTTTTAATCGCAGTTGAAATCGCTTCAACATGCTTGTTCAGTAGCTCTTTGGTAAAAGCTTGTATGTGTTTTTCATCGCTTTTTTTAGCCTGTTCAGCAACTTCAATTAGGCTGTTAGTTACGCCCGCTAAAGCCGAGACAACAACTGTAACTCTGTCTTTTTTAGCGTTTTTAGCAACTAAATCAACTACATGCCTTATGTTTTCGCCTGTTGCAACGCTTGTACCGCCGAATTTCATTATGATTTTCATTTTTAGGACTCCGAGTTATCATTTAGCATTCGATCAGCTAACTTATGTCTTATGTCTAGGAGGTCTCTTAAAACTGCACTGGCTGTTTCTATTCCTCCTGCTCCTCTGCCGATGAGGGTTTGTTCTGCGGCGTATTCAGTGGAGAAGGTTATTGCATTTAGGACTCCGCTAACGCATAACGGGTTGTCTTTGGATATTTCTGTTGGCTTAACAGATGCTTTGTCCCCGTCTATTGAGCCGATGAGTTTGATTGTGTTGCCTCTTTTTGATGCTTCATCAAGCGCTTCTAAAGATATATCGCGAATGCCTGTTCTATCTACGTCCTTTAAGGTTATTTTTTTGTTCATTATCCAGTTTGCTAGAATGACTACTTTGCAAGCCGTGTCGAATCCGTCAATATCCATTGATGGTTCTCTTTCGGCGTAGCCAAGTTTCTGAGCGTTAGTTAGAGCTTCTTGGAAGGATACCCGGGTTTGTGGCATTTCAGTTAAGATATAGTTGGTTGTGCCGTTTAGGATGCCTCGAATTGCAAGGATTTTATCGCCAGCAAGGCATCGTTTGGCAAATTCCAGCATAGGCGTTCCACCTCCAACTGTTCCGCTAAATCGCAGGTAAACGTTGTTATACTCAGCGAGTTCTGTGAGGGCTGGCATAGCTAAGGCTAAGGGTCCTTTGTTTGTTGTGACGACATGTTTGCCCGTTTTAAACGCTGTAATGATGTGTGATAAGGCAGGTTCCCCATTTTTGATGTTGACAGGCGTCACTTCAACAACTACTTCAGCTTCAACTGAAGCAATGACGTCTAACGCTTTCATACCTGGATGTCCGAAGTCTGGGTCTGCTGATATTGGATAGCCTCGTTTCTTAATTTCTTCCAGCTTTTCAGGGCTTAGTCCTTTTGGGTTGATAACCGCACCATCTATGTCGGCGATGGCAACGATTTTTGGGTTAAACCCGTAATCATTGACTTTATCTTTATACCTTTCAGCAAGAATTGTAGTTACACCTTTTCCTACTACCCCATAGCCAACTAAAATAATTCTCATTCCATATTCACCTTGCCAAAATTACTTTTCGGGTTTGTAAACCCAAAGCCTGCTCAATAGCAGACATTTCAGCATCAACTTCAATGGGTTTTTCACTTTGTTTAATTGCAGTGTCAGGATCTTTTAGACCGTGTCCTGTAGTTATGCAGACGACACGTTCATCTTTATCAATGATTCCGTTTTTAACCAGCTTCTTTAGTCCTGCAATAGATGAGGCGCTTGCAGGTTCCACAAAAATGCCTTCAATCCGAGCAAGAATTTTCTGAGCATCCAAAATTTCCTCGTCAGTTACGGTTTCGGCGGTTCCATGCGATTCATGAATTGCATTTATGGCTTTTTTCCAACTTACTGGAGCGCCAATTCGGATTGCAGTAGCTATTGTTTCGGGGTTTTCAACTGTTATTATTTTGTCGCTGCCCGTTTTGATTGCTTGCGCGATAGGTGCTGAGCCGACTGCTTGTATTCCCGTCATTTTGGGCAGTGTTTTTATGAAGCCGAGTTGATGGAATTCGGTTAAACCTTTCCAAACTGCGCTTATGTTTCCCGCGTTGCCAACAGGTATAATGATTCTGTCTGGTGCTTTGTTGTCCAGTTGTTCGCAGATTTCATAACCTAAAGATTTTTGTCCTTCAATCCGGAATGGGTTAATTGAGTTAAGAAGGTAAATGCTCTTGTGTTTCTCGGCAAGTTTAAACACAAATTCTAAGGCTTGGTCAAAGTTTCCTCGAACCTGTAAAACTTTGGCGCCATGAATCATAGCTTGAGCCAGTTTTCCATAAGCAATTTTTCCAGAGGGAATAAGGACAGTGCATTTTATTCCTGCTCTTGCAGCGTAAGCAGCTAAACTTGCGCTGGTGTTGCCAGTTGAAGCACAAATAACATGTCGTGCTCCTAGTTCAACGGCTTTTGTTACGCCAACGGTCATGCCTCGGTCTTTGAAGCTGCCTGTTGGGTTTTCGCCTTCATTTTTAACGTATAATTCCTTTAGCCCTACTTCTTCTGCTAAACGTGGAGAACGGTGTAGTCCAGTGCCGCCTTCATTTAGTGTGACTATATTTGCGGCTTCGTGGATAGGCATGAAGTCTCGGTATCGCCAGACAGATAGGGGCTTTGTTTTCCAGTTGCTTTCTGAAAGAGTTTGAGATAGTTCTTTGAAATCAAATTTTATTTCAAGGATGTCTCCGCATTTCTTGCAGAAATATAGAATCTCGTCTATATCGTATTGTGATTTACAGTTTATGCATTCTTGATGTGGCATGTTTTAATCTCCATTAAATTGACTTTGTAATTGGGAAGTTGTAGCTGAATTATTGGTTTAACATTATTAATTTTGTTGTTAGCTCTCGTTCTTCTTAACCTACCATGTTGGTTAATGTTTCGTAAGTTTTGAGGCTGTCTTTTTTTTCAACAACAATGATTGTTTCAGTCCAACACGAAATAAATTCAATTATGTTCACATTTTGCTCTGCCAACAAAGTTGCTAAGAATGCGACGACTCCGGGCGTTGCTTCCAATTCCTCGGGTGAATGAACTACAATCATTGTGCAATTATCATGTTTAATTAAAGCGTTTATGCGTTCAGGCAATTCGCTTCTGTCGAGCAGGTAAACGAATTTACCGACTAAATCTACTTCCATACCCGTTTTGACAGCAATTTCTTTTGCTGTTATGATTACTGCTTTTCGGTCATAAACGGCTATGCTGCTGCGTTTTAGGAGTAGGAGTACTTTTTCTTCTCGGTTTTGTTTGTGTTTTTGTAGTTCCTCTGAATAACGTCGCAATGCAGCTTTTATGGCGCTGGTATCATTGATTTTTATTTCTTTTTGTATTTGACGTGAAAGCTCACTTAGATTTACTATGCCTTTTTCTAGCGCTTCCAGTAGGTATGGTTTGTTTCTAAGGTGATCTCTCACTGTTTGAGCTATAGTCATATTGGGACTCAATGTATCAAATGGTACATTTAAATTTTATTAAGTAACAAAAAAGTCAAAACCTTTAAAAATACAGCGCTAAAAGTAACGGGAACAATTTAACCTGAAAAATGAGGGAGCAAAAATAACAGAAAAAATCGTATTAGCATACTCCGGCGGATTAGACACATCCGTATTAATCAAGTACCTTCAAGAAAAATACGATGCTCAAGTAATAACAGTCACCGTTGACGTCGGCCAAGGGGAAGATCTTAAAGCAGCCGAGGAAAAAGCAAAAAAACTCGGCGTTCTCAAACATTTTTCAATCGATGCAAAAGACGAGTTTGCAAAAGACTACATTTTTCCCGCGATAAAAGCCAACGCTCTTTACGAAGGAAAATATCCCATAAGCACAAGCCTCTCGCGACCATTAATCGCTGCCAAAATGGTTGAAATCGCTGAAAAAGAAGGCGCCACGGCTCTAGCACACGGTTGCACTGGAAGAGGCAACGACCAAGTACGCTTTGACATTACACTCGGCTCCTTAGCACCTGACAGAAAAATCCTTGCTCCAGTACGAGAATGGGAGATGACAAGAGAAGAAGAAATCGCCTATGCAAAAGCCAAAGGCATCCCCGTCTCCAATGCAGCCAAAAAATACAGCATTGATGCCAGCGTTTGGGGAAGAGCAATTGAGTGTGGATTGCTTGAAGATGCAAGTCAAGCGCCACCCGAGGATGCTTACGAATGGACCGTTTCTGGCGAAAAAGCGCCAAACACTCCAGAAATTGTTACCCTTCAGTTTGAGGCTGGCGTACCTGTTGCAGTAAATGGCAAAGCCATGTTGCCTCTGGAACTTATTGAAGAAATGAATAAGATTGCCGGTAAAAATGGTGTCGGCAGAATAGATCACATAGAAGATCGGTTAGTAGGCATTAAATCACGGGAAGTTTACGAGTGTCCAGCAGCTACCGTGATTTTGGAAGCTCACAAAGACCTTGAAAAGATGGTTATGACTCGGCACCAAGTTTTGTTTAAGCAGCAGGTTGATGCTGAATGGGTATTTTTAGCTTATGCTGGGTTATGGGTTGACCCGCTTAAAGATGACCTTGATGCATTTATTAACAAGTCGCAAGAAAACGTGACTGGAGAAGTCAAACTTAAACTCTACAAAGGCAGCATGCAGGTTATCGGGCGCTCATCCCCTAATTCGCTCTACGACAAAAATCTAGCCAACTACAACATTAAAACTTCGTTTAACCAGTCCTATTCTGAAGGATTTATTCAACTCTGGGGACTCCAAACACGAATGTATAATGTCCTCAAAAAGAAAAGCAAAAAAACTGTAGAAAGAAAAAGCAAGCCTAACTAAAACGTGAACAAACTGGACGGGAAAAAGATGTCAAAGATACTGCATGGTGGACGATTATCCTCTATGCGTGAAGATGTAGCAAAGTTTACGTCTTCGCGTAAAGATGATGAACGCTTAGCTAATGTTGTCATTGACATTAACAAAGCCCATGTTATAATGCTCACGGAACAAAAAATTATCCATCGGAAGGATGGCTCAAAAATCCTAGAAGCCCTCTCTAAACTATCCAGCTCGAAATTAGATCCTGCTGCCGAAGATGTTCACATGGCAGTAGAAGAAAAAGTTCTCGCAGAAACAGGAGCGGAAGTAGGCGGAAATCTCCATATTGCAAAAAGCAGAAATGACCAAGTTGCAACCGCCATCCGAATGCAACTCAGAAAAGAACTCATCGACATGATGCTCAGTGTTCTTGAGATGCAGGAAAGCCTTCTGGAAACAGCCGCCAAACATGTTGGTACCGTGATTTTAGAGTACACTCACCTTCAAGCAGCGCAACCCGTAACATTTGCACATTATTTGCTTTCGCATGTTCAAGCTTTAGATCGTGACCTCGGGCGGTTGAAAGGCGCATACGAACGAGTTGATCAATGTCCATTGGGCGCAGGCGCGTTGGCAACGACAAGTTTTCCAATAAACCGCAAAAGAACTGCTGAACTCTTAGGCTTCCACTCCGTGTTGGAGAATTCACTTGATGCAGTCGGCAGCAGAGACTTCATCCTTGAAACCCAATCCGCATTGACTTTGCTTGCGGTGAATTTGAGTCGTTTAGCTGAAGATTTGATAATTTGGAGTTCCCAAGAATTCGGCACAGTTGAGTTACCTGATGAATTTACTTCAACTAGCAGCATCATGCCGCAAAAGAAAAACCCCGAAGTACTTGAAGTAATTCGGGCACATGCCAGCTATGCTTTAGGCGATTTTGTTGCTTCAACAGCTGTTGTAAAAAGTCTGCCTTCAACGTATAATCTTGATTTCCAAGAAGTAACTCCCAAGCTTTGGGCTGTGATAGATAACCTCTCCCAATCTCTTCGCATATTTGCAGCTCTTATTCCTAACTTGAAAGTTTCATCAGACGTTGAAACCAAGGCTGTGGCAGGCTTCGTCGGCGCAACTGAGCTAGCTAACATGCTTGTACGGAAATACAATGTTGCTTTCCGCACATCTCACAAGATCGTAGGTGCTCTTGTCAAAGCCCTTGTGGATTTACATCAAAATTTGCTGGATGCAACCCCTGAAATGCTTGAAAAAGTAGCCTTGCAAGTGGCGGGAGTCAAATTAACGATTAAAAAACAGGACATATCTGAATGTACTAATCCTCGTAAACTAGTCGAAACCTATAAGGTGCAAGGCGGTCCTTCAGCCGTTGAGGTTGAAAAATCTATCGCAACAGCAAAGAAGAACATGTTAGATGCAAAAAACAACATCGCTAAACTTAAAAACAACCTTGCTGTTGCTGAAAAGAAACTTAACTCAACCGTAGGAACCTTCGCTGTTTCAGACAGCATTGGAAACACAAAACTTAAAAATTCAAACATGCAGGTAGAATAGGGCTTTGGTCCCACAACATAGTACGTCGAGCAAAAATAAAAAAGCGATTCTGCTTCTGGAAGACGGAACGTCATTTATCGGTAACGGTTTTGGAGCAACAGGAAAAATCAGCGGCGAAGTTGTTTTTTCAACGCAGATGGTTGGTTATCCCGAAGCGCTTACTGATCCATCGTATAAAGGTCAAATTTTAACGTTAACTTACCCGCTTATAGGCAACTATGGTGTTCCGTCAAACGAATTGAACCTTGGTTTGCCACTCTATTTTGAATCCGATCACATACAAGTCCAAGGTTTAGTTATCCATGAGTTATGTCACGAACCTTTTCATTGGGCGTCTACAAGAACTCTTGATAAGTGGCTGCTTGATGAAGGTGTTCCTGGGATTTATGGAATTGACACTAGACGTTTAACAAAGAAACTTCGAACTCATGGCGTCATGCTTGGGATTTTGCAGGTGTTTGAAGCAGGTGAAGAACCTGATTTAGATGCTGTTTTAAAGAACGGCAAAAACATCGTTGACCCAAACTTAACGGACTTAGTTAAGGAAGTTTCAGTTAAAAAAACTATCAAATATAGTGTAGATGGCAAAAAAACCGTGGTTTTGATTGACTGCGGTGTCAAATACAGCATAATCCGTAACCTTCTCAAACGAGGAATAAACGTTATCCGAGTGCCTTACGATACATCGGCTAGCGAAGTAATGGCGTTCAACCCAGATGGTGTATTTTTGAGCAATGGTCCAGGTGACCCCAAAAAATGCACCATAACTATCCAGTGCATAAAAGAATTAATTGAAAAAGTTCCGCTCATGGGGATTTGTCTTGGTGCGCAAATTTTGGCTTTATCTATGGGTGGCGACACTTACAAATTAAAATTCGGTCATCGAGCCCAAAATCAACCTGCTCTTGACATAAACAATAATCGCTGCTACATTACAACCCAAAATCATGGTTACGCAATAGATTTAGAATCATTAAACAAAACGCCTCTTGAACTATGGTTCATAAACCCAAATGACAAAACCACCGAAGGCGTTAAACATAAAAATAAACCCGTTTTCGCTGTGCAGTGGCACCCTGAAGCCTCCCCGGGACCATATGACACCGAGATGCTTTTTGACAAATTTGCAAAGACGTTGGAGGTTAAGTAATGCCCAAGTTTGATTGGATAAAGAAAGTGATGGTTCTTGGAAGCGGCGCCATAAAAATCGGTGAAGCAGCAGAATTTGATTATTCTGGAAGCCAATGTCTTAAAGCGCTCAAAGAAGAAGGCATTGAAACTGTACTGATTAACCCTAACATAGCAACTATCCAAACTGATCCACGGTTATCAGGAAAAGTGTATCTTCTTCCAGTCACCGCTGAATACGTTGAAAGAGTTATCGAGAAAGAACGTCCTGATGGAATACTGTTGGGCTTTGGTGGACAAACAGCTCTAAACTGCGGTTTAGAACTTGAGAAAAAAGGTATCCTACAAAAGTACAATTGCAAAGTCTTAGGTACACCCGTTAAAGCCATAGAAGACACCGGAGATCGAGAACGTTTCCGCCAAGCGATGCTCAAAGCAAACGTTCCACCATTACAAAGCAAATCGGCGACAAGCATCTGCCATGCTTTGGAAGTGGCTGAGGAAATCGGTTATCCCGTTATTGTGCGTGTGGCTTACACTTTAGGCGGAAAAGGTGCAGGTGTAGCCCATAACGTTGCCGAACTAAAAGAGATAGCGACCCGTGGTATTGCTCAAAGTCGCATAGGCCAAGTTCTCATTGAAGAATATGTTGGGCATTGGAAAGAAGTCGAGTATGAAGTAATGCGTGACTACTCCGATAACTGCTTAACTGTTTGCAACATGGAAAACTTTGACCCAATGGGAGTACACACAGGTGACTCAATAGTTGTTGCTCCATCCCAAACAATGACCAATCGTGAATACCACCTCATCAGATCAACTTCCATAAACGCTATTCGAGCTCTGGGTATCGTTGGAGAATGCAACATTCAATGGGCACTTAACCCAAAATCTGAAGAGTACCGAGTTATCGAAGTTAACTCACGCATGTCCAGAAGCTCTGCTCTAGCGAGCAAAGTAACAGGTTACCCGTTAGCCTATATTGCGACAAAATTAACGCTCGGGTACACCCTGCCCGAGCTGATTAACAAGGTAACTGAAGTTACAACCGCCTGCTTTGAACCAGCCTTAGATTATATAACAGTAAAAATTCCGCGTTGGGACTTGCAGAAATTCAAGAATGCAGATCGACATGTGGGTCCTCAAATGCGTTCCGTAGGCGAGGTCATGGCGATTGGACGCTGCTTCGAAGAGGCATTGCAAAAAGCCGTTCGAATGTTAGATACAGGTAAAATTGGGTTAGTCTGCAATCCAGAGGATTCTGAGCCTGAATCTGAAGAAAGATTAAGAGACGAAATGGCCAATCCCACCGACGAACGACTTTACAAAATTGTTAAAGCATTAAAAATAGGCATACCCATCCCAGAAATCTATCGCTTAAGCGGCGTAGACCCATTTTTCCTTCATAAAATCCAAAACATAATTGACATGGAAACAAAACTTCGCACGTTAAACCTTGCAGAAAGCTCCGCAGCAGAAATAATTCGTGAATCTAAACGCATAGGCTTCTCAGATGAACAAATAGCCCAATGCCAAAGTACTGACGAATTTACAATAAGAGCGTTTAGAAAAAATGCTAATATCATTCCATCTATAAAACAAATTGATACTTTAGCTGCCGAGTATCCTGCAAAAACAAATTATCTTTACATGACTTATGGCGGAGACGAAGACGACATCGAATTAAGCACTACCCCCAGCAAGGTCATCGTGTTAGGTGCGGGAGTTTTTAGGATCGGTTCAAGCGTAGAGTTTGACTGGTGCGGGGTCAATACTATCTGGGCGCTAAAGAAAAACGGCATAAAAGAAGCCATCATGGTCAATTATAACCCAGAAACCGTTTCAACAGACTACGATGTTTCAGACAAACTGTACTTTGAAGAATTAACTACGGAACGTATTTTGGATATTTACGAAAAAGAAAACCCGTTGGGCGTTATTACAAGCGTTGGCGGTCAAATCCCAAATAATTTAGCAATGAAACTTTCAAATGCTGGAGTAAAACTTCTTGGCACATCTGCTGAAAATGTTGATTTAGCTGAAGACCGCTCTAAATTCAGTGCACTTCTAGATCAACTTGGGATTTCTCAGCCTCCTTGGAGCAAACTGCTCTCAATTGCCGACGCGAAACGGTTCGCTGAAAAAATTGGTTTCCCAGTTATTGTGCGTCCAAGCTACGTGCTTTCGGGTTCAGCGATGCGTGTAGCTTACAATGAAGAATCACTTGAGAATTTTCTTAACTTAGCCGCAAAAGTTTCCCGTGATCACCCAGTTGTTATTAGCAAATTCATAAATCGCGCCAAAGAAGTTGAGGTCGATGGCGTTTCAGACGGCGAAACCGTTTTAATCGGTGCAATAATGGAGCATGTTGAGAACGCTGGTGTCCACAGCGGCGATGCAACAATGACCATCCCGCCTCAAGCATTAAAACTTGAGGTTCAGAAGAAAATTGAGGATTGTACCCAACGCATTGTTAAAGCCCTAAACATTCATGGACCCTACAACATTCAATATCTTGTTAAAGATGATGTGGTAAACGTTATCGAATGTAACTTGAGAGCATCCCGTTCCATGCCCTTTGTCAGCAAAACACGAGGAATAAATCTTATTGAACTAGCCACTTTAGCTATGTTGGGCAAAAAAATCGATGGAGTTAAGCTTTCACCCATGACTGTTGCTCCTCACGTCGGCGTTAAGGTTCCCCAGTTTAGTTTTATGCGTTTAAGCGGCGCTGATCCAGTTCTTGGCGTTGAAATGCTTAGCACGGGTGAAGTCGCTTGTTTAGGCGAGAACTTTTCAGACGCATTCTCAAAAGCCCTGCAGTCTGCAGAATTTAATATTCCCCCAAAAGACGGCGCTGTATTCATAAGTGTAGGTGGCGATGAAGAACGTAAAAAACGTGTGGTGCCAATAGCTAAGGCTTTTGTTGACATGGGCGTCAAAATTTATGCGACCGCACACACTGCTAAGGTTCTCAATGAAGCAGGTGTCAACGCAACAGTTCTCTTCAAAATTAAGGAAGCTCAAGCAAACCCGAACGTTTTGGATTACTTACAAGAACACAAAATAGATTTAGTGATTAACGTTCCCATAGCTAACAGACAGAACAGTTTCTCAGACATCTTAACCGACGGCTACATTATCCGACGGCAAGCAGTGGAATTCAACGTACCAGTTATAACAAACTTACAGTTAGCCGCTGCACTAATAGATGTGTTAAAGCAGAAGGGCAAAAATGGGACCTCAATCAAATCACTCAACGAATACATGGATGCCCTGCCCTGGAAACTTTGGTAAGTGTAGGATGAGTTCTGGGCAGATTTGTTTTAGGTAAATTTTGTTGTTTGTGTTTCAGTTTGATTTTTTGGTTTAAAGCCTGGTTTGTTTGCAGGTTGCGTTTTTTCCCGTTTATTTGCGTTTAGTTGCGTGTTTACGCGTTTATCTACGTTTATTCCCGTTCCCCTCCGTACCTAAAAGCGCATAAATAAAAAAGACCAGAAAATTAATTCTTTAGCTTTAAAATTTAAACTCCCTTTTTAGTTTCTTTATCCATAATCTGATTGACATTTTTTGTTAATCAAAAACAATTAATATCATTTCCCATAATATTTTCTTTAGCATTATTCTTATCATTCTAAAGGGTTGAAAATTTAATGTACAGTACTTCAGGAACCCTAAAAATTGAGCCACCCTTCAACCTAAAACATTCAGCTATGTTTTTGAAAGCATTTAGACCGATGAAAGATGAACAAGAAACAATTGACGGCGCCATTACTAAGGCAATTATGATAAATGGGCAGATCACTCTGTTCACAGTCAAGCAGGAAAGCCCAAGAAACACCGATCCCATTAGCTACGAGTTATCTTCAAAGGACCCGATAACAAAGACATATTGTGACAGCGCTGCTAATCAAATTTCTTTCTTTTTATCCCTCACTGAAGACATTAAGCCTTTTTATGAAATCGCAAAGAAAGAAGACCCAAAATTCTACCCGATTATTGAACAATTCTGCGGTTTTCACCACGTAAAATTTCCTACAACTCTTGAAACAGCAACTTGGGCAATTCTAGTTCAACGTAACCCTTTGTCAGCAGCAAAGAAAATGAAACAACGTCTAATTGAAAAATGGGGCGAAAGTATCCAAAATGGCAATGGACATAAGTTTTGGGCTTTTCCAGACTATTCCCGATTAAAAAACGTCAGCGAAAAAGAGCTTTACCCAATTATCAGAAATATAAGAAGAACCCAATACCTGGCTTCTTTATCCAAAGATTATGAAAAGATTGACGAAAAATCTTTGCTTGAACTAGATTTTGACCAGGCCAAAAAAATCCTTATGCAGATCGATGGGATTGGCGAGTGGTCTGCAACTTTTATTTTGTCTCGAGGTCTTGGAAGAATGGAGCGGCTGCCCGAAAACCTAAAAATGATAAGTCCAGAAATCCAAAGATTGTATGGATCAGAAATATCACTCGAAAAAATATGTGATATCTACGGAAAATGGATTGGTTATTGGCTGCTTTACGTTTGGGCTTCACATCTAGCTTCTAAGATCACTTAAAGCTGATTCTTTAAAAGAGGTGTTTCTTGTTTTTCAAGTTTTTCGATGATTGATTGGATTCTTTTTCTTTTTTGTTCTTCGTTTCTTGCGGTCTCAATCTGAAAAATAATTATGTAAACATCTGATTTTTTAAGAGTTTTAAAGAAAAGTGTCGCTTTTTTGTGCTTCTTTAATTCTTCTGTAAAGTCGGTGGGCAACACGGCTATTTTCTGTGGGTTGTATGCTTTTTCCCATCTGCCGTCTCTTTTTGCAGCATCTATTTGACTTAAGCCTGACGGCTTCATTCTTCCTTCTTGGATGAGACGTTCCGCGATTTCTGTGTTTATTTTTGACCAAATACTATTTGGTCTTCGTGGAGTAAATCTTCCAAGCCACGATTTTTCATCAAACTTTCTCGCTTGATCAGTAATCAAGAAAGTGCAACTTCAAGCGCTTCAGAATTCTTTATTGACGCAACACCAGAGCCCTTCTTGAAGAAACGAACCCATATGCCATCAGATTTTTCATAATTGAACTCAAAAATATCTGCATCCATTTCGTTGCGCTGCTCTTTGATTAACAAGCAAGGGTCTAAGGCATAATTAAGGGCATTTATCTTTTCATTTAGATAAGTTTTGTAAATTAGTTCTTATTGCACAAAAAATATTAACTTGCGCTGCCTTTTCGATTGGCATTAAGGGTAAGGCTAATTGTCCAAACCAACTAAAACTCGTAGTGTAGCAGAGATTAACGAGAAAATCCGTAAAGGCGACGTGCAGGTTTTAACCGCTGAAGAAATGAAAAAACTAGTTGAAAGCAGCGGCGTTGAAGTTGCCTTTAAAGAAGTTGATGTGGTAACAACTGGCACTTTTGGAGCCATGTGCAGCTCAGGTGCCATTATTAATCTTGGGCATTCTGACCCGCCAATAAAGATTGATCATGCATGGATGAATGATGTGGAAGTTTGTCACCCCGGCGCAGCAGTTGACCTTTTTATCGGAGCCACAAACATGTCAGAAAAGCAGCCGTTTGAATATGGCGGCGGACACGTAATCCAAGACCTTGTGGCAGGAAAAGAAGTTGAACTTCGAGCCGAAGGTTATGGAACAGACTGTTATCCCAGAACACAAATTAAAACTAACATAACTAAAGACGATTTGAATCAGTTTTACCTCTTGAATTTCCGCAACTGCTACCAACGTTACAATTGCGCTGTTAACACGAGCGATGAAACAATTTACACTTATATGAGCAAGCTCTTGCCCCGACTAAGAAATGCAACGTTTTCTGGAGCAGGCGAATTGAACCCGCTGATGAATGATCCAGACTACGAAACAATTGGCATGGGTACCCGTATCTTCCTTGGTGGAGGGCAAGGCTACGTTATTGGCGAGGGAACTCAGCATAGTCCAAAAAACTTGAACGGCACCATAATGGTGAAAGGCGATGCGAAGAAAATGTCGCCTGAATTCTTGCAGGGCGGTGCTTTCACAAAGTACGGCACTTCAATGTATATTGGGTTAGGTATTCCTATTCCAATTCTTAATGAAGGCTTGGCCAAGAAGACGGCCATTCGAGACAGCGAAATCATGACTGACGTAGTTGATTACAGTGTGCCCCGAAGAGACCGACCAAAACTTAAACAAGTGAGTTATAAAGAGCTAAAATCTGGCGCCATAACAATTAACGATAAGAAAGTTAGAGTAAGCTCGTTATCCAGCATAAAAATAGCAAAAAAGGTTTCATCGACTCTTAAATCTTGGATTGAAGAAGGCTCATTTTTCTTAACCTCGCCTATCGAGCGATTACCCAATGACACCGTTTTTAAGCCAATGAGGCAAACCGAAGAAATACCCTTTGTAATGAGCGTCATGCATAAAGCAGTTACATGCACCGAAAACGAAGACATACAAGCTATCGCACAACGAATCGTCACTAAATCAGTCAACCACATCGTCGTTATTGACGACGCTGGTAAATTGAAGGGAATAGTTACCTCTTGGGATGTCACCAGAGCTATGGCTGAAGGCAAAAAAGCATTAGCCGACATAGAAACCCATCTTGTTTTCACCGCTAAACCAGATGAACCCCTTGAAGTAGCTTCAAAACGTATGGCGCAGCATAATATTTCTGCACTCCCAGTTATTGACATTGAAAAGAAAGTATTGGGAATAGTCACTTCAGAAGATGTTTCCAAACTTTTAGGACGGTAAAAACATGGTACGCATTTTCCTAAGATTCTCAGAAGAACAAGTTTCACAGCCAATTGCTTCCCAAATAATAATTGAATATAAAGTGCCGATGGTGATTTTGTCAGCTCAGATAAGTTCAAAGGGCGGCGAAATACTTGCTGAAATCCCAGATGAGCAACAGGAAAAAATAGTGAAAGCCTTCAGAGAAAGAGGCATATCCGTCACAGTGCCCAAACTTATTGAGGTGGATTCTGAAAAATGTTTTAGCTGCGGCTCCTGCATTGCTCTTTGTCCCTTTGAGGCAGTAAGCTTAGACAAAGATTCTACAGTACAATTCAACAAGGAAAAATGCGTCGGCAGCACTTGCAGCATTTGCGTAGATGCCTGTCCAGCAAGAGCAATAAAATCTGTTAAACCAAACAATAATGACCAATCAATACATGACAATAGGAAGAACAAATGACTTCGCACATGTTCAAAGAAAACTTTACTCTCAAAGAGTCCCAATGTACAATCATTTCTGATCAAAAAAAGGCCATTCAAGTTGCTAAGGAATCAATCAAACAGAACAGGATGCAACTCGAAATCTACGTCAGAGCCAACCCAAAATTTCTACACACACTAAAACCAATCCCGCCACCAAAAAAACCGCTTGTAGCTAAGCTAATGGCTGAAGCCTCAGAAAAAGCCGATGTTGGACCCATGGCCGCAGTAGCAGGCGTCATAGCTGACATGGCGGTAAGCGACATGATTAAAGAAGGCTGTAAAGTGGCTGTTGTGGAAGATGGCGGAGAAATCTCGGCGCAGTCAAACATTCCCGTTGATGTGGCAGTTGCTGCAGGCGAAGAACTACTTTCAAAAAGATTCGGTTTTCGACTTACCGAATTCCCAATTGGCGTCGCTACAAGTTCAGGACGCTTCAGTCACGCTTTAAGTTTTGGCGATGCGGAAGCGGCGACGGTTTTCTGCAAAAACGCTTCGTTAGCTGATGCAGCAGCCACAGCAGTTGGCAATCTTGTTAAAGGTGAGGATGTGCAAGCAGCGATTAACGCAGGAATAAGCAAGGGGCTCAATATTGAAGGTGTGGAAGGCGTGCTTATAATCTATAAAAGGCAAGTGGGAACTGCAGGAAAAATCCCCGAAATAATTAAAGTAAGAAACTGATTTTTAGAAAATGTGTTTTTACCTTTCAAGACACTGTTCTTTACAGCAAACGTTTGTTTTTCTCTAATTTTCGATATGAAAAATAGCCCTTGAAAAAGGAAAAACCCACATCGTTTACGAAAACTCTTAAATTATACATTACCCAACTGAACTGCAAGGTCTCTTCAATGTCATCAAACACTAACCCGCTTGAAATCTTAAGTTACGATGATAAAGAAAAAATGTTTCTCGTAAAATCACCCAACGGTAACACAGTAAAGGTTCAAGATACCTTTGCAGAAATGTTTGGTCTTTGGGCAGGAAGAGTTCTAATTACCGCGCAAAACGAGAAATGGGCGCTAATCGCTGCTAGCTTAACTACGGGTTTCGCTACAAGCGTAATTGAGGCAACAGCGGAAGCAGCAATCGAAAGACCTGTTCCGGCAGATCAGACACCTGACAAACGTCCTGGTGTACTTATTCAAATTTATAATCGTGACCGATTTGAATTAAAGCATCAACTTATGCAACGTATAGGTCAATGTACTCTAACTTGTCCAACAACCGCAGCCTTCAATGGTTTAGACAAAAGCAAACGAACTTTAGACGTTGGAAACAGCCTACGCTACTTTGGCGATGGCTTCCAGAAAAAAGCAATGTATGGAGGCAGAAAATGCTGGAAAATCCCAGTTATGGAAGGCAACTTCTATGTTGAAAACGGCTTCGGCGCGATGGAAGCAGTTGCGGGCGGCAACTTTATGATTTTTGCAAAAGACCAGCCATCAGGACTTTTAGCGGCTGAAGCAGCAGCAGATGCAATCCGCGCTAATGCTCTAGATGTAATTATGCAGTTTCCAGGAGGAGTTTGCCGTGCAGGAAGCAAAGCTGGCTCACTCAAATACAAATTGAAAGCTTCAACTAACCATCCATATTGCCCAACGCTTCGCACCCTTGTACCTGATAGCGTTGTTCCAGAAGGTGTGAATTGTGTTTATGAAATTGTCATGAACGGCTTAACATTAGACGCAGTTAAAAAAGGCATGAAAGAAGGTGTTACTGCAGCAGCAAGTGTAGCTGGTGTTGTAAAGATTTCATCTGGCAATTACGGTGGAAAACTGGGTCCATTCAAGGCTTATCTAAGAGAAGCTATTGGTGCTCCAGCTCCAGAACCAGCGGCAACACCTCCAGCAAAACCAAAAGCCTAGCAACTTCCTTTTTTATGTCGCAACTTTTATTTGATTCGTTTTAACGTTAGTTATCCAACAAAGCGGTATTTAGTGAATTATATTGAGCACAGCGAAAAAATCGTCTCTTGAACTATTCCGACTACGGAAAATGATCAATTCCCTAGCCAATAAAGAGGGCAGCCACACAGAACTTATCACAGTTTATGTTCCCCCGGGCAAACAAATCAGCGATGCGCTTAACCTTCTGCGAAACGAATATGGAACTGCCAGCAACATAAAATCAAACGTTACACGCAAAAACGTGTTAGACGCTATCATTAAAGCCCAGCAGAAACTTAAATTATTCAAAGACCCTGGCGAAAAAGGCATTGTAGTTTTTACAGGTGCCCTTCTTGCGGATGGAGCAGCTCCAGGCACCGAACGAATGGAAGCATACGTGATTGTTCCGCCGGAACCCATACGGATTTTTCTTTATCGCTGTGATTCTCGTTTCCACACTGAACATCTGCAAGAAATGTTGCGTGAGAAAGAAAGTTATGGTATCTTGCTTGTCGATGCCAATAACGCTTCCATTGCAATCCTTCAGGGCAAACGGCTTGAAATTGTTCGTCAAATGCATTCAGGTGTTACAGGTAAAACTAAAGCAGGTGGGCAATCAGCGCGTCGATATGAACGTTTACGAGATATGCAGCTTAACGAGTATTTTACCCGCGTTGGAGTCCATGCTAACGAAGCTTTTCTGCCACTTGACAATTTAAAAGGCATAATTCTGGGTGGTCCTGGACCGACAAAATATGATTTTGAAAAGGGCGGTTATCTTAACTATCAATTAAAAGATAAAATTCTCGATGTAGTTGACACTGCATACGTGGAGGAGCAAGGCGTTAAAGAAGTGATGGATAAAGCCCCAGAGATTATGAAGAAAGTACGCTATATTGAAGAGAAAGAAATTATGCAGAAATTCCTCTACGAAGTTGGCCATGACACAGGAATGATAACCTATGGTGAAGCCGAAGTCCGAAGGCTACTGCAGTTAGGAGCAGTTCGCTTGCTTATCATGTCTGAAAGTTTTGATTTGGTGCGAGTCATGGTTAAATGCAGTGCATGCGGCTACGAAGAGCAACACACCGTCAAAAGCCAAGACGAAGCAACGTTTGAGCAAAGCTTAGTTGGAAAACCATGCCCCAAATGCGCCGCGCCTTCGATGACTGCTGTTGAGAAAAAAGATGTTATAGACGACTTAGCTGAGCTGGCGGAAATGTCAAACACCGATGTCGAGATTATTTCAACTGAAACCGAAGAGGGGCAGATGCTAAAAAATGCATTTGGCGGCATAGCAGCGTTGCTCCGGTTCAAACAACAACAGAGCTAAGCTTGATGTAATGCAATCAAAAATTATTATTGATTCAGGTAAGAAATTCAGAACTTTTGGGGTAAGGTGTTGGGGGTTTGCCCCTCTCCCTTTGAACTACATTTCTTTCCATCTTGCCCCAGCCTTGTTTTGCTTATAAAGGGTATTTCGATTTCTGATATATCAATACTTATTTAGAAATAAAAGCTGCTTTGCCTGATTTTTAGTGATGCCAAAGGCAAGCAGATGCTTCTGCCTTGAGGTCGCACCCGTTACAAGTTCAACCTTAACGTGCAAAAGTCTGGAAAATTCTTTCAAAATTTCCTTGTTAACTTTGCCCTTTTCAGGCTCTTCGGTTGAGTAGACAATAATTTCGTCGTCATTAAGTTCTACTTTGAATTTGGGCGAGTTGGGTTTGACATAAATTTTGATTAATGTACCGTCTTTGGTTTCGCTGATGCTCATGCAGTTATGCACTCAGGTGCTTGTGATGCCTTGCCTTGTAGTGCCCAACTAAATTTGTTGCGTAGCGTTGTGGGGTAGAATTTTTCGATGTCAAACTTGACTTTTTTAGCCCATTTTACATAAGCAGTCGGGTCAATGTATGACTTAAGTGATGTTCCAAGGTTGTATTCTTTGGTAAGCTTAGTTAGTTCTAAGTCAAGCTTAGCTCGCTTTATTCTTGTTTCCAACGTTTCGGTTTTTTTGCCAGCCGCCTTCTTCACCATAAGTTGTTGCTCAAGCGATTTGATGTTTTCTTCTTTTTTCTGCAGTCGTTGGTCAAAAGTTGGTGGAACTTTTCGTTTGTGATTAGCGACTTCTGCCACTTTGAAATTAGCCATTTTTGCGGCGTACATTTTGCAATAATCTGGGTCTTCTTTGGTTATTCCGCTTTTTTCAAGTTCTTCTCTGACAGTTTTTGTGCATCTCCAGGTACGAAAAACCTTAGCGGTTAGCTTCGGCATTTTTTCGGAGAGAAAACGGGCTACCATTTTGGAGTCAACGCCTTCAAAGAGGTATTCTTTGCTTGTTTGGGCGTAGTGTTGTATGTTTCGTATGACTTCTGGAGGCGCTGGAATGTATTTTATCCATCTGACGCTGTCTTTGCCAAGAAAATCGAAGTGGATGATGTTGCCTTCTATTTTGATGTGTTCAGCTCGAAGAGTAATTGCACCTACTGTATCGGCTTCGTCGGGGTCTTTTTCGTCGCCGACCCTCATGTTTGGCACCAAAATAAGCCACGCCACTGTTGCCGTTTTGCGCCTTAAATCTTCTTTATCATTCAGATTTCGCAGAATGTGCTGCTCTACTGTTTTAATTTGCTTGCCCAAAGTTTCGGCTTTTTGAAATTTTTCTTTTTCGCGATTCTGCTTAAGGAAAGCTGTGTCGCTGAACCAGACATACTTCTTTTTGCCTGTTAGCTTGTCGTCCCATTTAGCAACGTACATTTTTTCTGGCTCCCATTCCACGCCCTTCCATCTCCCATGTGGAACAGGTGCATCAGGCGGTAAGTTAAGAATAACGTCTTCTTCACTTGGGCCGTCTTTCCATTTTCCACGCTGCGGATGGTCCCCGCGTCCTGCAAAAAGACATGATGGCTCTGAGGTCCAGTTAGCTATCTCAAGCTTTTGCCCATCAAGTATCGCATAGCCATATTTTTCTTTAAATTCCATGCGTTTAACTTTGCGTTCGTCTGCTTGCTGCTTTTTTACTTCTTTGGTTAATGCATCTTTTTTGGCTTTTTCTGATTCAATGTAATTGGTGACTTGCGTGAAGTCGATTTCTTGATTTGTTGTTTGAGTGCCGTTGCTTAGGGTTGCCGCTGGATGGTCACTGCTGTTTAGGTATTTTGGGATGAAAGCATCTAAAAAGCTGGCTGAGGGATTCTCAGCTTTGATCTCATTTAGAAATTCATGCATGAAATTATGCTTGAAAACTTGATCCGGCGGCGAAACAGTAGATAAGGTTTTTCTAACCCAAGCAACTGCCATCTGCTCGCTTTTAGGGGTGAGCTTTAGGGGTTGGCCGTCAATTTTGATGGTAAAGCCTTTGTAATCGTAAACTGGGACGAATATGCCGTTATGTTTTAAACTCTTCATAACATGCTTCATTTCTTAACCCTCAATACTTCCGCAAGCGACTTTGTCTTGCCAATATCTGATTATACATGGTTTTTCTGCTTTTCGGTCTTAAAGCAACTAGTTTCCATAACCCTGCTTCGAAGCTTAAAAACATATGGCAGAAAACAGCGAAGTTTACTCGAAAAACAGCTTTTTCTGCTTTCTTGTTGCCCGATCAATCTGCAACTTCTTATAAACTGCCTCAACATCTTTCCGTTCAACATAGCCTTTATGAGGTCGGAAACCACCCGAAAAACCGCCTGGAATATGCATTAGTTCATGAATTAAGGTGCGTTCTTTATCCTCAGGAGGCATTCTATCAAAAATTTCCGAAATAACTTCGATTGTGTAGGAAGCGGGCATGTTGAGGACTCCTTGCCAAATTTTTCCTAAACCATGAATGCGGGCGATTGTGCGCCTTGCTTTGGAGCCTCTGCTTCTGACGCAGTAAACAAATTGCGGCACAACATGATAAAATTCGCATTCATCAGCTAGCTGGTCCACTTGTTTTTTGATTTCTGGGGCTTCAAAATATTTAATCGGCAACCCTTTCTCTCTCCCTGATGGCATTCTATACATATGTTGGATTTAAAAGCTAAGTGCTTCTCTGCCATATTTTCTTTAATTCCATCCAGAACGTAGAAACAAAAGCTACGACAATTACTAAAACCCAATTTTGAAGGCTCAAGCCCGTAACTTGCAGGGCAGTCTGAGTAACCGGCGTTGAGGTGGCTACAAGCAAAGTTACAAACACAAGCAACGCCCAAAGAATCATAACCTTGTTTGAAAGTAAACCTTCCTTAAACAACGGTTCTTGATCCGAACGGAAGTTAAGTGCCAAGAAGATGTGACCAAACATCCATGTTGCAAATGCCACCGTTCGAGCTAAAGGTATGCTTTGTGTTGTATACCATGCAAAGAGGAATGTCGCGGTAACCGCTAAGAATAGGCTTAATGAACCCAAAAAGAGAGTTTTTAACGTGGGTTTGTTAAGGAATTTCTCTTTTGGATCGCTAGGCGGTTTATTCATTATCCCTGCTTCTGCTGGTTCAGCAACGAAAGTGGCTGACGCTGCCAAATCCATGAATAATTCTAACACTATAATTTGGATAGGAGAAAAAGGCAGAGGAATTCCTAGTAAGATCGGTACCAGGAAAATCGAAACCAAAGCAACTTTGCAAGCGAGGTAATAACGCACCCCTTTGCGCAAGTTGCTATAGAGTTTGCGTCCTTCCTTAACTGCTGTCTCAATTGTGGCGAAATTATCATCCGTTAAAATCATGTCGGCCGTTTCTTTTGCGATATCGGTGCCACGGATGCCCATTGCAATGCCAATGTGAGCTTCTTTGAGGGCTGGAGCATCATTTATTCCATCGCCAGTAACTGCTACGATTTCGCCGTTTTCTTTTAAGAGATGGACTAGCCGCAGTTTATCCTCCGGAGTTACTCGTGCAAAAACGTAGGTGTTCTTCAAGGAAATCTTGAGCTCTTGGTCGGTCATTTTAGAAATTTCGATGCCTGTTAACACGTTGGTGCTGTTTATTCCAACTTGAGACGCAATTGCTTTGGCTGTTTCAGGGTGGTCTCCAGTAATCATCATTACTTTTATGCCCGCTTCTTGGCAAGTTTGGATAGCTGCTTTAACTTTTTTTCTTGGCGGGTCAATAAAGCCTAAAATGCCTACGAGGACGATGTTGTTTTCAAGATTTTGCTCAATTGAATCAGCTCGTAATCTATGGTAGCCAAAACCAAGTAGGCGTTCACCAGACTGAGCCATTTGTTCCATGAATCTGGTGACTTCATTTCTTGTGGCATCATCAAGGGGCGCTTCTTCGCCTTTAGTTAAAATTTTTGTTGACTGAGCCAAGAGTTTCTCGGGTGCGCCACTGGTTAGGACAACTTTTGAATTGCCATATTGGTATATGTATGAGGCAAGTTTTCGTTTTACATCAAAGCTTAACTCGTCTTTTAGAACCCAGCCTTCTGTTGCTTTCTGAGTATCGATTCTATCTTGTCTTAAACGGTCAAGGATTGCTTGTGCCATCGGGTTACCTATAATAATAACGCTTACTGAATTTGCGACGGCGTCGCTTGCTAAAAACGATGTTTTCAACGCTGCTTTTTCATTTTCCTTAAAATCTTGGCTCCTGCGAACTGAGCCGTCAAAATATAGGTGTTCTAATCGCATTTTGTTTTCTGTTATTGTGCCTGTTTTATCTGTGGCTATGACTGTTACATTTCCAAGGGCTTCAGCTGCACGTAACCGTTTAACTATCGCGCCTTTTTTGGATAATGCATAACTGCCAACGCCAAGAACCATGGTTATTATGATGGGCAGTTCTTCGGGGATGACAACAAAAGCCAAAGATAAACCGTAAAGCACGGCTTCTGCCGGACTTGGCTGCAGCCCTCTAACGTAACTCAACACTGGAATGAGAATGGCGAAGAAAAGCGCAATCCATACTAAAGTTTTGGAAAGCTGTTTCATTGCCAGCTGAAGGGTGGTTTTTGGTTCCTTTGCAGCTTTTGTTATACCTGCTACTCTTCCAAGTTCACTGTTAACTCCTGTTGCAGTTATGAGGGCTTTGGCTCTTCCACGTGTGATTACGGTTCCTGCAAACAGCATGTTTGTTTGTTCCGTGATTCGAGTTTCACTAGGCAAAGTTGCGGAGGCATCTTTTGGAACTGGAAATGATTCTCCAGTAAGCGAGGACTCATCAATTTCTAACCCAAACGCCTCAAGTAAACGTGCATCTGCTGGGATTCTCTGGCCTGTCTTTAAAACTAAAATATCGCCTGGAACCAGAAGAGCAGTTTCAACTTCCCTAAGTTGGCCACCTCTTTGGACCATCGTAGTTGGCGGCGCCAGCTGCTTTAAAGAAGCTATTGAACGTTTGGCTCTATACTCATTCCATACCTCGGCTAAAACAAGAACTACAATTATCACAATTATTGTTATAGCATCTGTTAAGCTGCCTAAGATACTGTAGAGTACACCTATGGCGATAAGCAGCAAAATCATAGGTTCAGTTATTTCCTCTCTCAAAATACCCAAAAACTGGATTTCTCTTGTTTGGACAAGAGTGTTTTTTCCGTACTTTTCGAGCCGATTTGCTGCCTCTTGATCTGTTAATCCTTTCTCTGGGTTAACGTTTAACTGTCGAATCAGTTCTTGCGGTTCTTTGGTATGCCACTGGCTCATTGCAGCACCATAATGCCTTCATCCAGGTTTGTAAAGTTGCGAAGGAAATTTGCCCTAAAAACATTGCGCAACCAATCGCTAACATTTTGGCAATTGTCTTGATTTCCTATTTCATTATTTATGTACAGTGAAGGCTAAGCTTTCTGAAAAATAGAGATTAACTAAATAGAAACACAATTTAAAAGCTCAACTCTGTGTCAGTTGATTGTAATATCGAATTTTAAGCAATCGATAGGCACCTTTTTAGCTTTTGCAACCTATTTTTCTCCTATTATGCAAAACTTTATAACATCGCCAAGCCCTTTGGTTTCTAAAAAGGTAGAATCAAGATGAAATTCGGCACATACATGTTTGAAGGCAAAAAAGTTCCAGGCTTTGACTTTGACCTTTTCCGCGTTAAACCAGAAGTAGGCAGACGAATGCCACCAATCGCTGATATGTACAGTAACATAGCAATTTTCGGAGACAACGTGACAGCTCGCAATCACCCTGACTGGATTTCACAATCAGACTTAGGTCCAGCATGGAGAACAAACGACAACTTTAACGTCAGATGGGACATTCTATGCGCAACTCAACCAGAACACCGTGCAGAACAACTAGACTACATGGAAGACGTGGCACGAAAAAGCCCAGGCATCTGGCTAAACAGCATCCACTTCGCAGACCACGGACACTGCGTATGCCCACGCTGCAAAGCACTACACGAAAAAAGCGGCTTAAGCTGGTACGAATGGAGACGAAAAGAAATCACTGAGTACATGGCGGCAACAAGCGAACGCGTACGTGACAGAGCAAAAAGCCAATTTGTTATAGGTGTACTTCCAGACCCAGTAACAAACTATGAACGCTTCGGCGTCAACTTCGACGACTTAGCACCACTCACTGATGAATTCCTCGTTGTCATGTTCAGCAAAAACTATGCTACACCTTGGTATTGGGAAATGCTTACTCGCAACTTCAAGAAACTCTTCAAAGACGTAAAACTAAACATTGCACTATACGTTATCGGGCCCGGCGATGACCCAAGAGAAACACCAACTGCAAGTGAACTTTTGACTGTGTCAGTTCGTATGGCACGAGCAGGCGTAGACGGACTTCTGTACTTAACAGACAAAGCAGCACAAATGGTAGAATTCCAGAAAGCAATGATCGCGCAAAAAGATGTTCGCGAACGACTCAAGAGCTACGGCGGCAAACAAGGTCAAGAAGTTCTCGACTTGGTCACAAGTTGGGAAAAGATCGTAGAATAAGCCAAAAAAAAATACATTGCACGCATGAGTGGCTCAAAACCACCAGGCTGCCCTTTTCTTTAATTCATAATCTTATCACTAATTGTTTTTCAAACAAGTTTTTTATAGTTTGTTTTGCTATCTTTTTTGATTTGAAAAGCTCTTGTTAGTTTATTAATAAAAGCATTTATGAGCTTGTTTTTATGTAATGAGCCTCCTAACTGTTCATTTTAGTTCATTAATGTTCATTCAAGTTTGTTTATGTGTTATGGCCTGTGAGTGTTCTTCTTCTATTGAAATCAGGCGCTTCCTCGCGTAATTGTATTAACTCATCCGAAACCAGACTTGAACAGATTTTGAAAAGTGCGGCGCGCTGTCTTTAGAAAAGGAGGCTAACCTAACAAGCTATAAAAAAGGAAAGATAAAATAGTTAATCTTGGTTCGGATACGCAGACTGCCACTCCGAAAGCCGTCTTTTCTACTCCAAAAACTTTGATTTCATAGTAAAGTGCATGTAACCGATTCACATATAACACATTAACCTTTGAAAATGTTTAGTGAATGTAGTCTAATGTTTTCTTTTGGCTTTCATGGATTTCCTTCATGGATTCATATTGCGCTTCGATCAAAATTTTAAGCGAATCAATGTTTGTTTTAATACTCTCTAGCTCAGCAGTTTTAAGAAGAATACCCGATTTTGAAAGCTGTTCATTTATGTTATCTACGGTTACCTCAAGCACCTTAACTTTAAACGCAAAAATTTGCAGAGTATAAAGTAAGCTTAGCTGAGAATTTAAATTTTCAAGTTGATCTAAATATCGTGTTTTCTTAATGAAAGCTTTGATTTTTTGGTCTTGTGAAGCCTCAGGCGACTGCATAATCTGCTCGTAAAGAGCTGATTGTTTCCAAGTTGCCTCTTTTGTTTCATTCACAGTTTTCTGTATTCGTTTTGCAGTTTTGTCTAATAGTTCTAATACTTCATCCATACTATTCTCCCCCAAATTAACGGTAACTATACATTCAAGAGACCATATCAACAATTACCATTATATATAATTTTAAACCCACGCGCATTTTGTTACTATCCGTAGGACAGGAGCAGTTATTTTGTTAACTATTTTTTATGATTTAAATATTGCAACTTGGTCATTTTTGAAAACTAAAACGAACAGAGGGTCGTCAGAGAAACGTTATAGTGCATACTCAAACGGAAACATTTGGATGATAACATTTTATTATCATCACAGTAGCAGTAACCACAATATTGTCATGGCATTAAACTCTGCATCTTCTTTACCTACGATTTCGCCCATTTCAACCACTACTTCGACCTCAATTCCTACACCGACTAGTGCAACAGCTACCACTAATCTAACCAATTCTACCACCGCATCTCCAACCTCAACATTAACTCCTTCAACTCCAGAGTTTCCATTAGTCTTTCTGCCACTAATCCTTGTAATGGCTAGCCTTGCAATCGGTGTTTTGTTGAAGAAACGAGCGAAAAAGGCTGCCTGAAAATCAATTAATCGATTCGAATGTTTTCAAGAAACATAAATGAAGCGAATATTTAAAGCAAAATATAAGTACACCAATACGTTGCAACAATTAAAAAATAAAAAAGAAAATTAATGAGATTTGTTAAAGATTTTTCAGCTAAATTAGCTTAATATCTTCTTGGTGGTCTGCGTTTTGAGTAGCATTCTCGGCAATATACTGGCCTGGTACCGTCTGGCTTGAAAGGAACATCACATTCTTTTCCGCAGTCAGCACAGGTTGCTTTGTGCATCTCTTTTGGATATGACATACTGTTTTTCACTTCCTGTTCTAATTACTTTTGCAAATTGCTTTGCAAGGTTGTCTAATGCAGAACTTGCTATAAAGCCTATCCGTTGACAAAAAAAATTCCGATGGTGAGAAGTTGAGTTAAACTTAAGATTCTGTTTGGCTCCCATATTTGATTGCAAATTTGTGAAAGTATTGTTTAATGCAGAATCTGATTCTAGTGCTTGGTAATTCATACACATTAAGCTTAAAATTTTAAAATTAAATTAGAAATAAAAAATACTCTATATTTCTAAAAAGACAAATTTAGAAATAATTTCAAAACTCAAACTTTAGATTTTGTTTATGCCAATTACTCTTTTATTTTAGGCAATATTTTAGTTGCCCATTCAGTTTTAGTATTGTAGATTTCGCGTAATTTTGGTGTGCTGCTGACTTCTTTTGCTTTTGCAGTCATTTGTTTTTTGGCCCGGCTCATAGTGGGATTTCGTTTGGTTTGTCCTTTTCTTTTGGTTTTATAACCTTCACGGTTCATATTGATCTCTGCCTAACTCAAAGTTTAAAACCTTCCATATAGAAGTTTGCATTGCTTTTTTGCATTTACCGTATTCGCTTGGCCGCTTTGTACCCAAAGCTCTTTTCCAGTTTCTGAATCTAAAAAATTTTAACTATAAGCAAAACAAGAAAGTAAAGTTATGACTGAATACTGGACGCTTCTACATCTTGTTTTAGCATTTGCAGTAGGAAGCTTGTGGGTAACAATAATCACCGTTATATCAGAAATGAAAGGCAATGTAGTAGGCGGCATCCTTGGCGGTCTCCCATCAACCTCCGCTTTCTCATTTTTCTTCATCGGCATCAACCAATCTACAACCGCCGCTGTCCAAGCCACCACAGTTTTCCCATTGGCATTTGGCATAACAAGTGCATACCTATTTTGTTACGCTTTTTTCAGCAAAAAAAGTTTCATCCGCGGAATCATTCTTTCTCTGGCAATATGGTTTTTAGCTTCTGGACTAATTGTTACTTCGGGTCTGAGCAATTTTGATTTTTCCTTGATCGGAGGTGCCGTTATTTCTGTTTTAACTTATTATTTTTTCAAAAAGCTTAAACTTCAAAATATCGAAGGCGAAAAAAGAATTTACAGAGTTCATGAAATAATCTTGCGTGGAGTTGGCGCGGGCTTGCTTGTTTTGCTTTCTGTTCTTTTGAGTCAAATTGGCGGTCCCGTTCTTGGTGGTATAGCCGCTGCTTTTCCAGCAGTTTTCACTTCAACCCTTATAATACTGCAAAGGAGTCGAGGCAAAGAATTTTCGCGTGCTATGACTAAGCCTTTGGTTTTATGTGGTATTTTGACAATTATTCCATTTTGCGTCGCTGTGCGATTTTCTTATCCTGTTTTGGTGTTTGGTTAGGAACTTTGGTTTCCTATGCTGTTGTGGTTCCCCTTGCAATTCTTTCTTATTATTTAGCCAAGCGTCCATGAATAAGTAATTGATTAGTTTAAAAATTTGTTTAGGATGTAGGGTTTGTTTGAGGTACCAGTTTAATTTGGTAGATGTTTGGCCAATCTTTTCCAGTTATGAATAATCTGTCGTTTATTTGGTCGTATGCGATGCCGTTGAGGACTGCATTTGGGTTTGAATTCTTTTCGCTTGGCAATCCTGAGAGGTCTATCCAAGCTTTAACTTGACCAGTTTGAGGGTTAATTATGGCAATTGTGTTTGTTTGCCAAATGTTAGCGTAAACATCGCCGTTAATGTACTCTAATTCATTAATATTAACAATAGTGGTGTTTCCGTCATGCACTTGGACCTGTCCCGTGCGTGCAAATGTGGTCGGGTTCAAGAAATAGAGGTTGCTTGTGCCGTCACTCATGATTAAGTGTTTGCCATCAAAAGTTAATCCCCAACCCTCAGTTGTAAAAGAGAAATTTCCTAACAGGGCAAATGTAGTTTTGTTATATATGAAGCCTATGTGGGATTCCCATGTTAACTGATCAATAGTGTTGTTGACGATTGTCATGCCTTCGCCAAAATATTGGCTATCTAAATTAACCTGTTGCTCAACAACACCTGTGGTTAGGTTTACTTGACGAAGCGACGATTCGCCGTTTAGACCCGTGCTTTCATATAGAAAACCATCAGCGTAAGTAAGTCCCTCTGTAAAAGCATTCGGATCATGGGGGTAGGTGTTAACTATGGCGTATGTATAATGGATCACGGTCAATGGGCTTGCCTGGGAATTATTGTTGTTTATTATAATGAGTAATGAAGCGCTTATAACAAGAATGATTACTATGAATAGTACAGCTATGACTAAAGATTTCTTCATTGCATCTCATTTAGCACTTCTTGTTATTAGGTAAAACGGTAAATCCGCTTCTTTTGTTTCTCAAATTATAAAAGGATAAAGCATTTCATTAAGATTCGAAAGTCTTAAAGCCAGACCTCCATATTTACTTGTAGTGAACCCTGAAATTGAGGCTTAAAATAATTAATGTTAAAGTCTCAGGTATAATTGCTTTAATTTGTATTCTTTTTATTTGTCTATCTATTTATCCTGATGCCCAGGCACAAACTAACATATCTTTTAGCCCTCAAGACCAATTCAATATTCCCACCTACAATGGCTCAGTAAGCTTTGCAGTAAACGGCAGCTACTCCCAAGCAACGCTTGAAAACGATAGCTGGACGTTTCAAAATCTTAGCATGAATAGATCCACAGCGCTAAACAATTTTCTGGTTTCCGCTCAAAACTGTAACATTACAATATTTTCCTATGCCGCGTCGAACACCACTCAAACCCTGAGACTGAGGTACGCAGTGACAGGAGCTGGCAAGCAGATTTTTTATTTTGGCCAAATTCCCGGTGTACAAAATAGCATTAATTGGTATGTGGTTAATACGATTAACGGAAAAACCATATTTCTAACCCCTGGAGTAGATTGGACAATTTCTCGCAACGGAACCGTAGTTGTCAACGCTGCAACAGGCAACTTTAGCGTTGTTCGCTTCAACACTTTTAATACAATTTCACTGAATTCAAACTTGCCTTTCTATGAACAACATTCTGCCGCTATTGCCACATCAGCTGTAGTAGCAATTGTTCTGGTTTTAGCAGTTGGCATCACACTTAGAAATAGAACATATTTGACCGAAAAAAAAGCTGAAACCAACGTTTCAGCAATCATTAAAACCAGCTCATTAAAAGATTCGGAGAAAACCTGATGCAAGAGAACCCAACTTGGCTTGTGCTGCTCATATTCGCCATGATAGTAGTTCTGGGAATCTTACTTATCTATAAATTGTCTAAAGATAAAACAAAAAAAGTAAGTAATCTTAGACTTTTTATTCAAATAGTTGCTGTTGTTGCGGTATTCATGGGATTAATACTTGGGCCATTCAATTCACCCGTCTTCCAGCCTTTAGGTCCTTCACCGCGCTCTCATCTGCTCGGATCTAACTTTTTGGGTAATCAATTTCCCGATGGCATTTCAGTTCCTATTTTAGCATGTTATTACCCCAACGGACGAACTGTTACTTGTCCAATTTGGCAGCTTCAAGCATACATTTTCCCATTTTGGAATTATCAAGTTGGTTATCAGGTTTTGTATTCTACATCTGGTTTAGAAAAAATAGCTATAGTTTTAGGCATGATAATTGTAGGAGCCATTATTCTAGGCAGGTTTTTCTGCGGTTGGCTATGTCCATTAGGGCTATATCAAGATGTGTTAACGCGAATCCGCAAAACATCCCGGCTCAAACATCTGCGTTTTTCCGATAAAACGAACACAGCGCTTGGGCAATCTCGATACATCATTATCGCGATTTTTCTGATTCTAAGTGTGATTTTTGGTTCATACGCCATTTTTGGTCATGAATTAATTCCAGGCACCATAACTGGTGGACCTCAAGGGACCGAAGCAGGTATTGTAAGCAATCTTAATGAGCCTTTTTGTTTAGTTTGTCCCGCGAGGCCTCTTTGCATTTTAATTGAAGTTGCCTTAGGCGCGATGAATTGGTCCTATATCTCAAAAATAGTCTACGGACCATTTTGGATAACAGGTTTCTATATCACGTCGTTAAACTTGGCTGTCCTGATTGCAGTCTCCAGTGTTTCCTTATTTTATAGACGGTTCTGGTGCAGAATTTGCCCTCTTGGCGCCTTAACAGCGTTATTTAGCAGTTTTACTCCCTTCAAACAAATCGCTTTAACACGCTTGAAAAAGAATGAAGAAAAATGCACTAAATGCGGAGTATGTAAACGTGTTTGCCCCACTCAAGCATATGCGGTATTTGACCAGAAAGGCGGGGACGTTACTGAATCCAGGTGTATACTTTGTGCACGTTGCGTTGAGCTTTGTCCTTATGAAGATGCTTTGGAGATAAAGTTTGCTGGAAAAACCGTTATGAAATCAAGAAACTGGTTGGAAGAGAAAAAGCCAAGTTAATTGCGCTTCATATTTTTCATATTTAATTTTTATTCAAGAGTAAGATCCAGGCGCGTAATTAGAGGGTTAGCTAGCTGCATTTTGAAACCTTTAAGCAATTTAGAGGTAAAAGGGTTGAAAAAAATGGAAAATTCAAAAAAAAATAAGTAAAAACTAAATGCAGATAAATTTACATCAATATTTTTTCTCTATCATTTTACTGAGCTTTAGAAAGTCTTATTAAAAACAAAACGTAAGGGGAAGCCATGAACGTCACAATTCAGTGTCGTTTATAAAACTTTAGGAAAGGAAAAAATGAAAATTTCTAAAAACCAAAAAATTATTGCAGTCACAATTTTACTGCTATTTTCGTTAACATCGTCAATTATGATGCTACCAAACATTATACCAAACGCTAGTGCACATTCTCCACCGTGGACTATTACTGATCAAGCCTACATAGCCGCTGCGCCCAACCCAATAGGAGTGGGCCAAACTTTGCAAATTACTGTCTGGACTGCACAACCGATTGCTAATGCTCAGGTCGTCAATAACATAAGAAAGGAAAACTATACTCTCACTTTCACATCGCCAAGTGGAAAAGTAACCACTCAATACTGGGCCGTCGTTCAAAATACTGGCGGAGAACAAAGCACAACTTTTGTACCCACAGAGTTAGGCACATACTCAGCGACTTTCACTTTCGGAGGAATGACATATCCATCATTATCACAAATAACTACAACTTTACCGTTTACAGCGGCGCAAAAAGCTTCAATCAATGCATATGCTGGAGACATCTTTACTCCTGCAACTGCCAGCTTAAACTTTACTGTACAACAAACTCCATTACCCCAAACCTCTTATCCATTACCCACGAGCTATTGGACGCGTCCAATTGAAGGCGAAAACATTCAGTGGTACTCTATCTCATCAAATTGGCTTGGTCCAGCTTCTGCACAACTCGGTGCCACCAACGAACCAGGCTACAATAATTTCCAACCAGATGGAACAGCACCAAATAGCGGTCACATACTTTGGACAAAACCAATAGAATTCGGAGGCGTAGTCGGGGGAAGCAATGTCGGTGATACTGGAGCAACGTACTATTCAGGCAGCTCATATCAACCAAGATTCTACAACGCAATTGTTATGGACGGATACCTTTACTTCAAGATGCCTCTTAGCGGTAACGGCGGACCTGTGGTAGTTAATGGAGTCACTTATGCTGGAGCTTACGTATGCTTAGATTTGAGAACTGGACAAGTCATTTGGTCGAATTCCAACCCTATATTCAACCCAACATGGGGACAACTATACAATGAAATTGATCCAAACCAATCAGGTGTTATTCCAAGCGGATTCTTATGGCAGGCAGTAACGGTTGCTCCCGCAATCATAAATGGAACGACTGGAAGCACTATTCAAATGGCAAATGTTACCTGGGAAGCTTTCGATGGGTTTACTGGAACTTGGGTATACAACATAACTAATGTTCCTCAGAACTGGAATATTTATGGTCCAGGCAGTGCATTGCTACAAGAACAGACAACCAAACAAGCTTATGATTCAACTGGCAGTCTGCTAATCTATGTCTTAGACTACAGCACTACCACCCAAACTGGATGGTTAGGACTATGGAACAATAGCCAATTGATATACAATCCTCTTGGTGTAGGGCATCCATGGAGACCAGAGGGCACAGTTAATGACGGAAGCATCTCCGGTGCATACACTTGGAACGTCACTATAAATGCAGACTTGAACGGACTTATAGCAACTCTACAACCTAACATTTCACTCATCGTAGATCCAACAACTACAACAGGCGTGGTTCTTGCAGGACCAACAATCAATGGAATAATTATCGGTGACATCATGTTTGGAACAAGCAGTGGTCTAACAGAAGCAGTAGGTCCTCAGTATACTCCGAACCCATTCACGATGTGGGCAATAAACCTGAACGCAAGCAGAGCCGCAGTAGGCTCAGTCTTGTGGGTTAAAAACTACACCGCACCAAATGTCATACCAGGCAATCCTAACTTAGGTGCTTACACTCAACGAGTCGTAGCAGTTGATCCGGTAACCCGTGTTGTAACTATGATGATAGGCGAAACAATGCAATGGATAGGCTATAGCTTGGACACAGGAGCTCAACTTTGGGGTCCAACAACAACCCAATTTCCAGATGGCTATCAATACTTCGGCAGCGGACTCGGAGTTGGACAAAACGCTATCGACGCATACGGCAAAATCTACGTTCAAGGATATGGTGGAGAAATCTGGTGTTACGACACATCCAATGGAAATCTACTATGGCAATTCGGCAACGGCGGATCAGGCAACAGCACAAACGACGGAATCAATTCGCCGTGGGGTCTACTACCAACTATGGTTACCGATGTTGCAGATGGAAAAGTATATGCATACACTACTCAACATGGAAACGGCGCACAATCCCCATATTATGTAAACGAAATGGAATACTGTCTTAACGCCACAACAGGTCAACAAATTTGGAGTATGCTAGGACAAAGTCCTAACGACGGGGGTCCAGGATACCCAGAAAACATCATCGCAGACGGTGAGATGCTATATCAAAACATGTATGACAACCAAATATATGCTGTCGGCCAAGGACCTTCCCAAACAACTGTTAATGCACCAAACCCAGTTACAACCATGGGCGCACCCATCGTAATTAGAGGATCAGTAATGGATATATCCGCTGGCACAAAGCAAAACCAACAGGCCGCTGATTTCCCAAGCGGTGTTCCAGCAGTTTCCGATGCTAGCCAAAGTCAATGGATGGAATACGTCTATATGCAAAAGCCAATGCCAACTAACGCAACCGGAGTTCCAGTAGTTATAAGCGTAATTGACTCTAATAATAACCTCAGACAAATCGGCACGGCTACAACCGACACAAGCGGCATGTACACCTTAACTTGGACACCAGACATACAAGGCAATTACACTGTCATCGCCAACTTTGGAGGAACAAACTCGTATTACCCATCAAGTGCTGAAACCTCATTCTATGCCGGCGTAGCTCCAGTAGCCTCATCTTCGCCACAGCCAGTAGCTTCACAGGAACCAGTCGGAACTTACATCACCTTAGCAGTAGTTGCAATAATCGTTGCAATAGCCATAGGCTTCGCTGTAACTATCATAACGCTTCGAAAAAGACCATAAATAAACAAACAAACTAAATCCCTTTCTTTCTTTTTTCATTTTTAAATCTGAAAAAATTTTGCAACCCAAATATCACTATTTTGTCAACATCAATTTCCTTCAAAATTCGAAATATCCGATAAAAATAAAAGGTTAATTTTCCATAAATTAAGTGCGTATTATTCAATCGCTGAAATCGTGCAGAGGTGATTTTGAATGAAGAAATTTATGGTTTTATATTTGGCACCTGTAAGCGCTGAAGTGCAAATGAATGTGAGTCCTGAAGAAATGACGAAGGGCATGGAACCGTGGAATGTTTGGTACAAAAAATGCGGAAAAGCAATTGTTGACATGGGCGCGCCATTGGGAATGGGAACATGTTTAGACAAGAAAGGAATTTCTAAAAGCCAAAGTCAGATTACGGGCTACACTATTGTCCAAGCAAAAGATATGGACGCTGCAAAAGCAATGTTAACCGACCATCCACACCTTATGATGCCTAAAGCAAGCATTGAAGTCCTTGAAATCATGCCAATGAATATATAAACAAAACTGAAATCAGAAACAAGCAACTTTCCTTTTCTTTAAAACAAAGTAATTTAACAAATACCGAATAACAGAAGTGGATTATTCTTATTAGTGGCTCAGGGTTCAAATCCCTGACCTCTTGAGCTCACATCAAAATGTTAACAGACTATGCCGTTTTTAGCACAAATTTAAAGTACTACGCTAGTCCTACTGACAATTGGAGATTTCAGTTTGAACGAAGAAGTAAAAGTAACAAGAAAATATCAAGTAACGATACCTGAAAGCGTTCGCTCACAGCTCGATGTAAAAATCGGCGACAAACTCATTGTAAAATCAGAAAACAAACGCATAATAATGGAGTCACCCAAACGCATCTCCGATCCCTCTAATGCGCTCTGGAATCTCTTCGGTAAGCCTCTTGACATAGATGCTACAAAACTTGTTGAAGCGTCATGGGTAGAACCTTCATTAAAGCGAAAGAAATTGAGTGGCGAAAAACAAACGGAAGCCACGAATTGAGCTATTATATAGACACTAACATTTTTGTTTATTCTGCCTTGGCGCACCCAGTTTACGGAAGATGTTGCAAACGAATAATCGATGATATTCAAAATGAAAATATCAAAGCATTTTGCGGTTTTCTCGTTCCTATAGAACTCCTATGTTCAATAGCTAAGATTGACCCAGCAAAAGTGGGTATCGCTCTTGATTCGTTCTTTTCTTTATCGATAAAAATGATACAAATTAATGAACGGCTCCTTCAGAATGCGGCAAGCATAATGTTCGAATCGGGCGTAACCTATGATTCCATACATGCCGCATGCATGCGCATACAAAGCTTAGACACCATAATAACTGAAGACGTAACAGATTGGAAAAAGATCAAAAGCGTTAAAGTGATAAGACCCCTTGAATATGAAAAAATAGTCAAACAGCATTAAAATGGACCGGAGGGGATTTGAACCCCGACCAAAATGGAGATGTCACCCACAATTTCCTTTTTTTCTTTGTAGCAATGGTTAGGGCTAACAGGTCAAGTATTAAGTTAGATTTGCGAAACTGGCTTATTTTTTCCCTTCTGTCCCAAACCGCGATGTTGATGGGTATATTTCGCAAATTATTCATGTACAGCGTTAATGATGTTAATCATCGTGGACGACTACGGTGCGTCTCCGTCCATAGCTCGCGAGATTTCCTATCGCTGCTGATATTAGCGCGACAACCAGAAATACTATGCCTGCGTACACTAAGCTACCTGTTAAGAAATATGTTATTATGGCTGCTAAGGCTGCTTTATTGTAAATTCGGGGTATTTAACGTGAAGATTTTGTATTCGTCGTTTTCTCTACGGTCTTACGCTTTGTAACTTCATGCAGCGATTCAACATGCATGTCTAACTCAACTTTGCTGTTGAAGCTTTTTCCGCATATTGGGCATACGAATCTGCCTCCTTCACCGCCTGGTCGGGTTACCATTTGTTCCTGCCCAATGAGTACTTTTGGTTCAAGGCCAGGTGAGCCATCAGTAGGCGTAGGCACTTTTTGTGCTTCTATAGGCTCCTTTTCTTCTGGTTGAAATTCAACTTGTATTTCAAGCTCACTCATAATTGACGCTTCCACCTATTTTCTTTCAAGACTTTTCATAAACATTTGTGACTGCTATGCAACTACAATAAGCATAAGCCTGCATCTCACCAGCGTATAGTCTACTCTTCATCACTAACAGCTAATCAAACCCGGGACTCGCCAATCCTAAATTCTCCAGCCCTAGTCAAGAGTGCTTCTCAGCAAATAGTCAAGCAGTTTTTGGGGTCTTCACTTTAACTTAGGTGGATGGGACACGACTGGTTAACCACCCGGAGCCGTTGGCAAGTTTGAATGTGAGGAACGTTGTTTCTCCGGGGAAGGTGTCGAATTTCATAATGCTCTTTTTGTAGACAAATAATATTTTGATCTTTCTTTTTTTTAAAAGCAGAAACGCTTTCTCCGCGGTCACTTTCATTTTGAACTTGGGTCTGTAGTATGAGGCAGCGGAACCTTTTATGATTTGTATCCTGTGAGAGCCATACTTTCTGTTAAAAGGACGTGTTATTGATGAACGAATCTGTTGAGAAATAGGTTCAGAAAGCCCTAGATGAGATTAGACTAAACATTCAAGTTGGAAGGCAGCGACACAGAATTCGTAGCCTTAAAAAAAGGCATTGTGAAGGTCAGACTTCAAGGATTGCGCATGCTGCCCAACGTCCATGATTACCCTCAAACAAGGCGTAGGAGCTCAACTAAAAAAGAAAATTCCCAAAAATAGTAAAAGTTGAAGCGGTTCAATAAACCGACCGCCAAACAGAATCTTAGCCAATCTTTTTTTCATTTTTACGCAGCCATTTTATTATTATGTGGGCATGTTTTCGTTTTTCTCTCGTATCCAGTGGCGATGCTGGGCAATTGCTACTGTGACTGCTTCGTTGAATGCTTCAGTTGGGGCTGCTTGGGAGGTGACTACGCCTTTGTCTGAAACTACTTCCGCTTTGCCTTTGGTCTCTGCCAGTTTTACTTCCATTATGTCGGTTTCTGCTAGTAGGCCGACGGCTTCGCTGGTGGCGCCTATGGCTTTGCAGTGTTTGAAGGCTTCATTGATAAAGTTGATGACGTACCATTGCTGCTTCATAGTGTCGATGCTTTGTTGTCCGCCGGGGATGTAGACGGCGTCGTACATGACTGAGGAGGCGCTTACGTAGTGTTTGTCTACCTCAATTTCTTGTCCGTCTTGACTTTTAATTGGACTTAGGAATTGTGATATGACTTCTATTTTGGCGCCTTGTTTTTCTAAGGCGGCTTTTACGCTGGAGAACTCTTTGCCGTTGAACCCGTCCATGGCGAGGACAGCGATTTTCCGGGTTTTTATGGTGTTTTTGATGGTATTTTCCATGCTTAGCGCCTTGGACGCTTGGAGTTTTGGTGCTTTCTTTGGCGGCTGTGGCTCTCGCGTCGGCGGGCTGGTTCCCACTGCTTTGGCTATCTGCACTGCTAGTTCGTGGTCTACGTTGTTGAACATGTCGACGACTTTTTGCCTGGTTTCCTTGTTATTGAGTTTGCCGATTTCAAACTGGAACGCTTTAATGATGTGCTGCTTCTCTGGGTCGGACATACTGTTCCAGAACAGGGTTGCTTGGCTATAGTGGTCTTTGAAGCTTTCGCTTCGTTCTCTAACTATTTTGCCGCTGACTGCTTCGGCATAGTGAACGTAGCCTTCTTTTTCGTCCATACCCGGCTTAGGATAGTCTTTGTTGAGGCTGTTGGGGTTGTAGGCGGTTTTGCCTTTGTTTATGGTCATGCGGTGGGGGCCGTCTCGCTGATTGTTCGTTACGAGCGACAGGGTCCTGTTTATGGGGATTTCCGTGAAGTTTGGTCCGCCCAGCCTGAGAAGTTGCGTGTCTAAGTAGGAGAACAACCGGCCCTGTAACAACGGGTCGTTGCTAAAGTCTATGCCGGGCACAACATTGCTGGGGCAGAAGGCGACTTGTTCGGTTTCTGCAAAAAAGTTATCGGGATTACGGTTAAGCACCAGTTTGCCTATGCGCTGTACCGGCACCAGTTCTTCAGGCCAGAGTTTCGTGGGGTCGAGAACGTCGAAGTCGAATTTGAATTCGTCTTCTTGGCTGATGATTTGAATACCGAATTCCCATTCGGGGCAGTCACCAGCTTCGATGGCTTCCCACAGGTCACGGCGGTTATAGTCAGGGTCTTTGCCGGCTATCTGCTGCACCTCATCCCACACCAACGAATGCACACCCAACAGCGGCTTCCAGTGGAACTTGACGAAAAACGCCTTGTCCTCCTCGTTGACGAGGCGGTAAGTGTTGACGCCAAAACCCTCCATCATGCGAAAGCTGCGTGGCAACGCCCTATCAGACATTACCCACATTATCATGTGGGCAATTTCAGGGGTGTTGACGACGAAGTCCCAGAAGGTGTCGTGGGCAGAGGCGGCTTGGGGAATCTCGTTGTCTGGCTCTGGCTTCACCGCATGAATGAGGTCAGGAAACTTTATAGCATCCTGTATGAAAAACACGGGGATGTTGTTGCCTACGAGGTCGTAGATGCCTTCTTCCGTGTAGAACTTGGTCGCGAAGCCGCGGGCGTCTCGGACGGTGTCTGCGGAGCCTCGGGAACCCGCTACCGTGGAGAACCTGACGAAGACGGGCGTTTTCTTGCTGGGGTCTTGGAGGAACCTGGCTTTCGTGTACTGTCGCATTGACTTGTAGACTTGGAAGTAGCCGTGGGCTCCGGAACCTCGGGCGTGGACGACTCTTTCGGATATGCGTTCATGGTCAAAATGCGTAATTTTTTCCCGGAAATGAAAATCCTCCAACAAGGTGGGACCACGAGAACCAGCCCGCAATGAGTTGTCGGTGTCGTTGATTTTTAGGCCCAAGTCCGTGGTAAGTTGCTTACCCACAGAATCCACACGAAACGGCTCCACATTTTTCTCCACCAGAGGCTCGGCTCGTTGAGGGTTCTTTTGGGCTCCTGACTCTGACACTTCTTTCTTCTTCAACATCATCCACTCGCAAGCAGTAAATCCGTTTTGAAATCCTTAAACCTATGTGACTGCCAAAACACAGCAACAACCTCCAAAAACCAAAGTAAACAACATATCCTTAGCTAACATCAAAATATGAACAAGTTACATTTTCGGTTCCGTAGCGATGATTCGTTGCAGAAATCTTAGGGGTCTACTGTCTGGTCTATTTTCAACTAAAAACTGAACCGGCGGAACGCCTATTTTAGGCAAAGCATGTTACGGAAAAACCATTAGCGCCTTTTTAGCGTGACCCTTTGATTTTTTCGCATCTACCTATGTAGAAGGATAACCACGATGGGGTTGGTTAAAAGAAAAGATTGCGCTTACTATTGTGACCAAATTAAATCTCACACAGACGACGGTGCAAATAACTATTTTCTTCTTGCGCGTTTTCGCCAGCCGAGTTCAATTGCGTCTTTTTCTGAAATTGGTTTGACAGTAAGTTGTGTTTTGGATTCGTCTATTTTTACCAAACACGGTTGCCCGGTCTTGAATGGAAAAGCTGTGTCTTCACTCACTTTGGTCGGGACATAAACCCAAATTCTTGCGTACTCTTTTCCTTTGCTAACGGATTTTCTGCCAATAATAGTTCCAACGCCAGTGCGTGCCAAATCAACACCGGTTGTCAAATCATGCGTAAGCGCTATGTTACTATATTCGATTACTATGTTGATGCACTAACTTTTTATGTGAAAACAACTGATTGAATAATGGCTGAATAATAGTGGAACCCGAAGTTCATATCGTGGAGCGTTACCTGCAACTGGTTAAGAAGTGCTTCACGATGACCAACATCATGCTCTCTGGTGGTAAGGAAATTGATTTGCTTGCTTTTAATCCAAAGACCGGTGAGCGTTTCCACATTGAAGTCCGAGTTTGCATCGGCCGAGGTTTCCGGATAAGGCTTCAGGACACCCAGACCAAAGACGGACGTAAGCATAAAAGAGGCTTGGACACCCTGAATCAGATCAAGTTTTCGCCGCCTGCAGTTGTTAATGGATGCTGCGACATTTTCGGCTGTGATGAATACAAGCGGGTTTTGGTGGTTTGGGATGTTCAAGAACCCAACGTGATTGAACAGGCCAAGGAGCTTTATGGAATTGAGGTGTGGCGAATATCGGACATTATAAATGAACTCATTCATGAAGTTGGTACCAAGGCTTATTGCGATGATATTCTAAGGCTTACGCAATTGATCTCGGCAGCAAAATAGGGATTGAAATCCGTTGGAATAAAGAAATCCGAAACTCAACTCGAAACAAGAAGGTTTAGCGTCATTGGTTTAACTGCTTTTTTAATCGTTGGGTTAAGTTTTCTCTTTCTTTGGGTTGTTTTGTCCATAGATCTCGGTATTCTCTGAACTGTAACCCTGTAATTTTTCCTTTTCTTTGAAGTTCGTCGAGGAGTCTGGCGAATTCCCTAAATTCTAACTGTTCTTTAGTTATCGTATTTCTGGTTTTTCGATTATCTAAAAAGTTGTTTGTTCCAATTTCTCGGTCAGGTGGTGGGTAAGCGTTGTATAAGAATCAGGCGAAATATGTGATTTCCCAAGGTTTGGTTATAAGCGTATTTTTCTTTGACGGTCAGTAATTCAGATGTCAAGTATGCGTACTCTTCCCAGGGAACAATATGACTTACCGGCGTTACTTGGTTTGTCGACAACTTTCTTGACAAAATGCCGCAAATGTGGCGTACTAAAAATTGGCAGCACTTCTGCACTTTCATAATTAAAGCAAAAGATAATTTTCTTGGCAATGTGCTTATCTGCGCCCAAACGACTTATTTTTCCCCATGGAGCATCAACTTTTTCAGTAAGAGATTTTTTCTTGTCAACTGCGATGTAAAGCATATCTTTGAAATCTTCAAGTTGATCTCTAATATTGCGGTAAACAGTAGTGCCATGGATCGTCAGATGCCCCAGCGGCCTGAGATAAACCTCTATATAATGAAAAAACTCTCCCAACTCACCCGACTCAATTTTAAGAATGTCATCAGGTGCCAACGAATCTATTGATTCCGGATTTTCCGCGAAAGGATATTTTGCCCTAAACTGTTTCAATAAGCTAAGTGCATTATCGATCTCATGTTTCATTAACACATTTTTATCATACGCACTCGCTTTCTCTAGCATCGAATCAGCCATTGCTCTTCCCAGACATCATTCAATAAGGTTGGGTTAATAACCATTTTCAGAAGTTAAGTTATCCCTAGTGACGTAAGTTGAGTTGATAAATAGTGGTTATCCTGAAAATATCGATGCGGCTGAGGTGCTCATTGCGTTTTTGGTGTTTCCCGATGTTATTAGACTTGTGACGTTGGAATGTATTTTTAAATACCCTTTAATTCATTATTTTTTAGGGAAGTACTACTTTTGGTAACAGAAAAAAAGATTGGAGATAAAACAGTTTTTCTCTGTGATGTTTGTGGTCTCGGATACTCAGATGAGAAGACAGCTCAGGACTGCGAAGACTACTGCAAAGCTCATCCTGGTTCTTGCAGTGTAGAGATATCCCAGAAAGCTGTTTATTTTCCTGATACACCGGTGTTGCCAAAGAAATAGAGATGCACTTTGAAGTGGACTGGGGGATTTGAACCCCTACCAGAGTGGAGATGTCACCCGCATTTCCTCTTTTTTTTATTTAAACCTTCTTTTATCAACGTGTTCGTTTAACTTTCAGTTTGTTCTCTCAGGAATCCAACGAAAAACAAATTGGAAAGTTGAGAGTTAACTTGAACCCCTAAGGACAAGTGGAGATGGTAACCTTCCTCTAATAATAGTCGAAGAACAATCTTCCTGTGACTTTTCTAGTTGCGATTTCAATATCTTCCGATTTAACGGTTTTCCTTCCAGCGTATGTAGCATAATCCCATGCTTCTTTTGCAATCTTAACGCCAATCTCCTCGAGAACTTTTCCAAGCTCCTTCGCTCCTTCTTCACTCACCCTTTCCGCTCCTGCTTTCTTGCATAATCTATTCATTAGAGCCACAGATATTTCTAATTCGTTCATAGCGACTTTATCCAAAGTCTCTCTATCTTTTCAAGTAAGTATTAAGCTTTGTTATCCATTTTCTCCTCAATTTAGTAAGTTATAAATACTAACAACTCTCATACATTGAATCCCGAGGTTAATTCAGTGGCAAAGAAACCAGTTAAGAAAGAAGAAAAGAAAGCCCCAGCTAAGAAAAAGTAAACCCTCGGGATAGGAATATTTACCTCACTGTTTTTTTCTTTTTTTTTTATCTTCAACAAAGCGACCTTTCTCGCCAAGCTTATGAAGACCTTTCAAGAAATTAACCTCATAGTTTTATCGAAGCTTTATGCGGAAATAAGAATTGCAGGAGATAGCTTCCACACCCCCAGCATATTCTCCATGGTGGTGGCCTTGAACCCCTAAAGCCCTTGAGGTACCACTCGCAAAACCCATTTTTTTCTTCAGGTTGGCTGGAACAAAAATCGCAGCACATCTCTGATATAGCCATTTGGCTCGAATTGCGTAATTTGGTGATAAAAATCCGAGTAACTGCTTTTTGCGGTTTAACCTATGATCTGAGTCATTTCTTTGATGATTCCTTTTTCTACTTCAAGGGTCCACAGCATTTCGGGTACGTCAACGATGAGAAATAGGCCGACCGTTAAGATGGCTTCGACCGATGCCACTGCTATGTTTTGGATGAATTTGCCTATGCCTATGTGGATTGCGAAATTGTTGGGCTGGCCCGATATTAGGATGGTGAACGCTCTATTCGCGTCGATGATGCCCCGTAAAACTCCAGCTTTCTGCGCTTGTATGATTATGCCCATAGGGTTATTGGTTGACTGTGTTTTGTAGCCTTCGGAGGATAGCTTCTGAATGATTTGCTGTGATAATTGATTTAAATCCTTATTTTTTCCTTCAAAATGGATTACTTTCTCAGATACTACATCGTCATGGCCTTCAAAATGGAGTGGTATATCGTCATTTGACAAACTAAAAACCTCAACATTATATTAGAACAGCAACTAATTAAGAGTTTTTTAAAATAAGTCATTATTAATAAACTTGAATTCTGAAGAATTGGGACGCGCTAAAGCCTGTGACATGTCCAGAGTGCGGCAGCCAAAGAAACTGCAAAAACGGCAAAAGACAAACTCAAAAAGGGAAAATTCAATGCTACCTCTGCCGTGACTGCGGCTACAGGTTCTCGTGACGGGGGATGAACCTGCGCCCTGCAAGGAGATTTCATCCGACATTTTCTTTTTTTTCCAATTGATAATGCTTAGAACTGTATGCCACTCTAAGGAAGTGGCTCCAATCTTGACCTGAAGCCTTTCATTTTATAGGTTTCAAATTCCATGGGTCTTCCTTTAAGGTCGATACTTGATTGCTTGTACGGGATCTTCTCTTTAGCTGCTTGTTCAAAGCTTTCATGTTTTTTCAAGTCAACAATGAATTGGCCGAGCCGTTCAAATTCTTGCAAAGTTTCGGCGGGATCCTTATAAACAAGGTTGAGCGTCACAGCGACATACCCAGGTTTTGGCGGAGAAGCCTTGCTCTGAGAAGAGGATAATTATTGGGTTCCCACGAATACCTATTTTGCCGTTCACAAGGCTTTTCTGCGAGTTTGAAAATATGAACGATGGCTCTGCACTGAAAACGCCATTTTCTTTTGCATATAGCCTGTTGCTTCCTTCTTCGTTTCTTAGAGAATTAACGGTTTGTTTTGAATATGACTTTTTGAAGTAAGGCTCAACGTCATTGAATTCAATTGGATCAACAAAAGTCAAGAATCCATCATCTTGCAACTTCGAACCTGAAACAAAGTTTACAAGCAGCCCAATTTCAAATGCCGGAGTTTCGGACATATTTTTCAAATTCAATGACAATGTATTCCCCTTAAATTTAATTTTTTCAACTCTTACGTAAGGATAGACTTCGCTTCTCTGCCAGAGAGCTTGTTTTTCCATTAGCTTAGATTGTCTATTAAAAAGAACCATGTTGTAAATTGATTTTACAGTTCCGGCTACGGTAGGGAGACACCCACTATTTCGGCACTCATCTTATCACATGTTTTTAATATGGGGGTCTTTGAATAAAAGCAAAACGGCGCCGAGCAAAAGTCTGGGCAATCCTTCGGCAGGCTCCAAAATGATTCAAGGTTTCATTCAGTCTACTCTCCCCTGCTCCAAAACGTCGTCTCGGCACTTGCCTCTTAAAGCGTTTTAGCCACAAGCTTCTTTATGCTCGACTTGTCCAGACCTTGCGATGCATGCGGCAAGATGATCGGCGGTGCCCGAAATGCCAATCTGTGCTCGTCAGAAGAAAATGCCCAATGTGCGGCTGAAAATTTGGGTAGCGCCGAAGGTTGTAAAGTTGAAGAATACAAGTTATTCGAGAAACCTCTAACAACAAAGTCGACCGAATGCGGCAGCCAAGAAAGAACCCGAAACGGGCAGTCGTTCAAACTTTTAGTGGATTAAAGGCGTATTGTTGTACCTCTTACCCAGTCACACATCCCTAAATACAATGTTCCCCAGTGGACAAGTTAGGGAAAAATTATGTCACAAAAAAAATATCCTGAGAATGAACCTAGCAATGAACGGTCAAGTCAAAGCGGAACACAAGGAAGCCAACACAGCGGACAAAACCGAATGCCCACAGGCGCTTCACAACAGAACAAATGTGAAGTGTGTGGCCAAACTTTTTCCAACCAAAACGAACTAAATGGTCATTACAAGACCATTCACAACAAGGAAGCTTCAACCCAACAGTCCCAAAGCGAAAACAAAACGCAAAATCAACACAAATGCCAAAGAGATGGCCAAACGTTCTCTAACCAAAACGACCTGAACGAGCACAACAAAAAAGTTCACAACATAGAACCGGACAAAATGGGCAAAGAACCCGAAGCAAAAAAATCAACACCAACATAAACAAACAACAAATCGAGCATAACATAATCCTTTTTTCTTATTTTTTAGGTTAACTAATTCTCGTGGCAGTGGTTGAGCTTGAGTCGGGTTGAGTATGTTTGCGAGATTCTCAGTGGGTAAAGGTGACACTGATGGCTTGTTCTGAAACATGTAGAGATTCTCCTTAAAGGTTAGAGTTGACTATTTGGCGAAAGAAAAAAGTGGACAATTAAGCCGTCGACCTAACTGTCTGGCAGAAATTTGAACTCGTTTTCTCTAAAATACTTTTTTGCTTTTTCTGTTTAAGACGCCAAGTTACTAATGCTTGTGCTCGACTTTTTTCTTAGCTTTTCCTACTTCTTCCTCAACTTTGCCTTTCACTTGTTCTGCTTTGCCTTTAATCTGTTCGCTTTTGTTGTCTGTCATTTTGCCTGTTTCTTCACGAACTTTGCCTTTTGTTTTCTCAATTTTACCCTTATCTTCTTCGTCGTTCACTAAAAATCCTCAGAAATTCTACTCTCATAGCAGTTAATAAACAAACTGGTACGCTAACGTTTTAAAATAAACTGAGCCCAAAAATAATTCAAAAGCGTTAATATGAACTTCTATAAGATGAAATAACAAGGTGATAATCTGTAATTGTTAATTCACAGTCACACATCTTAAAATAGAAGCTTTCAAGTTAAGGGTAAGTTGAGGCTTTTGAAAAATGGGAGCACTTGATTTTCTCTTCGTAGTTGCTGTAATCCTTATCGTACTGTGGCTGCTTGGCTTTGCCTTCTTCAACCTTGGCGCCATCATATGGGTACTGCTTGTCATTGCCATCATCATAATAGTTGTCCGATTGGCTTCAGGACGCAGAGTATAGCATATGTCCAATAGCAACCAAAAATTCATTTGCGCTGACCAGCTATAGCAGTTGGACTACATCAACAAACTCTTAGCCAAATTTTAAGTAGCAAAGATTCTGAACAAACATTATTTGGAGGTGAACTGAAAAAGTGAATAATAGTGTTGCTTATTGGGGATATATTCTAGCGTTGATTGGCGGAATACTCATCATCATCTTTGGCCTTCTGGGTCTTATTGGGAATTCTTTTGGAAGTGCTTATTCGCCGGCGGGTTACTATGTAAGCGGAGCAATGTACAGCATAGTAGCCATAGTAATTGGCGTAATCTGTGTGATTGGGTCAAGGTCCGTTGGAACCTTAGTTTGGGCGATCGTGTTGTTAGTGCTTGGAATCGTTGCAGGCGGAATCGGAGGAGTCCTAGTTATTCTCGGAGCCATTCTGGGATTAATATCCATATTAGTCAGATCAGAGCCAAGAAAGACGAGGCCCGATTAAAAATAAAACTCTTTTTTTAGCCTTTTTTTTGGCTATGAGGCTGTTTCAGAAGCGATTATTATTTTTTCATTGCGCGTGATAATTCAAGAATTTGTTACTGTGAAGGTACAGTCACATCATTATTTATCATTAAAGTGGCACTTATGTAAATAACGCGCGGAAAGGATGAAGCCTAAAAGCGTGAATGCGAATCTATGGTTAACTTAGATGCAAGCGAATGATTCTCTCTCTCTTCCTGAATTTTTTGTTTGCGTTTGAGTTAACCTAACTTCGCTCGAATCCGAAACTAATTTTATGGTCCATTAAATAAAAACATGGTGCCTTTAGCTTTTATCACATTTTTCATCCGTGTATGGGCACTCTAAGGGTAACTTGTCTTAACAGCCAGAACGTGGGTGTGTGCTCACAGTTACACACGTTTAACCTTGCCAATGACATTTATAACTTAGATCAAATCTTGGCAGAAAGGAGGGATAGATAAGTATGAGTGCGAAAGCGAAAAGTAAAGAGATTTTGGATAAAGAATTGTGGGCGGTAGACGAGAAAATCGGCAAAGTCAAGGAAATGGAAATAGATCTGGACGATTGGCGAGTAACTCAACTTGAAGTCGAATTGGAAAAGGACGTTGCTGAGTCTGTGCTCGGCGCAAAGAAAGGCGGAGTGCGAAACATGTTGGACATTTCAGCCTTAGAGAAAGGAACTATACGCAGGACAGACAAAGCTGCTCTTACAAATAAGAAAAGATCAACTTCACATATACCTAAAACCAGTAGTTTAGACTTAGTTGGAATGTTCCCTTCCAACATTCTCACCGAATCCTAATTTTTTTTGATTTTGATATTAAGCGAGAAAACATGATTTGTCGAGCTGAAACAAAGGCCTTCCAAAAACTTACCCCCATAGAGAGAAGAAGCCTTTCTCGGTTTAAGCTAATCATCAGAACACTTAAAAATCAAATAAACAAATTCAAACTTATCTTCTCTATGCCCGCCGATTCGTGACAGGCCTTTATCCCGGATTTACGGCAAAACTTGAGCTTGACCTTGCGTACAGGAATAGCTAACAAATTTCGGATTTGATTGTAGTTGTTGGTTGGATTAGGGAAAATTCAAAAAAAGGAAGAAGCGCGTGCGCGCTGTTGGAACGGACACTCTCGCCGTTGGATTAAGTTTTAGCCTTTCTCTCTCTTTGTTGCTGTGACTATTTTTTTTAAGCATCAAGAAAGCTAAAAAAGTCTTGAAGAAATGGCTGAACACATTATAATCAAGGCATTTAAATTATTCACTGCTTCTCTTCTGGCGCGTTTTCTTTTAGCCTTTCAGTCTCCTTGTTTATATGATCGATTGCTTCCTCTAACCTCTTCTTCTTGCGCTCCAGCATTTCCATTACCTCTTCTTTGCTTGGCTTAATCATAGGTTCACCGCACTTTGGGCATTGCATTCCCTGATTCATGCTCCACGGCATTTGTCCGCTCATCATGCCATGGGCTTTCCAAGGACTCATGCCTCCGCAAGGTCCCATCCAGCCCATTCTTGGCATCAACCCCTTGGAAGCGTTCATTAAAGCCTCGTTTACTTCTATTTCAATTGTCACTTTCACTTTTCCATTCTTCTCTTCACTCATCTAATCACCTCCTTTCGTCTTGGGTCTGAAAAAGCAGGTTATTTTTGGTTTAACCTACGATCTGCGTTATTTCTTTAACGATTCCTTTTTCTACGTGTTGAGTCCAAAGCATTTCTGGCACATCAACAGCTAGAAACAGCCAAGACAGCAAGATAGCTTCGACTGCTGCAACGGCCAAGTTCTGGATCCACTTGCCTACGCCTACATGAATTGAGAAATCATTCGGCTGCCCCGTTATCAGGATGCTGAACGCTCTATCCGCAGTGATGATGTCCCGCAAAATCCCCGCCTTCGTCGCTTGTATGACTATGCCCAAAGGCTTAGTAGCCGACTGCGTTTTATAGCCGTCAGCTGTCAACTTCTGAACGATCTGCTGTGATAATTGATTTAAATCCTTGTTTTTTCCTTCAAAATGCATTACTTTCTCAGTTACCATTCTAAAAAACCTCACCATACAGTTATGGCAACGACTAATTAATAGCTTCTCAAGTCACCCCATCAGCGCGTGCCCACCAAGGCCTTTGCCCCGGTGCCAAATAGATTAAGCTTTTATCTCTTGATTCATCAATGTGTTTGTTGGGTTTAATCATGGAACTTGACGTGTGCATTAAAGGTAGGAGAAGCGTTAGAAGTTATACGGATGAGCCTGTTTTGAAGGAAGATGTTGAAGCTGTTCTGGAAGCTGGCGTTTGGGCTCCAACAGGTATGTGGAGGGAACCTTGGAGATTCATAGTTATCGAAAATAAAGAATTAATTAAGTATGTTTCTGATGAAGCCAAAGTTTTAGCCAAGGAAAAGTTCCCTTCTTATGCCAAGCACCTGTCTTCAGAAGCTGATGTTATCTGCTATAATGCGCCTGTTCATACTGGTGTGTATAGAAAAAGACCAATTTGCTGACAATAACTTAGCAGAGAGCGTTCTCGCGACGCAGAATATGTTTTTGAAGGCCTATGAGCTTGGGCTTGGAACCTGCTATATGGGCTTTGTTTCATTATTAAAAAGCAAGCCAGATGTTCTCAAGAAGATTGGAGTCCCTGATAACTATGAAATGATGGTACCCTTAATCTTGGGGCATCCCAAAACAAAACAAGAAGCAGGAAAGAGAAAAAAACCGAATATCCTGAAATGGATTAAGTAACATTGAATAGCCGTCCGACCTCGGCAAAAACGACGATTTTGTCTTTATTTGGGCTTGAACTTCCACCCTCTGGCAAATTAAACTGGGGACTGAACTGAACCCCCATATCTTGGTGATATATCGCCACTTCGTTTCTCCGCAGACAACTTTCCCCTTTTTTGTAATTTTAGGTAACAACCCCACTGATATTTGTGATTATTTTATTTAGAGCAGTTTTTTGGATTCAGCATAAAATAATAAAATCAACATCTAACCCTGAAATGGAAGATTTTGTTATAATCGGTGGTAGTCTATTTTGTTCTAGGACTCCCACGGCGTTAACGCAACGAAAGTTTTATCCTTTTCACTTTTCGTCTTTTCCGCACAAATCTTTTTTTCCATTTTCAATGAAAAAATATTAGTTAGAACGGCTCGATCTTGCTTTCTTCTTTTCAAACGCATTATCAGAATTGTCGTGATCAACTCTTATGTTTGAAAATAGGTAAAAAGAAACAGACTTTTATTTTTAAATGGTTGGAGTTGAGTAATTGATTAAGCACATTAAGCAAGATTAAGCAACCAATCAGTTTCCTAATAGAAGATAAAATAGAAAGCGCTGGTTAATTTTAAAAATCGGATAATTGCTTATACTTAGGTCCAGGTTGGGTAGGTTTCTTCTGTTCAAAAGGAATAATGTATTCATCAAGGATTGAGGATTTTCCGCTTAATAGCAAGCAGGCGTTTCTAGGTATATTGGGATCTCTCCAGTAAGTTTTCGTTTTAAGATCTTCCCAAGCATCAATGTAGTCGCCTTTTTTGCAGCATAGAATCAAATCGTAGAAGTAATTCTGCATTCCAACTCTGATGCTTGAAACATAAGGCGCTTTTCCTCTGAAATGCCAGAATGCCCTTCTAAGTTTTTCCTCGTAGATCGCTAACGCCTTGTCGCTGTCGATAGCTTCACCTTCAACTAAAGCATTTCTCCAGGAAGAGTCTCCAAAGAAATTGTCAAGGCTGCCAGCTGTTCGGTCATCAGTGGTCCGCTGGAAGCATTTCGTAGGATAATTAATGAGCATATCACTTTTTGATCGTAATATGGTTTCAATGCTATTCCAATTGACGTTAAAGCCTTCGTTATCTATGAAGACAAAATTATGGGTTTTCGGAGGCTGATTGTCGAATATTTCGTTAACGACGTTATTAGCATCTTCATTAAACAGTTGACAAGGACCGTTTAGATCATTCGATCTTGCCTTCAGATCTTCAAACCTTGAGTGATCCTTCTCGACTAAAACGTAAGAAGAATAAGGATGCCTTGCGAAGGCTTTAGCAACAAACACAGATCCAGCAACCATGCATTTTGCTTCCCTAATATATGAAGTGCCTGAACCAGCCATTAAATCGACGTATCGGTAACTGTCAAAGATTTTTTGCTTCGAAATGATGGTTGTGTAAACGTTTGACCATTGCCCTAAAACAATCAACTTGACCAAAGAGAAATCGTGACATGGATATGCCTCTCCTTTGGTTTTTACAACTGCATCCGAAAGTATCTTTCTGGCTTTCTCGATGGTCCAGCCAGCTTTATCTTTTCTTTGCATCTTCACGCTTTATGCCTTCTTGAATTTCCTCAGACCAGGCTGGTCTAATCGTTTTCTTAACCACCAGTCGGTTAGAAGAGATCAACTTAATCAGCTGAAGCACCTTATCCTGAATAGGCTCAGGCATCTGACCATCATAGTTGTCAAAGCCTACATAAACCAGGAAGGGCTGAATGCCTTCGATCCATTGAACCAAAATATCCAAGTCAAAATCCAATATAGGCTCAATGCTAACCATTTTTCTGCTCCAGTGGAGGCTCTTCATGGCTTCATACCGTTTACTCGGCAAAGGAGCCTTAGACACGTTGTGTTCCTTAACTATTCGATCAATATTAGTCTCAATAGTTGTTCCCAGAATTACGTTTTTAGGCATGAGGTCAATAAACTCGTGATAACGCTTTGGGTTCTTAGATAGAAGAAGGAAATTCGCTTCTGGAAATAGCTCTATGTGATCCAGGACCTTCTGGATCCATGCGCTTGGTATAAAATCACCAAATAGATCGCCCATGTCGCAGACAAAAATTAGATCACCCTTCTGGAACTTAACTTTAAACTCGCTTTCATTTAGCGAAGGTTTGAAGCCTTCCTGATATCTTTGAACCTTCTTTAGTTTAGTCTCGGCCAGTTCCCTGGCCCAGCAATATCTACAATTAAACAAGCACCCAGATACAGGGTTCCAGGTGCCCGAAACCAACTTGAACATTTTACCGTTAGATTTACGATTCAGATAGCTTTCAAATAGTTCCTTAACTTCTGTAAAGTTTTGCAGCCTAATATCTTTGGATTTACAAACAACGCTATTGTTATCATTGGTTGCTGTCAAGTTCCTATCCCTGCTCCTGTTAGAAGCGTTTGCTACTTTTAGATTTTTTCATAATACATAATATTTCTCTATTGATCGATTGACATGTTGAAGCAAGAGATGCGTAAAGCCAACTTGAAGCAACGTATTCAATACATGTGTATATACTGACTCTTTTTTTATGATAAGCATAAAAGGTGGAAGAACAAATGCGAGTCCGACGGGACTCGGTGACCTGCGTCCACTTTTATACCGAAGCTTCAGCCAAAATTAGCTCTCTGAGTTGTTTTCGCAGAACTGTCAGCTGGTGATCTTCGCCCTCTTGGGTTGTAACTGCTCCGTAAGCTAACGCGTCTTTAGTAAGTACCTGCTCCGGATTCATACCTAAAGCCCGTACCATTTCTTTAAGCTGTTCAAGTTTGCTGATTTGCGTTTTTGGTCTAATGGCTAAACCTGCTGATGCATAAACACTGCGAAGTTT
>PLTA01000007.1 GCA_003164295.1 Candidatus Bathyarchaeota archaeon
CCTGAAGCTGACATAATTTGATAATCAGGTTGTAACCCCATTTCTTAGCACCTCTCGCCAAATTAAGCTAAGAGATTAAACAAATCTGCTAATTCCACAGACGTGATAAAAATTCATCCGACAGCACAGCAGAAAGAGAAAGATTAAAATTTAATCCACAAACCCAAACAAACAGAAAAACCTTTTGTTAACTGTCAACTATTAGTTTGCATTTTAACAACCACTCGAGTCTTGAAACAAAAGTGACTTTGTTACTGTTTCGCTACATCCATATATTTGAGAAAGCTTGAACCCTCTTCTAGAGTGTTTGGGTGAAAGTCATGAAAAAGAAAGAGCCTCATCAGCCTCACACGTTTAGAGTGATTCCAGTTCGGCTCACTCACAACACTTTTTACTGGTAAATTGGGGCTGGGATCCCCCTCCCAGGGCAATTTTACTTGTTTAAACTGTTTTTGATTTAATTTGTCTAAAATCGACATAATTGAATTTCATTCAAATTTGTGATTTGCTTCACTTGAAATTAATCTTGCAAAAGCAGGAAGGCTATCAGTTAATCACTAATTGAAAAATCCAAGGAAATTTGCATGAAAGCGACTTCAATTACCCGTAAAGGGCGTTGGGAATCGCATTTCAAATCAAACCCCGTCCTTATTGTAATTTCCTGTTATATTATTTGTTGCAAAAAAGATAATGGTGCAATCTAGTCGGGCAACGGTTCAAAACCCAGCGGTCTACCACAAAACCCACCCAGGCCTCCATTTTATTTCCCATTGTACTTTTATAGGAAAGTGACTTTATTCGATTACATAGATAGAAGGGGAATATAATACTTGACTGCTATGCATTGTGAAAAATGCATTTATGAAAACAAGCATAATCATGAGCTTGAAATGTCCAAAAAGACCCTCCCGAAAGCGGTAACGCCCTTTGTTGCTGGAACTCTTGCTGTTGGAGTTTTGAAGGGAAGCGGAAATAAGCCCGCGCTCTTACAAGATCGGATTACAGCCATAACCAACGCGAGGATCTTCGATGGTGTTCGTGTCATCGACGACACGACTGTGGTTATAAAAGGGTCATATATAGCGGCGGTGGGTGGCGAGGTACCCGCTGGGGCAACTGTCATCGATGGTCACGGCGCAACTCTGATGCCGGGCTTGATTGATTCCCATGTGCATACCGACTTGGAAGGTTTGCGGGATGCGCTGTTGTTTGGTGTCACGACAGAGTTGGAGATGAACGGTCGTTGGACTCCGAGGATGCGTAAAAAAATCGCTGAACGGAGAGATTTAGCTGATTTGCGTTCCCCTGGGATGGGTCTCACTTCTCCAGGAGGTCATCCAACTCAATATATGGGTTCAAGCAACAACTTACTTATTCGCTTATTTTTCCGTTATCCGACTGTCTCGACCCCTGACGAGGCGGTCAAATTCGTAGACAAACAGATAGCTGAAGGAACCGACTACATTAAGATCTTTATAGAGGACGGAACATGTATCGGTTTTCCGGGACTTCCTGTACTAAATGATGAAACCCTCAATGAGGCAGTAAAAGAAGCCCATAGTAATGGTAAGATGGCCATCGCCCACGTGACGACCGCTGAAGGGGGCAGGCGAGCTATTGCGGCTGGAGTAGATGGGCTGGCGCACTTGTTCTTTGATAGTCAGCCTACCCCAAAATTTGTGGAGGCCACTGCATCCTCCGGCGCGTTTGTTATTCCCACCTTGGTTACAATCTCCTCTGCAGTTGGCAATAACGCATCCGCGCTGGCCGCCGACAAACGAGTAAGTTCCAGGCTGAGCCAGAAGTGGCTCGACTCGCTCTCCCGCAGCATGAACGTCTACCTGAAAGGAAAGCTGGAAGATGCTTATGCCGGCGTGATGGCCCTCCATAAGGCGGGTGTGGATATTTTGGCAGGTTGTGATGTGTCGGAGCCTATTCCAAGCCTCGGGGGACTTGCCCATGGCGCCAGTTTGCATCAAGAACTGCAACTTCTGATCGCGGCTGGATTGACCCCGGTTGAAGCACTGCAGGCAGCGACATCTACCCCTTCGCGCCGGTTTTCCCTCACTGACCGAGGCCGAATTGCTCCAGGGGCTCGTGCTGACCTGTTGCTGGTGGATGGAGACCCAACGACGAACATCTCCGACACGTTGTCCATTCGCGCTGTGTGGCGTCAGGGTGTTCAACTCAAAGAATAGACTCAATATTAGAAAATAATTCAACAATGAGAAGAAAATACTTAATTCGAAAAAAGCGAAAAACAGGGGATCTCACTAAACCTCTGAGGTGGAAAGTCTCAGCCTTCCGCTTCCCTATGAAATTCATCAAATGATTGTTTTGCTGGTAAACTGGGATTAATATCCCTATCCACGGCGCCATTTTGCAAATTAGGGCTATTTTTAACGCTATTCTAATTAAATACGTGCAATGGTGGCTTATTTTCTAATTGCTTTTCATCGGGATTAGCATGATTCTTGTCAAAATCAACTCAGTACAAAACCCGCATTTTGAAGCCATGATTTCTACAGCTACTTTGCTAACATTAAGTTTTATCAAAGAGAAGCATCAAAAAATGTGTCCAAATTCATTGGCTTTGCATGGATTATTCGATCCAGATTGTTTCAGGAAAATTCCTAAAAGGTTGGGTCTCCTGTTACAATCTTTGACTCAAATGATCTTCCAACTGCAAGTACGATAACATCAAATAGACTTGATCGGTTTAATCCTGAATTTCTTTGAGTCGACTTCCATCTCCAAATAAGATTTCCCTGCTATTGCCGCGAGTTTGGAATCCAAACAGATAATAGTGGACGCTTCAGAAATTGCCCCCAATCTTTGGCTGACATTCTAAGGTCAACACCATCACGTACGTATTTTCGTGCAATTTCTGCTATCACGGTGTCCCGCGTGTAGACCTCCTAAGCATTCTCTAAGAGTTCATCTACTTTGCGGCCATTTTCACTTCCGATGAAATGTTCAATCCAGGCATAAGGATCAGTCACGATCTTCAACACGATCTGCCTCCGTAAAAGGTTTGATTTGACCATGATCTGCACCAAATGTTTTCTCCAAAACTGCCTTTCGCTGTTTCTTTACGAGAAATTGAATTGCTTCGTTAAGGCTTTCAGCTCCGAGTTTTTCACGGAGACGTTCGAGTGTTTCGGCTGTCCTTTTTGAAACTCTTATGGTTGTGCTTTCAGTCATTATAACATGGTAGTTGAAATAAGTGAATAATTATACAAGTAAACAAGTTACAACCATTTCTGTCTACTGAATGATCTTCCTGTAGAGATAGACGCCCGACCGAACCAAATTAAAAAAGAAGAAGAGCTAGATTGAAAAGAAGAAAAGGAAACTTCGAGTGTCAGCTACTAAATATTTTCTGAAGAGCAGATTATGTGTACACTCCCTGACGGCCACGCTGACCGTCATTAGGACAAGCTATGGTGAGTCCGTATAAGCGTACAAGACTTCAATACGGCGAATCTTCCATCATTGGCAGAACGGTTCCTGCGCATGCGACTGCACTTGTCTTGGGTTAAATGTGTGGTTTTTATTACTTTTGTCCTGCATTTTGGTCTGGAGTAGTGGCAGGTTTCTCGTCGCAAGCTAAACTGTATGCGCCAAATTGTTTCCGCCAATTTCTCGTCCAGTCTACAAGATTCGGCGCTTCTTCGGGTTTTCCACAAAGAGATTTCTCTTCTTTTTCTCGGTTCATTTTTGCTTCGGTAGCAAGAATCTGTAATTTATCTTTAAATTCCTGATTTTCTTCCATGGGTAGTGTCTCCTGTGCTAAAGCTTCAATGCTTAAAAGATGTTTTCTTACGCAACGTTCACCATCAGACTCACAAGGACAAGACTGGTCAGTAGAATGCTCTTGCAGCAATAATAATTCCTTTATAATCTGATCATATTGCCACTTTAAAATGGGCTTCAAAAATTTCCCTCAAAATATAATCCGCAAAACAGTTATTTAAAACTAATTACAACACACCGATTAACGATGGGATCCGACGTGTGCATGCTTACGCTCTATCGTATTGACAAATGCGCCTTCTAATTCGCCGTTTAAGTCACATAATACTTATGAGTTATGTGCATGTACTTTTTTTTTATTAAAGTTATGTGGAGTCAACTCGAATGATCTCAATCCTCAATTTGGTAATAGGCGTCGTCTTTGGCTCATCGTCTATAATTGAATCGCTAAATCAGTTTTTCGTAAATCCAGTCGGTGATTATTCTGTTGGTATCTTTGGAAAAGCCCATATGTCCAGCTTCAAAGAATCTAGCGCATTTTGGACTGCCATGTTCAAGTAGCAAATAATAGTCTTTGATTGGGAAAAGCGAATCGTGTACTCCGTTAATAAGCAACAAGGGGGCGCATGGCTTATCTAGGATTCCCTGTTTTAGAAGTGACAGTTTAGGTGCGTATTCTACCCATTCTTCGTAGCCTGACTTTCCAAATGCGAACGCAAGAGTGTCATACACTTCGAAAGCGTATTCTCCCCGCTCTTGCTGGCTTATCCATTCTGGTTCAAAAGCAAAGTGAACGGGTCCGCCCTGACTAACTGCACAGGCAATTCTGTCTTTGTAGACGTGAGCAACTTTAACGGCCCAGTAACCGCCTGTGCTGTAGCCCCAGATTGCCACTTTTTTAGTGTCTAATTCTATGCGTGTATTAATCCAATCAAGCACTGCTTCAAACAATCTTTCGGCGTTCTCAGAACCCTTAAGAGGCGAATCACCAACCCCTGGACCATCAATTGCCAGAGTTGCTAAGCCATGTTCTAAAACCTCGTCATTTGATTGTTCTTCTTTGAAGCCGTCAATTCCACCCCAACTAAAAAGGAGGGGAAAAGGCCCGCTGCCCGTTTTAGGCACACGCAAATAAGCAATTATCTGGGTTCCTTCGTTTCCTTGGGGTTTGAAGGGTATTTCTACACGTTCTATTGGAATATCAAAGTATTGGGCGGCTTTCAAGAGCATTTCTTGGGATTTTCTGTATGCCTGCTTTTTTCCTTCGGAATTAATTGTGGGGAACCGGGCAAGCCTGTAGTATTGGTAGGCGAGAAGATAGTTTTCTTTTGCGCTTTTGGTATCCCCCGCTTTTTCTGCTTGAGCTGCTTTTTCTTCGTAAGGCTTAGCTATAGTACTCCACGCGGATGCCCACTTTTCTCTGTTATATGAGGTTAGAATAGTCATTACACTCTCGACATCTTCGTAGCGTGCATAAGTGAAAGGGTATATTCTCATTTTTGCTCGAGGTTTCCACATTGCCCATAATTCGTTTATGGGGCGAACATACCTCTTTGATTTATCTTGGCTTAATTTTTCGTTTGTGTCAAAAGTCGCGGTCGTTTAGGGTCAACCTCGCTTATATTGATTGTTTAAAAGTTCCTAGTGTGGAGTATGCGTTCCGATTTAAATAGTCTTCTATCATCTTAAAGTGGGCGTTTTTCTGACGTACTCATGCGTGGATGGTGGACTCAATAGGTCGTATTGAACTTTTTTGGTATCCAACACAGTGGACTTACTATGATCTTGATTTTAAATTAAAACTAAAAAGTCAAGTTTGAGCAAGGAGACTTAAGACTAATTCGAGTTTGAATACGACGGCAATGTATCATTTATGGGTCAATCATTAAAGAGCCATCGCCGAAAGCCGACAAAATACATTAAGTGGTGAGGAAGAATTTGTGTTATAACAACAATTGAGATTGTTGATTAAGCTGCTGATTTTAGGAAATCCCTGATGTTAGGGTAAATGCTTATTTGAATAGAGACCTTTTTGATGTTGCTGGATAACATGAAACCTCAACCCGCTAATCCCCAACATAAAAGAATGAGACGTGAGAAGAAAACCATAGGTTACATGGTGGATATTTATTGCAAAGGTCACCATGGAACCAAGGGTGAATTATGTGCCGAATGTGTGCAGTTTCAGGATTACGCGTTTATGCGTCTTGATAAATGTCCTTTTCAAGAGAAAAAAAGCACCTGCGGCAAATGCCTAATCCATTGCTATAAACCTGACATGAAATTAGAAGTGAAGAAAGTAATGCGTTACTCGGGGCCTCGGCTTCTTTTACATCATCCGAGCTTGGCATTGTATCATGCTTTGGATGCACGACGAAAATCCCCACACTTGGACAAGGTAGCATAGCTAGAGGATCAAACATGAAAGTTTTAATTATCTATGACTCAAAATATGGCAACACCAAAATCGTTACGGAAAATATTTTGGTGGGCATAAAACAGGTTGAAGGAATTGACACTGCTATCTGCTATGCTAAAGATGTTGACCCTCAAATAATAGCCAGCTACGATGCGTTAATAATAGGCGCGCCAAATCACATGGCCAGTCCATCTCAAACTATGAAAAAATTTGTTGACAATTTAACTGAAATCAACCTTAATGCCAAAAGTGTAGCTGTTTTCGGCACTTACTCGGGGAGGGTAAGGGTTACTGATAGAGCGGTGAAAAAAATGGAAAAAATCGTTGAAAAAACCTTGCCGAACCTGAAACTTCTCTCGCCAAGTCTGTCAGTAAGAGTGAAAGGAGTGACTGGTCCTGTAGCCGATGGAGAACTGTCAAAATGTCAAGACTTCGGCAAAAGAATAGCAAAGCAACTAAATACATAAATCTGGACAGATAGAAATAGAAAAGCTTAGCGATAATGTAGTTGCATTAGTGCAACAACAAATCGATATATTGTGTTATACGCCTCTAGGAACAATATTGGATGATGAGAAATATGCAGGGTGTTTCTAAAGCTGATGCCTCAAAAATCTTGATGGCTATTTCTTTTGAGAAAGGTTTTCACTTCAATAACGACAAAGGTACCTACACTGGGATAACTGCCACGAGTTTGGCGGACTTCGCTTCGAAACTGGAAACAATCGATGAAAATTCTATATTATTTCATTACTCACGGGGCGATTTTCAAAAGTGGATACAAGACGTACTTGGAGACGAGGAATTAGCTAACCGTTTGTGCTTTATTCAAAGAGGTATGTCAGGTGCAAAGCTAAGAAGCGAGCTCCTAAAAATGGTTCAAAAACGAATAACCGAATTAAAAACTCAATTACCCTTTTTAGCACAACCAACATAAAAGCTACTTTTAGGGTTTTTTGGCTGAGGTTATTTAGTGTCAAAAAACAGGTTCCAACTCCTAATAAAAAAGGAGACGGTAAATATAAATGCCCTTTAGACAAAATGGTGTTCGAAACCAAGATAAATTTTAATAGACATTTCTGAAGAACACATATCGCGGAAGAGGGACTAATTTAGTTAGATTAAATCGCCTGAATTAACTGCTACGATAATTACGGTCTACGGGATTTTGCTTCCCGCCATGGGGTGGGGACTGGCCGCTCTCGTGTGGAGCTACGCCGTAATCCTTTTTGTAATAACGGACTTTGCCCAAGTACGTTTGTATAAACTACTTGACCCTCAGGGGTTATATTTCATAGATGACTAACTACATCGCTTTAATAATCCATACAAAACGAGGAAAATATCATCGTTGATCTGAAAAGGGGCAAGGTTCTCCAGTTCCTAACCTTGGTCTAAACTAGCAAAAATGACTTGATTCTTCCAATGTGTGCAAAGGTTTTTTGTGGTTTGAAATCCTTACGGTTCAAATGCCCCAGACTCACTTGTAACATCTTTTTGCCAATATTTATTTATTTGAAACATTGATAAATATGCTTTGGATACTGGTTTTTATATGAACACTTATGTCGTTTTGTTCCGTGGTGGATTGCCCAAGGAGAAATTAACTGATGATTATCTGAGCCGCTTTACCAATTGGGCCAAGGATGTCTCAAAAGACTTGCGGCTTGGAAACAGGCTTATGCCGGAAGGCAAGTTAATCTCTGGCAAGAACGGTGAAAATGTCTCGAATGTTGAGTTTAGTGACTTGTTAGTCGGAGGATATATCGTGATAGAAGCTGACGACTACGACAATGCTGTTTCAAAGCTTAAAGCATGTCCAATTTTCGAAAACGGCGGTTCAGTAGAGGTTTGTGAGGTACTGCCGTACAGACTTAACCATTTGTAGTTCCCTGCTGTCATATCTGTCTTTTTTTCCAAGAAAAATGGTTATCGAAAGGTTCACTGAATTTATTAATTCAGGAACCTGCAAGCTTCTATGATTGTAGAATGTTCCAGACGTTGCCATCATGATCATTGACGCTGAAGAATCTGCCGCCGGGCGGATAGGGCATGATTTCGCTGTTTGGATTAACGCCCTTTGCTTTAATTGTCTTGTATGCTGCTTCAACATCCGGAGTTGAAATGAAGAAAGTTCTTACTGTATCGACCTTTTTTTCTTCAGACATAAAATCAAGAGCAATATATGTGCCGCCGCCTGGAGGAACAACGAACACGCTGCGGTTTCCCTTTCCCCACTTGGTGTCTTGAGTTGCTTCAAAGCCTAAAACATCAGTATAGAACGCTTTGGCTTTATCCATGTCGCGTACAAGCAAATGAGTAAGAATTATTTTATCTACAATTTTCACAAAAATTCACCTTGCTTTTGAACAATTACAGAAACATATATTTCATAATAAGAAGATTTGTTGTCTCAACTAACCAATCACATACGACTAAAGAACTATGTTTTAATGCTTTTTTTTGAGGGTAAGCGAACTATGAAGTTTGTTCCTTTTCCCTTTTCACTGTCAAATACAGAATTGAACTTAATTCTTTTTGCGCCAAGTTGAGTAGCAAATGGCAGTAATTTGCTCGTTAGAACGTTTTTCGGTTTCAGGTTTGCTTTGGTTTTCTTCATGCATAATCTTTTCGCATCGGGAAATATAATCTCTTTCAGACTCGTTTGATTTAGGTTTTGGAACAGGCATCAAAACACCGCTTAATTAGAATTATTTCTTATGTCACGTTACTCTTTCTTGTTCATTAGACTTTGTGATTGTTTACTAACAATAACATGAGATTATGAAAAACAAACTAGAGAGTTCTATGAAATAAGAAACCAATAGTCACAAATGCCATCTATTACTGAAAACAAAAAAATAAAATAGATAAACAGGTTTCATGTTCACAATTGGTGTGGTTGAGAATTGGTCGTTGTTGGCAAAGAAGCCCCAGATTTTACTTTAGAGTCAGATGAGGAAAAGCAAGTTTCTTTAAAGGATTATAGGGGTAAAAAAGTTGTGCTTTACTTTTATCCTAAGGATGGGACATCTGGATGCACGACTGAGGCGCTTGAGTTTAAAGATGCTGCTGAACAGTTTGGCAAAGAAGGCGCCGTTATCTTGGGTATAAGCAAAGATAATGTTAAGTCTCATCAGAAATTCAAAGAAAAACATCAACTACCATTCACATTGCTTAGTGATCCTGAGGTTAAAGTGTTAAACGAGTATGGGGTTTGGAAAGAGAAAGTTCTCTACGGAAGAAAATATATGGGCACAGAACGAACTACATTTCTAATTGATGAAAAAGGAATCATAAGAAAAATATACACAAAAGTTAAGCCGGAAGGACATGCTCAAGTCTGTTTAGTAGATTTAACAAAAGAAAATGGGCTCTTCTTGCCTGACTAACCGCTCCTAAAAAGGCTCTGAATCCGTTTGATGATAGACGCTTCAATGCTGCGTAATAGTGTTGTTCTTTCTTGAGTTTTCTAAGGCAGCTTTAGTTCGCACAATCATTTTTCCCAAGTGCCTTGCAGAATCTATTCCCTCTTGATCTTTGGTAACTTCTCCCCTTTCCCGTCCAATAGCGAATGCTCGTCCGCCGCTTGGAATAGTTATTCCAACTGCAGTCATGAATGTGATCATCTGGTTACAGGTGTTTGAAACCCCTGATCGGCGAGCAACAGCGATTACTCCGCCGACTTTCTCCGAAAAGTCTTTTCTTCCTCTGGCCAACGCTAGAAAACCTATCCTGTCAATGAAGATCTTCATTTGAGCGGTGACTCCTTGAAAATAAGACGGACTGCCCAATATGATTCCATCAGCCTTTACTATTTCTTGGTAAAGATTTTCGCCGTCATCGTCTGTAATGCATTTCTTTGCACTAAAGCATGCCATACAACCAGTGCAGGGTTGAAGGCGATAATCAGAAATTCGAATCAGTTTTACTTCTGCACCTTCCGTTTTCGCAGCGGTCAAAGCTTCCTGCAGAATCATGTCTGTGTTGCCGCCGACTCTGGGACTACCACTTAGGCCGATTATAAGCATGTTTTCAACCTCAAAAGCTCACTCTTCAAACCGATTGATTAACTATTTGGTTTGGGCGCGGAGTTAATATCCCCTTAGAGGCGACAATTTGCAATCAAAGGATTTCAAAGATAATTGACTTAACAATATCTAGTTCTTATGCTTCGCAAACTTGGAATTAGGCGGTTTTGATTTTGTATTTGCCAATGCTTGCGAACTTTTGATTCCTTGTTAGTAAAACCTCATCATGCGCCAATACAATGCGTGCAATAAGCAAATCGTTTTCATTAACCATTCTTCCGGCATCTTGTAATTCTTCAAAAAGTATGGCGGCTTTTTAGCCGCTTCTCTGTCGAAAGAGCAAACGGTCACGCCAGACAAACATCTTTCAGCAGATTGTTTCTTTATTTTGGCCTTGTTTCTTAGCAGCTCATACTCGGTTATAGTGTGGTTTTGACATCTTCTTTCTTCAAGATTTCGTTCATTGGCAACAATTTTTTGATCGCCAGCTAAAAAATCTATTATTACACTCGTATCCAGAAAGGTCACTCAAATGTCCTTACGTAATTTGATTCTCTTTCGGCACCAATTTGCTTCTTTAATCGCTCAAGCGCCTGCTTATTATACTTTAAGATACCCGCCAAGCTCATGTTGTCTACTTTCTCTTCCGTGCGACAGAGGTTTTCCTTGATTACCTCTGAAAAACTTTTTTACCTTTTCGTTTTAAAAGAAGTTCGTAGACTTCGTTTGAAACTGAATTTTGTCTTTACCCAAGCTCTGCTTTACATCATGATAGGCTAATAGTTGAACGCGATAAAAACAGAAAGTGGTTAAAGTTTCGCTCAACCGTCCTCTCAAGCAACATCATTGGTAGATTTGTGCTATTATTCCCTTCCGGAGCAAATTTTACACACTGTTTTTTCAAGTTATTTTATTTATAGTCCAAAATTATTACATGTTATTTCTTATGTATGACATAGTTTTTTCGTTGAGTCGCTGAAAGTGCTCGCCAAAAGTCTTGTCATTTCTTTCTTTTCTCATATCAATTATCCACGGCTCAAGTTTCTTCCAATTAGAAACTATGTCAACGCCTAAACGATCTACAATTATGTCAATATCCACAAATTTTTTGTTCACTAAAAAACCTACTTCTTCAAAGTATGCCTCCACGTTGAATGGGTAATCACTGACCTCAAATTTTCCGGTCACGTCTGCATTATATTTAACGAAGTTTTCATATTGGAACTCTTTCTCAATCCATCTGAAAGCTTTTCCAAGCCTTTCGGTCTCTGCCCACTCAAACAATTTCATCGAGATTTCCAAATTTTTATGTTTATCCATGTGTCTTAGCTCAAAAAATATGGTCACGGCCGCGAGACTGCTTGCCAAAGCTGTTAGTGAAGTTGCCCAATCAGTTACCGTTAGTAATATTTTTTTCAATCAACCCTTTTAAATTTAATGTTCTTTTACATAAAAGTCTTGTTTAGACATATGTTTAACATTTATGAAAAATTATGAACAAATAACAACTATGTTTATATTAAATCGTGCAGTTAATTAAGATAATGGTAAAACGGCGAAAATATGTTTGGAATAATAGGTGTAGCTTCAATATCAACAATAATAGCCTCTTTCGCCTTCGTCGTATATAACATCAAGGTCGAACTTAAAACCAAAGTATAGTTGCGAAATATGCTATCGAGATTGTGACGGTTGTTCACTCCTGCAAATTTGCAGTGAACGCTACAAACGCGTTGTAAAAAGTGAAAAAGTTTACTGCCCAGACGGAACCGCTCATTTAGTTGACCAAAATTCGCCATAGATTTTCCTTATTTTTTTTAATATGCTTGGAGCCATACTCATTTGATGGTAAGTAGGATCCGAATCATTCTCAGAATTTTTTTAACATCTCTTCGATTAAAAACACAGGGTAATTGCGGTTGCCCGTAGTTGGTCATTTTTGTTGTTAAATTGATGATCGTGCAGTATATTTATAATTATGTGAACATGTGTTCACTATTATTTTATTAAGTTTTGCAACTGTGGTGAAATACACAATTTATATGAACATTTCACAAATAGCCTTTTAAATCATGTGGAAGAGGTAAGCTATACAATAGGAATGAGTAAGATATGAGACAAATTGCAATATATGGAAAAGGCGGCATAGGAAAAAGTACTACAACTCAAAACAGCGTTGCAGCACTCGCTGAGATGGGCAAAAAAGTTTTGCTCCTGGGGTGCGACCCGAAAGCGGATTGTACACGCCTGCTCTTACATGGCAAACGTCAGCCTACAGTGCTAGACATTCTTCGCGACGGCGGCGGCGAATGCTCTACCGACCAAATCAGCAGCTTAGGCTTTGGCGGCGTTACCTGTGTAGAGTCAGGCGGACCAGAACCAGGAGTCGGATGCGGAGGCAGAGGAATCATAACATCAATTCAGACACTTCATGACTTAGGGATGTACAAAGACGATCTTGACTTTGTGTTCTATGACGTTCTTGGAGATGTTGTTTGCGGCGGCTTCGCTATGCCAATACGTGAGGGGTACGCCCAAGAAATCTACATCGTAGCTTCAGGAGAATATATGGCGCTTTACGCAGCCAACAACATCTGCAAAGGCATTAAAAAATTCGCTGAAGCAGGTCATACTCGTTTAGGCGGAATAATCTGTAACTCCAGAAAATGTGAAAACGAAGAGGCATTAGTTGCAGAATTTGCCAAGAAGATAAACAGCAAGTTGCTCCAATTTATCCCAAGAGATAACATAGTTCAAAGGGCAGAGATTAACAGAAAAACCGTCATAGACTTCGATTCATGTTGTCCGCAGGCTGAAGTATATCGAACAATTGCACGGAAAATCGTGGACAACAAAGAATTCACCATCCCAACGCCGATCACAATAGATGAATTAGAAAGTTTGATGCGTGAATTCGGCATCGCGGATTAGTGGAAACTATGCTTAACTTCGCTCAAACTGAGGCGCGACAGAAGAAGCGCTCTCAGATCGTACATGAACACCCCTGTTACGGAACAGAGGGTGCCCACTTCAAATTCGGCAGAATCCATTTGCCAGTCGTTTCGGGCTGTAACATCGGTTGCAACTATTGCGTTAGAAAATACGATTGCGTAAACGAGAGTAGACCAGGCGTCACCAGCAAAGTAATAACTTCCAAAGAAGCGATAGAGCGAGTTCGGTTTGCTGCCAGAAATGATTCGCGCTTGCGTGTTGTAGGTATCGCTGGACCAGGCGATCCCTTAAGTAGTGACGTCACTTTTCAAACTCTCTTGCATGTGCAAAATGAATTTCCTCAACTAACCCGTTGTGTAGCCACTAACGGCTTATTGCTTCCACAAAAACTCGACGAATTAAAAGAAGTTGGTGTGACAGCGCTTACAATCACCATAAATGCTGTGGATCCCGATGTGGGCTCACAAATCTACGATTACGTTAACTACAGAGGCAAGACTTTGCGGGGCAAAGCAGCGTTTGAAGTCTTGAGCAAGAACCAGCTTGTAGGTCTTCGTGATGCTGCCGCCTCAGGTATGGTTGTAAAAGTTAACTCGGTGTATATTCCAGGCATAAACTCCGATCACCTCGTTGAAGTAGCAAAAACAGTTCGAAGCTTGGGCGCTTATGTTCACAATATTATGCCGCTGATTCCTCAAGGCAAATTTGCACAAATACCCGCGCCTTCAATGCAGCAAATCCAAGAGGTCAGACACGCTTGCAAAGGTATTTTGTTTCAATTCCATAACTGCATCCAATGCCGAGCAGACGCTGTCGGTGTACCAGGTGAAGAAGGCCGTTCAACGACTGAACGTTACAAAATCTGAGGTGACTTAGATGCCGTTTGTTTTACCTGAATGCGATAAATTAGCGCCTGAAAGAAAGAAACACATTTACCTTAAAGACGAAAACGACGAATGTAGCATTCCAGCTTGCAACATAGCAACCACTCCAGGAGACATGACGCAGCGAGGATGCACTTATGCAGGTTGCAGAGGCGTTGTCGGCGGACCCGTAAAAGACGTAATTCAACTACAGCATGGTCCAATAGGATGTTGTTATTACCCTTGGGATGCTCGACCACACGTTGCCAAAGGTACAAATTTCCATTTAGCAAACGTCTTCTCAACAGACCTTCGGGAATCAAACATTGTTTTTGGCGGTGAGAAGAAACTCTTCGATTCCATCGTTGAGTCAAGTAAAGCTTTCCCTGATGCTCAAGCGGTATTTGTTTACGCTACCTGCGTAGCGGGTTTGATAGGTGACGATATTGTGGCAGTTGCTAAGCGTGCCAGCAAAGTTATAGATAAACCTGTAGTGGCTTTTAATTGCCCCGGCTTTCGTGGGGTAAGTCAAAGTATGGGGCACCACATTGGCAATGAAGTTCTCTTTAACCAAGTCGTGGGCACTGAGGAGTTAACGGAGAAGACACCCTATGACATGAACCTTGTTGGCGAATACAACATTCGAGGCGACGACTGGGTTATCTTGCCCCTGCTTGAAGCTATTGGACTGAGGGTAGTTTGCACCTTTACTGGCGATTCATCAATCCATGACATTGCCAAGATGCATAATGCAAAACTTAACGTTGTACGTTGTGCCCGATCCGCCAAGTACATAGCTGAAATGATGAAGGAAAAGTATGGAACGCCTTACTTGGAAGTTGACCTCTACGGCATACAACAGACCGCTGACGATCTGCGAAAAATAGCCAAGTTCTTCAGATTAGAAAGCAAAGCAGAAGAAGTAATAGCTAACGCAGTTGCTGAAGTGAAACCCGAAATGGATTTCTACCGTGAAAAATTCCGGGGAAAACGAATAATGATTTACGAAGGCGGTCCACGCAGTTGGCACTGGGTTAAACCCATGGAAGAGCTGGGAATGGAGGTTGTTGTATCCGCGACTACCTTTGGACACGAAGATGACTATGAAAAAATCATAAAGCGAGTGAAAAATGGCACTTTGATAATGGACAATCCTAACGCACTTGAACTTGAAGAAGCGATGACCAAATACAAACCTGATATATTCATTTCAGGTACCAAAGAAAAGTATCTAGCCTACAAGTATGGTATCCCATTCCTCAACGGGCATACATACGAAAGCAAAGGCGGTTACATGGCTTTCAAAGGGTTTGTTCGTTTCGCACGTGATATGTACAAAGCGCTCTATAGCCCATCTTGGAAATTCATTCGAAAAGAGGAGATGCAGTAACTATGGTTGTAATAAACAGACAGAAAAGCGTTTCAATAAATGCACCCAAAATGTGTCAACCTATTGGTGCAATCTGGGCGACATTAGGCATACATGGCAGCGTTCCACTGATACATGGCTCGCAGGGGTGCTCAACCTACCCACGTAACCTTATGGCTCGACACTTTCGTGAACCTATAGAAGTAGCTGTCACTTCGTTACATGAGAAAGCTACCATATTTGGGGGAGCTTCTAATTTGAAAGAAGCATTAGCCAACATAATTACACGCCAGCACCCTGAACTGATAGCAGTTATTACAACATGTCTTAGTGAAACAACTGGCGATGACATTAACGGTATAGTTAAAACGTTTAAGTTAGAAAGTAAAGGGTACGATGAACACACCAAAATCGTAGCGGTGCATACTCCAAGTTACGTGGGAACTCATGTATTGGGCTACGATAATGCGATAAAAGCTATGGTGTCACAGCTTGCAAAAGGTAAAACTGAACCAAACGGCAAAGTAAACATTATCCCTGGAATGGTTAACCCAGGCGATGTTCTAGAAATCAAGCATATACTCTGTACGATGGGCGTCGAGGCGATTTATTTAACCGACATCTCAGAAACACTAAACGCTCCTCTACGCATTCCAAAACCACATTATCCCCGCGGAGGAACAACAGTTGAGGAAATCGCTGACTGCGCAAATTCTCTTGGTACAATAACTTTATGCAAAAATGAAGGTCAGTCAGCTGCAAATTACATGCAAGAAAAATATGGCATACCTGCCTGCATAGGTGAACTTCCAATAGGCATTGAAGCCACTGAAGCATTCATTGGAAATGTCTCAAAATTGTCTGGGAAAAAAACGCCTGATGTTTTGCTAGATGAACGGGATTTGTTGGTAGATGCAATTGTTGACTCGAGCCAAATCACCTTCGGCACAAAAGTTGCGATATTTGGTGACCCTGACATTGTGCTTGGTTTAACGCGGTTCGTTTATGAACTCGGTATGGAACCCATCCATGTACTTACAACATTGGAGAGTCCGCAATTTGCCACAGACATGCAAAAGCTATCAACAGATTATGGAACAGACTCAGCTAAGCAGAATATCATAGTCGGAGGAGACCTATACGACCTGCACCAGAAAATAAAAGATACTCGCGTAGACCTAATAATTGGCGACTACAAAGGCAAATACATATCCAAAGACGAAGAAATCCCACTTATTAGAGTCGGCTTTCCACAAAGCGATAGATTCGGGTATCAAAGAAAAAGCATGATAGGTTACAGAGGTTCCATTCAGTTGCTAGACACAATAGTGAACGCGATCATGGACCTTAGAGATAAATAGCAAGAGAGTTGATCATTACGCAACTAAATGATTTTTTCTTTAAGATGTGCTCCCTTAAGACCGATCCAATCATCGATGACACTACCCTTAGAGACGGCATGCAAATGCCCGGTTTAGCCATTAAACCCCAAGATGCCGCCAAAATTGCCGAGTTACTCTACAAAATTGGCGCTGAACGAATTGAGCTTTTCCATTATCAAGAACCCGACAGAAAAGCAGCTAAACTCATCCTGGCAAAAAAGATGTCTTGCAGAGTCGCTGGATGGTGTCGAGCCAACAAAAAAGACATCGACAGCGCAATCAACATTGGCTTTGAAGAAGTAGGTATCTCTCATCCAGTCTCAAACATTCATTTGCAAGCCAAATGGCCAAACAAAACCAAAGAAGAACTCTTAGCTAACTTTGTAGATGTTGTAGAGTATGCTGCTAAAACGCACGGTTTACGAACGTTTGTTCATGGCGAAGATGGTACACGTGCCGATTGGGCTTTTGAAAAGAAACTCGTTAATTTATCGGCAGATGCTGGCGCAGAATGTTACCGTATCTGTGACACTGTGGGAATTGGGCTTCCTGAGTTAGATGCTCCTCTGCCAATTGGTATTCCAGCGAAGATAAAGGCGCTTAAAGTGGAGACACGGATTAAGGCGTTGGAGGTTCACATGCATAACGACTTTGGTAATGCAGTGGGAAACACGATGGCGGCGGTTCGGGCAGCATCGGGTCTGTGGGATAAAATCTATATCAATACAACCTGCTTGGGAATTGGGGAACGTGCAGGAAACGTTGAGACCGAGAAAATCTTGCTTAACCTTTACTTGCATTATGGAGTCAAAAAATACGAGGGCAAAATCCAATACCTAAAACAGACAACCGACTTTATAAGTCAAGCAGTAGGTCTTGAGGTTCCACATAACCAAGCAATTGTGGGGAAATATGGTTTCACTCATGAGTCTGGAATTCACGGTCACGGCGTTCTTAACAACCCTTGGACTTACGAACCATATCCGCCTGAGTTAGTTGGAAACTATAGATACTTAACCATTGGCAAACAATCGGGCAAAAGCATAATCAAAAACAAAATGATCGAACTCACTGGAATCCAACCTAACGATGAAACTGTAGCCGCTGTGCTAAAACAAGTGAAAACATTTTACGCCAACGGAAAACAAGAATCGCTCAAAGATTCCGAATTCAAAAAAATTCTTCAAACGTTCAGACTATTTCCTGATAAAATACCTTCTGAATCTAAATATGAATCTCTTCCCGAATTATGTTTGGATGTTCCTGCATAGTCGAAAATATCGATAAACACAACTCATAAGGTAGTTTTTTTCATTTTTCTCTAATCTCAATCGTTGGAATTGAGTTCGGGCGAGTCAAAAGTTATACAAGATCCAATTTGACTCTGAAAAATTAACCCTTGCTCATGTGAACTTATTCAAAGTTTTCGCCGTTTAGACTTTTTAGCTTCTTGAATGTTTGTGCGCATTCTCTTGAGTCAAAATTGTAGGATTTACCGCCAAGTATTTCCATGAGAGGCTTTCCTTCGATTGTTTTGAGCACATTTCGCATTTGAGGAACTGATTTCTTTTTTGGTGGTGTTGTTGGTCTGTCTGAGTTTTTTGCAGATTGCGGCTTGATAGAGAAGTGATCCTGGGTGTTTACCTTTAAGAGAATGTTGTGAGCAAGTCTTAGAATATCCTTTTTCGTAACTCAAAAGAAAAAAAAATAGAAAATATTGTTAGAGCTGCTATAGTTTTTCGGGGGTGCAGAGGTTTTCGGCTTTGACGGCTGTACGCATGCATCCTTTGCAGATGTACTTAGCGTCTTTTACAAGCGGCTTTACCTTCTCTATTGGGACCTTCTCCTCTGCCATTTTGCAGAGGTGTTTCTCATGTCCAGGGTGAGGTTGAGCTTTCGACAAAAATATTTTCTCCTAAATCAAAAAAGAACGTCGTCGAATATAAAATTGTTTATTTGAAAATGGGTCTGAGTCTTGGTTTGTTTTACGGAAATCGGATTAGAGAAATCCTGTTGTTATGTCGTATAAGTAGGCGTCTAATTCACTTGCTTTCTTCTTTAGATTCCCAAATAAATCTGCTAATACTTTAGAAGTAATGGAGAGTTATCTTGTGACGGGGTTAGGCATTACGTAGGAAAGAAGAATGATAAACTCCAGTTTGAATATCATCCTCAGGGTATTGAGTCTCTGAAAACTTTATTAAAAACACAATCTATCTCTGTGACTACTGTAAAGGCATTAGATGGTCAAGTGGGTCATGCAGAGAATGGTAACCTATTAAATCCTGAAAATAGCCTTGATCAGCAAAATATTAGGGGCTGTCGGCTAGCTTGGTCTAGGCTTGTAGACTTGGGCTCTATAGACTCCGGTTCAAATCCGGGCAGCCCCACCACATTTTGGGTTCAGAACCACCGTTAGTTTTATTAACATTCATGGATAACTTTGATTTATGAAGCGCGCGAAGTATACTTATTTGTTTGAAGATCCTGATGTTAAGCGTTGGTATGAAAACACTGCGCGAGGTTCCAGAATTACTGCCGATGTATGTTTGCGCCGGCTTGGAAGTTTTTGCGAATCAAACAAAATCACTCCTAGAAAATTTGCTTCTCTATCAGAGCGAGAATTGCACAACATGATGATGGACTACGTTTCAGCGGCGGAAAAGAAAGGCTACGCAGGAAACTACATAAGCTCAACCATAAAGGCAATAAAATCTTGGCTTGCTCACAATAATTTGGAATTGAAAGTCAAGATAAAAATCAAAGGAGTCGACGAAACCCCAACACTCAAGGATGAACGCGTCCCAACGCTCAACGAGCTGAAACGAATATTCCTGTCAGGAGACACCAAGGCCAGAACAGCATGCGTGTTTGTCGCTCACAGTGGGTTACGATTGCAAACCTTAGGCGATTATATAGGACAAGATGGCTTAAGAATTGGAGACTTGCCTGAACTTAAGATTGAAGGCTGTAACGTCGCTTTTTCCAATGTACCTGCGCTCGTCATTGTTCGGAAGGAGCTCAGCAAGGCGGGTCACCAGTATTTCACTTATCTCAGCGAGGAAGGCTGCGATTATCTTAAGGACTACTTGGAAGAGAGAATGAGAGACGGAGAAGACCTAACTTCCGATTCTCCGATAATTACTCCTAAGCAGAGAAAAAAGCCTTTCATTAGGACAATCAACATAGGCGACATAATGCGAGGCGCCATTAGACAGGCTGGTTTTCGGTGGAGACCCTACGTTTTAAGGTCTTACTTTGACACGCAATTGATGCTCGCAGAATCTAAAGGTATGGTCCTAAGAGATTACAGACAGTTCTGGATGGGCCACAAAGGCGACATCGAGAACAGATACACAACTAACAAACGTAGGCTTCCCGAAAGCGTAATCACGGACATGCGTCAAGCCTACGAAAAAAGCCAGGAATTCTTGCAAACTTCTAAGAGCAAAGAGACAAGCGAGGAAAAGTTAAAGGACAGCGTTAGGAAGCAACTTTTGTTGGTCGCTGGTTTAAGCCAAGAAGACTTAGATAAGCTGGATGTGGCTTCGATGAGCGACGAAGAACTGCAAAGTCTCATAAGGAAGAAATTATTGGGGTTGCAGGCACCAAATGGGAGTTCCCAGAAAGTAATTAGCGTTGCCGAAGCCAACAATTATCTAGCAAAGGGCTGGGAATACGTAGCTAAAATCTCAGATAACCAGGTAATCATAAAATTGAATCACGGCACAAATTTGTAGTTCGCTTTCTTGAGTATGAGTTCAAATTTTACCCTCTGCACCACATTAGAACCATCAGCCAAACTTTTTTTTCACTCATTTTGAGCGTAGAACCGTAGAAATTCGACTTCGATTTCTGCGAATGTTTTAATTTCCACTTAATCGTTCAAACTGTCATTCTTTACTTTGTTTTCTTCTAACTCCAACTGAACAGTTCGTTCAAGACAATCAAGTTTCAGAAATTGCCTTGGTCTTTCCAACAAAGAAACTTCTAACTGTCTATATCTTGTATGCAGGGAAAATCATGATTGAACAGCTTATTTTATCTTTTGCTTGTCCCCCGATAAAGATAATACACTTCATCGAGCATCACCACTCAACTCAATGCCGTCAAGAGCTTAAATGATCTTCGATTGTTAAAATTGGAACTTAGCGCCTACATCGTTTATTCTTTTTTAGCATCTCTGACACCATAGTTTCCTAAAGTTTAAAGACCGAATCCCGAACAAATAAGAACCAGCCAAAAGGAGGTTTGAATCTGTCGAGCAATAAGATGTTGCAAGATGATATAAAAAACCGTCTCGAAATCCAGTATATTACTAAAGTTAATACTCTGCTCGGTTGCAGTATAGATGAACTCTCTCTTACAAGAAGCAAAGTTGTTGTTGAGAATTGCATTGATTGTAAGAAAGAATTTCGAATTTCCGACTTTGAACTTGAGGAAGATAACATCGCCATCTTTTGTCGAGAGTGTAAAGGGCTTCCAGTTGAGAGCTATTGCGTAGGCAGTGAAAAATCTAAAGTCTCTGATACTTTGGCTTACCGATTTTGTTATGATGATGTTTGCGTTGAAACTGTTAAGAATGCAATTATTAAAAGTGACATGATTCGAGCTGTTGCTCGGTCAAGAAATAAAACATACGAGCTTTGCATTAATCGACTTAAGCATAATAGAAAAGTGAGTGGTACTCAAATCAGCCAAATGTTCGACAGTATGTGTAGATCTTTCATTTCAGGAAGGTCACGAATGTGGCATGAAATAGATGAAGGATTGAGAAGATTATTGGTGATGCCAACAGATGAATTCAAGAATGAGAATAAAATTGAAGGCGAAATATCAAATCAAAAAGGTTTCTCAATTCGTGCTTTGCATGGTCATCAGTTTAGGGAATTGATAAGAAATGACAAATACAATGTTGCTGTCGGTAAGCCTGACATAATATGTGTAGGACATTTTCATCTTCTTATGGTATTCAAAAAATTTGACACATGGATTGTTATGACTGGACACTTTATGGGACATAACATTCCAAGAGAGAAAGGGTTCCTTTGTCACATGGGCGCTCCAGAAATGAGCCTTGAAGAAAGCTCTGCTGACCCTTTTTTTAGAATAGTTCGGGCAAGAGAGTCATAGGATTAAAGAATCTCTATTCTCAGTCAAAAAAGTGCTGTTTTATACGCTATTCAGATTTAAGACTTATGAACAATTCTAATTAGCTCTTTTTGCTCTGCAATGACTTTACCGCACTTAGAGCATTTTTCTTCTTTCAAGTGGCAAATAATGAGGAATGAAAATTTCCACTTTAGGCTCTGGCATCTCTAACTTTAATGAAATTATCCAATAATTTTTTAAAATTTCTTTCTAACACGTTCTCAAGCATTTTAGCGTTAAGATCAACTATAATGAGTCCTTCATATTTTGGTTTTTTCAACTTGTTAAACTTGTAATCGACATAATCTAAAGGAGAAAGAGACATCGAAGCCTCTTCAAGATTTCCTAATTTAGGCTCACTTAATCCAAACATGCGAGCTTCATGCACAAATTTGCTTCAATAGTAATATAAAAAATCAGCAAGTTCATTGAGGGTTTTCCTTAATTTGTCTTCATCTTTACAGATTAAACAATCCTCTTTTTCATAACTTACTAAAGGACATGATTGAAGATTAGACAGTCTACAGCTATTTTCCTTAAAACAGAAAGGAAAAAGATTATGAGAATCTGAGCCATTGTTCAATTTTGGATAATATTTTATTGACTGTATAAACTGAATCTTTTCTTCTTTAGTTAAATACTCTTGAAAGAAAGCCCTGAATTTACTACTGCAACCATATTCTTTTTCATAGTCATTGTAGATTTTTTTAATTTCTTTAATTGAAGCTTTATTTAGCTCATTTTTGCCTATCCATTCTGGAAAAGTAATAAAATCTTTATCAGAATTTAGCCGTTCTATAAGAGAAATAAACATAATAGTTTTCAAATTATTTTGTTCAGTACTCTTCATTGTGAGAAAATATCTTGATAAATTGGTCAATTCATAAAGTGCTCTTTCAGGTTTTTCGTATATATTCAAAAATTTCAAATAATAATTATAAAATTCCTCTTGTGAAAAGTAAATCTCTTGGAACATTAAATAATTAATTTTAATTAATCTTTGAATGACTTCTATTTTAGACGTATCAACCACTAATTATTAAGAAGTGGTTAACCGATTAATTTAAAGGTGGACTCAGACAGTAAATATGCGAACCATAAAGTTAACATTTTTATCGTTTCTCACTCAACAATCTATTGATTTGGATGCTTAAACCTGCACAATGTAGAATAGCCTAACATGAAAAAAGGAAATGGACAATGTTTGAATTTAATAGCCTAACGCTTTAAGAAGTTGGTATTCAGAAGTAACGTCACCAATAGCGTATTCATAAAAAATCGTGTTTTTTTGTCCACCACATTCAACAAATTCCAAATGCGCTTGATAGATAGCATGACCGATTATCATGTTATCAAGAATTCGGTCTTTGAACGTATCATATGTCCATTGAGCAGTCCATCCCTTCTTTTTTGCAAGATCCAATGCTTTACTTTTGACTCTTCCTTGAATGTCGGCTTTGTTCTTGTATTGTTGCGCTTTCTCGTTGATTTTCCTTTTGTGGTCGGCATTAACATAGTATTTCTTGCATGCATGCTCTAAACTCCAGTCTTTTGTTAGCTTATGAAATGCCTCAATTTCAGCCGTGTGACAAAGGTCTAATGTTTGCTTTTTAGGTACTTCAACCTCAAAAAACTGTTTTACCATCTCGGTATCAAAGTCTATTTTGTAACCAACAAACACAACCCCTTGTGAAAGCAAAGAGACTATTTCTCTTTTAGCACCTTCTAAATTCCACTCTGCTTCTTTTGAATCAGCCCAAAACAATTTTTGAGTAATGTTATCTCCTATTTGAACTGACAAAAGCTTCTCATTATCAGAAACCACGCACTTGGTTTCGGTGTCCAATACGATATACATTAGATTCACCTCGTCATTGGGGGAGAAAACGCCTTTTAAGTATTTGTAAGCTCTTTATTGATAAACTTACTACTTAGATTCTAATTATTGCTACACTGATAACCACAAATGTTATTTTGTTAGACAATGAATCATTTTCTCAGGATGCCAATGAAGCTGACAATCATCCTTGGAAACAAGATTTTGGGGCGGACAAAAAATATCTCAAAAAGCAATAAGAATTTTCGATGGTTATTGGATTTGGCTACGAATTGAAGACAAACTAACCAAGAGCATCAGTGGAAAATATCTTTTCTTTTCCGAAAACAAAGAAAAACTTCTTGAAATAGCAACTAATGAAATTGAGAACCACGAATTTCAAATGGCGAAGGTTAACGACAAACTTTTGAAAGGTCAAACTGACTTTGTTTTGTGTCTTTATTATGGGGATGATTCACGCAAACAGGAATTATTTGAAAGAAACAAGCAAGAGTATGGAGTTAAATATCGATATTGGAAGAGTGATGTAGACACGTTAAGCGGTAAGTACAGTAAAGAATTCTTGGATAAACTTCCAGATAGTGAGCAGAAGTATTTTGCTTCTCAGAAAGAGTTAATTGAATTTAAGGATAGAAAAGGCAAGACGATTTTAAAGCAGAAAGCACATAAAAAAGAAAATTAATTGGCCTTCATTGGGCTATGCTCTGATGGCCGAAAGCAGTAGCCTTCTGAAATGTGCGGACTACAAGTTGAAGGTGAAAACAAGTGGCTAACTCTAATTCAAAATGTGAAAAAAAGAGTTAGTCTAAGTTTTTTCTATGCTTGATAAACAGAGAACATAGTTTTGAAAGCATTTTTCCATTCTGAACTCATTGTTTTTTCAATACTTAAGAGAGCGTCTTCTATCTTCGTCTCCGCTAAGCACCATTCAATATGTAGTCTTGATATCGACTTACTCAGATTACCCGACTTACTGCATGGTTTACTGTCCACATAATTTTCAAAGAGTTTTACAAAGAGCCTATAGACGTATAATGCTTGATACACGTCTTCCATTGTGAGGCTAAGATTGCCTAAATATGCTGATTCAAAAGTGAAATCAACCGTTTTTTCATAACCTTCAACAAAAGCCACTCCGAATAATTCATATCTGCTCACTCTCCTTGTCGTTCGCAAATCAGGTTTTCCGAACTCAATTTTAGACAAGTTACACCACAACAATAATTCAATTGTTTATTCGGATAAATTAAGCCTTCCCACGGCAGTTAACAGAGAATTACATAGAAGCTAAATCCCACGAAGAGTTAACAGAACCCTAAATCAAGTATTCTTAATATCTACGAAAGGTCATTTTTTGTTCTTTGTTTTAACCTCTCTCTTTCTTCATTAAGTTTTTTAAGCACAACTATCGTTTGAGTTTTGAATTCAATCTCAATTATGTTTTGGAAATTTTCGAGCAAAAGAGAGACAACAATTTTTGTATGAGGGAACAATGCGTTAGATACAAAATCTGGTTTGAATGCTGGTTTAGGCGATGCATCAATACTTCCCAGTATAAAATCTGGTTTGATTAAGATTCGCACTGCTTTGAAGTTAGAGTGAACATAATCACATAACTCTCCGTATCCGAGTGAAAACTGTTTGTTTTCAGTTAAGTTAAGTTCTTGTTTTACTGTTTGCAGGTCTAATTTTCCTTTGAGCCATTTCTTTGCATATCTGTTGGCTTTTTCAATATCCTTACATTCTACAAGAAGTCTCATCACATTAATGCTCTCAACGAGACTTCGAAAGACAACCTCTAAATCATAATAATATCCTTTCAAAACCAAATCAAGATAAGCCTTTGAAGTCACAACTATTCTTGCGCTTATCATCAGAACAACTGACTCTCTGTTGTCAAATATTATGTTCTTAGCAATTGATTGATTGCCAACATGTTCATGAAGATTGTATAGTAACTCATAGAAGTCAATGTAGTTCTTGATCTGTTCTCCAAAAAGTGCCTTTGTTTTTTCGATGTTTTCTTTCTCAGGTTTAGATGCTTCCTCAAAAGGTGTAAGACTTGTCTTTGGCATGGTCTCAGTATTGTTTTAGAGCACTTTTAGTTTTTGCTCCTCTTTTGGCAAATAAATAATTATAAGGTGAAGTCATTACTGGCTTGTATGGGAAGAATCGATGTTCTTGAGCATTATGGCATTCCAGTAAAACCCCACTTGGAACAGTTTGAACGAATTAAACGCTGGAAAAAGAGAATCGATGAATTTAGATACAGCAACAACACTGAGGACGAAATAAACAATCAATTAGATTTCATTTATGCATTTTTCGTCAATTGTTACCACTTAAGAGATTTCTTGACTTACTCAAGAATGTTCCCTGACGATAAAGAAATAATTCCTGATGACGAAAAAATAGTCTCTAATGAGGTTGTTCAAAGCTTTATTCATTCTAATATTGAGATGCAAATTTGTAGAGATATATGTAATGAAAGTAAGCATTGTTTTTTAACGAATCCTTCAATCGGGGAAATAGATCCAGAAACAAATAAGAAACAAGCAACTGGGTTTTCAGGCGTAATTCTTAGAAAAGAATACGACCCTTTTCAAGAAATCCTGAAATATGATAACCCAATTAGGAATATCAAGTATATTGTCATGGCTAATAACAAAAACTATGAAGTGTTCGAGTTAGCTGACAAATGCGTTAAGCTATGGGAAAAATTCATTTGCTCAAGCAATTATTTTCTTCAAAGAATTTTTCCTACCTTTCCGTACTTATCTCTTCACTTTGAAACAGCAATTACAGTTCTTACAAGTAAAAGCTTCGATACGGAATAAATGAGTCTCAAATAATTTATCAGGCTCAGACACATCAATTCCGCAATCAGGACATTTAGCCATGTCTACCTCTCAGTACGGTACTATACCGAACTGTATGAGCGTGCCAATCACTTGAAGATGTGTTGGCACAAATTGATACAACAAACCGTCAGAAACGCAGTGGAGAGCTAAGTGAAAGTATTTTTAGTTTTGATAATTAGAAGGTAATGATGCTATAAAATTCCCATGTTGAAGATATTGTCTCTTGCCGCCTGACGGTTTCCCTTAGCGATATTCTCAAAAATACTTTCGAGAATGTACTTGTCCACAATCACTACTCCATTGTTAGTCATAGTCGAGCATTCTCTTGGCGTACATAAAACTGATACAAAAGACAATTTCCCGAACTTGCTTAAAGCCTCAAAATGCTTTCGCGCCTCAAGAAGTTTATCAATCTTATTATCGTCTACTCCACCAATATCACAATCTATCAACAACAACCGTTTATTATCTTCATAAGCGATTATGTCAGCGCTACCAATTGGGACACCACTTTCCTCGGCAACAAGTGAGTCAAATTTTTTGCATTTTTTGCTTTTTAAGCGGCTAATTTCAATATTCAAATTGATAGTGTGAAAACCAGCCAATGAAAGAAGCCATGTGACAGCGTTTTCAAAAATCTTTTGTGGCTGTTTACCATAGTTCACTGGGTCAAAAAGCATTTTCTTAAAATCCTCAAAGTCACAAAAAGCGTTAAATGTGTTCAAGAATGGCTCGGCCACGTTTTCCAAAGGCGCCCATGCAAGAGCGGTGCTGATATTTAGAGGTACGTTTCTATTGATTAACTCAACAGACATTTGGTCAAAAGGCTGTACACTCGGTGGTGTTACGTCTATTTCAATTAAATTGGGATTATCGTTTGATGGTTTACCTTCTTCAACAAGAGCGTCTCCTCTCCAAATCGGGTCATAATGGTTAGGTCTACCTTGAGCAAAATTAAGCTGTAAGCTTTTGACTCCTGAAACCTTTTTGACTTTGACCTTGAAAGATGAGCCAGCAAACTCAGCGCTTTCAATTTCTATGCCACTGGAAACCGCCAGATCAAAGTCTCTGGAATCACCTAAATTGAGGTAATCTGTGCCAATCATTCCCCTAATCAATGCTGAAATGTCAGAATAATGCAGCCGTTTTGCTTCTAAGTCTTGAACACTTATGATTGCCCACAAGTTTTTCCTTTCCGTATTGCTTGAAGAATCGCTATCTATAACATTTAGCATCAATTTTGAAAGCCCTCTAATCCTCCTCGGCGTGGAAAACGCCTTCATACTAAGAAGGTCGGCTTTTCTGCTTGTAACTGTTTCAGACCCTGCAGGCGAGGCAAATGTTATTGTGCCTTGCAGAATTTCACTGAATATATCAAATAATGCTAAGTCAAAAGGGGTAGCCTTAAGAAAAATAGCGAACTTGTCAGTTTTAACTTTAAGCAGACTTTTATGTTCAGCTTCAACTTCAGCAAGGGGTTTTTCGCTAATGAAAATAGAAGTAATCAAATTAATCCAATTGGCTTCCGATGATACTGATTTCATTGCAAGTGTTCTAATTTCGATGCTTTTCAAAGCTGGCTCAAAGGCTATCAAAACCGAAGACAAGGTGTCAGATGTCTCTTCAGACATAGTTTCTCACTGTGTTGTTATTCTTCAGCTTTAAAAGCTTCCACTTAATACGTTTTGTTAATTATCTTCAAAGTTTTGAGTAGTCATTGCCTTTCACACTCGGCTGGTTGTTCTGCACCCTTGTAAAAGTTGTAATTGTTTGAATATTTAGATTTTAAAATCTAATAAGATAAAAAAGTTTTGAGCCTACTTTTTGTGAATGAGGAGTTTAATTGCATTCTCTACTTCGTCTGAGATTACTTCGTCGTGTGTTTTGCGATAGGGAACAGAGTTACACTTGGGACCTTTGGGCACTCGCTCTTGTGGGTGGACATCAGCAATTTCTTCTATGAATTTTTTCGTTATTTCAACAATTCTACATCCTTTTCCGCAGTTTAAGGTCTTCACCACTACGTTTCTTTCGACGATGTTTTGTAACAATGCCCATTTCTGCCAATTCTGCTTCTCTGTATTGAAGTGTTATGTTGGAATCGTGCCGCCATGCCCCCTTATCCGTTCGAATTATGTCTCTATTACTTATAGTTCCATCATTGCAGTTGAGCTTTTTCGCTGAAGGTTTATGTCATAGAGTGCTAAAATGAAGTCGAAACTGTGGTTTCTGCCATGTGTTCCTGCACTCTGCAAATATTCTAATATATCCAAATCACATCACCCAACATAGTTTTGGTTTGTGCATTGTTCTGATAGAGAAGGAACCACAGTTGTAGCGGTCGCTACTTAAAAGTACAAAAGTTTTAAATAATTTCTACCTGAGAAACACTTAATGTAGGTTTTTCTGTTTGAGGTGCCAATTTTGGAAAATGAATTAATTGGAGTGCTTTCGGGTCTTTCGAACAATTATTTTGAAAATGAACGGTTAGGCGAACTGGTTTGGGAAAAAACCAAAGAACTAGATGGAGTTGCCTGTTCTTTAAGGGAGCTTGCTTTCAATTGGGAGTCAATGAAAAAAAGTGTCTCAGAAGAACGAGGTCAAGAAATAGAACACAAAACCCTCAATCCGCAGTCAAATGACTTGACGTCTGAGGGCATCGTTTTGGAAGAGGATGAATTCCTCAAGATGGCTTTGATTAAGCGAAGCCTCAAAGATATCAACGAAGGCTTGAAGCAAGCAACACAGAGAATTAACTGTCAAATTTCAGAATTTACATCGTCCACTTATTTGACCTGTCATGAAGAAGGATTGATTATCTTATCACTTGAAGAATTTGGCTACAAAAGAATCTCTCAAGCTGACGAACTTTTATGCAAAACCTTAGAGTTCTTGGCAGATATCGATTTTTCTCCACCAAAGGTTCAACATGACCTCTTAAGTTCCAAGTATCTTCCAAAACTTTTGCTTGTTGCGTCTGAAAAAATTGAAGAAACAGCGAGAGAGACAAAGCAAGCAGTACATGTGTTCCAGCTTACAGGTAGAAGCGCCCAAAAATTAAGCGAAAAACTTATGCATAACACAGTCAAAAACAAAACTCGCTTCAAAATCTAAGAAGCGACTTATCCCAAAAATAAAAGTGCTTGCATAGCTATGCAATCAATAAGGATGATTCTAATCGGCGTGCAATCAAGAAATGCTAGAACTTGATTTCGCCTTTGTTAATTAGTTCTTTTACTTTAAGTAGTGAAAACTGGACTGCGTGACTTCTGTCTGCGAAGTGACCTTTTCCAACTTCTTCGTCTATCCATCGGATAGTTTCTGGTGGAACGCTTACTGTCAATCTAACCTTTACCAATAAATAACCCACAAGGGGTTATAGTGTTGTATTTTTTAGACGTTGTTCACAGTTATGTACAGTAATGTAGCAGAAGTAAGCAAACATTATATAACTGTATCACATATTACGATTTAATACAGTAAACCTCTGGATGATGAAAACAAATGGTCAACTTAACCATTAACCAGAACAGGAAAACAAAAACAGCCATTCTCGCAGCCGTAATCTTACTCATGTGCTCTGTCACCATAAGCTTTGCTAATGCTCAAACTTTTAGCCCACCACAAATCCCAAACTACAATGCGCCATCAAATAACAATCCGGATAATGGACTCACTGGACCAAGTTCAGGTGCCGGTGGTGGCGATGAAGGACCTGAACCAACAGCCATTCCAACGACAACTCCCGCTCCACAAACCGATTACACACCGTTAGCAATCGCAATAATCGCAGTTGCAATCATCGCCGCTGCAATAATCGCGTGGACAATAAACCAAAAAAGAAAATCTTCACTGCCATCACTACCAAACTAAGCTTCTTTCCTCTTTTTTTCTTTTTACTCAACGTAAACGTGTTAGCAAACGAAAGTAACAAGAATATAAAACTGACTAATTTTTTGCTGAAAGAGCTTGATTCATTTCTTTTGGGCGGAGTTTTACTGAATTTGATTTCTCTTTCTTCGATTTTCTTTCTACTCTGTATTTCTTTAGTTTGGCTTTCGTAACTCGATTCACTCACATTTTTTTTCTTGCTTAATTCTGGGCAGAAGTTTTGCCATTTTCCCTATTCGGCTGACTTCATTTATTGGGAACTTTTGAAACTTTTTCCCACGCTGCGTTATTGGTCAAGTTATATACAAGCTAAGGTTTAAAGTATTTTTCTGAAAACTGTTTGTCAGTTTATCAGCTTGAAAGAACAAAATTTTGATTAATTTGAGTTGGTAACGCTGATGGCTGGCTTTATACGTCGCCATTGGAATAAATTATAGCCCTAACGTTTGCTCACCACTTTGAATAGGGACAGAAATATGATTGTTTCAAAGCTAAAACCTCTAACAAATTTCTTTGAGTGTGAAGGCACCTGTTCATAAAAGAATTTTGTACGTAATATGCCCAAAAATTGTTTCATATACGTAAAAGGAATTTTTACATACCTTAAATACCAAACGGGGTTCATTTTATTCAATAACATAGAAAGTGAACAACCAATGGCCTACGCTGAAGATTCAAGTGTGCTTGTTTGCAAAGGCAAAATCAACATTAAGAAACTAAAGCAATTTGCGCTAGAAAATCTCCCCCAAAATTCAGTGCTCCGAGAAGTACTGCTTTCACAGGACGATGAACTTGAAATTTATGTTTTTTTAGCGAGGCTGCCTTTGTTTTTGAAGCTTAACAAGACTCAAGCAGGTCGATAAGACATGAGTGATTTAGCCATTTTAATAGAATACAACCTTTCAAGAAGAAGAACCCCCCCGTTGGAAAAATGGGATCCAGGGTCCATTTCTCTCATCTTAAGAGATCAAGGAGAACAGCGAAGTGGGCTATTGACCTCAATACGTCTATCATGTTTACTTTACGGGTCATGGAAAAGTCCCCATTTTTTTACAAATTTTGGGGGTCCCTACAAATTACCACCACCACAAATACCCCTGAGCATAGCCCTTTCAAATAGGATAGTAGAGAAAATATACAAAGAAGCCTCAAAACAGAAAAAATCAAGCATACTGTGATAGCTATTATTCGACCCATGCTCATTCAATCGCCACCTACTCGTTTGCCTTCAGCGAGTATAAGTTTATGCAATTGAGGGGAATTTAGTTTGATATTCAGTCAATGCAAGCAACGATCGGGGCAAAGGTCTGTCGCCGATTGGACCGGATAGAATAAGACACCCCGAAAATCATATTATATTTTTTATAGGTTCTGATGTTAAGATAAAACCTGAAAAGCCTTTCCTACTATACCCACAGATTTTAGAAGGCCTTGGAAATGCCCTTAAACAACGTACATTGATTGGGCTGCTCACGTTTGTTCCTGAAAATTTTCAGGGCTAAAAAAAAGTTTGGAAGGTTATTCAGAATTTAGCTATTGTCTTTTGCGAGTGAACTTTTGGCTTTCAACGTTCTGCCATTTTTTCATTTGCCATTTTAGCGAGTTTTTCATACATGACTTGTCTGCGTCCCCAATTTGGATCCTCATAATGGCCATGAAGGAAATCTGTGAGCCACAAAATGAATTCTTGGCGATTCTTATTGGCGTCAGGAGTTAAAGCTGATACCTTACTAGTAATTTTAGGTGTAGACATTTTAAAAACCTCATTACTCATATCGATAGTCTTAATATAAAAGCTTTATCAATATCGAAAATGTCGAAAACTATACTTTTCTCCGAAATAGTCGTTTTCCTCGAACTCACCATCAGGCGACAACTTGGAATGGAAAATTGAAATCATCCAAGGCGAACAGGTAGCAACCGTCAAAAAGTCGAAAAATTGAGGTTATTCCGAAAAATCCGCAGGCAAAGAAATGTTATTTTCGGAATAGAACTAGGCGCGTCAGCCCTTATCTTAGCCGATAGTCTAATAAGCAGTACTAATGGTTTTTTAACATCTATAATAATTAGTGATTTGTTTGAAACTGAGCTTATACTTTTTCAAGTTACCCCAAAACTGCCAGACAGAAAAAATCACGTTAGCACTACAAAAAGCAGAATTAGATTTTCACTTTGCATATTTCATACACAATTAAATGTGGATACTTCAAGTAAAACCTGTACAAATGAGGGTTTTCTTTTTCCAACTCAACACTTGGATCAGGCTCATAAATCCTACAAATAGCCAAAGAGTTCTCGTTAAGAGCGCTCGTCATTTCATCTAGGGTAAACCAATGATGCGGATTATCCTTAGCCTTATCCGCTAATTTATAATTAGGCAAACGACCATGAAAACGTCCTTCCTTTGAGAGAGTTATGCCTTTCGCAAGTTGACCAAAAAACGGATGCGCCTCAATAATAAAAAATCGACCCTCATCTTTCATAACTCTTCTAATTTCGCTTAAAGCATGGGTGAAATCCTTATGATTATGCGTTTGTCTGCAATAGTCAAAACTCACAATCGTATCTATCGCGACAATATAATCAAACTTTTCCGAGGGCACATTTTTTGCAAAATCAAGAAAATCCCCCTGCAAAAACTTTACATTTTCAAGTCCTAGTCTTTGTTTAAGTTCATTTGCTTTCGAAATCAGAAATGCACTTCTGTCAATTCCAGTTATGTGTGCTCCACGTTGGGCTAAAATCTTGGAAAAGTATCCCGGTCCACATCCAAAATCGAGGATTTTCTTTCCAGATATTTTTTCTCTGGTAAAAAATTGAGTAACGAAATTTTCTACACAATATTTGTAATAGGCTCGGCTTTCAGGTCTAATGTCAGAAACATCATCATAAAATTTCATTTTAAACCATTTTTCCATAGTCCCTTGCTGCTCATCATATTCCTTCAAAGCTTTACCCATTGCAGTTTTTATTGAATTGTTAACAGCCGAAACCAACACCTTATCGAGGTTTTGCAGGGACCCATTTGAAGAATCGTTGCCTATGATTTTTTCGCGAAATGCAGAATTTAGCCATTCTTTGTATTTGGGCAACGTTTTTTCTATGACTTCACGGATTGTTAATTGCAGTTTTGCATAGATTTCCGGATCTAACTTTTCTAAAAACGGAAGTTTTTCCGAAGGTGCGTTTAGGTGTTGATTTTGCTTTTTGGTTTTTGTAGGTTTTTTGGAAGGGGTTTTGGTTGTTAGTTTATTTTTTGGCAAAAATAATCGCTGCTCTATTTATGATCTCTCAAGATAATATTTATGAGTTTAGTGACTAAACTGAAGACTTTACTAGGTAATATTTTCTTGGAAGTAAATTTGTTAGTAATATGGAACAATTATTTTTAGGGGATAATTTCTTTTTGAGCTTGCTGTTTTTTCATTGCTTAAGCGGTTCCAAACTGAACGTAGATTTTCATATCGGTAGCTATTGGGCATAGGCGAATAAGAATAACTATAATTATTTCCTGTTTTTCCTTTGATCAGCTTAATTCCATATTCTTGGGGGTTATGAGAAATTTCTGAATCAGGCAAGACCCTAAAACGTGAAACGCTGACTTGATCAATAAAGCGGTGGTTTTGCTCTAAGAAAGCTACAGACTTTTTAAAATCGCCAAGAGTTTCTCCTGGAAAATCTACTATCATAAATATCTGAACACGAATGCCATTTTTTGCAGTATCGTGGATCACGTTTTTAGCAGTTTCCAAATCGTACCCTTTTTTCATTTTGTGCAGAATTCTCTTGGATCCAGATTCTATGCCAAACCACAAGCCCATGCAACCCGCTTGTCGCATTTTCCTAAGCAGTTTGTTGTTCATTTCAGGACGAATTCTGGCGTTGCACGTCCACTGCATTCCGATACTCTCTTCAATTAATAAATCGCAGAGTTTTTCTAGCGATTTGATGTTACAATTGATCGAGCTGTCATTGAATCGAATGATGGAAGTTCCGTATTTTTCTTTGATATTCTTGATTTCCAATACAATGTTTTCTGGTGACCGCATCCGATACGTGTTGCCCCATAAACGTTTTTCAACACAAAAAACACAATTTCCAATACAACCTCTAGAGCCAACAACCGGCATTATGGGCATTCCAAACTTATTCTGAGGATATTCATGTAAGGGTAAATCATCGTAATCGGGAAAAGGCAAAGCATCAAGAGATTTAATTAACTGTCGATCAGCATTGGAAACAATCCCATTTTTACCAGTTCTATAAGAAATTCCATCAATTCCCGTTATTGATTCCAAACTGCCGTCATAAGAATTAGCTATCTCAGAAATCGTGACCTCGCCCTCCCCTCGAACTATTACGTCAATTTCTGAATTGACAGACAGAACTTCCTGCGCTGAGAGGAATGCTGGACCGCCCAAAACTGTCAAAATTCTTGGTTGAATTTGCTTTAATTTACGTGCCAGAAGTGAGCTCCACATCAAACCAGTATGGCTTATTACATGAAATCCCACTATATTTTGCTCTTTGGAATCGTGGGCAACTTCTGAAAACCAATCATTACAAATTTTCCAAACATTTGACAGCGTTGCTTGCTTTGATTCTTTGCTGATAATATCTTTGAACATTAAGTTTGAGATGTTATAGCCTAATTGATCATAAGCCTCTTTCAACATTATTTCTTCAAAAATTTCTTGCCCATCGCGCATGGTCGAATAAATCTCTGCCTTAGGAACTCTTTTCCATTTCGCCTTTTCAGTGTTGTTCCTTTTAATTAGAATTTCTCCAGGTTTGATATCTATTCTTTGATGGAAAAGAGTTAGGTTGAAAGCTTTTATGTTTAGATCAAAGGTGCTGACCTTTTGATTTTTTGCTCTCAGGCTGCTTGTTAAGTATGGAATTGCTGGATATGGAACTAAGGAAGAAACTGGCGGAATGCAAAGAAAAACAGGCAATTTAGATCATCTGAACAGTCTGTAGGCATCGGTTTTTATGGTTGCTACTAACTTTATGGCGTAAATAGGCGAACTGTTTTTCAGTTGATAGCGTTCGGTTTCTGAACCGCAAAGCTGCTTCTTATTTGAACTGCTCTTTCAATGCTTGACGAATTGCTACCATCATAGCCTCGTTGACAGCATTCACGACCATGTCATCAATGCCTTTAATTGGCGTGGGGCATTCGTTGTCGCATGCACCGCAGAGTTCTATTGGGCAGTCGTTGCTGCATGCACTGCACACTTCTACTGGACATTGGTTGCTGCATGCACTGCACACTTCTACTGGACATTGATCGGCTGCTATCAATGAAGAATTTACCCATTGCTGATATTCCGGTAAAGTTTTTGCTACGGCATCACGTATTGTTGACTGCAGTTTTGCATACATTTTAGGATCCAGTTTTTCAATAGTTGGCATTGTTGCCAAAGTTTTCTGTAAACGTTTCTTTTGTGCTGGAGTCAATTTTGTTTCCGATGGAACAGTAGTTGGTTTATTTGAGGAAGAGTTAGGTATAGATTTATTTTTTGACAAAAACAATCACTACATTGATGTATTAAGTCGTTTTATTTAATGTTTATTGTGAAGTAAATCCGGGGCTGGATTATTGGGGAAAATTCTTCAACTTTTGGCTTTTGCAATTTTGTTTTTTTGAGATTCCAACAGGAAATTGTATGAAATTAAGAGCTTTAGTATTTCATTTTGAAAAGTACAGAAGTAATCTTCTTTTATGCCAAGTTGCCCAGTTTTAACATAGATATCATAAGCACATCCTCCACCACAAATTCCAATCGCAGCACACCTCATACATTCTTTATTCTTTAGAGTGCCTATTTCCAGCCATTTGTGAAATAATGCTTCTTCTTGAATTTTCAAATCCTCTTTGATTGGAATTTGATATTTCCCCGACGGATAGAACGCGTGGCATGGTCCTACTGTTCCGGTTGGCGAAAAAAATAGTAGTTGACCAAAAGCTGGGCAATCGTAAATATGAAATATTTCTTTGAAAAAATATTTTGCTCGCCGATTATCTATTCGATCTTCAAACATGTGCAATTCTTTTGCTTTTAAGTAAGCTCCAAATAGATGATGAGCAAGTTTTTTGGGGTCTGGCACCTCAAACTGACTTGGATCTTTAAGTCTGGTCAACAAGTTGAAGCCTATGGTTCTGACTCCTAGTTTCTGGAAAAATTCTATTATTTCTTCTGCGTGCATATAGTTCTGTTTTGTGATTGTGCATGATATTCCTGTGTTTATGCCTGCTTCTTTTAGAATAGCTAAGGCTTTGAGTGCTGAGTAAAAGGTTTCTTTTCCATCGGTGAAAACGCGGTTTTTATCTATGTTGGCCCATCCGTCTAGTGATAATCCTACGGCAACGTTGTGTTGTTTAAGTTTTTTAGCTATGTCTTCGGTTATTAGGCTTCCATTTGTTACGCAGGAAAACAAGAATTTCTTAGATGCCTGTTCAAGCTTCTCAATAATGTAGAAAACAATTTCGCTATTGCTAAACGGCTCTCCCCCATAAAATGTGACCCTGAATTCGGGAACTTGCTTTGCCTCGTTGATTAGGACGTTTATGACTTTGTCAGCCAAATCCTTAGACATAGCGATACTTGGTCCTTTTAGATTGTTTTCGATAAAGCAATAGCCGCATCTGAAATTGCAGAAGTCAGTTACCAAAATGTAGGCAAGGTTGGCTTGTGGTTTTTTTCTTAGCAAGCTGCTTGCGACAGTATCAAACACTTTTTCCGCATCAAATCCCTGAGGCACCACAAATTTTAGTTCAATTAACTCCTTGACGTCATTACTGCGCTCGCCTTTACTCAGATCTGATAAAACCTTTTCGTACTTTTTGTTGGTTAAATATGCTTTCTTTAGAGTTAAAGAATTGAAAAGGCACTTCGTCGTTTCACCAATATTGAACAGGTGGACGAACGGCGAAAGAATTAACTGGGCAGACTCTTCGCGGCAAATTTGCTCAGAGAGCTGGCTTTTATTCACAACCACATTAAACTTCTTAGATTGTTTCTTGCTCATTTACCCACCCAAAAAGATAACCATCTTAAATGTCCCTAAACTAACAAATTATTAAAATCTTTCCTAAAATCCCATTGACGATCATTTTCGATGTTCAGGCTAGACCTTTTGTGTTTTTTCATTACTTAATTGTGAGTAATAATGGAGGCACCCTTGGTTAACCCAGCTTTCTATTTATCGGTTTCAAATCTGGCCGCCTCAAATTCCGCATATTTTAGGTCGAATTGTTTTCGTTCATCTGAATTAAGCCCTTCCTAAGCAAAACGAGCTTAGCGAACTTTAGATTACTCCTGATATCTTTCGTCTAAAATGATCCCGCAGTAATGAACCAATCCTGGTTCTGGGTTCAGCGGTATACAACAAGCGTATTTTCATAAATAAAAGATTGCCGCTTGGGACTGCTTTCTGCTCTCGGCTAACTCACACACAAACTTGAGCGCGCGCAAGGGACTCAGACCGTTTCCAGAGTGTGTAAAAACTTGGAGTTAGAAAAGAAGTGTTCTTAACTTTCAACTCTTATCTTGCATTTGGTCGCTACTTGTTTTGCCGTTCTTACGCCTTCAACAGCGCTATTAGCGTTCCAACTCCAAGAATATTGATAGCCCTTCTCATGTTGTAAGCAAGCATAGTAAACCCGACTTCTCCTTTGACCTTCCTAAGACCCTTCAAAAGCAAGTATCCCTGATTGAACGCTCGTTTCATGGTTCCAAACGGATGCTCCACAATCTCCCGTCTCAACTTCAACTTCTCTTTTCCCTCAAAAGTATCCAACCGTGACCTGAGCCGTTCAACAGCATCCTCGAACTCCCCCTAAAAATAATCCTGCCACGCTTATTTCGAGTGCACTTGCTCCTAAAACCACACACCGCACAACAAACCGTCTTGTAAACTCTCCCTCGCTCAGGGCTACCCTTATGAATGCACTTCCAGAACCCCAGCTCCTCACCAGCAGGACAAACATAAACATCCCTCATCGAGTCGTAAAAGAACCTGTCAGTGTAGAATTCGGGCTCCGGCACACCGTATCGCTTATGAGGATTCACAACCGCCGGAATGGGCACAAACACCGTTATGCCTTCTTGCTCACAATCTTTCAAATCCTTCATAACATAGAACCCTTTATCGGTCGTGACCTCCAGATTTTCAACGCCAAGCGTCTGCTTTGCCGCCATAGCATCATTTACCAATTGATGATGATCTGTTGAATTATTGATGACATCATAATCCGCAATGAGGTGTTTCTTCGCATCAACAGATGTCTGGATATTGTAGCAGACATCGAGTCTTTGGCTGTCTACTCGCATCAAACGGCTATCTGGATCCGTGAGCGAAACCTCCTTCTGGCCAGTTGCCTTCATTTGACCTTGAAGCTGCTCATATCGCTGCTTTTCTTCTTCAAGCTTGCATATTTTCTCCCTAAGATCATCGACATCGATTCTGTCATCTTCATCTGAGTCAACTGTGTCGTTTTGGTCCATTTCTTTGAGGTACTCCGCTATCTTTTCTTCTGTTTGTTTGAGCCTCAAAGCAACTGTTTTCTCGTTGAGGTTGTTGTTTTTGGAGTTTACTGCTTTGAATTTGGTGCCATCAATGGCAACGAGTTGAGCACCATACAGATCAAGCGATCTGCATAGGTAAACGAATTCTTTGAAAACGGGCTTGATGCAGTCTACGTTGTCTTTTCTGAAGTCAGCTATGGTTTTATGGTCTGGAGATAGCTTCTTCATTAGCCACATGACCTCGACGTTTCGGTGGCATTCTTTCTCCAGTTTCCTGCTTGATCTCACCTGGTTGAGGTATCCATAAACGTATAGTTTGAGAAGGTCTGAAGGATCATAAGATGGTCTTCCGGTGTCTGCGAGTACTGAGTGCTTGAATTCGAGCTTCTCTAAGTTGAGGCTATCGACAAAAGCATCGATGAACCGCACTGGGTTTTCCTTGTCGACGTAATCGTCGAGTATGCTTGGGAAGAGAACTGATTGCTTTCTGTAATGGCCTGTTACGTGTTCGTTCATGGCTTTTCAGCTCTTTCTGTTGCTCTAAAGCCAGTCTAGATTTAAGGTTAACGGTAAATTGCACGCAAAGAAAAAGACTTTTCACACACTCTCTTTCGGGGGTAAGCCCGGTACGTTCCACTTGAGCGCAAAAATGCTTGGTCTGGAGTGATTTAATAGTATTTTCAGAGCCGTTTTGGCGGTTTCAGTTAATAGACCCGCCCCCTTTTGGGTTCAAATCCCATCGGACCCGCTCCTTCAAGAAACTCATTCAAAAATTCATTTCTACTGCTAAAAAGGTGCTGGGATCCCCCGCCCAATGCCAGCTGAATATTTTCAATTACACATTAAAAATGCTATCTGACCCTTTGAGGAGCAGATTAATTCTTTTCTTTTAGCTACGGTTTTGAACCCATTCGGGTATGGGGACGGGCAGCCCCACCAAGGCTCTCATTTTAGAGCTTAATTCTCCTTCAGATTGCTCAATGGCTTTATTATTAAAGCTTGACAAGGGTCAATATTGGCTAACTCTCTAAGCTTCCTATTAGTGTATCTCAACTGGTATAATTGCGGTACTCCTCGCTGTATTATAATTCAAAACAAAGAAATTGTTTTTCATTTTTTAGAGACTGAAAAAATATGGTGAAAATGACCCTGATGCAGGGTTCTTAATTAAAGTTGGAGTAGAGACCCTCTGACAACTTCAAAATGTGAAAGTTAGAATTGGCTTAGAACAAAATCCATCAATCTCTGATTGCAAGCTAAAAAGTCAACTATAATTCTTGTGGCTTTAACAATCTGTACATCAAACGGTCTCGAGACTGCCAATATAAATATGAAGGAGAATATACCCAAAGGAATTTCAAGGATGAGGTTGATGGAATGGAAAATCAGCAAGTAAACAAGTGTGAGCGAAGCACCAAGTATTCCCATGATTACTGAACGCACAATGAAATATAATCTTTGATGCCAAACAGACTGCAGAAGCGCTTCTGCAAGAGCCTTTTTCCCCACGTTTCGTTCAGCATCAGTAGGCGCTTCATTCACATGCTGAAACAAAGCTTTTGCATTACGCATATTTGTCAAATTAAGAATTTTTATTATTTCGTCGGATCCGGCGAGGTCTTTCGAGCTTTTGCTTTCAATTTCATTCATGATCTTTTGAGTCAGAACATCAATTTCTTCTTTACCATTTGACGTTAAAACCATTTGCAAAACCAGCTGAAAACTTTGAACTATTAGCTAATAGCCTCTTTTACGTCTTAATATGTTATCCTTGGAAGCCGAATCTTACTGACATAGAAAATGCAAGATGTGCCCTTGCTTGAAAATTTCTTACAGAAATTGATGTGCGTCACTTTGAAAATTAAATTCTGACAAGAAAAAAGGATTTGAGAGAAAAAAATGCTCGATAAAATTGCAGTTTCTTTTTGACTTTTTCCTCAAAAACCTTCAATCGGGCATCTAACTCGTCAATCCTTTTCTTTTCAGAATGCTCCGTTGCAGAAGTATGCATTTTTACACAAGCTACAATTTTTATCCTAGCTGTGCTGTCTTCTTATGTCGCTAGTTGGTTGGTAATCGCATGATTGTTCCAGTCGATGTCGAACTTGTTGCTCAGGACGCAAACAAAGCCTCAAAGAGAGGAGATCTTGTTATCGTAATTGATGTAGTAAGAGCAACAACCAGCATCATAACCGCACTATCTAATGGAGCTAAGAGTGTTATTCCTGTTCAAACAGTCAAAGAAGCAATGCAACTTCGCAGAATGCACCTTGATTATTTACTTACTGGAGAGCGAGAAGGAGTTAAACCGAAAGGGTTTGACCTTGACAATTCCCCTTTATCACTTACTAAAGAGAACGTAGAAGGAAAAAACCTCATCATGAGCACCACCAATGGAACAAAAGCTTTAGTGCAGTCAAGGGGGTCAAAATGGGTTTTAGTGGGTGCTTTTGTGAATGCTGAGGCAGTTGCTAAGAAGAGCAATGAGATTGCAAGTAAGAATAATGTAGGGATTTCGTTTGTGTTAGCTGGTCAAAAGAACCATTTTGCTTTAGAGGATTTCATCTGTGCTGGTGGAGTTATTGATAAACTTCCAAAGGGTGCTGTTGAGTTTTCAGATAAAGCGATAGGTGCTTTACTTGCCTATAATGGTGCTAAACACAATTTGCAAGAGAATATTCGCAAAAGTAAACATGCACAGGAACTGTTGAAGATTGGGTTTGGTAAGGACATAGAGTTTGCTTGTCAGATAGACCTTTACAGCATAGTGCCATGCTATAAAAACGGGGTCACACAGGTTTAGAATGAAGCGGTATTTTTAGTCCAGTAAATGACCAATCCTTTTTGTATCTCTTGTATGGAATCCTTTTTGAGACTTTTTCTGGTAATCAACGTATTGTCGACCCAGTATTCAACTTGTTGCTCGCCGCCAATTTACTCTATTGCGTATTTTTTTGATAAGCGGTCTGTAGCAGAATGATTGATGAGTGGACAACTTTATTCTGTTTATTTGCGATTATTTTTATTTAACAGCCTACATTAGAGCATGTTGCCTGTGAAGAAAAAACACGTCAGTCGGAGAACGGATCGGTAGTCCAATCGATGATGTCAGTTAACGAATTCTGAGGCACACAAAAACAATAAAAAACGCGCTAAGAATTTTTACTAACTTAATACTTTATCAGAAAGCATAGATTTAGCTATGAATTTAATAGCTACTTGTCGATGTCATTAAAGAAAAATGAATTTGGGAAAAAGCTTATGCGTAAATTACTGTACTGCTTCGACTTTCTTAATTTCGGGGATTCTTTCTTTGATGAGAGCTTCAATACCGTTTTTCAGTGTCATCGCCGACATTGGGCAGCCTGCACAGTGTCCAGTTAAGCGGACTTTCACAGTTTGTTTCTCAACCGCCACTAACTCTACGTCTCCACCGTCAGCTTGAATTTGCGGTCTTATCTCGTCAAGAGCTTCCTGAACTCTTTTTTCTATTAAGTTTGCCATTTTACTACAACTCGCATTTTTGGAACAATTAATGAACTATAAAGATTTCTATAAAAAACATGTTTTACACCTGAGTATTTGTTAAATTGGCTCAATGTGTTTTTTAACCATATGTCTTTAGGGGATCGATAAACAAGACTTTCAAACGCAGAGTCTCCTAAGTTACTGATTAGTTCAATCTGTTTACTAGATTGTTGTTGATTTTCTAAAGCTGCAAATTATTAACTCGAGCTATCCAAGCAGCGTCTCTATCATTCTGTTCTTTTTTGTTGATGATTAGGAAAGGATGTTTAGGAAGGCACAATCATATAATTATGGTGAAAAAGTTGGAATCTGGTGTAGAATTAAAAAAAGTGGATGAACAAGGGCACTTCATTCTTCCGGCTGACTGGCGTGAAACTGAACTTAACGAAATCAGAGAATTATACGTCATCAAAAGAAAAGGTTACTTGAAACTGGTTCCTAAACGTCGCATTGATTTAACCGAGTGCATTGATAAAATTGATTTAGGCGTCAAATCCATCGGAAACTGGAGTGAATTTGAGACGAAAATCTATGGGGAGACCGGTGAGGTTTTTGGACGCCAACGTCTTCATTTATGTCTTCTATAAGCCCAAAAAACAGTTAAGCGAAAAAGAAGCAGATATTGAAGGAACAAGCAAAAAAAATAATCAGCAACGTTTCGCAAGTCAAAGAACAGACATTAACAACGGTTTTACATATTTCTGAAATGGTGAATATTTTGAAAAATGGTCTGCCCAAAGACTTGCTGACCCAAACAATTCTCGGTCTATTCATGTTGGATAACGTGACGATAAAGGATGTAACTAAGGATTCGTATTTTGCAGCTATTGCTATAGACGAAGATCTCAAACTTGAACCCAAAGATGCATTAGTCGTGGATATCATGCGTCAAAGTGGCATCCGAGAAATATACTCATTTGACGAACACTTTAGCCAAATCGAAGGCATAACCAGATTGCGTGGCTTGTAAGGCAAAAAACACTATGATTTTACTTGTAAAGTCCCTTGAACGTAAATTTCTTATTTTTTAAAAGGAAATTTATGTAAAGGGCTGAGAGTTTTGTGGAGATGCAAAGGGTGATGGCGAGCCATCAAATGCATTCCCTCTAAGCCCATTTGATATTACCAAATTTTTTATTCTAAAGCTTTATGAAGGCTGGATTCAGATTTGAAAAATAGGTTGAATTGTTTTTTGGGGGAAGATGAAGTGCTACACACCGACTTTCTCCTTCTCTTAAAACAAAAAATAAACGACGACTATCGCAGCCACAATTAAAAAGATATTTTTGAATTATTAAGTTTCCCAAAAATATTGGCTAGAAGGCGCTAATGCATTAGTAGAAATGAAATAACGCTCACTGTCTAAAAGTAAACTTAGTTTATGTTGATTAACAAAATCTGTTATTAATAAAAGTCCGCTATTATTGACTAAATCTTTTTCAATGGTTAATACAAATCCATCGTTTGTGGTATCTAGAATTTTTACTTCTAAGCTAAAATTTGCTCCAATTTCTCGTTTATAGACCATAGCCTCAAATATCTTCATTTTTTTGCCCGCCTGCCCAATTTTGTCGTTCACATTTTAGCCCAAAATATCTGGTAAAGTGATTACAAACTTGGTTACTTATTATATGGTCATGAACTCTCTTAAGGGTTCGCCTGAAAAAAGATGGAAAACACAAAATTTTCCTTTCAAAGCCACCTGTTTCAGAAGGAATCTTTTCAAGGCTCTGTATTGAACAATGGGCTGGAGATTATCATGTCTGCTGTTGCTCGGTTACAGGCAGTTGGAATATTGTACAAAACCGCCAATCTAAGAACTGCTTTGACATCAACGTCATGAGGCTGCGACTCAAGTGGATCCCAAAAGAATATCAAAATATCCAGTTTTTTATTGGCTATCAAAGCTCCAAGCTCCATGTCTCCACCGTAAGGTCCACTTTTTAGCAGATTTATTTGTAATCCTGTTTTTTCAATTATTTGCCTTCCAGTAGTTCCTGTTGCGAATAAGTAATAATGCGATAAGGTTCCCTTGTTGAAGTCGCACCACTCAACGATGTCTTTTTTCTTGTTATCGTGTGCTACCAATGCAATAGTTTTCATGATTGGTTCTTCCCGATTGTTCTAAGCGTTACTAAAGCATCAAATAAAAACATAAGCGAAATTGTAAGGGATATCTATAGATAAATAACATTTTTTGAAATTAGGTTATTTTTTCAGATTACCGTTTTTCTGAAGAAATACCAGAACAACGTTACAGAAATGACGTATAATAATCCTGATAAAAAGAAAGGTGCAGCTAAGAGGCCCATAGCCATCAGGTATGCACCTACGAAACTGCTTAATGCGTTTGGTAGACTCCATACGGCTGAATTTATTCCTGAAGCCGCTCCCCGTTCATCTTCAACAACAATGCCCATTATCATCGACTGTTCCAATGGAGTTGACATGTTTAGTAAAAAGCTTCTAAAAGCGTAGGCAAAACCCGCAGAAAAGTACCCTGAGGAGATTGGAATGACACACATAAATACAGTGGAAAAGCCCTGCGTAACTGTGATAGCTTTAACTAAACCAATTCTTTTGGCAATTGAAGGTCCAGCAAGTGTCGCCACACCTGTAGCTAAACTTGATAGACCCAATATTGGACCACTCGTTGCATCGCTTATGCCATACCGTAATCCCAGCCAAGCCGCCATCAACGGAACCACCATTCCCGCTCCGAAAGCAATTAGACCACTTGTTAAAACATACTTTACCAATGGGTCCTTGGACTTGTGAGGAAGCATTCTTAGCCAGCTTACTCCATGCCTCTTTACTCTTCGAGGTTCGCTTATTCTGAACATAAAAAATGTCGAAGACAAGCTAAGAAGCGCCAAAACCACGTAAAGCAACACATGCCCTTCCATATTGCTGTACCCAAAACCCTCAAAAACCATCGTTAAAGGAATCATTAAACTGCCCACACCAAACGCAATAGCTTGAACAAAACCAAAAAGAGAATAAGCATCGGTTCTCCGCGTTTCATTAGCTTTTTCAGCAAGCAAGGCGTTCGCCGAAGCCGCAAAAGCCGCCTCAGCAATCCCTTCAGCCACTGCAGCAGCCAACAAAACACCTATGTTTGTTGTCAAAGCGAAAACAGCGATTATGGCGCTTGCCATTACATTTCCAACAATATATAATCTTTTTCTGCCGTACTTGTCAGCAGCAATTCCCAACGGAATACTCGCTACAAAAGCCGACACTCCCATAACCGTTACGATTAATCCCATTAAGGGGATAGACAAACCTTGTACTGAAGTTAAGAAAAAAGAGAGGTCGGTGTAGAACATGCCATAAGCGACAAATGGTAGCACCGCTGAATAAATCAGGTACTTAGCCTCTTTTGGCAACTCACGAAAACCACTAAACAAAGCAAACCCCGCTTCAAACCACTGATATGTTTAAAATAATTTGGAAGTGTTTTGACTTATTCTTTACTTTTCACTCAAACAATATTCAATTTAAAACAAGAACTTCATGAAGTAAAACCTAGTTTTTAGGTTACTAACCTATATACTTAATGATACATTAGTAAACTATTGTCGGGATAATTCAAGAAAGAGTACTACCTGCGCTAAGTCGAACAGACTTTTTCAAGACAGTTTCTGGCAAATAACTTCATGAGGGGAAAATTTGAATCAAAAAAAGCCAACGATAATGGAGCATCTTGCATTTCTATCCGTAAAACAAGGTGTGTATCTTGCTGAACTTTACGAAGCTATGGTAGCTGCAAGAGAAAAAGGAAAAATTAAATGCCAAAATCTATTAGTTGAATATCGCTGCAGTGTAAAAGATGAAGCCATATTCCTAATTACAAAAGACACCAAAGTAGTATTACAATTCAAGGTTGCAGAAGAGCTTCTATTAAGAAAAGACATTTCATTCGAACATTGGATGGACACCGACAAAGTACGTAAACAGATGAACCGGCAAAGTTTCTCACCTAAAGTATCAGTTTTAGTTCAAGACCTAAGGCATGGTATGAAAAAAGTTAATTTGGAAGCTAAAGTTCTCGAGATTCCAACACCATTAACGGTCCAAACAAGGTACGGAAACAGCGCCAAAGTCACTAATGCTTTGATAGAGGATGAAACTGGAAACGTAAAAATTTGTCTTTGGAATGAACAGGCAGAGCTTTTTTGTGTTGGCGATACTATTCAGATTAAAAATGCTTCAGTTTCCACATTTAAAGGTGAAAGACAACTGCGCCTTGGAAAAAATGGAACAGCTACTGTACTTCAAAATCCTATAATTGGACGAAAGCAAGAACAAGCAGTCGCAAAAAGCAGAATCTACGCTTAAATTAAATTCAAACAAACCACTTTTTTAAAGTGTCCTTGGCTGTTTAATCCATATTTTGACGTTATTTTGTATTTTTATCCTTGCTTCTGTCTGCATCAATCTGATTTGCGCTTGAATTATTCGGTCATCTGTTGTATTAAATTCTTTTTTTAATGCGTTTTCCAGCTTGGGCAAGTTAATGTGTTCAGCCGCATCAACTATGTTCCAGAATCTATTTTGTATTTTTTCTCTTTTCTTTAACGCTTCACTTTCTGAATAAACAGTCATTATTATCGTTGTATACGGTTTAGAAATGGGTTGATATCAACATTTGTGTCCATTTTTGTTAGTTAACCTCTAGCATGCTGTTGAATGCTGTCCCATTAACACTCGAAATCCACTTTCTCTTGCAAGAACCGTACAGTTCCCAAAGGTCTCTTTAAACAGAGCCGGTAAAGCTTTAGCGCCAATTTTAGATCGAATAACCATTTGAAAACTGGCTTTGTCCGCCATGACTCTTGGAGCTTGCGTAACGATTGTTTTAACAGTTTCCATGCCTGCGCTCACAGGCGGATTTGAAAGAATGCAATCAAAAACTAAATCTTCCACTGGCTCATAGAAGTGGCCATAACGTACTTCAGCGTTAAACACTTTATTTAACGGAACATTTTTTCTAGCTAAACGTACGGCTCTTATGTTCACATCTGTCATGAGAACTTGAAGATCTGGGTATAGTTTAGCGGCAACTATGCCCACTGCACCATATCCGCAGCCTATATCAAGAACGCATCCTGTTTTGGGCAGAATCATAGATTCGATAAGTAATCTGGTGCCCAAATCAACTCGTCTCTTCGAAAAAACGCTTGACGCTGTCAAAAACTCGAAGTTTCTGTGGCAAAGGGTGGTTCGAACTAAACCGAACCGTTCTTTAGATGTGGGTTGAGCCGAAAAATAGTGCTCCGTGCTATTTTTGTCCTGATTCATTTGCTTTACCGCTTTTCCAAACCTTCGGATAAGTGCCTCTTAGCATCAACACTCTTTCCAACTCAGCAACAACTCCATGCTTCAATTCCATTATTTCCTGAGTTGATAAAAGCGCTCTTCCCAACGCCACCGCTTCACCTTTCAACGTGAAAATTGCTAAAATCGAACCCTTCTCAATACCGCTTTCAACCTTGCACACTCCTGGGGCAGTCAAGTTCGCACCATGGCACAACGCGTCAACAGCCGAGTCACGAACGACAATTTTCGGCAACAAAAATAATGCCTCTTCCATAGGAACGATGAATTTGTGCAAGATTGTCTCGTCTTTTTTCTCCTGCCACTCCCCAAACCAATAAGCTACATCATGCAGGGTAACTTTTGTAGTACTTGTTTCAGTAAATGATCCTGAACGTGTTCTGCGCAGCTCTTGCATGTGAGCGCCCACACCTAAAATTTCGCCGATGTCAAAGCAGAGTTTTCGAATGTACGTTCCAGCTTCGCAGCCTACTTTGAAGAGAACATTTCGTCCGTCCGTTTCTATATAATCAATGTAGTAGATGCGTCTGGTTCTTAATTGACGTTTAACGGCTGATCGTAGAGGTGGACGCTGATAAATTTCGTCTTCAAATTCGCTCAAAACCTCTTTAATTTGATCTTCTGGTGCATCTTTGTGAAGTTTCATTACGCAGACGTATTCTTTGCCGCTATAGAGAAAAGCTTGCACAACCTTAGTGGAATCCTCTAAAGTGATAGGTAAAACACCAGTAACTTTCGGGTCTAAAGTTCCTCCATGTCCGATGGCAGTGACATGCAGGATTCTTTTTACCCATGCCGCAACTTCATGACTTGTAGGACCAGCTGGCTTATCAAGATTTATCGTTCCATACTGAATGTACTTTTCTGCAGGTCTTTCAGAGGGCAAATGTCCATATTTTGGGTCGGTGGTATCCTCTGCCTTCGTTAACATTTCGCGTTTAATTTCCCACGGCGGGGTAGATCGAGCCATCTTAAGTATTTTCTCTCCTGATTAAGTGTAAGAAAAAGAAATTAGAGGTATTAAAGCTTAAACTATGCAGTTTTCACAGGTTGCGTCATTTCTTGCAGTTTACCTGCCGATTCTAAGACAGAAGTAACTTCCTCATCTGACGCGCCACGTTTAACTTCAACTTTATCTTGCAGAGGCATGACATGGTTAATGTTGACTCGTCTCCGCTTGATTCCAGTGACTTTTTTTGGACCTGTTACTAAAACAAAGCTTTTATCCATAACATCTATTACGATGCATTTTTTGCCAGTCTCTCGGCCAGATTGTTTTACGCAAATTCTGCCAACTTCTATAGCGGGCATGTTTTTTGTCTCCTTAAAAACAGAATACACCCATCCGTAGATATAAGCATAACATATTTTTCAAGCGAGAAATCCAATTATAAACTAAGAGAAAACGGCTTTAATAAAAAAAGTTAAAATGTCAGTTGAGTCTAAACCCTGCAGTTAACATCATCTTCCTCAAGCACTTTCAAACTTTTCCTTGATGCTATCTCGGAATGCTCATAGTAACTTATAGGTCAGTGTGATGCCACCGTAGAGCGTGTTCCTCAACTGGCAATTATTATCTTACTCAACATAGGATATACGGGCATGTTGGCACATGTTGACTACAAGAAAGAAATATAGATAGCCCAAAGGCATGCAAAAAACTTAAACAATACAGTGTTGACTGTATCGGTGCTGGTGCCGGGGTATCCGAGCCAGGTCTAAATAGGTGGCCAGATAACGATTTACACCTAAGATATGGAGGAGGACTTAAGATCCTCTGGCGCAGGCCTTCGTGGGTTCAAGTCCCACCCCCGGCACCACTATGTTAAAAACCACTGGGGGTTTGTCCTGGCGATGAATTTTACTTATTTTGGATTTTTTCATTTTTATTTCCTCTTCTTGAACAATTTATGTCCGTCGAAATCGCAGACGAAGTCAAATCCTGCATCTATTAGTACGCAGGCTTCGGCTTCTGTCTTAGCTACTTTTGAAATAAAGTCTGTCTGGTCGGCAAATAGCGCTTCTTCGAGTTGTATGTAAATGAGCGTGTTTTTGATGTTTTTGTGGCCTAACACTTGCATGACGTAAAGCACGTCTTTGGTTCTGTGGTATTCCATGGTTCCTTTCCAGGTTCGCATTGTCTTGAACATAATTTTGCTTAAGCGTGGATTTTGGACTTTTTCTGCAATGCGAGCTCGTTGGTCGGCGTAGTTGTCTCTGAAATTATCAAGTGGCATCTTTGGTTTAGCAAAGACGTATTTCCCGTAGTTTCTTGGCAGTTGGTGTAGCATGCCTATGAGTTTGTGGCTTACTTTGAATATTCTTGGGTTGCTGTTTTTCTCTGGTGTAATTCTTACAGTATTGGTTTCGAAGTCAAAATCGTCCCATTGGGTTTGCCATGCTTCGCCGCATCTTATTCCTGTTTCCTTTAGCAGTTGGAGAAAGGTTCCTATTCTGTGACTGCATGCTGCGACTAGCTGGTCTATTTCTGTTTCCTTTGGAACGAATGGTAGCTTTGGAATGCCTGTATATTTTGGAGGACTCCAAGTTCCGCCAACCATTTTTAAGAAGCTTGAGTAAGCGTCGACTGCGTTAGCTTTTCTTCCTTCACACCATGGCTGTTTAGAAATGGCTCTTTTTACTGATTCGGGGTCATATAGGTCTGCTTCGCGCCTGGTAAGAATGCGTAATAGCTTTGATCTGCCTAGAATTGTTGCGTCTCTGTAGCCTTCTTTTTTCATCCAAAAAGCAAATTCAACTAATTTTCCTTTGACTATCTCGCTTGTTTCGTTTCTCCGCAGAACTTCAGTTGTCTGTTGTTCTGCGACCAAGTTTTTCGTCTCCGTAACGCATACTTGATGAGTATTTACTATGCCATCTTTGCTTCTTAATACCTTCGATTCAATCATTTCAACTGTTTCAACGGCTTCCTTTGCTCTCCGAGCATCTTCAGGGTCAGAAAATCGCAATTCGCAGTCTCGGCAGAGCCATCGCTGAATTTTTTCGCCGAACATTTGAAACCTTAAGCCGTCTCGCCAGACTCTTTTGTTGCCGCACTTTGGACAAGAAGGAATTGGGTGGCTGGCGCCCTCGTCCCCGCTTGAGGGTGACTTGTCGTTGCATAAATCGGCTTTGCTGAATATGCCTTCCGGAGCAATTGTTTCGTTGGTTTGTCCAGCCATTTCCCTTTTCTTGCCTTCTTATTTTTGGTTAATTGGATCTGTTTGAGTAGTTTTGGTGAAGAGTTTTTGGAGCGCTTGGTGTTCCTGCATAAATGTTGTCAATGCTTTTTCTGTGAAGCCTGGTATCTTTGGGAAAGCGCCCAGTCCCTTGTCGAAGATGAGGTATAGCGTGTCGATGCCTTCTTTTCTTAGGGATTCGGCATATTCTTTGGGCAGTGTTAGAGTGTACTGTGTTGTGCCGTCGCGTTTTCGCATTTGGATTATTTTGTGTTCGACGATTTTTGGTATAGTCATTATTCATCTCAGCTGTTGACTGGGATAATATTGGTCGATAATTATTTAAATGATGTTTCAGTATATCCCAATGGTTACTGAGATATGGCCAACGTAGCTAATTCAGGGGCAAACGAAATACCAAAAACCCAGCTCATTCTGTCTCTATTAGCCGAACAAGGGCCAAAAACAGAATACGACCTGTACAAGCAACTGCCAAAGCTAAGCCATGGAACAATCCATTTCTGCTTAAACAAGCTCGCCAAAGAAGGAGCCATAACTTACGATCAAAGTAAACATAATAGCAGGCAAACAAAAAAACAGTATTACCTCACGTTTTTAGGGACCGTAACTCATGTGGCCAGTACTCTTTATTGGCGGACCCGGGAGGAGTTAAGCGATAATCAGATAGATGAACTCTGGAAACAGTTCGAGGAGGAAGATCAAGAGGAAATTATAGAGTTTCTTAGCAGGCAGGGAAAGCTTCTCAAGTATGCACTTTTTGAAGAGAGCCACTGGCTAGTTGACCACTATCCGGGGATCGCCAGAGTACTCGCAATTATTGCTTATATTATTTGTGAGCATCCGCCTTCGCCGCAAAAGAATCTTCTTCTAGCGGCTGCAACTGGAAGAAGGCATTATTTGCTTTTTGACTGGAAAGAGCGTAAAGAGAAAATACCAAGCCAACAGGAGTTGATTGAGCAACTGCAGGATGCCTATAGACACGAATTTACCCAACTTTTCTTTGAAGCAGTTGTCTCTATGAAAGATAGTGGCAAAGCTACTGCCAATCTTAAGCTACAGCAATTAGCTAAAGAAGAGCTTGAGGAAAAAAAACTTGAAACCACAGGAATAGAACTAGCTATTCAATTATTTGGCAGGCAGAAAAAGCAAAAATAGCTCAAGCAAACGAAATCGCACACAGCGATGTCTTCTTCTTTTAAGAGACGAAGAAAAAATCGATTTTCCCCAATAGTAGTTTATTCTTCTACTAAATTGGGGCCACTTCATAAGCAAACTATTAACTAGCAGAAGAAGCGCCTCTGTGCAACAACCTTCTTCTTTGGCAGGCTACGTTTGAAAGAACAATTAACATTTTTTTGCTTTTGTCGCTATACTAAGAAGTAGTTGAACAAAGATTTTTTTCTCTGGTCAACTACTACCAAGATGCAACCTAAGACCCCTTGCAAGGCATAAACAAAAAAAGAATCCTTTTTTCCATTGTCTATTAGAAATAATAGTATACTGAATTTGCTAGACGACTACTTCTAAGTTAAGACAGCTATTTTTGGCGCATAGCTTGTTCTGGCGTAGTCAAGATAGAAGTAGTTGTTCACCCTAAAAATTTCACCTAGAACAACTACTACCACTCATGTTGTTGATTGATGAAGGGTTGAATGCGTTGCCGTATTGCCTATTTGGTGTGGGCGGATAGGTGTTTGCCTTTGTAGTAAACTTGGTGAAAGATAGACATGGAATTAGGCGAGATTGAAGAGAAGAAAGACCCAAATAGTCAAACTTCACATAGGAGGTCTTTCAGTTTAGTAGCCGGCACTAACGGCTTTGAGACTACTACTTCTCGAAGCAATATGCTCCGCTATGCCGTGAATAACCCTCGCTTTTTTGTTGGATTGCGTTTCTTTGGAAAGTTTTAACTGTTCATTTCGGCTATATGCTAAAGCGTTACCTACCCTGAATTGAATCGCATGTGCGAGAGTTGAATATGATTGCCTGTTGAAATCAGCTTAGAAATGTATGCTGAAAAGTCTGTTGTGATGCCGTTTTTTGCGGGTCATGTTGCTATGAGGTTGGTGTTGGATTTTATTCGACTGGTTGACCCTGCTGCTTCTGGTTTGTTGGATGAACTGAATATTTTTAAACCTTATAGCGTGACGACCCTGAGATTTAGGCGCAGTAGCCCAACCGAGAAAGGTTACGTCTTGGACCCCCTGTTTTCCCGCAAAGTCGGCTTTTGATGCCTAAAAGACGAATACTCAGTGTATCTGCTAGTTTCTTTGGGAAACAGAACAGCGCTCTAATCTGTGAACGCTGAAAACTAATAGAAGAAAAACATTTTAAAATTTAACTGGATTGTGAATTAAGAGTGAGTTCCCGAAATTATTTAAGCGCTAACAGGAATAGCTAATTGATAATCAACATGAGCATATCAACACTCATAAAAGATTTGAAAGCTTCCAAGCTTATTGCAACCTGTCCTAAGTGTGATGGAGACTTCAAACTTGCCGACTCATTGCTTTTTGATGGAGCAAAGGCTTTTCCGCCTATAGCACGAGAAATAAAGCAAAAACTAGTCGAAGAATTCAAAGAACGCGAGGAGCTTCTTAAAAAACGCAAAATATCTGTTGAGGTAGGTGCAGAACAAAAAGCCATTGATGTCGGTTTCGGCAAAATTATAGAGAAATTCATTCCAGCATACAAAGAATTGAACTTGCAATTTGCCGAGTGCCGGCTATTGTTCGACCCAATTGACCTCATAGTTTTTAATGGGTTGCTTAACAGAAAAGTGGATTTTATTCATTTCACCGAAATTAAGTCTGGCAATTCACAGTTGAATACTCATCAAAAACTCATTCGACAAGCTGTGCTTGATCAAAGAGTTGACTTGAAGGTTGTATAAATGAAAAACCTGATAAATGCTTCCCAATCTTTCAGGAAGATACTTTGTGTTTGTCCTTGCTGTGGTGAAATCGTCCGTGTGAGCGACTTACACTTGCAGTTTAATGGGAAGGTTGCCAAGACATGGCTTGATGATTATGAGTTAGGGCTTGTTTCTTTGGTGGATAACGAAAGGCTATTTGAAGAAAAAGAAGGGATGCTTCGGCAGAAGTCTATCGAGCGTGGCAGAGCAAAAGTGCCTACGCTAGTCAAGCAGTGTTTATGCGAAGATTTTAAACAGCTCGATTATGACCCATACGACATAAAAGCAGTCATGGATCCTGTTGATTTTGTAGTTTTCGACGGCCTAAATGAGGGCAAGGAAGTACGGAGGGTGACTTTCCTCACGAGAACACCAAGTACAATTTTGCAACCAGTGATTGATTCGCTCAAAAAAACAGTTGATAACGCAAAATATGATTGGAAGGTCGTAAGAATATATACCGATGGAAAAGTTGAGTTTGAGTAAGTTGCGATTATAAACGAACGAACCAATGCCAACTATCTCACCGCAAAGAAATTTGAACAACACAATCCTTGTTCTGTTGGATTTCCTTTTTGGACTAGTTAACGATGATGATTCACCTGGTAGTGATGGGTTTCAATCCTTGTTCTGTTGGATTTCCTTTTTGGACAAATGACTGTTATGGAACTGTTAACCAGTACTAGGTTTCAATCCTTGTTCTGTTGGAT
>PLTA01000029.1 GCA_003164295.1 Candidatus Bathyarchaeota archaeon
AAGCCAAAAGAAAACTCTAACAAAAGTAGCCGAAAAAAAGATTCAAGCTAGATAAGCTCTGAGTTAGAAACTTCTATCACCTTTGACAATAGCAGGTGCTCTGTTGCTGTGGAACTGTAATCACACAAGTTTNNTTAATGATAATAATATTTGTTATCGGATTAATCGTGGGCTATCTAATCCATTTATTCCTAGAAATCGCCATTATAGCTGCAATTATCCTCTTTATAGTTGCTTACTTTGGCTTTTGGGGTTTGAGTCTTAGCGAGTTGAAAAATTATGCAACCCAATACGGATCAATCGTATACCAATACGGAGCACTAATCATCGGGATCCTTCCGCTAAGCATCGGATTCATAATAGGAGTAATCATAGGCTTCGTATTCGCCTAAACAAAACTGAAGACTTACGGTAGCCAAGGACAGAAAAGATAATCATATCGATTAGGTTTAGGCAGCTCACTATTTTTACCTAAGGCTTAAGTTTTTATTTTGGATCTTCCAATAATAATTGTAGATTTATTTTATGAGTGTAGCACTAACCAAGCTCTGATTGTAAAAACAAAATGCGGCCCAGCCAAAACGGCTGAAAACTGGTTTTCTTTTCAGAACGGGAACAAGGTGCTCTCAAACAACTCATAACCTTAGTTGATGATGGAGGTGAATTTGAATATGTCAGAAATTTCACGAGTAGCCTACTACTTAGCGCTAATAGGAGGAATACTGCTATTAATCTTCGGACTGCTTTCGCTAATTGGATATGCTTTCTCATATCTTGGACCGTTTATATCATTTGGCTTTGCTTACTTCGGTATTGTCACTATAGTCTGCGGCGTCATTGCCATCGTTGGCGCAAAAAGTGCGTCAACTATTGTTTGGGCAATTGTACTCATAATCGTTGGAATCATTGGCGGTGGTCTTGGCGGATTGCTAGTTATACTTGGAGGACTAATTGGAATCATTGTGGCTATAACAAAAAAGACATAGGTAGGCCTAATACAATCCTGAATTGATCCATCTTAATTGGCAGTCAAGATTTAGTTGAAAAACAGAAATTGGCTCGAAAGATCGGATTCAAATATGTTAGAAAAATCCCACAAAAACCTGAGAGGCCACAATTAACTTTTGACTGCATATTTTGCAGTCGCCTATTTTTTTCCAGCTTTTCCATTCATTTTTAGATAAACATGTAAATTAGTCCCCTAATTTTTCGTTTAAAGAAGCCTCAATATGAATTTACTTACTGGAAGTCTTAGATTTGTTGGGATCTTTCAAAAAATTATGAAGAAAATCTTGGACATTTTTGTGTAAATTGATAATCTTTTTTTGATTTTCTTCTTTGGTTTCAGGTTTTGGTTGAAAATAACCGTGCTCAGTCATGTAAAACATAACGCTTGAGAAATCTCCAGCCAGAGCACAATCAACTTCTTTCTTCCCTAACTCTAAAAATGCGTAATACCTATGATGACCATCTAAAACTGCATATAGATCAAATTTAGGATGTTTAAGAACAATTAAGGGTGCAATTCTCTCACCATTTTCGATTTTCTTCTTATACATCTCTATGGCTTCGGGGTCGACTTTTGTGTCAGCAACGATTTTATCAATCGGCAACCGCACTAAATACTTTTCAGGATTAGCAAACACGTCGATGTTTATTTCGCGTTCTCTATGCCCTGTTAGCCTCATAACCCGCAGTCTTAACGAATCCACAATGTCTAGAACATATTTTGACAAAGATCCACCGTCAAGAAGCTTACTGTAATATCTTTAGCGCGCACGATTATTTCAGCTTTCCAAACCCAGAATTAAACGGCTCCATATGATAACTTGAAGGTTTGTTTTTGACGGTTGAAGCCCACCTAATAGAAAACTTTGTTGTTGCTGATTTCATCTTTTTTTTCAAAATATTCCCTAAAGTTTTACTCCAAGTAAGTGGTAAAAATGAGATTGGTTTATTCTTGAACTATTTCGTAGGAAGTTGTGATTTCTGCTGTTTTTTTAAGCATGGCGCCGACTGAGCAGTATTTGTATCGTATGAGAGTTGGATTGCTCTTTCAACAGCTTGTTTACTGATGCTTTTTCCTTTGACGATGTATTTGATGTGGATTCTGGTGAAAACCTCCGGCGGCTCGTCGCTTCGTTCAGCTTCTGCTACTGCACTGTAATCGGTGATGGTTTGTCTTTTCTTTTTCAAAATGTTAACGACATCAAAACTAGTACATCCAACCAAACAGGCTAAGAGCGTTTCCATGGGTGTCGGAGCGGTGTCTTCGCCTCCATATTTTGAGGGAGCATCAAAGTTTACTGTGAGACCTTTCTCAGTTTTTGCTTCAAACCGAAAATTCCCTTTCCAATTCAAAACAATCTTCTTTTTGTCCAAAGACATACTTTATACCAAGAACTTGTGGCTAAAAAATTTTACCCAATCAAAAAAATTAGCGATAAAAAAATTTATCCCTTAGAGTTAGATACTTGGCGATGCAAAACTTTTTAACTTATGGTGAGTTAGTTACCAGTCAAGCGAGATATAGATGAATAGTTATGGGTTTTGGAAGTTTTATTGGAGGCGTTGGGCTTTGTATTTTGGCGGTTCTGATTGGATTTTTTGGAATTGTAGTTCTAATAGGACTTGTTAAAGTCATTGCATCAAGCTATGATGTCCCATTAGGTATAGGTTCGATAATAGTAGCACTCATCTTGTTCGCCTATGGATGGTACTTGTACAAATCAGCTAAACCGCAAGGAACAGTAAACGTCCACAATCAATAAAGAATTCAAATTGACGTTTGTAATATCGTCTCATTGGAGCTTACTGATTCGAAAAGTCTATGAGTTATAATAACAAATTAAGCCTAGAGGATCACATTTGATAACAAAAATTCTTGTGGGAGTAGACGGTTCTGAAAACTCGAAAAAGGTTTTAGATAAAGCTTTGGAAATCGCCGAAAAGTTTTCCGCCTCCGTTCTAATACTCAACGTTTTTCAGCCGCCTCCAGAGTTCGAATTCAACCTTAACATGTATCAGCAAGGATCTGGACAAACCCAAACGATGACAGGTTACCAGCCAATTATCAAAGAATTTCAAAAAATTCATGAAGCAATCTTGTCCAAAGCAATTGAAAGAGCAACCAAACTATATCCAGCCTTGAAAATCACCTCCGAACTCAAAGAAGGAAACGCATCAACACAAATAGTTGAAACAGCAAAAAACGGCGAATTTGACTTAATAGTCATAGGTCATAGGGGAGATAGCGAATTCAAAGAACTCTTTTTGGGGAGCACAAGCGAACGAGTCGCACACAGCGCAAGATGCTCTGTACTAATTACCAAGTGAAGCAATCACTTTCAAAACGCACACTTTTTTCAGTGACTTTATTGTTGAATATTAGGAGAAAATAGCACGGAATATTTACTTCTCTTAGCTTCGATTCTTACAGTTTGCATAATCGTAAACTTGAGATTTAAACTTCAAGTCTTTGAATCATCAAAACAAGCCTTATTCGTTCTTGCATCTCTTTTTGTGATTGGATCAGTTTTAGACAACTTTGCAGTACTACGCGGTAACTGGAGCTACAATACTGGCGGAAACTTTTTTGTGGGAATAAAAATCGGCGCATTGCCACTCGAAGAATATCTCTTCATGATAGTTATTCCCTATTCTTATTTTAACAATCTACGGGCTAATAAGAAAACATGTGTAGTTCAAGCTCAACTAAAACCTTTTTCAAAATAGACTTAATATTTATGAATTCTTTTAAGTTATTTCTTGGATAATAAACCATTAGAGGAACACAATTGAGTTCTGCCGACGAATATCCGCAAAATGTGAAAAGGAATACAGAAAAAACAAATCTAACAAAGACTGTACCCGACAAAATCATAAGTGAAAGACACTCACGGCCCACGCTCCTTTCCAACTTTATCCTCGGGAGCCAAGATGGTCTTGTTAACGTACTGGGGATTCTCCTTGGCTTGACTGCTGCAACCACAGACGTCCGTCTTTTCTTCGTCGCCGCTCTAGCCGCTCTTGGAGCCGAGTCCATATCTATGAGCGCTGTCGCGTTCACATCAACTTCGGCAAGGAGACAAGTCTACCTAAAGGAAGCCGATAGAGAAAGTCAAGAGATGAAAAACGTTCCTGAAATTGAAAAAGAAGAAGTGAGAGGGATTTTTAGACACTGGGGTTACGAAGGGAACGAACTTGAAGACTTAACTGAACATATCGTCAAAAATCCGAACGCTATGCTTGATTTAATGATGTCGTACGAACTCGATCTTGCCCCAGTTAGCAAGTTTGAAGCTCGTCGCAGTGCCTTTATTGTCGGAGCGTCCACCATCTTTGGATCGTTCATTCCCCTTATACCATATCTTTTCGTTGGAAAAAACATTCTTTTAGGAACAGAAGTTTCAGTGATTTTCAGCGGTGTTGTCCTATTCGGCATCGGGGTTTACGAAGCGAAGACTACTGTGGGCTCGCTCTGGAGAAGCGGTTTGCAGATGGCAACTATCGGATTGACTGCCGGTCTTGTAGGATTCTTGATCGGTCACTTCATTGGTGCTTTACCATTGTAAACATCGAAATATATGACAAACAACCCACATAAATTAACTTAGTTTGCAGAGATCTTTGAAGCGTTTTACGAAATTAAGAAAGCAGCCATCAGAATTCTTTAGGATGGCCAACTACGCTAAGACATATAGCGCTTTCTTCCATTCCGTCAATATTCACTACTAAGTTTATTTCATCGTCAAAGAACGCTCCAATGTGGCATGATCCACAAGAGATGCTTGCCGCAGCCAGCGCCAAATTCTCCGCTATGTGACCGGCATCCAAATAGATGTATCTGTAAGCTCTCTGTGAGTATTTCCATTTTGACCGCCCAAAAATTGCAGTCCAGATGAAGACAACAGAGGCGGTTGCACACATATTTTGATTTAAAGCTGCATGAGTTAAGGCTTCGCCGTAATTTCCAGGTTTTATTTTTTCTAATAGATGATTTTTTATGTTATAGTGGTAAATGCCTTTCTCAATGTCTTCCACGTTGTTTGCTGCGATATAGGTTTCGATAGGATATAATGCTCCAGCAGAGGGAGCGGTGCGGAACTCGTAACCCTGATCTATTCTTTGGATACCGGTTGATGCCCAAAGAAGATAAGCCAAATCAACCTTGCTTAAGGGCTGAGTTGAGAAATTTCTTATGCTTTTGCGTCTGCCAAGAACTTCAGCAAAATCCATAGTTACCTCTTGCAATTCATGGTTCAACTGAACGGTTTTGCTATTGGGATAGCTTTTGTAAGTTTCCGGTTTATTAGCCCAGTCCAAGTTGCCGCCGAGCCTTTTGTCTCGAGTGTACTTTGTCTCTGACTGAAAATCGTCGCCGACATTTTTTGCCAAAATATTCACCATCTAAAAGTAGTATTCCTACATTAACTTCAGTGCACACGATTATTTCTGCTTTACAGTAAAGCACAGTGATGGAAAAAGACAACCCTTTTATATCAATATATCAGATGCTAAATTAGGCGAAATAAAGTGTCTCAACCTACGTCTCCTCCATCAAACCCGAATCCGCCAACCCCTAACCCTCCACCAAACAATAGCACAAACTCAATGTTCGTAACCGATGCAAATGATGGCTTAGGATCAAGATTTTACATTGCCGCGGTCCTTATTGTTGGAATGTTAATAATCCTCATAATTTCTGTTGCCGAATCGCAATTCTCACAAACGACACAGTTAGCAGCCATATTTAGCGGCTGGATCACTTCGATTGTTGCATTCTATTTTTACGGGCAAAGCAACGCTCAAAATCAAACTCAAATCAAGAACACGATGCAAGCAGCAGCTAACTCAGAGCAGAGAGCAGTTCAAGCGGAACATAAAATTAGCAACATCAAAAGCATGGTTGCTGTTCATGCGGCTGTACAAAGAACCGCAGCACCAGCCACGGCAAATGCATCTGATGAAGTTATAAAAAACATAAACACACTACTTCAAACAGACTAACTACAAAACCTTCTTTTTTTTACTCTTTTAAGCACTCAAAAATCTATTTTCTAAATTCATAAAACCCAAATTCAAAAGCAAAAATATATCTTGATAAGAAACTAAAGAGACATCGAATCATATGAAGACTTCAACAAAAAAAATCATAGTTATCGGCATTATTACGCTCTTCATAATTTCAATGGTAGCAGGCATTCTAGCTGGGCACCTATAATTTTTTGCATAAACCGTGAAACTAAGTGTTAAGTTTCTGGTTACTCCCTTCATTCAGATTTCAGATTTATGAAAAGTCTTAAATTAAAACACCTTGAAATATATTAAATCGAAGAAGGGACTTAAAACGAAATTATCACTTAGTTTGAAGATTGTAACTGTTTCATTGCTTTTTTTACTTTGTGTCTCAGCTTTTGTAATACCAGGTCAATTGCAAACAACAGCTGCAAACACAATTAGCTATTCAAATGGAACTTTGATTAACGAATTATATAATTTAACATATTCCACCAATTGGACTGTCGCTTCTCCGATGGGATATAGCATCCCTTGGACAGAATATACCGTAGATATGTTAGCTACGACAATACAAACGGGAGTTAACACAGCATCAGCTGTTTCCACGATGATCGACAATTCAGGTACTCCCCAAGTAATACTCTACTGGTACACTGTTTATGGCATTAAACTAGGGCTAACTTATAACCAAACAGCGATAGAGTGGGCATTAGATAATGAGGTAGAATTGGCTAATGGTCTCCCGCTTAATTATGGAACAAACACATTTCTGGTTTATGGAGGCTCTCTTCTTTACGTTTACTATTGGGCAAACTATTATCAATATGACCTATCAAAATGGAATCTTAACGCCGCATATGCAACTTTTAAAGCCGACACTTACCAAGGACCATACGGGTACCAAGGCGTTCTACAGATCAACGGAGATAACAGCGTAGTTAATGCGGGTCCACGATATTACGATGAATGGGGCCAAACAGCAAGATGCTACATACTATTCTATCAAATGGGCATCACAGACGCATTAAATCAAGCTGAACTTGCATGGAATTACTGGAACACAGTAGACTGGAATGCAGGCGGCTACTATCAGTATCGACCTACTTGGAACGACTTTGAAGTTGAAGCACCATTTTTCTACCAAGATGTACTAATGATTCAAAACTACGCAAGCACCCCACTAAATAACATAGGCAGATTAATTCAAGATACAGAAACACGCTATCTTGCAAGCGGATGAACAAGTCCACAGTGGATGTATTCAGGATCCAAAACAGTTGACCACACAGCAGTTCACGCATACGCAAGCAATTCAGAAAATAGACTACCTGGAACTTTAGGAGCCTGGGTAGCATTATACGGCGAATGGTCAAATTTAACCAATTCAGACAAAGCAACTATTAGAACCATGATTCAAGGAAATGGAACAGGCAACTACGCATATCCAGCCTGGGAATACCTACTAAAATCATCATTATACGATAACACAACAAACATGTTCAAGCCGTTTTCCGATACGGCGACCGGCATGCCATTGGCGACTAGCATGGCAATAGAAATAATGTTGCTAAACGGAATTGTTCCACAAACAGCAACTTTAGCCATACCTCTATCTGAATATACCTATGAAAGCAGCTCCAACATAATCAATCCCCAATTGCTGAGCATAAATTTCAATCTTAACCAATTAACTATTGGAATAGGATCACCTGGAACTGTGACATTTATCTATGGAAGTACACCTTTCAACTACACCTTTGCAAATTATGGCGTCTACACACTACAATTCAGCTCAGATTGGAACAGCGTAACAGGCTTCACAGTTTCAAATTTCCCAACCACCCCCATAAACTATTTCGTACAACCATCTACCTCTAATCCTAATCCAACACCCACGCCGTCAACAAGTCCAACTCCGACACCAACAGCTTCACCTACACCAACTCCAAGCCCAACTTCAACGCCCACACCAAGTCCAACACCAACTGCGTCCCTGTCACCAACTCCAACGCCAACATCATTCACTGAAACCATCCATGTAGTCAGCAGAGACAGAAATGTCGCAAATGCACAAGTATCAATGACCTTAAACAATAACAAATATCAAGAGTACACCAACTCTTTGGGAATAGTTCAATTTACCATGACGACTAAAGGCAATTATGCACCAAAAGTTTATGTCAATAACATTTTGCGTTATTCAGGAACTGTCACAGTTAAGTCACCATACAGTTACACCATAAACATTTAACCAAAAATTTTCTTTTTTTTAAAAAAACCTATTTTTTTAATTTTAGTTGCAAGCAAATTTTGAAACTGCAAATTCTATAGTTTGCGCTTAAAATTCTATGGAATAATGTTGTGTTGTGGAGTTAATTCGGGATGGATTTGGAACAAAATTTATACTTCCCAACTCTTACCAAAATACCAAGTTAAAGTTCAGGAAAACAAAGAGGAAAAAAGCTTATGGAAGCCTCACCTAAAAAACAAAGAAACATTCAGCTTATAGTCGCTGTAGTTACTCTTATCTTGTTAGCGTCTCTTATCGCGGGAATAGCTGGATATTACATGGCTAATCAAAGCTCTTCTAACAAGGCGAGTACAAACAACAACCAACTAACGCAGTCAAACACAAGCTCAAATACCTCAACGCAAACCGACACCAGCAACTCAGCTGATAACACTTCGCTTTCACAGATATACCAGCAAGTTGAACCATCAGTGGTAGTTGTCCAAGATTCACAACCCTCAACTAACTTGTTTAACCAACAGTCATACACGCAAGTTCAAGGTTCAGGATTCACCTACGACCTCAACGGTCAATACGTCATAATCACCAACTTTCACGTGGTAGATAGTGCAGTAAACGTCACTGTGACATTCCAAGATGGCAACATATACATTGCTAATGTACTGGGCTCAGATGCTTATTCAGACTTAGCCGTTCTCTCAACCGATGCCCCACAAAACGAACTGGTTCCGTTAACAATAACCAGTTCATCAGACTTACTAGTTGGTGACCAAGTAATAGCAATCGGCAGTCCCTATGGCTTAACAGGTTCAATGACCACTGGAATAATCAGCGCTTTGAATAGAACAATCACTGAAAGCACTGGAAACGGATACGCTATATCGGACATTATTCAAACAAGCACCGCCATTAACCCAGGCAACTCAGGAGGACCACTTCTAAACAGCCAAGGACAAGTTATAGGAATAACAACAGCAATAGTTGACAACTCACAGGGCTTAGGTTTCGCAATTCCTTCAGACACGATACTGAGAGAAATTCAAGACTTAGCTCAAAACGGATCCTACAACCAACATCCATACTTAGGCATAGGCGGCGCAGATATTACCTATGACATTGCAACTCAAATGAAATCAAGCGTAACATACGGCATCTTGATACAAACGGTTACAAGCGGCGGCCCAGCAGACAAAGCAGGCATCAAAGCCGGAACAACACAAGCAGTTATAGATGGAAACACAGTATACTTGGGCGGCGACATAATAGTAGGCATAAACGGGAACAGAATCAGAAACTCTGACGACTTATCAACTTACCTTGAAGAGTTTACCCACCCAGACCAAACCGTTAACTTGACAGTTATACGAAATAACCAAAGCATAACCATATCGGTAGTCCTAGGCACAAGACCCGCACCAACCAACACCGGAACATCATCTTAAACAAACAACTTTCCTTTCTTTTTTAAAAGATTTCAACAGCCCCACAATTATTACTCTCAACCAGATTAACGCCACTCAACCCCACAAACGCAGTATTCGCTACTTAGCTTGAAAGCAAACAATAAATTCGTGTAGAAATTAACCATATTATAGGCGAATTTTTATGAGTGAAAAAATAAACCAGCTAGTGGAGAGGCCCCTTCTAAAAAAACCGAATTAGCAATCACAAAAAAGAAGCCAACTGCAATCATCAAACCCAAAAAGAAATCAGCCTCTTTAGCAACATCTGCTCCTCAAGACCTCTACGAGGCCTTTGACGATACCTTTGAAAGGTTCAGAAGCGATTTTGAAGATCTCCTGTTTCCGTCAATTTGGCCCTAGCTCACTTGATCTTATGCCTGATACCCGTGTTCCAGCAATGGATCTTGAAGATAACGAAAAAGAATTCCTCTTAAAGGCGGAGATGCCTGGCTTTAAAAAAGAAGACATTGATATCGACGTTCAAGACAACGCTGTGGCAATATCTGGTGAGACAGGGTGGAAGTATGACAAGAAGGAACAGGAGTATATTTGCAAAGAACGCGCCTGCAAGTCGTTCTATAGAATGGTAGATTTGCCTGAAGAAGTAGATGTCAACGCAGTCACCGCTAGCCTAAATGATGGTGTACTTGAAATCTACCTGCCCAAAAAGGCACCTAAAGAAAAAAGAAAAATCAAACTAAAATAAAAAAATAATTCTTTTTTTTTCTTTTCCATTTTTCAAAAGGGCAACACTATTTTTTCGCCAGTATCAACAAGATAATCAGACAAGAAGACAGAGCCTCAAACGATCACTTTTGGATAGAGCTTAGCTCCGATTATTATCATTGCGATCATGCTAACGAAAAGTACAAGTATATCCAGGCCAACGCCGTAAACGCTGGTTCCACCAACGATCATAAGCCCACGCAAAGCATCGACAGTATATGTTAGTGGGTTAACTTGTGCAACTGCTTGCAGCCAAGTCGGCATCATGGATAGCGGGTAAATGGCGTTGCTTGCAAAGAACAGGGGCATGGTTAAGATTTGACCTATACCCATGAAGCGTTCACGTGTCTTCACGACCGAAGCAATGATGAGCGAAAACGTGGAGAACAATGCTGAAGCCAATATTGCGACGACTGCGACTAATGTTAGATTTATGGGATTCCAATTGATTCCAACGCCAATTAACACAGCCAAAACATAAATAATAACCACTTGAGAAAGAGCACGGACTCCTGCAGACAAGGCTTTCCCAAGAACCAATGCTTCCCGAGGTGTAGGGCTAACCAAAAACTTATGGATAATGCCAAGGTCTCGTTCCCAGATAACAGTTATGCCAAAGAATATAGCTATGAAAAGTACGCTTTGAGCCAGAATCCCAGGCGCCATGAAAGATAAGTAAGAAAGATTACCTGTCGGTATGAGATGCACCCTTGTGAAAACCTCACCAAAGACTAACAGCCAAAGTGCAGGCTGCACAGCACGAGTGATCAACTCTGCTGGGTCATGACGGAGCTTACGTACATCCATTGCTGCTATGCTCAATGTCTTACTGAAGAAACAACTAACCGAGTTGCAGATTGTCACCAATTTATTTTCAGACATTTTAACCAAGCCTCTTTGCAGTTCGTCTTGTATTTCTTGCTTCTCGGTAGCTGTCTCCTCGGTCAAGTATTCCTCCAGTGTAATGCGTAAACACATCTTCAAGCGTTGGATTGTCAATGTTTAGAGAAATCTTCAAATCGGCTGGTACACCGGCAACAGCCAATTTTCCTAAATGCATAATCGCTACTCTGGAACACAGTTTGTCTGCTTCTTCCATGTAATGGGTTGTTAGAAAGATGGTTGTTCGAAAGTTGTCACGCAGTTTTTGGATGTGGTCCCAAACTGCTTTGCGCCCAACTGGGTCAAGACCTATAGTTGGCTCGTCTAAGAAAAGAACTTTGGGTCGATGAAGCATTGATTGTGCTATTTCTAAACGTCTAATCATACCACCCGAATAATTTTTCACAAGTTTATCCGAGGCTTCTGTGAGTTCCATTAGCGCCAGCGACTCGTCAATTCTTTTGGAACGTTCCTTTCTTGGAATGTCATAAAGGCTAGCGAAGACAGTAAGGTTTTCGCGGGCTGTGAGTGTTCCGTCTGCTGAAAGGATTTGGGGCACGTAGCCAATCAATCTTCGGATCTTGTTTGAGTCATGCGCCAAGTCAAAACCGCCAACACATACGCGTCCAGAAGTCGGAGGCAAAAGGGTGATAATCATCTTGATTGCAGTTGATTTGCCAGCGCCATTGGGACCAAGAAGACCGAAGATTTCGCCTTCCTCGACAGATATCGTCAGATCATCAACCGCAGCCAAATCTCCGAAGCGGCGGGTAAGATGTTCTGTTGTTAAAATAAACATTACTTAAGCCCCGTTCTGGTTTTTGCGTTATCACTGAAGATGGGCTGCAAAACGTTCATGGCTTTTATTATTGCTTCTCTATCGTCAGTGTTAATGCTGCTTAATTTTGCGGACAAATAGGTTAATGCGTCTTGACGTGAAGCTTCCAAAATCTGTTTTCCAATATTAGTTACGATTAATTTTACGCGTCGTCTATCGTCTGGATGATCTTCCCTTGTCATCATGTTACGATAAATTAACCCGTCCACTAACCTAGATGTTGATGGCGAAGTCAAACCAAGATGATTTGCCACTTCCAAAAGCGAGGAACCTACGTTTCTATTTACAAAAGAAAGGGCACGAAACTGAGGAATTGTTAAATCGGGGGATCTTCGACTGCGCATTTCAGAACGTATCTCTCTCATGACAACTGGAATTACTTCAAGTAACTGGCGTGCAGCTTCTTCTGGAGATAAAGTCATATTAATTGCATCTTCTAACAATTAGCTTTTCTAACTAACTATTTTAATATTCCCCATACAATCTAGCATTTCGCACAAACAAACCATTAGGGCTAGTTCATCCACGCAAAACTCTTCAGTCACAACAAAAAATTATAATAAATTTAATTGATTGGTAATTAAAAGGAAAAACACCAGAAGCATCTTTATGATAACAATGCGCCACAATTAATCAACTATAAGCGTTGTTTTATTTTTAGTTCTACGGTCTGAACAAAGCATAGAAATACCAACAAAAAGTAAGTAGTAGGTGCATATCTAACAGGATTTTCTAATTCAGAGCGAATTATTAATTACTATAAAATGGATTTTCTATGAGTTTTTAGTACGACCGAGGTTATGGTGCTTTTAACGCCTTTGATCTTCATGATTTTCATATGCAGACATTACGAAACTCTTCCATGCATGAGGCTGAAACTATTGAAACTATATCAAATTCTCCTTTCACATCGTAGATCTCCTCGATATTTTCGAGCTTTGAAAGAGAATCTATAATGTGTGCCTTCTCAGCGGGGTCGACAAAAAGATTCACTGAAGCTTCGAATCGACTGCCACCATTTGAAGAATCGTTGATCTCCATGTTGATTCCTTAATGCAGGTATGTAAGTCAGTTAGTTTTTGAGCGTTTTTGAGAACTAAAATTCGCTAATTTGCGAAGCACCGAGGGCTAACCAAAATAAGAATGCAGAGTTACAAAACTCTTATACGGTTGTTCATGTTTTTTTAATATGATGCCAACTGTAAAAGATTTTATGACAACAAATGTTATCACAATTGATGTAAATAGGAGTGTGCTTGAAGCTGCAAAGTTGATGCATCAGCAAGATGTAGGTGATCTTGTTGTTATGGATGGCATTGCAGCTAAGGGCATTGTTACTGAAAGAGACTTAGTTAGAAGAGTATTAGCGATGAAAAAATCGTTGGATACAAAGGTCTCTGATGTTATGTCAGATCCGCTGATAACAATTGATCAGGATGCACCGCTTAGAGATGCTGCAAGGTTAATGGTGAAGTACAAAATTAGGCGACTTCCCGTTAAGAAGGAGACTGTTTTGGTGGGTATAATTGCTGCTTCTGATTTTGCTAGGCACCTGAGCAAAAAAACCTTCAGCGAAGAAATACTTGCAGCTATGACCAGATATCCATTAGCCGACTCAAGCCGATAGCTTTGGTAATCTGCTGTTTCTTCAAAATTGAAAAAAACCATAAATTTTTTTCTTTAATAATCTATCTGGTTACTAAACTTTTGGAGCCAGTTTATCTCGTCAAAATATATTAAATAGTAATAGTTAATAAGCAACTTTGTACATCATTTAAACTCTAAAAAAGAGAGGGGCAATATGTTATCTCGTGATTGTGACGGATGCGAAAGGCAACGTTTTGAGTGTAAACGTCGGTTTGCACACGTTTGTTTGGGCGAGAAAGTATTTTGTCCAGACGGTACAGCCCATCTAGTCGACTGCTAATAATTAAAAATAAAAAACTGATTAAGAAGCAAAGAAAGCTGGATAAAGTGACTGCAAAGACATTTTTATATCATAAGCAGCCAGACAACAAATATAGCTAAGGTGGCAATGAACAATCCTGCCCAAAGAGGTTTGCTATGATTGAAAATATCTTTTCCACTCATTGGAGGAATTGGGAATGTTCCGAAGAATGAGCCGATTACACACATAGACAATCCTGCATCCCCCACAGCAACATAACCTACCTTAAACAGAAGGAAGAAGAGCCCTGCGAAAGCTAAACTTATCAGGATTTCAACCGCAGCAACTATAGCCCCTAACCGTTCCGTGAATTTTTTTGAGTTCACACTTCTCGTTGGAGAAGAGAAAGGAACTCTAAAGGCAAATGTTGTGAAAAGGAAAAGGATAAGCCCCAAAGGCCAAATTGAGTGTTCACTCCACACGCCTTTACTTCGCAAGTAAGCAATGGAGACGAACTTTTGTACAAAGCCAACGATGACGCTTGTTGCAATAAAGATTGGTAGCAGTGCCCAAATTTGGCTAAGAGTTATGACTTTAACGTATGCGAAGGAAATTCCAAGAACAATTATTGCCACTATATAGGCTATGATTTCAGTTCCGGTTGGCTTAAAAAGTGAACCAGCTTTTTCGGCTGCCTCAGCTTCTCTTCTGGAAGAGATTACTTCTTCAAGCCACTCTCTTATTTTGTCCGGGATCATACCTTCCGTTTTTTTGGCAGGTTTTCCACCTACTTTTTCTAACGGATTGCTTATAGCGGAAAATATTGCTGATACAATCGCTATTACGGCGATCGAAATACTGACTGTCAATATTACATTTGTTGGTTTAGGAACCCAGACCTGTTGCAGAAGATCGGAGCCTGATGATGGTGTTGATGATTGAGTAGGGCCAGAGGTTGGGTTGGCAGAGTGAGTTGTTGTTGCAGATGGGGATGATGTTGGAGTCGAAGAGGCGCTTGGACTGGAAGATGCAGAGGGTATTGGGGTTGGCGTCGAAGAAGTATTAGAAGAATCCGATATTGCCGAGAGCGTGTTGGAACCGGCATTAGTTACATACATTTCGCCTTTGCCTGGATCATAAACCACGCCTGTGGGGGAAGTTCCCACCGTTATGGTTGAAACTACGGAATTGTTACTATCAGAAATAACCGAGACAGAAGCTGAACCATGGTTGGCTACGTATAACTCGCCTGTAATAGAATCATAAGCTATGCCATAAGGAGCTGTTCCAACAGTTATAGTTGTAAGCACTGAATTACTGCTATCAGAAATAACCGAAACTGTTCCAGGGACAGAATTGGCTATGAAAATCTCATGCAGGTTAGAATCATAAGCTCCTCCTGAGGGGCCACTTCCCACAGTTATCGTTTTAACCACAGAATTAGAACCATCAGAAATTACAGAAACGGTATTGTACCCAGAATTAGCTACAAAGACTTCGTTCACGGCAGGGTCATAGATTACTTTGTTGGGTTTTGTTCCAACAGATACAGTTGTTAGGACAAGATTTGAACTATCAGATATTATAGAAACAGTGTTGTCGCCAGAATTGGTGACAAATATTTCATTTGCACCAGAATCATAGGCTATGTTACTGGGGCTTGTTCCCACAGTTATGGTTTTAACGACACTGTAACTGCTGTCTGAGATAACTGAGACGGTGTTTGAAATGTAATTAGTTACATAGATCTCATGCATACCAGCGTCATAAACTATTCCTGTTGGAGAAGTTCCCACGATCACAGTTTTAATAACTGAATTAGAACTATCAGAAATAACAGATACTGTATTGTAACCAGAATTGGCTACATATATTTCGCCCTTAGCGGGATCATAAGTTACTCCTGAAGGAGAAGTACCCACTGTTATCGGTGAGGTAGCTCCAGCAACATTAACAATTACTACAATTGACAACGCAAAAAGTACAATTAGTAATATTCCTAAAGGTTTCCAGACTTTAACGTTCATACCCTTCTACCTCGTTCGTCTGAGCGTTCGCTTTTACTCCATTGAGATACACTTACTAATAATGTTAACGCAATTTATTTCATCAGGTTCAACTCTATGTATCAAAATAAAGAAAAATGGATAAGTTATAATTAAGACTCATTATACGCGTCTACATTAAATCTTAGTAGAGAAATATTCAACAATATGACCCAAGGCCACAGTGAGATTGTGCCAACCTAAACTTCGAAGATTAGAGACAAGATTAAATTTAGAATTTTTTAATTTAAAAAAATTCTATGTGAAACTATACGAAGCAATGTTCAATATTCTAAATTCATAACTGACTTAACATCAACTCATATTATTGGAGCTTGGGTTAAGAGTATACAACATTTCAACCAGAATCGAGTGTTAATTGACATAACTGATTTGGTTTCTTCAAACGAATAGAATGTTACGCATGTTTTACAAGTTGACGATGACTGCTCAATTCTGGAAATTTCCAAACAAATTTTATTGGACAAAGGCAACTTTGATATCGATAACGCGTATAGCGTTGATGAGGCGTTCAAGAAACTATCTTCTAAACGTTACGATGTCGTCATTTCTGATTATCAGTTGCCTGTCAAGAATGGATTAGAGTTTTTGAAAGAACTCAAAGAGCAACAAAAAGACATCTCGTTTATTCTATTTACAGGGAAAGGGCGAGAGGAAGTAGCTGTCGAAGCTTTAAACTTGGGAGCGGACAGGTACATTAACAAGAACGGTTCTCCTGAAACGGTCTACGGCGAATTAGCAGACGCAATAAAAAAGACTGCCGAACGAAAAAAATCAAGAAAACTTCTTACCGAATCAGAGCAAAAATATCGGCTACTAGTAGAAAAATCTCTTCAAAGCATTATGATTGCCCAATATTCGCCACTGAGTATTGTATTTGCTAACACATCCATGGGAAAAATGTTAGGTTACTCGCCCGAAGAGCTAACTGCAATTTCGTCCTCTAAGATAGGTAAATTAATTTATCATGAAGATAGAGCAATTTTTTTTGATCGTTTTAGAAATCAGTTAGAGGGAATTCAAGCGAATAGTAGTTACGAATTTAGAGCATTACGAAAAGATGGTTCCATAGTTTGGATAGAAGCATTTGCAACACCCATTGAATATAATGGGAAACCTGCTGTTCAAGCTATGTTCTTAGACATTGACGAACATAAAAAAAAAGCCCAAGAAGTCTTAATAAAAAGTGAGCAAAGATTCCGTGAACTAGCAAATTTTTTGCCTGAGATAGTTTTTGAAACTGACGTAACAGGAAAAATTACTTTCTTTAACCAAAGCGCTTTTGAAATAACAGGTTATTCAGTAGAGGAACTCAAAAAAGGAATGAACATGCTTTCTTTTGTTGTCCCAGAAGAACAAGAAAGAGCTATAGAAAACATCACGAAGTCGATGCACGGCAAGAACGTTGGAACCAATGAGTATATGCTTTTAAGAAAAAACGGTTCCACTTTTCATGCGCTTGTTAGAACGAGCCCTATCATCTTTGAGACCAAAGTGAAGGGTCTCAGAGGGATGGTTATGGATATCACCGACCGCAAGCAAATGGAAAACAAGTTGGAACAGTATTCAAAGCACTTAGAAGAACTTATTGAGACCCGAACTATAGAATTAAAAAAAACCCAACAGCAACTTATCAAGTCTGAGAGATTCGCAGCAATAGGCGAATTAGCAGGAATTATCGGGCATGATCTCAGGAATCCATTAACTGATATCAACAACGCTTTTCGCTTCTTGAAAGAAAAAGGAGCATCGATTTCTGAGGAAAAATCCAAAGATACGTTTGAAACGATTGACAAGCGCATAATCCATTTAAATAAAATTATCAATGATCTTTTATTATTCCAAAGAAATTCATTTGGAGTTGCAAGAAAAATCGTTGCAAACACTAATAATAGAAGCTTTAGATTTTATTAACATCCCAGAAAAAGTCAAAATCCTAAACAACATTCCAGAAGAACTCCAAGTTAAAGTCGATCCAGAAGGAATCACTCGAGTTTTCATCAATTTAATCCGAAATGGAATTGAAGCAATTCAAACTGAAGGTTCAGTATCAATCAACTGCAAAAACACACAAAACACCGTAGAAATCTCATTCACCAATACAGGCATAGGAATCTCTGGGAATACGCTGCCCAAAATTTTCTCACCAATAGCCACTAACAAAGAACATGGGGTAGGCTTTGGCTTAGCTATCTGCAAACGAATAATTGAAGCGCATGCAGGAACAATTTCCATCGAAACAGAAGAAGGCAACGGTACAACATTTATCGTCACTTTATCAGTTAAACCTACTTCCCAAACTGTAAATGGATTGGAGAAAGCAAATCTAACCGTGATGGAGAAAGCAATTCATGATTGCGTGGGGTTGTTCAATTGTTCAGAGCCGGGAAAATGTAATGATTACAGAAAATGTTTAAAAAAATATTTGATTGCTGAAACAAGAAACGAAAACTTAAAACTGTAATTCCTCATCTTAAACCTAAAAACTTGATTCACCTTTCAAATTCTCCAACATTTTTTAGCCCTTCCATCGCTTTGGAGACAGAACTTATTCTTTTTTCAAAATCTCAACAAATATTTTTCCGTTTTCAATTTTACAATTGTAGTAGTCCAATTTGGTAAGTGGGTTTTCTTGGTATTGCCCGTTTCGTACATCAAATTTCCAGCCGTGACATGGGCACATAACGATGTAACCTGCAAGAATTCCTCCTTGAAATTCGCAGCCTGCGTGAGGACAAAAGTTTGAGACACCATAAACGTGGTTGCTCACTTTTGCCAACAAAATAGGTTTGCCTTTGATGCGAACCGCTTTCATGTGGCCTTCTGGGAGTTCGCTTTCTTTTATACTAGATGCAAAATTTATTTTGCTCAATCGTTCGCCTTCAGAGTACATGTCTTGCTTAAGGCTCTAAATAACTTTTAATTTGAATGTGCTTATACCGAAAGGCAAATAGTTGACCCACAGGCAATTAAGTTAGGTTTATTGTTTATTTGGTGATTCGCATGAGTGGAGATTTGGTGATTGAGACAAAAGGGCTTCGAAAAACCTTCATTTCCAAAGAGAGAGGCGGAAAGAAGGGCGGAAAAAAAGAGATAGAAGCCGTGAAAAGTATAGATCTTATCGTTAGGAAAGGCGAAATCTTTGGTTTTCTTGGTCCAAACGGCGCGGGAAAATCTACTACTCAGAAAATGCTTTCCACGTTACTTTGCCCAACCAGTGGAGAAGCCAAGGTTCTTGGATATGATTTGGCAAAACAGCAAAACCAGATTAGACAAAACGTTGGATGCGTAAGCCAAGCAGGCGGAGCAGACCAGGGTTCAACAGGAACCGAGAATCTGGTGCTTCAAGCTCAACTGTATGGCGCAGATTCTACAACGGCGAAGAAAGATGCAGCGGAATTCGCAGAGCGTTTCCAGATGACCTCATTCATTTCACGAGCAGCCTCAACTTATTCGGGTGGCCAAAAACGTCGTTTAGATATTGCACTTGGAATGATTCATCATCCGCAGTTACTTCTTCTCGATGAACCAACCACTGGGCTTGATCCGCAAAGTAGAGCGTACCTTTGGGGAGAAATAAAAAAATTGAAAGCAGACGGGGTCACCATTTTTTTAACTACTCAATACATGGATGAAGCTGACAAACTCTGCGACATAATAGCAATTATTGATAATGGAAAAATTGTTGTAACTGGAACGCCTGAGGAGTTAAAGAGCAGTGTTGGAGGCGATACGATAGTGTTTAGTTTTCAATCTGAGGAAACCGCCAGAAAAGCCCAAACTCTTTTAGCTGAGACGGTTCAGGCAGAAAAAATTCAAACTATCAATAACACGGTTCACCTAACCATTAAAGATGGTGAACGAAAAATAGCTGATCTTTTGCGTTCGCTTGACGCAAAAAACTTGGAAGCACAAACCGTCACCTTATCCAGACCCAGCCTTGACGATGTCTTCCTAAAATACACCGGACGCACACTTAGGGAGGACCTAATAAAATGAACATGAAACTTTTACACGATACCAAATTAATGTTTATTCGTAATTTGCAGCATACGTTTCGAACGCCCGTTTTTATTTTCGTAAGCATGTTTCAGCCCCTGATGTATTTGTTGTTATTTATGCCTCTGCTAAATGGTCTAGGCCCTGTTCCTGGAATACCTGCGGGGAAAGCGGTTGATGAGTTTATTCCTGGACTTTTGGTTCTGGAAGCTCTTTTTGGCACCGCGTTTGTTGGCTTCTCACTTATTGACGATATCCGATCAGGAGTTATTGAAAGGTTTTTGATTACTCCAGCATCGCGTTCATCAATCCTGTTGGGCAGAGTCCTAAGAGACGCAGTAATTCTTTTGCTTCAATGCATTTTGATTACCTTAGTTGCTATTCCCTTTGGGCTAGATGTAAACGCTGCTGGTTTTCTGCTATCGCTGTTGCTTTATGCTTTAGTTGGGATTACTATGGCTTCTGTTTCCTATGGGTTCGCATTGATATTCAAAATTGAAGACGCACTCGCTCCAACCTTAAACACTATTACTTTGCCCGTTTCGCTACTCTCTGGAATTATACTTCCACTTGCGCTTGCACCCGTTTGGCTCAAAGACCTATCCAAAATCAACCCATTCTCCTACGCAGTTGATGCTACCAGAGACCTATTTGCTGGTAACTTCACAAGTCTTGGAGTAATAGAAGGATTTGTCATCATTGGAGTTATGGCAGTTCTTGTGTTCCTGTGGAGTTTGAGATCTCTTAAGAAAATGGCATCATAACACTAGAAGAACTCGAACTAAACAGCGATTAAACGGGAAAAGAAGAGGAAGAATAACGACCCATAGCTTCCAAGATTTCTTCAGAGACTGATTTTTTTCCAAGATTTCGCACAAAATCCGAAGCAACAACAATCCCCACTAACTTGTTTTCCTGCAAAACAGGAAGCCTCCTAATTTTATTACTCGACATCACCCTCGCAGCATCCTTAAGCGAAGCATCAGGATCAATGGTAATAAGAGAATTAGACATAATTTCTGAAACCTTAGTTTCACCAGGCAGTTTTTTCGCGCAAACCCTTCTAACTATGTCTCTTTCAGTAACTATTCCAACAGGCACGTCCTTATCCATGATAACCAAACAGCCCAATTGATTAGAGCTCATTAGTTCCGCTGCATTAAAAACACTGCCATTAACATCGATCGAAACAACTTCTTTAGTCATAATATCTTTTACTGATGGCATAAGTTCTCTTAAGAGACACCAACCTAAAAAAGATTTTTAGGTCAAGCACTAAGCTTCAAACAAAAGATTACTATGCCTTTTTCATGGGTTTTGGCGTTTCATTAACGAATTTTTTGCCTCTTAAGGCTGAACAGACTGCAGCTAAAACGCACAATACTGCACCGATGATGAAGGCTTCTCTTAAAGCGGTCATGAATGGTCCAGAAATTGCATTTGGGAAAAATGTTGAACCTGTGATGTAATTCATTGTTGCCGTTGGTATAGAACTCACTAGTGATGCAGGAAGCGTTTGAATAATTATTTTGACCGGATTGTAGCCCAGAAACGCTCCGAATAAAGCTCCTGAAGCAGGAGTTTGACTGAAGATATGCGCAAGCTGCGCAGATGCACCTGCGCTGGTAACTGCGGCGGAAAGGGCTCCTGGAAGAGTAGCACTTAGCGATACTATGATAATGGCGAAAAATACTGCTTGACTGATCATCATTGCACTATTCTGTATTGTCGCACGCATTCCAGATGCAGCACCTCTACACTCTGCAGGAACAGAGTTCATTATCGATGCCATGTTTGGGGAAGCAAAAACTCCACCGCCAATTCCCATTACAAAAAGTACAGCAGCAAATGCTAAATAAATGAAATCAACTGGAAGCAAAACAAACCCTATGAAGGCAGCTGCAGAAATCACCATGCCCAAAGTAGCAAGCATCCTTGCACCACGTTTATCGGAAAGCCAACCGCTGATTGGTCCAGTTAAGACAAAACCAATAGACATGGGAATCATAAAAATTCCAGCCCAAAACGGAGTTGAATCAAAGCTGTAGCCGTGGAGAGGAAGCCAAATTCCCTGAAGCAATATTATAAGCATAATCATAACTCCACCTCTTGACATGGAACTGAAAAATGAAGCCAAGTTGCCCGCAGTAAACGCTCTTATCTTAAACAAATCTAACCTAAACATAGGCTCTGCAACATGACTCTCGATAAATGGAAAAGCTACAAGAAGCGCTACACCGGAGACTAGTGAGGCAACGACCCATGGATTACCCCAACCCATAGAAGAGTTGCCGTAGGGAATTAAACCATAAATAAAGCCAGTCAAAACTAATGTTAAACCACCGCCAAAAGCGATGTTTCCCCAAACATCCAGTTTTTGGTGTTTCTTGATAGTGCATTGCTCTTTTAATTTTAGATAAGACCAAATTGTACCTACTACGCCGACTGGGACACTTACTAGAAACACAAGTCGCCAGTTAATTATCGCTAAAATTCCACCTAGAACTAAGCCTATCAAGGAGCCAGCGAGGAAAGCTATCTGGTTTATTCCAAGAGCTTTTCCTCGTTCATTACTTGGGAAAGCATCAGTTATTATGGCCGCACTGTTTGCAAAGAGGAATGCACCACCTACACCCTGAATTATTCTGAAAACTATTAACTCAATGGCACCTGTGTCACCCTGATTAGGCGTTATAGAAAGCAATATCGAACCGACTGTAAAAATAGCGAATCCTAAATTGTAGAGTTTTACCCGACCAAACATATCAGAAAGTCTGCCAAAAGTAACAAGCAAAGTGGCGGTAACAATACTGTACCCAAAAAGTATCCAAAGCATATATTGGAAAGACGAAAACGGATCAATGTTAATTCCTCTGAAAATCGCTGGTAACGCAATCATTACGATAGTGCTATCTATGGAAGCCATCAAAATGCCAAGCGTTGTATTCGAAAGCGCAATCCACTTGTACTCAACCATTGAATGTCACTAAAATTTTACTTGGTGTATAAAGAGCGCCCTAAAAACTTTACCAGTCAAAAACAATATTTCCACATACTTTATAGAAATCAAATGCTTAAGTTAACGACGCTAAAATTTAAAAAACGCCTATCTATTCAAGACGTTAAAAGCTATTGGATTACTACTTTCTTTTTGTTTGCTGAATTTTTCCTGACATCGTTTGTAGTTTCTTCGCAGACATCAGGTTTCCATTTGCATATGCCCTCGATTGTAGATTCTAGATAGTGAGCTAACTCTTCATTTGAGACGCCCTTAGAGCAATCAACTTTGTATTCGATTTCGTTATTTACTCGTTTTACCGTTATCTGAATCAAAGCATCGTTATCCATAAACAAACGTCCTTCTATATTCTCAAGTAAACAAAATTTAAACTTTCATAAGATCCAAATTTAATGAGTCATATTGACTTTTGATTCTCAGTTCTATTATGGTACAGTTCAGATAATCTAAGAAGTGTTTCTTTGTAAACCGCAATCGCATCCAAATATTCACTTACATCGATATGCTCGTCTAAAGTGTGGTCTAAATGCGAGTCACCTGGTCCATAAGTGACTATGGGCAGATTCATAGCTTTCCCAAGAATGTTCATGTCGCCTGTGCCTGTTTTGTGAAGAAGCGTTGCGGGTTTGTTTAGCACTTTTCTAACGGAAGATGATAATACATGGACAAGTGGTGAAGCTTTGTTTACTTCGAACGGCTCAACAGTATCTTGAACGGATGCTTTTACTGAAATCTTGGGGTTGGCACCTTGGTATTTTGTAATTATCTTGGTTATTTGCTCGAAAACTTGAGCTGTGGAAAACTGTATTGGCACTCGAACGTCAAGGTTCATTTCTACTTCAAAGGGAACTACTGAGGTTGCTCTACCACCAACGACTTTAACCAAACATGCCGTAACGGCGTTGTATGGGCTTGCAGATGGATCCAATGATGGATATGAAGAAGCAATTTTGATTTGCTCCCAAAGTTCATACGCTTTCTCCAAAGCATTATCATACATCCATGGCGTAGAAGAATGCCCAGTTTCGGTTTTGCAAACAATTTTGAGTTGAATTTGCCCTTTGTACCCGATGGTTATGTTTTCTACGCCGCTGGGTTCACCAAAAATTGCATAATCAGCTTTTATGCCTTGTGTGATGAGATGCTTGACGCCTCTGCTGGTGGCTTCTTCTTCCACAACGCTAGCAACCAAAATTTCACCTTTGAAACCTGGCTCTTTAAAGGCAGCGACGGCAGCAATAATCATTGCAGCAAGCGGACCTTTTGCGTCAACGGCGCCTCTCGCATATATTTTGCCTTCTTCAATCCGGAGCGGCAGATGCCCAGCTACTGTATCCATATGACCACAAAGAAGTATAACGGGTTCACCTTCCCCCACTACGCCTATTACATTTCCGATGGCGTCTTTGCCAACTTCAAAACCCATCTTTTTCATTTCATACTCTAAGAAGTTTGCTGCATCCTGTTCCTTCCCCGAAGGACTATAGATGCCAAGAAGATTAGTCAGGAACCTTAGCGCTTGCTCGCTCATTCTCCTCTTCTCCTAAAACTTCATCTAAAACATTAATTGCCCTATCAATTTGCTTCTTATTGATCACAAGCGGCGGTAAAAGTCGAACCACAGTTCTTCCCGCATCCAACACCAGCACACCTTTCTCTGCGGACTTTAGAATTATATTATGAACATCAAAACGAAGTTCCATACCGAACATTAAGCCTAAACCTCGAACTTCCTTGATGATATTATGATTAGACATTAAACCTTCGAGTCGAGACTTAAAATAGACGCCCATTTCAGCTGCATGCTCAGTAAGATTTTCCTCTATAAGCGCATCAATTGCAGCGCATCCAGCTGCACAAACAAATGGACTTCCGCTAAAAGTGGTTGAGTGTTCACCAATTTTGAGCGAGGCCATTATATTTTCTTTTGCAACAGTTATGCCAATTGGTAAGCCGCCAGCAAACGGTTTCGCCAAACACATAACGTCAGGAGTCACAGACCAGTTTTCGCAGCCAAACAGTTTTCCCGTCCGTCCAAAACTAGTTTGCACTTCATCAAAAATTAACAAAACATTTTTTTCGTCACATATTTGTCTTACTTCTTGCAAGTAGCCGTCTGGTGGAACTCGTACGCCACCTTCGCCGCGTATTGGCTCCATCAAAACAGCGGCTGTTTTCTCTGTTATTGCTTCACGAATTTTATCAGCATTATCAGGGGCTACATGCTTAAAATCGGGAACCAAAGGCATGAAAGGCTCACGATACTTCTTATCCCAAGTTGCAGAAAGTGCGCCCATTGTTTTGCCATGAAAAGCACCCATCAAGGCAATAATTTCTGGTTTGCCCTTATATTTTCGTGCAAGTTTTATAGCGCATTCAACAGATTCCGCACCGCTGTTAGAAAGAAAAGCTTTGTCCAAACCTTTGGGCGTTATCTTGACAAGTTTTTGAGTAAATTCTGCCCGTCTATCGTTATAGTAGCAGCTGTGGCAGGTGATAAGTTGTTCAGCTTGGGCTTGGACGGCGGCAACTACTTTTGGATGACAGTGCCCCAGCAAAGCAACACCATAGCTAGTTGAGCAGTCAACGTATTCTTTGCCGTTTATGTCCCAGACAAGCGCGCCTTTGCCCTTTGTTAAAACGACGGGCTTTTTGCTAAAAACATTAGCCAAGTAACGATTTTCAATGTCCATTATTTCTTTGTCATTCACCAGTTATCACAGTACCAACCTTATGATCTAATGCATCACTAACGGGTTTATTTCCTGCGCCCGCGGTAACCAAAACTTCCTTAACGCCTTGATTTAACGCTTCTATCGCCGCATGAATCTTGGTGCTCATGCCAGAACCAATGCTTGAACTAACTTCTTTGACTTCTGTTGCACTAATTTTTGGAACACATTCGCCCTTGAGCACTAAGCCCGCTACATCGGTAAGCAAGATAAGTCGATCTGCTTTTAATGCGCCTGCAATTATGGCAGCGGTGCGGTCACCATCTACGTTAAGCGGTTCAAAATCTTGGCTTAACGCGACAGGAGTAACTATGGGCAAATAGCCTTTCTCAAGCAGGAGAGTAAGCAGTCCCGAGTTAACTTGAGTTATTTTTCCAGTATAGCCTCCGTCCATAATTTTTTTTCTGCCCCGTTCATCAACATGGATAAGTTTAGTTTTTCGGTCACCCTTCAAAGTTGCCGCATCTAAACCTGTTATACCAACAGCTGAGATGCCTTGACTTTGAAGAGCCAAAACGATTTGCTTGTTAATTTTGCCAGCCATAACCATAGTATAAATTTCAATGGTTTCTTTGTCAGTATAACGACTTCTGAAACCTTCAGGCGAAATAATAAATTTTTGTTCTTTACCTAGCTTACAGGCGATTTCTGTAACTTCGACTCCACCGCCATGAACAAGGATAATTTTGTTTGTTTTAGATAGCTCTTTTAGGTCGGCGACTAAGTCTTGGGATGCGCCTTCTTTGAGTATGCTTCCACCCATCTTAATTACAAGCAGCATATCTATCACATCGGATGGAAACCGGTGCTTTTTAGCCCTGTGGTTTCGTCTATTCCCAGTTGTATGTTCATGCATTGTACGGCTTGGCCTGCGGCGCCTTTGGTCATGTTGTCAAGAGCTGAGAAAAGCAAAAGTCGATTCGCATGCTCATCAATTTCGAACCCAACGTCGCAGAAGTTTGTTCCCTGAGTCACTTTAGGATCAGGTAGCTGGTATGGTCCTTTTTGATATTTTACTAAACGTACGAAGGGTTCATTGCCATACATTCCGCGCAGAGCTCTCCAAATATCCTTGTTCTCAATCTTTTGTTTTGGAAAAGTATGAATTGTTGCTAGGATCCCCCGTACCATGTTTACAGCATGTGGGGAAAACGAAATTTTTACTGGTTCGTTGCCTAATGCGTTGAGTTCTTGCTCTACTTCGGCTATATGGCGATGCCCAACAACCATGTAGGGGCGTACACCACTGAAGCGTTCAGGATGATGTGAACCGAGAGTAGGTTTTGCTCCGCCGCCTGAAGACCCCACTTTTAGGTCAACTACGATTTTGTCCTTGTCAACTAATCCAGCTTTCACAATAGGTGCTAAACCCAAAATCGCAGATGTTGCCATACAACCAGGGCAAGCTACAATCTTGGCAGTTTTTATTTCTTCTCTATGAAGTTCCGGTAAGCCATATATTGCATCTTTGAGCATTTCAGGATGAGCATGCTTCCAACCATAATACATTTCGTAGTCATCAAGGTTTTTGAGGCGATAATCGGCACTCATATCAATTACTTTTAAACCCGCCGCTAAAAGTTTAGGAACTAGATTAACTGAGCCACCATGCGGGGTTGCTGTGAAAATTAAGTCACAGTTTTTCTGCATCTCAGCCATGTCTTGTGGAACAAATTTCAGTTGGGTTATGCTTCGCAGGTTTGGGTGCACGTTGAAGACGTATTCCCCTACACTTTGACGCGAAGTAACCATAGTTACCTCTGCTTGCGGATGCAAAAGCAGCAAACGCAATAGTTCACTGCCAACATATCCTGAACCGCCAATTATTCCAATTCTAACCATCTTCTTTTCCTCTCGCTTTGATTAATGGTCAATCAGGCTTAGGGCACCCTTCAAGAGCGGAATCGCAACGTTATAGCCTGTTGCAAGCCGAGTATTCTCCCAGAACTCTGGGCAAGAATTCGACTCATGAAACACCAATTCGGCCCTGTTTTTTTCTACGCTTTCTTCAATTATCTTTTTAATATTTTCGTAATTTTCATTATCCGCGTAGCATTTGAATGCTTTTTCCAATTTACTGTTCCATCCTTGGAAATCTGTTAGACGAGTTTCATCCTGTTTAACTCGTTGAACTGGAACAAACGCTTTACCCGCTTTATCAAGTTCACCTTTAAGATAAGCGTCGTCAACCTGCTTGTTTTCTTTAACATTCACCATAGCGTCTAACGCGAAGATCCATGCTTCGCTACCTTTACCAAGAGTCCGACCACATTTAATTGCTAACTCTTGAATGCTTCTTGGTAATTTGACACCAAAAACCAAGTTTCCCAGAAAAGTATTGGTTCTAAAATCTTTAAAACCCGCTCTTGCCATCGAAACAGGGTAACAAAAGGGCTGTTTACCTTTTTCTTTGTGAACTATAATTCTCAAATCGTAAAACCATTTTTGAACAAGTTCCTGGGCAACTACCCCAACAGGGTTGATTATTGAGGGCTTTGTTTCCCCTATATTAGCAACTAACTCTTCAACGTTCTTTGCAAGCATAACCATTTTACCATGAGTCCCAGCATCGGCTTTAATCACTATTCCATCCAAAATGGGAATTTCTTGTTGGAATAATTCTGCTAAATGTTTTTCATTGTGTATTACTTGCCCATTCTTCAAATTATCAGTTGAATCGCATGGAACAAAAACTGTTTTTGGGATAGGAATGCCTTCCTTCCAGAGGTTGAGTAATGTACGCAGTTTGCTGTAACAAACAAATTCGCTTTGGGAGCTGTTTAACGTTTTTTTGCCCAGTTGCTCCATAATATAGGAGGCTTGAAGACGACGATTTTTGCTCTGCGCGCGATTAAGGACAACAGCGGTATCGTTGATTATACTTGTATAATCTTTGCCTTTAGTTTTGGCGCTAAAACCATCTTTAGAAATTGATAAGGCAATTTTTCTAAAAGGCAGAAAGGTTAAGTCAATGTCTAATTGTTGGGCGGTAAGTTTTATTCCGTTTTCGTCATTTTCTGACCGCTCATACAAAAGTGCTATGCTCAATGCGTTCTGCTCCACTAAAAAATTAATTCAAAAAACTTGTTAAGATTTGAAGACTAGTTAGGGATGCTATTTATTCTCCCCAGTCTTCGCCTTCAATGGTTAATTCTTGAAGGTCTACGCATCCGCCTTTGACTTGTTTAACTTCAAGTTCTAGTCCGCATCCGGGGCAGCTCAGGATTTCTCCTTTTTCTGTGTCTGATGGAACATTAAGCTCTGCGTCACAATCGGGGCATTTTGCCTTTACACTTTGTTGGTTCGAAATTGCTGGTTTAATCATTTTTTATTCGTCACTCTAATATTTTAGGAAATATCTTTTGGATTAATTCCTAGATTAATTTAAACATTGTGACTTATTTGTTACAACTTATAGTTTTAATGTTCCATTTGGTGCAGTAATTTAAGTCTTTTCAGAGTGAAAAACGTAAAAAATTTAGGCAAACACAACGAAAAACGCAATTCCATTATAACCTTATAAGCGAAAACGCTAGACGTTAATTAGCAATCAACTCGGCGATCAAGCATGGATGAAGTAGACAAACAAATAGTCAAACTCCTAAAAGATGATTCAAGATCGGGTTACGGCGAAATAGGTACAAAAGTTGGCTTATCTGAAGGCGCGGTTCGCAAAAGAATCAAAACATTAACAGATCAAGGAATTATTCGTAAATTCACTGTCAAAATCGCCCTCGCAGAAGGCGCCCAAGCCATAACGTTGCTTGCAACCAACCCTTCTCAACCAACACAGGAAGTTTCAAAAAAAATCCAAGCAATCCCAAATGTTGAAACAACATATGAAGTCAGCGGCGAATATGATATAGTTGCAGTAATTAGCGGAATGAACATGACAGAGGTAAACGAATGTATTGAGAAAATCCGTATGGTGGAAGGCATAGTAAAAACCAACACAATGATAGTTTTAAGAAGTTCTTAACTTAATTGACCCCCACTAATTTTTGATTTAATTCTGTCTTACTGTTTATGTGTCGAACAGACAATCAAATACTTTATTGTATCGTAAGCTTTAATACATTTACATAACACAAAACGAATCAAAGGAAATCTCTAAAATGACTTACGAAAAAAATCTAAAAAACTCCTCGTAATCGCAACAGCACTAACTATAGTTGCACTGGTAACAGTTGGAGTAACTTTCGCAGCTATTTCAGAAACATTCCATGGACTAGCAGTAACAGTTAACGACGTCGCCCAAGGAACGGTCAAATATAGCGCTGACGAAACTACGTGGACTACAACTCTTTCATCTTTCAATCAAGGCACAGGGCACTGGTATGCGCAATTTGATGTATCTAGTACCACTTATTCAGGTACTGCAACAATTACTTTCACATTAGAAACAAGCACTGATGGAGGCAATACATATTCAACTGTCACAACTTTCGCTGTAAGCAATTTTGCTTTAACCTCAACAAGTATTATCTACGCAACAGACAATGGATTATCTTCGGGCACATACCATGAGTTCAGCGGCGATATTTCTTCTGGAGGAACGTACAGAATTAGCGTAACTGTTGCTTCAGCACCATAATATTGATGCTAAATCAACAACTTTTTTTAACCTAGCAATAACAACCTCATATATTGATACTCATGATTTCGGACGCTGTTGACATAGTTACATCACTCGCTATCATTTCAATCGCTGCAATTTTGACTGTTTACACTTTGATCCTTAAAAAAATGGGTGGATCGGCAAAACCTCGAACTATAGATGCCCAAACCCCGAATGTAAAAAAATCTTTCATTCACCATTGAAAGTCAAAGAGTATTCAAACAAAAAAGAAAGCCACCTCGCATGCCCAGAATGCGGATTTGATTTAAGCCCTTCAGACAACAAACAAGCCTTAATGAAGTCAATCAAAGAAAACAGTAACCTAATAAAATTCAAAGATTCAAGCAATATCATTGAAAACAACAGTTTCAACACAAACATAAAAAACGAAAAAGCTGAAACGACTATAGTAGATTCACCAGCTGTTGAAACAAACCAAGAAAATGCATTTCAAAAAACAAAAAACAACGGCCTAAAAAAAGTCACTATTGAGGACAAAATAGAGCTAGAAAATAAACCCCCAATTCTTTCAGAAATCCAAGAACCTCAGATTACTCTAAATGTGAAACCTGAAAATCTTGAAAATATTAACTTAATGCAAGAACAAAAGCGAGCTATAAGACGAAATGAGAAAAGAATCCGCGATGCAAGAAAATACAGGCCAGCTGGGTGTAACAATTATTTCAGTTATTTGTATACCCTTCCAAAAGGCGCTGCCACTCCGGATGAATGCTATGCATGTGTCAGATTGATTGACTGTTATAGAGAGCCAGTTTTGAATTAGAAGAAACTTAGTTTGCGAATATTTGTTTCTTTAGTTGCATTGTAGTTGTGGTGAACAGAGGGCACGTGAGTGAGAAAACAAATAATATTTATTAATACTCAATACACAAATTCAATGGGGCAAAGAAAAATGAATGAAAAGCTACAAGAAAGCACTCAATATTTAAAATGCTGCAGCAAACTGGAACTCGAAGCTTTTAATCTATATGAAACGCTCTCGAAGAAAATTAACCAACCCGAAAACTGCTTCATCGCAGGCTTTGCATATGATAGTCTAAAATGCGCCAAAATCATTCAAGGAATACTTGAATACATAGACGCACCTGAAACCGAAAAAACAAATCCCAAAAAGAATTTCTCCGCATTAACTGACAGCGTGTCAGCTTTTACCAAAAAAATCGCAAAAATAAACAGCGTAGACAACGAGGTTGCATCAGAAATACTAAAAGAACTTGTTACACTCGAAGACCAACTTACAGAGGCGTACACAGATTATGCTCAATCAAACGCAATTAAAATAATGTCCGATGAATTCTCAAAATTACAAGCGAACTTAAACAAATTCAAGAAACTTTTCGAAACTTTCGCAGAAGAAAAACAAAAACACAAAGAAACAATCATCGAAATAGCATGTTACTTTGAAACAAGAGAAACAGAAAGATTACGGCATGCGGCACCTGTAGTTAAATATCAAAATCCGGATTCGTGGATTCTCCAATCTTCTCTACATTCCTTCTCAACTACTCCAGCTGAGAATGCTATGCCTTAAATTCGACGTTTTTTTACTCAATTCTTCAACTTTTTTCCTTTGCATATAACCTTATTCGATGAACCTAGCTTGTTATTCCTGTTCTTCTCAATAGTAAATTGGCAATCAAAGCCACCACTACATCGGCAATAAGCCAATCTATGAATGAAATATACCCAATTATGGCCAGAACAGTGAAGAACAGCAGAAGAGCCACTGCAATTATTCCTATTGACCGTTTTCTTCGGCGAGCGCGTTCAGCGGGCACATTAGTTGCAACGGGCATATTAATCAATCACATAACAACATCAAAGCTCTTAAAATATTAATACACACTCAAAACCACAGGTTAATTTATTTGGAAATTTAGGTAGAAAAAAAGTTGCCTATAAATAGCGCACTTCAGGGTAACAATCAAGTCAGCCTGGTTTGCAATTTTCTGAATTAGCATTTTGGGTTTATAGCTGCTTTAGCCATTGGCTCCGCTTGCATTTTCAATATACAAAACCAGACTTTCCTAAATTTATCTTCCTCTTTAAAATATTTTTTTGTCACCAAAAAACTAACCGAAAATGACAAGAGTCTGGTTCTCTTTCACTCTACTCCCTACTGACTCAAACGTTAGCTTCTGCACTTGCCTTTTAACCGATGTCAAACCTATGCGTGAATCATAGTTGATTCATATGAAAAAGAAAACGATGGTCTTATCTACTGAAGAAAAACTTGCGTTTGATTTAACGATGCATGATGTCCCAGCTTTTCTTATTACTGAGTTTACAGAAAAAATCGTGAGTCCTTATTACAACGGAAACTTGAATGCAGCTATTCAAGACTTAATCAGCAAAGTCCTGTCTGAACAGGATTATGTTCATTCACATATAACGCATATCAGAGGTTAAATTTTGATCAAAGATGAAAAATGAAAATAAATTGTTTTTTACAAAATTATAAAACTCGGTTCTAATCATTAATAATTGCTATTCCCAAAATTTACGAATGATGTTTCTATTTGAAAGTAAATGCAGGAAATGTTTCACATGTCTTAAGAGGAAAGGCTTAATAGTTGTGAAGTTCCAATTTTTCTTGGAAGAAAGGCGGACTTTTTGGCGCTTTCAAGAATGGAGAAATACCTCGCCATAATCAGGGTCTTAGATACTGGAGATTTAATAACCCAAAAGCAAATTATGTATGAGATAGATCTTGAAGTAGAATCGCCCAAAGAATGTCTTGATTTTTTGGTTCATATGGATTTAATCGTTGAAAAAAATCTTGGAAACAAAAAAGTGTATGGGATCACGGAAAAAGGAGAAAGGGTTTATAATTATTTCAGGTTAAATGATATTAGTCCTATATTTGGTGGGACTAAAATAACTAAAATTGACTAAGCCTCAAAATGTAGTGCATATGTTTTTGAGTAAAGTTGTGAAGTAAAGATTTTTAGGCTATCGGGAGTTTTCTAATAGTTTATTGTAGAGATGTTACCTTCTTCCACAGCAGTAAGTGTTTTGTCTAGTTGTGTAAAGAACTTGATAACAGATGTTCCGCGAGCTGTATTGGCGTAAACTACATTATTTTCTCCAACAATTTGCGCTTCAATTAATCCTTGTCGAATTAAAAATGCCATAGAACCTTTGAAGTTGTTTTCACTGATATTTTCGTCGATAAGGTTTGATGCGTTCAGAGGTCCCCTTTGTGCTAAAGCTTTCAGAATATTAACATAAATTTCTAATTTGGAAGCCATTATTCTTTACCCTTTCTTTATCTAAGCTGAAATTGGCATTAACAATTTGTGCGTAAAAAAAAATACCCGCTTAAAACTAACAACATTTTATGGGCAAAAGTCACGCCATTAAATCTAAAGTCGGCTTAAACTTACTTTCTCAATTTTATTAATAGCATTAACTGTGGCAATGTAGGCAATGTCGGTTAGTCCGATAAAAAAGCCAGTTTCTACAACTCCAGGAATCATCTTCACTTCAATTGCCAATTGAGCTGGATTGGCTATTTCTCCAAAATATGAATCTAAAATTGCATTCCCATTGTCAGTTATCACAGGACCAAGCTTGCCTTTGCCTTCCCTGAGAATTGGCTTTCCTCCGACAGCAACAATTTTTTTTCTCGTAAGTGAAATTGCAAAAGGTAAAACTTCAATCGGAACAACCTGATTATTTTCACCTAACAACCTTACCTTTTTCTTTTCATCACCTATAATGACATTGAGTTTAGAGGCTGCAGCAACAATCTTTTCTCTTGCCATTGCTGCACCCATGCCCTTTATCAAATTTAGTTCAGGGGTTATTTGGTCTGCTCCATCAATTGTCACGTCTATTTCTGGGTGCTCATCTAATGTTGTAATTGGAATTCCACAATTAACGGCTAATAAAAAAGCTTGGTAAGAAGTTGGAATACCCATCACATGGAGCTTTTCAGTTTTCACTCGTTCGCCTAAGGCGACTATTGCAAAAGCAGCAGTACTTCCGCTGCCTAAACCAACAATAAAGCCGTCTTTAACATGCTTAACTGCTTCTAAAGCTGCCTTTTGCTTTGCCTCTTGAATTGGATCAAATCTAACTGTCAATTTCCATCTGTCCCAATTTATCTAAAACCTTTTCAACTTCACTTCGTATAGTGTCGATTCGCTTTTCAGCTTCCGTTTTAGCAACAGGTCGCTCTTCTGGCGGTTTCCGCTTCTTTTTCTGCTTTTCCTCGCTTACTTCTTCGGCTTCTTCCTCATCTTCTTCATCGTCCATCTGGGAAGGCGGAGTTTGGGTTGGTAATTTTACAGGCATTTCCCTGATTGGCTTAACGTCGATTTTTGTTCTTAGTTCGTCGACTTTTGAGGTCAATTCTCCGAAGCGTTCACTGAAGAGCTTCATTAAATCTTCTTGCATCCCTTCTAGATCATGCAAGGCAACAATTGTCTCATCTTTTGAAATGGATTCCTTAATGGACATCATTCGTGCTTTGTAGCTTGCAGCAAGTTTTTCGCGTTCTTGTTCGGTGATTTTTCCTTCTGCTTGGGCCTCGTACAACCGTCGTATTGCGTCACTTAAAATCTCACGTTCCAAATCGAGCATTCGCAATTCATCTTTTGCGTTAGAAGCTGTGGATGTTTGCACACTTTTAGAAATTCTGAACGGAGAACTGGAATAATCGAGGCTTGAATCGTCAGTTGTTTTTTGAGGTTTTTTCGGCTGAGATTTTTTGCCCTGTCTTCGCATGGCATAAATAACCACCCCGATAGCGAAAATTATCACTACAGCAACTGCAACGACGGTTATGGGGTCATCATACCAAGCCATGCCTTGTCCTCGGTATCTTGATTATGTACCATTAATATATAAATTATACAAATTACCAACTTGCTTTTTCCAAGTTCATATCATAAATAATGTTGTTTCTAATCGGTTTTGATTCTTTTAACTTGAGTTTTTTCGAGAACTCCAATAATTGGAAATGCAATTACAATACCAATTATTCCACCGACGATAACCAGACCTGCCCAAACACTTATGGCAAACGCAGGTGAAACAAGAAGAAAATTTACGATGCTAGCGGAAAATGCGGCAACAATGGTTGCTAAAATAGCAATTCCCATGCTTATGGGCTTAAAGCTAACTCTATGATGATTTATCAAAAATATTAAATCGAAAGTTATTGCTCCAAGTATGAAGCCTAATACGGGGATTGGACCGCCTGCAAGCAAAACAATCACGGAACCTATGATACCAACTAATGATGCAGCACCAAATTGATTCGTTGCCCACGTGACGAGAAGAAGAATTAAGAAAATTATCACGCTGTGAATTACTGGTAATCCAGTGAGTCTAAAACTAATCGGTGCGACAGTTAAGTTTAGTACTACCCATAGGGCGCTAAAAATGCTGATTAACGCGATGTTGACACTAAAACGGTTTTTGACCGGTCGTGGTTCAATCAATCAAATAACACTTCTCGACAATTTAGTAACAATTTTGAATAAAAGCCTTCGCTTAATCGTTAATGCTATACTTCCATATAGTTTACCAACAGCTAAACTTAAATCTCAAACACGTACACCAAACCTAGTTGTGAAAGCAATAAAAATAATCGGCGTCGTTGCAGACTCAATACTATTTTTCTTGCCGTATTTTTACCCTTTAGAACTTCAAAACAAAAAGCGCCAGTTTAAAGAAACAGCATAATTTATCTTTTAGCAAGCTACCAGTTCCTCCTTAGGACAGATAGCTTATTTGTGAGTTAAGAGCGAAATGGTTGCTTTAGAGAAACCCAGATTGGTAGTGTTTGACGTTGAAGGAGTATTGATTCCAAAAAACCGTTTCGTTTTCACAGTAGGAAAAAGTTTAGGCTTTGTCAAGTTGATCAAGCTTCTTTTTTATGGTTTTCTCTACGAAGCGGGCATTATGAAGTTGAATTCGGCGTTAAGCCGCATTTTTAGAGAGTTGAAAGGAGTGGAATTTGAAACTTTAATGTGCGTTTTCGACAATATTCCTTCAACACCTTATCTGCAAAACATTTTTTCTCAAATTAAGGTTAGAAATTGTAAGATTGCTTTGATTAGTTCAGGGTTACCTACTGTCGTTGTTAAAAAGTTAGCTGATGCTGTAAAGGCAGACTATGCATATGGCATTGAAGTTGAAACTAAAGAGGGCAAATTAACCGGAGAAATCCGGGGAGACGCTATTGAGGCCAGTGGAAAACTAAAGATTTTATGCCAAATACTGGAAGCTGAAAAGTTAAGGGTAAGCGATTGCGTTGTGGTTGCAGACGACAGAAATAACCGTTGCATTTTTCTTCCCGGAGCCCTGAAAATTGGTTTTAACCCCGATTTTATCATACGAGTAAAAGCTGACAGGGTAGTAAATGGTAAACTTTCAGGAATCTTACCCATCATTGATGGAAAAAAACATAAACGCTCTTTTCCTTCAACCAACGACTTTGTAAGAGAGGACATTCATGCTTCTGGAATTTTTATGCCAGTTATCGCCAGCTTAATTGGAGTTCCTGCAGTTGGCACATTAATTTTTGCGATAGCGTTGATATACACAATATCTGAGCTTTCGCGCTTGGAAGGAAAAGAATTTACGCTTATTTCAGCAATTACACGCCATGCCGCTTCTCAATCAGAACTTCGCGGTTTCGCTGCGGCTCCATTGTACTTTGCTTTTGGTATTCTTTTCACTTTAGTTATATTTCCTCATCCTGCAAGTTATGCAGCTATAGCAATGTTTTGTTTAGGTGATAGTGCTGCTTCACTTTTCGGGGGACTTATCTCCACTTCGTTACCGTTCAACAAAGGCAAAACTTGGGAAGGCTCCTTATCTGGGTTCTTTTTTGCGTTTTTAGGCTGCCTGTTTTTTATTCCGTCGAATCCAATAATTGCTCTAGCTGGAGCAGCAATTGCAATGACGGTTGAAGTTCTTCCCTTGCCAATCAACGATAACATCTTAGTTCCGGTAATTACTGGCGCAGCGTTAACAATACTTATCCATTAAAATTCTAGTGATATTACCGCTTTGAGATAATCTTTTACAAAACATTTTTTGCCCCTTTGAATTACTACATGCCCTTCCCCCTCTAAAAGCCGCTTCTGCAATTCAGAGCCCCCTGGATATTTATCCTTTAATAATCCTCCGGTTTTCAACGTTCGCCAATGAGTAATGTCGGTTGCTCCCTCCTGTTTTTGCTCATCAGCAGCGTTGGCGGAGATCCAAGCAAAAATTCCGGTGGTTAATGGGCAACCGATTGTGGCGTGATGTTTAGCTGCAAGGGCTGAACGGATTTCGTTTATTATAATGAGTTTGCCTTTGGCACCCTTCTCATTAATTCATCTACTTCTATGGGAGCTGGAATAACCAAAGTTCCTTTCCCCATTTTTTGCTCATTCTTCCAGTTAGTTCTTCAATTTAGGGTAACCTTTGCTATCAGCTAGTTTTTCTTGCCATGTTGGTTTCTTTTTAGGCATAAAATTAACCAAAACTGTAATGTTTAAGGTTTTTAATGAAACTTTCTAAATGATTATTTCTTGTTTTGAGAACATGTAAGATCAAATTTTTGCTGATGGCTTAGCTTTTTTATTTCTTTTTCACGTTTCATCGCTTCACTTCTCGAGTCTAATATTTCAACATAGGCAATCTTCTGAGGTCTATGCGATTTTGTATACTTTGCGCCTTTTCCGCTTTCGTGTTGTTTTGTTCTCGCGTTCAAGTCCTTTGTGTATCCTGTGTAAAAGCTGCCGTCAGTGCAAAGCAAAATATAAACATAAAAAGACATTTATGGTTTATTTCTCCCTGATTTCTGCAGGCATATAATCGTAAATGATGCCTCTGTTAATAGCTCTCTTCTGATAATTTTCGGGGTCAATTTCTTGAACCGTTGCACGGTCAACGTCGATAATGTAGATTTCGTGTATGCGTGCATTCCTGATTTCCTCAAGAGTGACGGGCGGTTTCTGATAATATGCATCAACGAGATTTTTTATCTTCATTATTTCCCAATCAGCACGGTTTCTCGGCGGCTTAGCAAGTGCACGGGGAAAAGGAAGAATGTAATGTGGTGGTACGCCTAAAGCGAATTTTCCTGCGAAACTGCTGTACCTTATAATTTTACTTGCTATCCGTGCGGAAGTATAAGTTAACGGCGCTAGAGCGTTTTCAGGAGGAATATAGCCTGTTTCTACTTCAACAATGAGGTTCCCCAAACCCTTAATTGAGTACAAATCGCAAACCAAAATTTCATTTAACGGATATTCAAGTTGCACTTCGTAACCTTTTTGAATGAGATATTTAGCACACACTAGTTCCATTACGGAATGATTAATTTTTACAATATTTTCTTCATGCAGTTTTTTTAACCTGTCAATCAGCACATTAATTTTGTTTTCAACTTCTTTTTCGCTATCTTTCGTAAGCCTGGATAGAATAACTGCTAAATCTTGCTCGAATTTTTGCCTGTTACTCATTATTTGCCACCTTACGAATTACTGGCAACAATTAATCAATTGATTTAAGAATATATAAAGTCTGAAAAATTAAAGTCTCAACATGCCAAGTGGTTCGCTACGATGTTTAACAAAATTAATGACCACAGAGCGCACGTACTTGACTGTCCATTAAACAAGAAAAAAAGCGTCTCATAATGAAGTTACAGTTTAATAGTGTCTTTTTTTTGCAACATTACAATCTTTGCATCTAAAGTTCCTTCTACAGAGAAAAGCGGAATTGGCAAAACTAAGCCCCTTTTGAATTTAGATGCTGAAAAATATCTGTAAATTGCTTTTCTACTTACAGGATTAAATTATCATGACCTGACTCCTCGCTAGCGCCCCTAATCAAAATGCAACCCTTGTTTTTTAAAATGCGATAAAGTTCTGACGCGTAAAAATGACGATCTGAATCCTCGACCAAGTGGAATAATCCACGGTCGGTAACGAAATCAATAGACTCATCAATTATGGGTAACTTCAAAACACTTCCTCTACACCAATTTACTTCAACGTGTACTTTTTGTGCCCTTTTTTCTGCAATTCTAAGAGCAGCAATGCTGACATCTATACCTACAACGCTAAATCCACATTGAGCCATGAAAATAGCATCAATTCCGCCACCGCATCCGACATCGAGAACTTTTGAATTTTTCTTCGGCACGCCGGCCGCGACAAGAGCAATAAGCTCGGGAGATGGATAATTAAATTCCCAATGCGTGTATTCCTCGTTTACATACGCGTTTTCTTATTCATAATCTGACACGCAGAATACACCATTTAATGGTGAGTTTTGATTGGATTTAGATTCTTAATAAGTCCGAACTGGAAAACAAAGGTTGCGGAACAAAAAAATAGAAAAATTTAATTTTATTTTATGAACGAGTTTCTAAAATTAGACTGCTTCCAAAACAAGCCTTGCAGAATTAACATCAACTTCAGTAATTTTGCAGTTTTTGAAATCTTTTGCCTCCCCTAAAATATTCTTCACGACTACATTAACGCCTTCAACTTTAGCGTAGATAACATCTTTAATTTGGATTTTGCCATTTAAGATTACATTAAATTCACACATAATTTTTCACAAGATATGGAAAAAGAAAATCTGGGTTATAAGTGCTTTTGTTTACTTAAATATTTTATTTGATCAAAATTCTTTGGCTGAAGAGATGTTTTGTTTTTGAGAAGTTGAATTTTAAGTGGCCGTAGCAACTTTGTTAACAAGAGGTTTAAACTAAGTACTCTGGCACCGTAAACCTTTTATTGATACAGTTATGTAATTTTAAGGACTTGTATTTAAGAGGAATTAAGATGAGGGATCGTCACCTCCATTGCTGGGATCGTCGGGTACTTATTCTTTGATTCGCCCAGGCAACCCTCTGAAAAATCCATTGTTAAATTTACAAACCATTCTTTTCGAGACGACAGTATAGAAGTTAATTCAATAAAAGGAGACCAATAAATGACCAAAATGTCTGGTGCAAAAGTACTATTAGAATCCCTAGAAAAACAAAACGTGGATGTGATATTTGGCATCTTAGGTGGAGCAATACTCCCGGTTTACGATGCTTTATGCGGCAACGAAAAAATAAGACATATACTAGCTCGCCATGAGCAGGGAGCGGCTCATGCAGCCGAAGGCTATGCTAGAGCAAGCGGGCGAGTTGGAGTTTGCATGGCAACCTCAGGACCAGGAGCCACAAACCTAGTTACCGGAATAGCAAATGCATTCATGGATTCATCCCCAATGATAGCTATAACAGGGCAGGTTCCATCAACAGCTATTAACTCATCATACATGATTGGCAGAGACGCGTTCCAAGAAGCAGACATCATAGGTATCACCACACCAATCACCAAGCACAATTATCAGCCAAGAACAATTGCTGAAATTCAACCTATGGTTAACGCCGCATTCTACATAGCCTCTTCAGGCAGACCAGGACCAGTCCTTATTGACATGCCAAAAAACGTTCAGTCAGATGTCGCTGAAGTGGAATTGGGAATTACAGATAAAATTGAAGCACGAGGATACAAACCCGCGTTGGAGCCAGATTTAACAAAAATCAGCGAAGCAGCTAACTTACTTGCGGACGCTGAATACCCAATGATACTGGCTGGAGGTGGAGTCATTTCTTCTAATGCGTCTGACGAAATAGTTCAAATGTCCGATTTACTAATGACACCCGTTGCAACAACCTTCATGGGGAAAGGCGCGTTTCCTGAATGTCACCCCCTATCGGTTGGATGTATCGGAATGCATGGAAACCCAGCTGCAAACAGGCTGATCGGTGAAGCGGACGTGTTGTTAGCTGTCGGGACAAGATTTTCTGACCGTGCAACAGCTAACTTGGACACTTTCGCTCCTAATGCCAAAAAGATTCACATAGATATTGATGCTGCAGAAATCGGCAAGAATATTGAAGTTGACGTCCCCATCGTTGGAGATGCAAAGATATCACTAAAACTATTACGTGCCGCAGTGACAAAGAAGCTGCCAAGGATGAAAGTTAGTGCATGGTCAAAACGTGTTAAAGAAGCAAAAGAACAGTTAAGTCCACTGCTTAAAGGCAGATCCAAAGATTTAGTTCCCAAGGCGTTGCTGACTGAGCTAAGAAATCTACTTCCTGCTGACACCATTGTCACCACAGAAGTCGGTCAAAACCAGATGTGGTCAGCTCTATACTTCCAAGCGTTAAAACCCAGAACCTTTATCAGTTCAGGCGGACTGGGAACCATGGGATTTGGTTTCCCAGCAGCTATAGGAGCAAAAGTTGCGTGTCCCGACAGACCCGTCGTTGACATAGCTGGTGACGGCAGCTTCCTAATGACTGAGAATGAACTTGCATGTTCAGTTGCTGAAAAGATTCCGGTCATAGTTATAGTACTAAACAATTCAGTGCTTGGTATGGTGGCACAGTGGCAAAGAACTCTCTACAACCGTCGCTACATGGCAGTTAACCTAGGTAAAACACCAGACTTCGTAAAGTTGGCAGAAGCCTACGGAGCTCAAGGGTTCCGAGTTAGGTCATTGGAAGAGTTCCAGAAAGCAGTTAAGACCGCTCTAAACTGTAATGTTACAACGGTAATCGATGTGCCTATTGGCTCAGAACAGGATGTGGTTCCGTTTGTGCCTCCAGGCTGCGGTTTACCACAACAGAGAGGTGACTACTAATGGAAGCAACACAAACAAAAGTAATTTCTGTGTTAGTAGAAAACAAACCAGGTGTCCTACACGGCGTAGCCAACTTATTCAGACGCAGAAACTTCAACATTGAAAGCATAACAGTCGGACCAAGCGAAAATATCGATATCGCACGCATGACTATCACAGTTAATGGCGACGAAAAAACACTTGAACAAGTCGTTAAGCAACTAGCAAAACTCATCGACGTCTTAAAAGTCGAAGAGTTAGAGCCAGGACATTTTGTGATGCGGGAACTAGCCTTGATAAAAGTTAACGTTCCATCACCTAAAGAGCGGTCAGATATCATAAACTGCGTAGAAGTCTTCCGAGGGCGAATCATAGATGTTGCAACTGACAGCTTAACCGTTGAGATCACGGGAACTCCAGACAAATTAGATGCATTCCTAAACCTGATGAAAACAACCGGCGTCATTGAATTGGCAAGGACAGGCATAACAGCGTTGGCAAGGGGAGCAAAAACAGTAAGAATAGACGAATAAATCGTTTCCTTGAACGGAAACGCTTAACTTTGGGGTTTCTCAAAAATGAGAACCGACCTTCGAGTCTAATCAAAATGATTAATTGATTAGTTAATTATGAAAGAAGAGAATCAAGAATGAACATTACAGAAAAAATATTGGCTAAAGCTTCAGGAAAAAATGTTGTGCACCCAGGCGAAATCGTCGATGCAAACGTCGACATGATAATGGTGCACGATTTAACTGGGCCTTTAGCAGTTGAAGCCTTCAAAAAAATAGGCGTACAAAAAGTTTGGAATAACCAAAAAGTAGTGGTGATACTGGATCACCAAGTGCCAGCTGAATCTGTTAAAGCAGCAGAACTGCATAAGACAATGCGTCAATTCGCTAAAGACCAAAAACTACGCATATACGATATAGGACGTGGCGGAATCTGCCACCAAGTTATGCCTGAAAAAGGACATGTAGTTCCGGGAACAGTAATTGTAGGCGCGGACTCGCACACTTGCACTTACGGAGCTTTCGGAGCTTTTGCCACAGGTATAGGCTCAACTGAAGCAGCCGCAGTTTTTGCAACGGGAAAGATTTGGCTGAAAGTGCCTGAAGCTGTAAAAATAAACGTCACTGGGCAATTTCCAAACTTCGTTACTCCAAAAGATTTAATTTTAGCTATAATCGGCAAAATGAGCGTTGACGGCGCCATATACGAAAGCGCAGAATTCACGGGTCCAACAATAAAGAACATGAGCATAGCTGGAAGAATGACTTTGTGCAACATGGCGGTTGAAATGGGCGCGAAAAACGGTATCATCGAACCCGACGAAATAACCCGTAAATTCTTAGGAGGCAGAGTCAAAACATTACCCGATTTTGACTCGTTGAAAAGCGATAAAGACGCACATTACACGAGGACAGTTGAGTTTGATGTTTCAAAGTTGGAGCCTCAAATTGCTTGCCCATCATCTGTTGACAATGTTAAACCTGTTTCAAAAGTAGGCAACGTTCCAATTGAGCAGGCGTTTATTGGTTCATGCACAAACGGCAGAATTGAAGACCTCCGTTTAGCAGCTCAAGTAATTAAAGGCAAAAAAGTAAAAGACGGCGTTAGAGCACTGGTGATTCCGGCTTCCCAGGAAGTTTACAAACAAGCCATAAACGAAGGCTTAATCGAAATCTTCAATGATGCAGGTGCAATCGTTTGCGGTTCAGCGTGCGGGCCATGCTTAGGCGGCCACATAGGTTTATTGGCAGCAGGGGAAACATGTGTCAGCACTTCAAATAGGAACTTTATTGGAAGAATGGGCAGCACCCAAGCCAGCGTATACTTAGCTTCTCCAGCGACGGTCGCGGCTTCAGCAATTACAGGAAAAATCACGGACCCAAGAACACTGGAGGCAAAAGCATGAACATGAAAATCAAAGGACCAGTCATAAAATTCGGAAACAACATCGACACGGACGTTATTCTGCCAGGCAAATATCTGATACTGGTTGACCCATATGAATTAGCAAAACATGCCTTAGAAAGCTTAGACACCGACTTTCCAGAAAAAGCCAAAAACGGTGTAATAATAGTGGGCGGCAAAAACTTTGGATGCGGCTCAAGCCGAGAACAAGCCCCATTAGCCCTAAAATACGCGGGCGTAAAATGCGTGTTAGCAGAATCTTTCGCGCGGATTTTCTTTAGAAATGCCATAAACATCGGGTTACCGGTCATCGAATGTAAGGGCATTTCCGCAGCGGTTGAAACTGGCGATGAATTAGCTGTAGATTTTGAAGCGAGCAAGATAGAAAATGTTTCAAATGGCAAAAAGTTTCAAGTAGACAAACTACCACCGTTCATCATAGAAATATTGGCTGATGGTGGATTAATCGAAAACTTACGAAAAAGGATGAACAAAAAATGACAGAATACAAAATATCTTTAATCCCAGGAGACGGTATCGGACCAGAATTAACCGAAGCCACCCTTAAAGTCCTAGATTCAGCACAAAAAAAATTCGGAATAAAACTCCAAATTATCGAAGCAGAAGCTGGCGATGAAACCTTAGCCAAAAGAGGTGCCGCACTACCAGAAGATACAGTTCAAAAAATCAAAGACTCACACGCTTGCCTGAAAGGTCCAGTAGGCGAAACTGCCGCTGATGTTATAGTTAAACTCAGAGTTATGTTTGATCTGTACGCCAATTTGCGTCCATTAAAAGCTTACCCAAACGTTCCTGTTGCTAGACCAGACATTGACATGATGTTTGTTCGTGAGAACACTGAGGACGTTTACAAAGGCATAGAATTCACAATAGGCAACGATACAACAGTATGCATGCGAGTTATCACGAGAGGAAACTGTGAACGCATCGCCAAAAAAGCCTTCGAGATAGCTCGAATGCGCAATGGCAAAAAGAAAGTAACCGCCATACACAAAGCCAATGTTATGCGAGTAACCGACGGATTATTCCGTGATATTTGCCGTGAAACAGCAAAACGGTACCCAGACATCGCGTTTAACGAGTTATACGTTGATGCAGCCTCAATGCGCCTGATAAAAGAACCAGAAGTTTTTGATGTTTTTTGCACTTGCAACATGTTCGGCGACATCTTATCTGACGAAGCAGCGCAACAAATCGGCGGGTTAGGTATGGCTCCAGGCGCAAACGTAGGCGACAACTTTGCTCTCTTCGAACCTATCCATGGTTCAGCCCCAAACAGAGCAGGAAAACACACTGCAAACCCAATTTCTATGATTTTGTCTGCAAAGATGATGCTGGAGTGGCTAGGCGAAAAATACAACGATAAAAAATGTTTGCAAGCAGGCGTAGCAATAGAAAACGGAGTAGTTTACGCCCTAACTAATCGCCAATCTGTTCCAGACTGCGGCGGCAAAACCACAACCCTGGGAATGGCAGAAGCCATTGCGGCAGCCCTAACAGTTAAAACTGGTTGAAAAAATGACAGATAAAACCTCAAAACGCATCCGAATTTTTGACACAACCTTAAGAGATGGGGAACAAACCCCAGGAGCTTCTTTAACCGCCGACGATAAAATGGAGATTGCACGTCAACTAAGCAAACTTGGCGTTGACACAATTGAAGCTGGTTTCCCAAGTTCATCAGAAGGCGAAAAAAAAGTAGTTAAAGACATTGCGAAAGAAGGATTAACTTCTGAAATCTGTGCTTTATCTCGCGCAACAAAAGGTGATATTGATGCAGCAATCGAATGCGATGTTGACTTAGTCCATGTTTTCATTCCAACGTCGCCTGTACAAATGAAGTATGCAGTAAACTTGACGCCTGAACAAGTATTGTCAGCAACTATAGAGTCCATTGAGCATGTGAAAAAGCATGGAGTAAAATGCGAGTTTTCGCCAATGGATGCCACTCGCTCAGAAATGCCTTTCTTAAAAATAGTTTGCCAAGCCGCAGAGAAAGCAGGGATGGACAGCCTAAATGTTCCGGACACGGTAGGCATAATGATCCCTAAAACAACAATCAAATTGATTGAGGAACTTAGAACGGTTGTTAAAGTTCCTATAAGCACTCATTGCCACGACGACTTCGGCTTGGCAGTTGCAAATTCGTTAGCTGCGGTTGAAGCGGGTGCTACTCAAGTACACGTTGCCGTCAACGGCTTAGGTGAACGAGCTGGAAATGCTTCGTTGGAAGAAGTCGTTATGGCGTTACATGAGATTTACAAATATAAAACGGGCGTCAACACAAGGTTACTGTACAGCACTTCCAGAATGGTTGCTTCACTTACAGGCATTGGTGTACAGGCTAACAAGGCAATTGTTGGCGAAAATGCTTTTGCGCACGAATCAGGTATTCATACACGCGGAGTTACTGAGAAACCGTTGACTTTTGAACCGATAAAACCCGAATTAGTTGGCCGTACAAGAAAATTAGTTGCTGGAAAACTGGCTGGAACAAGCGGCATCAAAGCGGAATTAGAAGAGATAGATATTCACCCAACTGAAGAGCAGCTTAAAGAAATTGTTCAACGTGTCAAAGAACTAGGCGACAAAGGCAAGATGGTGACGGATGCTGATTTGCTAGCGTTAAGTTCCTCTGTTATTGGTCAAGTAATCAGAGAAGAAAAAATCGTTGACTTAGCCGACATAGCCGTTATGACTGGAATTAAAGTAATTCCAACAGCTTCTGTTCGGCTTACTTTGGATGGAAAGGAATACATTGCTGCAGAAACAGGCGTTGGACCAGTTGATGCAGTCCTAAAAGCCATACAGAAACTAACCAACAATTTAGAAAATATACGACTCAGCGAATACCGGCTTGAAGCCATTACAGGAGGCTCAAATGCAGTAGCAGAAGTCATAATAAAAGTAGCGGACGAAAAAGGAAATGTTGTTTCTGCCCGCGCAGCCAGAGAAGACATTGTAATGGCTAGTGTAGAAGCAATGATAAATGGTATAAACAAGCTCTTGATAAAGAATCGTAAGCAGGGAAACAAAAAGTGAAAGCAGTAGCCTTCCAAGGCGAACCAGGCGCTTACAGCGAAAGCGCAGTTTTCCAGTTTTTCGGAGCAAAAACAGAGGTTAAACCCTGTAAAGATTTCAAAGACGTTTTTGAGAGTGTATGCATAGAAGAAACAAAGTTTGGCGTTGTCCCCGTTGAAAACAGCTTAGAAGGCAGCATAAACCAGAACTATGATCTTTTCCTCAAATACAATTTGAAAGTTTGTGGCGAAGTCATCGTGAAAATCGAGCATTGCCTAATAACTAATCCAGGCACTGCGTTGGAAGATATCAAAGTTGTTTATTCTCATCCTCAAGCATTAGCGCAATGTCGAAGTTTCCTAGAGGATTTTGGACGTGAACTTATACCTGCATATGACACGGCTGGCAGCGTGAAAATGATTAAAGAAAAAGGCTTAAAAAACGCCGCAGCAATTGCAAGCGAAAGAGCGGCCAACCTCTATGACATGCACATTCTTGCCAAAGACATTGCCGATAACCCTGAAAACTACACCCGCTTCTTTGTCCTATCCAATGAGGATTCAACGGCAACTGGCAAAGACAAAACATCAATAATTTTCTCAGCCAAACATGAACCAGGCTCACTCTACCATGCAATCGGGGAATTCGCTAAACGAAACATTAACCTAACCAAAATCGAATCCAGACCAACAAAGAAAACAGCTTGGGAATACAATTTCTACTTGGACTTTGAAGGACATCGATCAGAAACTAAATGCGATGACGCACTCAAAGCACTTGACAAATACGCCATTTTCGTAAAGGTTCTTGGATCATACCCCAAAGCCAAATAATTTAAGTTTTCCATTAAAAGAAGAAGAAGCGTGGTGGAAGCGCTCTTCTTCTTCTTTCACTAAAACTTTGGCAACGTTAATAATCTAACAAAACAGCCGTATTATGGAATTAAGAAAGCAACAACAGTTGCAGGGTGTTTGTTGTTCTTCTATTTTGTTGTATTTTTCTTATTTTTCTGTTGATTCTATCATTTTGTACATAACTTCGTAAGATTTGGTGAAGTCTTTGTCGGCGGCCACCAACTTCTTTTTAAGGTCTTCCAAGCGTTGGGCGATGGCTTTTTGGTCTTTGTTCTTGATTAGAGTTACCAGTTCTTGTGCTTTAGTCATAAATGTGTCTTCAATTTTTCCGAGTTCTGGTAGGTTTGTTTGTACTGCAGCGTAAAGGTCAGGTGTTTCTAATGCGGTTGCTTCCGCCAATGTAAACAGCATGCGATAGGTTGTGCCAGCTATCTGTTTTGTTTCAGGCAAATTCTTCTGTTCCAAAAGCGTTTCACAGGCAATTAAGCCCAGAAAATGCGGTAAACCTAAAACAACGGATATGAGTTCATCATGTTTCTTTGGAGTCATAATGAACACGTGTGCTTCCTGTTGTTCCAGCCATTTCTTTATGTGTTCTGCGAACTCTTGCTCTATTGCGTTAGTTGGAGTTAAAACGTATGCTTTGTGTTTGACGCCATTGCTTCCTGGACCAAAAACGGGATGTGTACCCAAAACTGTTGCGTTTTTTATGTATTGATGCATGATTTTGACGGGTGCTTCTTTGATTGAGCAGATATCCATAACAACTTGGTCATCTTGAATTGCTGGACTAATTATTTTGACGACTTCTTCAAAAGCACTTATGGATACACAAATGAGGATTTGGTCAGCGTTTTCTACTGCAGATTTGAAATCTGATGTTATATCAACTTGGAGATCTGTACTTTTTAATTTGGCTATTTTTTCTTTTTTCCGATCCGCTAGAATTACATCAAACCCTTGGGATTTGAAGAATTTAGCGAACCATACGCCCATTTTGCCTGCGCCAATTATGGCGATTCTCATCCAACAGCCTCACTTATCTTATCCAACGCCGTTTTTATTTCAGCCCTGGGTGCAGTTAAAGAGATTCTAAAGTGCTCTCTGTAATCGCCAAACGATGTGCCTGGAGCCACTGCAACACCTTTATCAAGCAATTCTAAAGTGAATTTTTCTGAGTCTAAACCCGACATTTTGGGAAAAACATAGAACGGTGCCTCAGGCTTTGTGAATGAAAAACCTGCTTTTGTTAGAGTAGTGCTTGCCAGCTTTGCTCGTTGTTCATATTCTTCTTTTATTTTTTTGGCAAGTTCTTTTTGCAGTTCCAATGCTTTCAAAGCAGCATCTTGAATGAACACGGGTACATTGTTGATAGTTATTTGGTTAAGTTTAGTTATTTTGTCAACGAGTTGTTTGTTTGCAATGATGTAGCCGATTCGCCATCCTGTCATGCTGAATGTTTTAGAGAAACCCGTGGTGAGAATGTGGGTTTGTTCGCCGTCATATTCTAGGATGCTTTTTGTTTTAACAAAGCTGATTGTACCATAAACCTCATCTGAGAGGATGGTGACGCCTTTTCTATTGGCTAATTCTACTATGCCATCCAAAGTTTGGACATCTATGACTTTACTTGTGGGATTATTTGGGTTATTCAGAATTATCATTCGGGTATTCTTATCAATAAGGCGTTCAAGCTTGTCAAGGTCAACTTTCCAGCCGTCTTCCATCTCTGTCCGTAATAGTTTAGTCTCTGCGCCTAGGCTCTTAGCTATTAAATCGTAAGCTGTCCAGTAAGGTGTCGGAATGATAACGTTTCCGCCACCCTTCATCATAAGGTACATAGTGGCAAAAACCCCCCATTTGGAACCAGGGGTAATAACTACGTTTTCAGCTTTTACGCCGTGAAGTTCTGCAAGCTTTTGTCTAAGTTTGTTCTCGCCATAAGAAGACGAATATTTCGTTTTGCCTGCCTTCATTGATGCATAGGCTGCCTCAATTATTTCGTCAGGCGTAGCTAAGTCTGGGTCGCCTAAGTTTAAGCGTATTATCTTTTTTCCTTCACTTTCGAGCCTAATGGCTTTCTCATTTATCTCGTAAAGCACAGAGGATTACTTCCGTTAAGAGTTCTTTTTTACTTCTGAACAGCACTGCACATATTAACTATTTCGCGGTAAACTGCTTCAACTTGCGTTGGATTGAGGTCAAATTGCATTGCTTTTTCTTTCACCCGTTTAAACACGTCATTTTCTCGGGAAACGTCTCTTACGGGCTTACCTTGCTTTTTCTTAATTAAACCAATAGCTTTGCATGTTTTTGCTCTTTCACAAAGGGCATTTATGATTTGTTCATCAATTTCGTCAACTTTTTTCCGAAGCTGCTCGATTTCACCCATTATTTCGCTCTCTCCAGAACTTTAGGAATAAAGCCCGATCGAACCATGTGGTCAGCTAAGGTTACTGCAACGGCAGATTCCACGGCAGGTACGGCTTTTGGAACCACACATGGATCATGCCTGCCTTTAATGGTCAGTTTGGACTCTTTCATTGTCGACAGGTTAACAGTTTTTTGTTCTTTGCCCACAGACGGTGTCGGTTTTATAGCTACCCGCATAATGATAGGCATGCCATTCGATAAGCCTCCTAAGATTCCACCCATATTATCAGAGGAAGTTGCAACCTCGCCACCCTTCATAATGTAGGAGTCGTTGCTTTCAGAACCCTTTAACTCTGAAATTTCGAAACCTAACCCGAATTCCACTCCTTTAACGGCTGGAACATTAAACAAAGCTTTCGCTAAATCAGCATCAAGTGAATCAAACATCGGCTCGCCGACCCCGACTGGAACATTTAATGCCATGCATTCCACTATGCCTCCGACACTTTCACCTTCTTTTTTGGCATTAACGATTTCCTGCTCCATTTTTTCTGCACAGGCTACGTCGGGGCACCGGGTCGAAGCTGCATATTTATTCATTCGGATTTCTTCAGCGCTAAACTTCTTGTCAGTTTCAATATTGCCGACGGCAGTGGTGTATGCTAAAACGTCAACGTCAAATCGGCTAAGCAGTTTTTTGGCTATTGCTCCAGCCATGATTAAGGCCACTGTGACTCTACCTGAAAAGCGTCCGCCACCTCGATAATCGTTAAAGCCCCCATATTTTATACGCGCTGGGTAATCGGCGTGTCCGGGTCTTGGCAAATCCTTGATAGCGTCGTAATTGCTCGAGTCAACTTCCCGATTCTCAACCATAACGGCAATTGGAGCGCCAGTTGTAAACCCATTAAAAACTCCAGACAAAATTTTTGCATTATCCTTCTCGATTCTTGCTGAAACAATTTTGGGCTCTGCAGGAATTCGCCTATCCAATTCTATTTGAATATCAGCTTCAGAAAGAGCCAACCCCGCTGGGCAGCCATCGACAACTACACCGACAAATTTGCCGTGGCTTTCTCCAAAAGTTGTTACTGTGAATTCTTTACCTATCGAATTTCCCGCCAACAATTTCAGCTCCTAACTGTTTTAGATGAGTGAAGAACTGCGGATAAGACTTTCTGACGCACTCTGCGTTTTGAATTGTGGTATGGTTTTTTGCGCCTAAAGCTGCAACCGTGCATGCCATTGCTATGCGGTGGTCGTTGTGCGGATTAATTAGGGCACCATGCAGCGGACATGGACCTTCTACTATTAAGCTGTCTGCATCCACTTTCATTTTTGCACCCATCCTTCTCAGCTCAGAATGCACCGACTTTAGTCTGTCTGATTCCTTGAGTTTGAGGCGTTGGGCACCAGTGATTTTTGATGTTCCTTTGGCATAGCATGCAAGCACCGCACAGACAGGAACCAAATCAGGAATATTTTTTGCGTCCACATTGAAAGGTTCAAGCAATTCGCCAGTTCCAGTTATCTCGACGCTGTTCTCGCATATTTTTCCGTCAACTCCCATTTGTTTGAGGATTGCCAAAATTGCTTTGTCGCCCTGTGGGTTGGCATATTCAAGATTGCTGATTTGAACTGTCGATTTTGTTATAGCTGATGCAGCTAGGAGAAAAGCAGCTGAAGAAAAATCGCCTGGAACCCTGTTGTTATTGGGCTGGTAGTTTTGATTGGCTGGAATATGTATGAGTTTATAGTTATCATGAACTTCCACTTTGATTTCATGTTGACTGATGACGTCCCAGGTCATTTTGACGTAATCTGCAGATTCAAGAGGTGTTGTTATTGTTATGTCTGTATCTACTTTTGCCATTGGGCAGGCTAACATTAAACCTGAAATAAACTGTGAGCTTACATCGCCGGGAATAGACGTTTCCCCTCCAAGAATGCCGCCGCCCTCAACGAACACGGCGTCTTTATTTCCAATTTTTTTAACGTGAACATTGGCGCCAAGGTCAGCTAAGCTTTTAATTAAAGGTTCGATAGGTCTGCGTTCAAGCGAGCTTCTAAAAGTCAAGGTTGAAGGGTCTGGCGCTAAGGCTGCTACGGGTAACATGAAACGCAAAGTAGCACCTGATTCGCCACAGTCAATTGGTTCTTTTGCTTTTGTAAGCGGGTTTGCACCTGTAACGGTCCAACAATCTTCAGCCGCCTCCACTTTTGCGCCTAAAGCCGTTATGGCGCGAAGCGTCGCTTGGGTATCTTCTGATACGAGTGGGTTTGTTATTTTCGAAAATCCATTGGATAGCGCAGCAGATATGAGCATTCTTTGTGTGTAGGACTTTGATGGAGAGGCACATACTTGGCCGCTTAATTTTTCGGTTTTTTTGACGAGTACATCTGTCATGTTTAGAGCACCTTGGCTTTTTCACTGTTTAATTGGGCTTGCAAGATTTTGCCGCTGTACTTTTGCAACGCCGCTTTCACCGAATCAACGTTGTCTTTATAGGTAATCGTTGTTACTGCGGGTCCTTTACCGCACAATCCAGCCGCTACTGCTCCAGCAGCTAAAGCATCTAAAGCTACGGCGGGATTGTATCCTAAAGCTGATGAATAAATCAAGCCATTAAGCGTCAATGCATCCCAAACCTTGCCATCTAAAACCTCTTTGTAAGCAACATCAACAAGGGGTTTTATTGTCTGCAGCCGTTTAACGTTAGAATCTGCTGTGTAAGCTTTTTCTGGTGGCACATGGAAAAGCACAACTAAATCTTCTGTGAACGGCATCTGATTAACTATTTTTCGATTCAAATTATCTGTAATTACTATTCCGCCAAAAAATGAGGCAGAGGCATCATCAAAAGCACCTGTTACCGTCACTTTGGCGTCAAAAGCCGAATCTACACCTAAATTTATTGTGTCTAAATCTGCGAGCGTTTTGCCTAAAGCGGCGGTTGTTGCCAAAGCTACAACGTTCGCTGCTACACTGCTGCTTTTGAGTCCTCTGGCAATGGGGATATTGGACCAAGTTTTTATGTTTGCGCCAAAACTCTTATCTAACTTAAACTTTTGAAGGACTCGGGTAACTGTTTTTTCAATTAGAAGAGTGCTTTCTTTTGGGTCTGATATAATTTCAGCTTTGAAAATATGTGGCTCATCTGTTAGTTTGACTTCAGCCTTCGTCCACAGGTCAACTCCAAAAGCCGCACCTTTACCGAGGGCAATTGCGTTAACGATTGTTGCAGCGCCATGAGCGATAGCTGTAGCTTTGATAGTCAAGATTTACACCGTTACCAAGTGATTAAGCGCTGCCTTCCTCATAACTTCAACTGGCGCTTTACAAGCAGTCCAAATTTCAAATGACGCAGCTCCTTGATAAATTAGCATTTCAACCCCACTCACTACTTTGGCACCTGCCAGTTTAGCATCCTTTGCCAACTTGGTTTCAAGTGGATTGTACACTATGTCCATCACTGCCAAATCAGGCTTCAACAATTCGGGTGCGACTAGGGTTTGATTGGCGTTTGGATTCATTCCAACTGAAGTAGCATTGATTAGCACATTTGCGTTTGCAAGATGCTCTTTCATCAGTTTTGGCGAGAGCTCGACTGCACTGATTTTCTTGTTAAATTTTTGTTTTAGTAGATTAGCTAGTTCTGTTGTTGGGCTAGTGTTGCGACTCAAAATTACCAATTCGTCGGCTTCTTGCGAAAGAGTGTATGCTATTGCTTTGGCTGCACCGCCTGCCCCAATCAACAATATTTTTTTGCCTTTGGGTTTAACGCCGTTATTTTCAAGTGCATTTAATGCTCCGACCCCATCAGTGTTAAAACCAAAAAGTTTTCCATCTTTGTTTAGAATCGTATTAACTGACGCTACAGCTTTAGCAGTGGGGTCTATTTCATCTAAGTATTTGATGGCTGCATTTTTGTGAGGCATGGTAACGTTTAACCCATGAATATTCAAGGCGCGCGTGCCGCGTATGGCATTTTCAACTTCAGTGGCTTTTACTTTAAAGGCTAAAAAGGCGTAATCTATTTCCAACGCTTCAAATGCGGCATTCTGCATGATAGGGCTTAACGTGTGCTCTATGGGGTCGCCGATTACTCCGCACACCTTTGTTTTTCCAGAGATAGTCAATTCTTATTTCTCCCCTAAGAGTTCGTAGGCAGTTCTCATTTCTTGAATGCTCATTTGTCCTGATGCAGTTTCACTTCCTTGCTCAAGCGAAGCAAAAGTGAAAAAAGCACCAAACAAAGGTGACAGCAACCGTGAGACTTTGCCGTGCTCACCCATACAGAAACAAACAAGTTTCACCCGGCTTGGCATAACGGAAACGAAGTTTAACGTTGTCAGGTTATCTTCTATGCTTTTTGCAGTTGTTACAATTTTGCAAACAACTGCTCCGCTGGAGATTTCCTGTTCCAGAATCTTGCCCATTTCGGACGCACCCAACATGTCGTCGAATTTGTGATAGGAAACGATGGGTTTGACGCCTAGTTGTTTGACTTTTTCGATCGTTTCTTTGTAACGAGAACTTGACAAGTCAATGTCAACGTATGCAAATCCACTTTTGGCAGCGTCCAATAGTGTTTGTTGACGCTCAGTTTCTGTGCCAGAGAAATTGCCTTTTTCGTTTTTCAATTTGTTTGTTGCAATAAGCGGGATTTTTGTGCTTTTAGAAAGTTCCATAAGGTTTCGGGAAGTTTCAAGGTAGTCCAGCCGTACTTCAATAAAGTCTGCCTTGGCCTTATCTGCTTGCTCGATTAGATTTAGCGCTTCAAGGTTGTTTTTAGGGAGAATCGAAACACAGATTCTCGCTGTCACTTTTCAATCACCGTTTCTTCAGGCACAGATACGCCGAAGTGTCGGCCTCCTTTCGCAGACAAATGCACTAGAACTTCATCGTTTGGTTTTAGCTCTGTAACGGGTTTCGAGGCTTTTGGCGTGACGACTCGTATGGTTTCGGCGTTTTGAAGTATGGTTTTTATTTTTGTACCGTCTGCTTCAGCTTCTATCAGAATTAAGGGGCGGAACTCTATTTTGGATCTGCCGACATTTGTTATTCTAACTTTTCCTTCCCTGTTGATTATTAAAACTTCGTCGCCTGCCTTCAATTCGGACAGGTAACGGGTACTCTGAAGCGATGTTAACGTGTAATGTGATGCGGGTCCAGCGTTTACGCGGAAAGGTCTAGATTGCACGTAGGGGTTTTCGCTGACTTCAGCTTCCACAAGGAAAAAGCCTGCGGATTGGCAACCTACTAACATTCCTTCGCCAGGACTCATCAGGTCAACGGTATCCACACAAACTCTGGCGCCGGTGCCAATTGGTTTAATCGATAAAATTTTAGCAACTGTCAATGTTACCTTAGGCATTTGCCCCTTAACAATTTTAACTGTTTTAGCAAGCTCATCTGGATTTGAAGTTTTAAGCAAAACGCCGTCTGTTCCCAATTCTAAAGCTTCAAGAACCACTTTAGCATCTTCAGCCGTTGCTACTTCGGGGATTAGTTTGCTTTTGCCACCATGCGCCTTTGCAATTAAGTTTTCAAGAGGAATTACTCGCCAATCAAAGCAATTAAGGATTATGAAGTCAACTCCAAGTTCTGCTGCTTTGGCGGCTTGGTTTTCGTCTTCTTTTCCTTTTATGGTGATTTTGATTGCGGTTTTTTTGCCCTGATTTTTCAGGAGTGCAATTTTTTTCTCATTCAGGTCAGTTAGAAAAGTTATGTTCAATATGCCAGATTTATTGCTGGCTTTTTCACCCTCAAGAACTACATCCGCGTTTTCCTGGGCAAGACTAAGTAAATTTTCTTTTTCTTGCAATGAAGCTGCTTGGTCTATTTCTACCCAGAGTTCCTTCAACGTTTCTCACCGAGAATTTTAAGCGCTTGCTCCACGCTGGCTTCTTCATGAACGATCTTACAAAGCGCTTTCACTATTAAGGTTGGGTTTTCATGTTGGAACACATTCCGCCCTATTGAAAGCCCTGCAGCTCCAGCTTTAACTGCATCATAAGTGGTTTGGAGAACTTCTTGAGATGTATTGCATTTTGATCCACCAGCGATTACGACAGGAACTGGGCAGCCTTCTACAACTGTTTTGAATGATTCGATGTTGCCTGTGAAATTTGCTTTAATGATGTCTGCACCTAATTCTGCTCCGATTCTAGCTGCGTGCGCTACTACATCGGGTGCATGTTCATTTTGAATTTTCGGTCCACGAGGATACATCATGGCAAGCAGCGGCATACCATATACGTCGCATTCGTCGGCTACTTTGCCAAGGTTACTGAGCATTTTGTCCTCATCTTGTGCCCCAACGTTCACATGAACAGAAACGGCATCTGCGCCTAAGCGTATGGCTTCTTTGACACTGCATACTTGGACTTTGCCGTTTATGTTGGGACTAAGATTTGACATGCCTGACAACATCACGATTAAACCTGCATTTGCAACATCAACATGTTTTGCTATGCCCTTATGAATCAGAACCGCGTCAGCTCCGCCTTTGAGGAGCTGATCAATTATTTGTTGCATGTTAACTATGCCTTGGATTGGACCGATAGTTACACCATGATCCATAGGCACAATTACGGTGTGGCTGTCTTGTTTCATGATTCGTTTTAGGCGTCGAGTTTTTCCTTCGTTCATATCCAGTCACCTTTGCTTATTTAGCACTCCTTAATGAGTTTTTAATTAGCTTCAAAGCCTTTTCACGTTCATTCCAATCTACAAACAGCAGAATGCTGGATGTTATGGTTAATATGCCTGAAATATTTATGCCGTTTAACCTGAGGTCTTCGCTGATTTTTCCAATTATGCCATGCGTTTCTTCTAAGCCGACTCCGCTTGTTTTTATGAAGACCAAGTCTTTTTTGACAGCCATCGCAATTGTTTCTTTGTTGTTCTTTGTAATCTCATGAATGTTGTTGAAGAGTGTATCTAAATTTTTCTCCTGGGAAACATAAAGGATAATTGAATTTGTCGACATAGACAGACCAAGCAACATTGAGTGCAGTTTAGCTTTTTCAACCATTTCTTGAACAATTTGCGGGTTTGCAGAGATGCCGTTTCCGACCACTGTTATTTCAGCGACTGGAAAAGGATGCGCAATTTCTGCGTCTAATTCGGTTGCCAATGCTCCAGTAATTAATGTGCCTTCTTTGGTTAAATTCCCGTGTGCATGGTTTATGACTCGAATGTTGATGTTTTTGGGTTTATACTTTAGAGCTTTACTATGAATGAATTTTGCTCCTGAATCAGCAAGACCAACTAAAGTGTTAACGTCAATTTCTTTTAATCGCTCGGGGTCTGACACAATTTTTGGGTCACCTGACATAATGCCATCTGCATCAGTTACCAAAACGATTTCATTAGCACCCAAAGCTTCGGCTAATACAAAAGCGGTCGTATCGCTTCCGCCCCTTCCAAGAGTCGTAATTTTGCCATCCGTGGTTTTTCCAATAAAACCTGCAACTACCGGGATAACACCCTTATTCATAACTGGCAAAACGCATTCACGAATGTTTTTTTCACAATCTTTCAATATAGGGTTCGCATTTTGAAAAGCTGAATCAGTTATAATTGGCCAGTTGCTATCTATTGGGTCAAAATAACAGGATTCCGCACCATTAGTTTTTAATGCGGCAGAAAATATGCGGATACTGGTCCGTTCACCCATCGAAAGAATGTCGTCTAAATCTTTTTTCTCAAGTTTGCCATTCGAAGCGTTTTTCGCAGTTGTCATCAAGACGTCAGTTGTTTTGCCCATAGCGGAAACTACAACGGCAATGCGTGTGCCTTTTTTGGATTCATTCATCACTGCAACGACTGCTCTTAGGAGCTTCTCGTGATCGGCTAGGCTAGAACCGCCAAATTTTACAATAATAGTTTTACAATTGCCAGTCTTTTCCATGTTGATACACCCATGCTTTGCCCAGAACTTTTCTTAAAAAACTTGTCAGTCCTGGGCCTAAGGAAAATAACGATAATAAAAATAGTCGAAGCTAAGTAACTGTAATCTGCTGTTTTCTTGTTTGCTTTTGCAAATAGACATTAGAGCTTCGATCCTTGCTGATTGAAGCATTGTCTAAAAAATATAAGCGTTTCGGATTTAAACTAAGGTTTAACCAGAAAGCAATCGTCCAATCAATTCAATATAGCGTTTATCAATTTGACCGTACATAAGAAGCTAAGGAAGGTATTTCAATGAAAGCTGATCGGGATTGGCAAGAAATTCTTAATCAATGCAAAAATAACGTTAAGACAAGCATTCAACCATACATAGCCACAATTAGGGAGCCCCAGCCAAACTTGGGTATAGGAGCTGGTGGGGATGCAATGAAGCCGATGGATTTAGCCGCTGAAACAGCAATTGTGGATACCCTGAAACGGTATGACGTTTCTTTTACGCTAATTAGTGAGGAGTCGGGGGTAAGAAAGTTCGGCACTGAAACTGAGGGATGTTTTGTTACGGTCGATCCAATTGACGGAAGCACAAATTTCATGCATGGATTACCCTTTTATTGCTGCTCAATCGCAGTATCAAACAAACGAACTTTAAATGATGTTTACGCTGGGCTCGTTACTGACCTTGCCCACGACATAACCTACACAGCATTTGAAGACAAAGGCGCATATCGAGACGGCAAAAAAATACAAACCTCAAAAAATGGTTCACTAGAAGAAGCAGTAATCGGCTTGGACTTAAACACATACAAAGTCAAAGAGCTAATACCAAAAATAACTCCATTAATTGCAAAAACAAAGCACATTCGCCACTTCGGCGCCAACGCGTTGGAACTGAGCTTTGTAGCAAACGGCTTAACAGACGCGTTTGTTGATATCCGAGGCAAATTGCGCACAACTGACGTCGCCGCTGGCTTTTTAATCCTCAAGGAAGCAGGCGGAATAGTAACCACGCCAGAAAATCAAGTTTTTAATGTTGAATTGGACCCTAAGAAAACCATGAGCTTCATCGCATCTGGTAACATGGAAATTCACAAAAAAATCATAAACTTGGTTAAAGCATGCTAAAATTACTGTGGCCAAACCCTGCAGCACTAATAAATTCAGAAAAAACTAAAACTCTCCTCATCGCTGACCCTCACCTAGGCTGGGAAACATCTCTCCAAGAAAAAGGCATCCATGTTCCAAGCCAAACAGAAAAAATTCTCAACAAACTAGCGGAAATAATCAACAAATACAAACCTCAAGAACTCGTAATTCTTGGCGATGTTAAATACACGGTCATTTCAAGCGAGTTGGGAGAGTGGCATGATATTCCAGATTTTTTCACCAAATTACAGGAATATGTTCCCTCTATCGCTATCGTACGTGGCAACCATGACGCAAACCTCGAACCGCTTCTGCCCGAAAAGATCCAGCTTTTGCCAGCGACCGGCGCAGTGTTTGGTGATATCGGCGTTTTTCATGGACATAAGTGGCCTTCGCCAGCCTTACTTAAATGCAAAACCTTAGTTATGGGGCATTTGCATCCTGTTGTTGTTTTCCGTGATCCTGCAGGGTTTAAGATTACAAGGCAAGCGTGGATGAAAGTAAACTGTAACTCTGAGGCTTTGGGAAAGATTTTGTTGCAGAAACACAAGATAAAAATTGTTGGGTCAGTCTCTGAAACACTAAAGAAACATTTCAATATTAGTCTAAAAACCAAGGAAATTGTCATTATGCCTAGTTTCAATGATTTTTTGGGGGGCAGACCTGTTAACGAAACAAGTCATAGAAAAGAAATTGGGGGTGAAGCGTTGATTGGTCCTGTTTTGCGTTCGGAAGCGGTGGATGTAGATAATTCTGAGCTGTATCTTTTAGATGGGACTTATTTGGGATCTTTGAACCAATTAAGGAACCTTTAATGAGAGCATTTCTGAAGTTTGTTAGTTTATTTTGATTATGATTAGTTAGGATTCACTACGCTAATTTTATATCTGCCACATGTTATATGCATGATATAGTTTGAGGAGAGACAAAACAAAATGAAACTTGTTACAGTCCTATTACCAGAAGCCTATCTTGAAGGTTTAGACGAATTAGTCCGAGCAAATATGTATCCAAGCAGGAGCAGCGTAATCCGTTCTTCAGTACGTGATTTACTAAAGAAAGAGCTTTGGGAAAACAAACGCCAAAGATAAACTAAATCCCTTTTACTGAATCGCAAAGCTTTCTTGCTGCTTGCGCTGGGTCGCCTGCCATTGTAATTTCTCGTCCGACAATAAGGTAGTTGGCACCTGATTTAATTGCAGTTTCTGGGCCGCCGCCTTGTGCGCCAACACCAGGTGAGTAAATGGGGACTTTTTCGTCCAAAATCTGCTTTACTTCTTTTATCTTTTCGGGGTAAGTAGCTCCAACTACTACTCCATCAGCGCCCCATTTCAATGCTTTTTTAGCAAAAGAAACATATTGCAATGTTTTTTCACCTGTTTCTTGATCGATAATTACTTGGCCGTAGCCTTCGCTTGCGCCTTTATGACTCATGTAACAAAGCAGTATAACGCCTCGGTTAAGTCTCTGTGAAACCACAAATAATGGTTTTAAGCCATCGTTCCAGCCGACGAACGGGTTTGCGATTATAGCGTCAAAACCTGCTGCATAATAGTAATCTGCGATAACTTGATTTGTGGCACCTATGTCATTTACTTTAGCATCCATAATTGCCAAAAGCCCTTGCCCGCGGATTTGGTCTACAAGTTCTTGAATGCCATCAAAAGTACCAAGGGGAAGAATAAGATGATGATTTATTTTAACAGCACATATGTAAGGGTGAACAGCTTTTAGAATTTTTTGGGCTTTATCCAAGATTTTGTCTCGATTTTCTGGAGCTTCATAGGGAAAATCAAGCGCTAAAACAATCGGTGAATTCATGCTTTTGGCTGCTTCTTGCATTTTGGCTTTAAACGACATGTTATACCACTTGTTCTATGTTGTTGATTAAGGGCTATTTCATTTTTGTGTATGCTTTCAAAGTTCAAAGACTCCGCTTACTTTAAGGAGCAATTAAAATATTTTGACAAAAAGAAGAATAACAGTAAGAACTAATTTATTTTGTTAAACGCGAATTCATGGTGGAAAGATGAGATTTTCAACAAATAATTATGTGACGGTCCACACATTTGAGCTTATAAGTTGCCATGTGACGATTAATGCGTATTCTGGGTTGTTATAGTATTGGACGTTATTTAGGACAATGAGCATTCCAGTTTGCTGATCGAAATAGACCGAGTCGTACTCATCACGCTGTGTGTTACCAGTTGGATCATTAATATCCTTAAACAAGTTTTCTATATACCAATAGTTTCTTCCTCGGGTAGAATTATTAGCATATGTTAAGGTGTCTGTGGCGTTAACGATTTGTCCGTCAGTTCCTTTAGGGTAAAGTAGGTCACCGGTTTTTAGGTTTGAAGGATAAAGAGGCCAAAATCCGTTCGGATCAGTTTTATTTCCAGTAGCAAGGTCAATTGTTTGTGAACTTGTGATTTGCGTACCATTCAAAAACAACCATACTGTGTCAAGTGAAACTTTAGTACCGACAACCCCTGTTACGGTAACTGTATAATGATCTGTTTGGTTATATACATCGAAGCCGGCTGGAGTCACTGCAGCTGCACTGTTTAAAACTGAGGTACCAGTTATTCTGTAAGTGAAAGTATCACCAACATGAACTCCAACAATACTCGTTGGTTTAGAAAGAGTAGTTCCATAAACAATTGCGGCAGTTGCAACGACCAATATAGCTATGAGAATAATAGCAACATAGAGTTTCTTATGACCCGTTTTCTTAGGCATAACTTTACCATTGCATTGCTCAACTATTTAGTTGTTTTCCCAAAAACTCATTTCGGAAAAATGTAGATTTAACTCCAGAAAAAGCATCATTCCAATTTAAGGTAAAATGTGAAGTTTAGTATAGGGTAAATTTAAGAGAAAGAACAGACCATAAAAGACTTCGGTGAAAAAATGTATTGCCATAACTGTGGTGCACAGATTCCGGACGATGCTGCTTTCTGCGTAAAATGTGGAACAAGCACCGGATTAAATGTCTCGAAGCCAACTTCAACTTCTACGTCTCCAGTAGTTGCCGCTTCAGGAGCAACATCACTGAAATGTCCAAGCTGCGGAGCACCTATCTCACCTAAGTTTGGAGAGATGGTAATAACCTGCGAGTATTGCGGTAACGCAGTCACGCTTGGTAACCAAGGTTGGACAAATATACAAAAGCAAACAATGCTTAATTTGAAAGTTGCCACCGTTGACCAAGTGAATTCTATAATTACACCATTAATGGACAGAGGTCTTTTGCACAGACACCTCCACGAAGACTCCAAACAAGAAGATATGAGCCTCACCTACGTGCCATACTGGATCGTAAGCGTTTCAGCCCGCACGAGCATCACTGCTACAGATGAAACGGCACAAATTGCGCAGACAGCCACAACAGCCGCGTTGATGGGAGTAATCTTTGGGGGAATGGGTGGCGGTTTTGGTGGAGGCGGACGAGGAGGGGGCTTTGGCGGAGGAGGACGCAGACGAGCTCTTGAGAACCAATTTCGAACGGGCACCCCTTTTAGTGGTATTTTGGGGTTGAAGCGGATAAGAATAATGGCTTGGGGAATGGGTGGTATGGGACGTGGCGGCGGAATGAGAAAGACCGAGCAATTGGATATGAACTATAACTTTCCTGTGATTGCATTAAAGGCTCTCACGGATTATCAGCCAAGGGATTACCAATTCAATCTTGACGGCAGAGAATTGTTTGACATATCCAAGTTACCCAAAGACGTTAAGATACTTAACGGCGACATAAGCGAGGAAGTTGCAAAATCTCAAGCAAAGACCTTAGTGGACCAGCTCCAATCACAAAAAGCACATGAGAAATATCATATGATCCAATCAATACATACCGATTCGGATGTTGGTGATGTAGAGTTACTTCACGCACCTGTGTGGTTTGCAAAGTACGACCATAAAGGAAACAAGATTGTGCTGGTGATTGATGCTAATTCAGGCAGAGTGGTCAACAGCCTCGGTCTCTAATTACTAATTTTTTTAATTTTTAGCTCAGAATAAAGAATTTGATGGCTTGTTTCACAAGAAAAAGTTAGACTTTGTTTCGGCAAAAAGACTAAAAATTGCTTTCTTTATAATTTGAATAAAAAATTAATTGCCTTAAATTCTTAATTTTATTAATTTAAATGAAAAAACTAAGTTGGCTTTTCAGCAGCTTCCTTTTCTTTAGCGCCAGAACCCTTTTTATTTAGTCGAATCGAGAGTTGATGATTTTTTCGGGTTAAAATAACGTCTTCTTCAGCTATATTTTCGACAATTACTTCTCCGTTGTATTTCATGCGACTAACATAACCAAGTTCTTTTAGTTCATTCATGAGTTGTTCGCGTAGTTTTCTTAGTTGCTCGCTTGAGGTTTCTGCGTCTCTTTTAAAACAGAATGTGATGGTTTTTTTGTTAGCTTCATAGTTTGCTCTGGTGCCTTTGCCAAGCTTTTCTACATGGCCCCATACAACTTTGTCATCTGGTTCTCTCATGTTTTCGCCTACGATTTTTCTCTCTTAAAAGAGCCGACTCCGCCAGCCTTAGTAATGTTTGTAACTACGTTCTGGCTTACTTCATCAAGAAGCTCTTCTGCACGTTTCCAGTTATCAGCTGAAACTTCTACGCTATATCTTGGAGCTGCAATAACGCTAAATTCGATTTTAACGTCTTTAGCTTTTTGTCCTTTCTTGGCACCGAGAAATGCATCTTGAATGCATTTTACTCCGTTAGGTTTCATGCATCGAACTTCCAATACTCCTCTAACTTTCACTAATTTGATGTGGATTCGTTCTTCAGCAACTTCAGCGAAAGCTTTGGCGATATCTTCAGGAATCTCAAGTTTAGTGAGGGCTTCTGTACCTTCTTTTAGGACTTTTTCAAATCCCTCGTATAAACCGACTTTTTCTTCAAGAATAATACCGGCTTTTTGATATACTTCGTGAATAGGTAAACCAACCTTTTCTGCAACAGCCCGTAAGAGCACCTCGCCTTTGCGATCCTTTTTCCAAGCCTTAATTTTTTCAATTCTTTCGCGTTTGGTAACACGTCTTAGGGATAGATCAATATGTCCTTTTTCAAGATTTACGTGGACGACTTTTAGAACCATTTTTTGTTTTTCTCGAACGAAATCTCGGACATTTCTTATTCGGGCGCTTGAGATTTCTGAGATGTGAAGGAAGCCTCGTTTATTGTATTCGTCTAAGTTAGCGTAGGCTCCATAATCCATTACACTCTCTATTGTAGCGATAACGAGGTCGCCAGAATCAGGCCACTCAGGTTTATGTTCCGACATAGTTTACATCTGCTCTAACAAACGAAAGGATATGGATTGGACTGCTTTATTCTTTTTTGTCCAATTTGACAATATATATCTCTTTATTGCGCACTCTTAGTGCTGTATCGAATTTTCTGTCCGGTTTTTTGTTGAAGTTCTTTACTCTGAATGAGAATGGGGCGTACATTGATTTGACTGTTTTTCCCTCTACTTCAACTTTAAACATTTTTTCGGGGCTTTCAATAATCTGTTTAAAAACTGCGTCGTATTCGGGGATTTTTGCGATTTTTCTTCCTTCAGGTATTTGCTTGACTGGAGTGGCTTTTGCGACTATCTTTTTATTCTTAGCTTTTTCTAGTTTGCTCATTTATTTCACACTAGGTATACTTAGTCAGTCACACTATATAACAGTTGAGTAGTAATGTTAAAATAATAATGGTTAAGTCAAAATAATAGCAAATAATACTGGCACTGCACAAAACTTAGGTTATTTCATTTTTCATTAAAGAGTAATGTTTTAGAATGCGTGATGCAATTTGATTGCTTGGTAAAGGTTGAATATATGAGCGTTATGAAAAGAAAAAATAAGAATACACAGATTGCGCAGAAGAAGAAGCTGGAGAGAGAAAAAGAACAGAAAAAGAAAGATTTAAGAGCGCAACTTCCACCAAAGGGAAAGAAGAAGTAAAAATTAATTACAAATGGCAATAGCTTCTATAACTTCCTATAAATGTAGTTTACGGAAACGTTGAATTGCCATTTTTATGTTAGTCTTCATTTTGTTTATTTTGTCATCTGTTGAATCGCGTCATAATTTTGGTTAATCTACTATTGTGTTTTTGTGAGATGTTTTAACATCAATCTGAATGTTACACTTTATCCGGATTGAAAGCTGTAAAAATCACAATTGTTTTTGATGCGCGTGCATCCGATAAAACTAAGTTGGAATTGGGGCAAACTTAAATTATACAATGCATCCTACGGGATATAACAAACGGTAGTATGAATGAGGCGAATTCCAACACAGTTCTTCACTCCTGTATGCAGAAACCCAGACCTTGTAAAGAGCTTCGTTAGAGGAGCATACAGGGAATTTGTAAAATCAAAATTAGATTATGGAAATCAAGATGGAAGCAGTTCAGCCCTCTGGTTGTTGAGCTTAAGAATTACCCATCGTTGCAATCATCGATGCGCAATCTGTGCCCAATGGGGACAAAACGGATACAACGCGAGAGAAGACACCCCGAAAGTTACAGGGGAAGTGCCCATTGAAGTTTACAAAAAAGTAATAGATGAATTAGCCCCAAAGAAAGTTCACGTTTACATAACAGGTGGAGAACCATTTCTTTACGAACCACTAGTTCCGCTTGTTAACTACATGAAAGAAAAAGGGTTAACTGTTCAAATAGTGACAAATGGATCGTTCTTAGAAAAAAACGCAGAAACTATTGTAGATAATGGTTGGGATATGGTTTGCGTTTCGTTTGACGGCCCTAGAGAAATTCATGACAAATGCAGAGGCGTGCCAGGCGCATTAGATACAACTGTCAAAGGAATCTCGGCAATTCAGAAACTGAAAAAACAGAAAAAAAAGAATAAACCTGCCATCTTCGTTCTTACAACAATTTCCAAAAACAATGAAAACACATTACTTGAAACAGTGAAAGAGGCAGAAAAACTGGGCCCAGACGGAATGACAGTCTATTACTCATGGTTCACACGAGAATGGATAGGGCAAAAGCACACCAAAATAGCGGAAGAAAAACTAGGCATAACACCATTTGCATGGAAAGGATACGTGCGCGATACCACAAAGATGAACATGGATAAAATTTCTGAACAAGTGCAAATTATTAAATCTAGAAAATCAACGTTGCCAGTCCTTTTTGTTCCTGACCTTAAACCTGAGCAAATCCCAACGTATTATAATGAACCTGAAAATTTCTTCGGTTATAAGAAATGTGTTTCACCCTGGTTCCAATTAGATGTAATGCCAAATGGAGACACCGTTACATGCAGAGACTTTCCAGACTTCGTAACAGGAAATATTATGGAATCAAGCATCCAAGAAATATACAATGGCGAAAAACACCGCAAGTTTAGGCGAGCCCTAAGAAGCTGTGAAGATGGAGTTTTCCCAATATGCTCACGATGCTGCGGCTTAATGGGGTACTAAAAACGCTTTTGAGTTCAGGTTGATCACTTATGGAGTCCGTTGACGTTGCCCTTCTCACAATGAACAGCGCAAGAATGCTAAGAGAATGCATTAATTCTATTTACAAAAACATAAAGGTTAACAATTTAATCGTTGTTGATGGCTACTCCACAGATGGCACCGCAGATATAGTGAATGAATTTCAACAAAAATACGGCAACGTTATCTTCGTTCAAGAAAAAGGGACAAGAGGCAGCGCTAGGCAAAGTGCAATTCAACTTGTAAAGAGTGACTGGTTTGTATTTGTAGATAGCGATGTTATATTGTCGAAAAACTGGTTTGCTGAGGCAGTAAAACTTGTAAAAGATGATGTGGGCGCAGTATGGGGAATAGAAATTTGGTCGGTGTTACAAGGAAGAAAAATTTTGAAAATGTTTGAAAGAGTTACATTAAAGATTTTTGAAAAAAGAGGCGGAACACATGACCTGCTTGTCCGCCGAAAAACTGTTGAGGATATCAAAATTCCTTTTAAGCTGCACACGTATGAAGACGGCTACATTAAAGATTGGATAGGGAAAAAAGGCTACAAGGTTCTTGGCGTTTATGAACCTTATTGCATTCATTATCGGCCAGAAGAAGTGTGGACTGCAAGAAAACATGTTGAATTCATGGTGAGCGACCTTAAATACGCCGTTCATCGCCCTGCACTTTTGCTTTCATATGCTTTTTATTCACTTATTGTAGGTTACCAAATTGTCTTTAGCCGATTGAAACATTAAAACCAAAAAGTAACTCCAACTAAGGTAAAGTTTTAATCGCGTGGATTAAAAATAGGCAAATGCTTAATTTTTTCGGTTGATAGATACCCTTCGAGAAGTGGCATGATGAGGCTTCAGCCTATATCCCAAAGTTTGATTTCGAAATTGCCACTTTTTGTTTTAAAACTTGCGGTCTATTCGAAATCTTCTGTTTTGACAATGATGCTTCTCTCATTATTTGGTTTAATTCATGGTGTTGCAAGAGTGCCTAAAAACAGGGCGAGTGCAGTGAAAAGTCTCCTTAAGTATGGCGTTGAGGTGTTTCAACATGGGTTGGGAACGCCGATTCAAAACCGTTAACTTTAAAAATTATTTGATTATTTCGCCAATTGCTGATTTTTCGCCGACTTGTGTTACCTTTATTTTCACGCAGTCTCTTGGCTTGGCTTTTGGCACCATTATGATGTAGCCTCTAATTTTTGACACCCCATCGCCGCTTGGAGCTATATCAGTAATGTTTACTAACAATTCCTCGTCCAACTCAACGGGACATTTCTTCTCAACGTGTTTGATCGTGAATTGTCCGCCACGTACTCTTCTATGAACCATTCGAAACCTTGCCTTGTCTGAATAAATACGGATGCGCGCTTAAGTCTTCTGCCGCGTGTTCTATACTTTATCAAGCTGTTGTCTTATTGTTTGGTGAGTTTTTAGTCTTAATTTCGTTACAATCGTTCTCGATAATATTATTGGACAATTTTGTCCAATTTTGGGGGGAACCCTACTTGAAAAAATCTTTTTTTAGCCGATTTTAGTTCTTACCGACCTCAAGTTTGGTTACTTCAACTATCGAATCAGCAGGGAAGTTAATCTTCTGAAGCGCCGCTTCCAAAGCCTCTTTGGATGGGGCCTCAAACTCGATGATGGCTTTTTCCACCTCAGCGTTCGACTCCGGAGAACAACAATAACAGGTTTTCAAAAAGACATCTTTAATACCTGTTCTCTCAAAAACGTTGGTCGTACCTATAATGCAGGTAAGCCTGTTAAGCTGAATTTGCGGCACCTTCGAGTTAACTATAAAACGTTTCATGGTTAATTTCTCCACAACTCGAAATAAAACTAAAAGTACCATATAAGTTAAGTGCAAACTCGATATTGATAATAATATTAGTTTTGTCTGGAGAAATTAAGTAGGCATAAACTCAAAGATAGACAAAACAATAAGATAGATTAAGGAAAATTATTGCTGACTACCACTCTATTCAATTGATAATTTTTCCAAAAGAGAAAATCCGGTTAAGTGAATGTGACTCTCACATATGTTGCAGGAAATCACCACTTCTTCCAACCTGTAACCATTGACTTTTGGCTCCAGAATGCAGTAACTTTCTTCAGAGGTCTCCTCTGGTGAAATAACATTTCCACTTCTTGGACATGGAAAATCTCCATTCCCACCGATTTTAGTCAAATCCACTTTGTATGCTTGTTTTTGTTCAATTAAAATTACCTTGTTTATAATTTCACATTTCAAATTATAAAATAATGTTGTTACAAAATGAAACAACAAGCATGTCATTAGATCTTTGAGAGGTTACCATTTTTTTTATTGGCTTCAAAGTGAATTTGGAAGTTCTTTTCAACGCTTAGTGTTGGTGCGGGGGCTGGGATTTGGACCTTCGAACGCCTACGCGATTATTTCTCTAGCTGTATTCGATGATAGGTGAAATCTGAGGTGTTTCCAGGGTGTTTTTTCAACTATGGTCATAGTTTTGGAGGTATTTTATGAATATTACACCTTTTAGTTTTTTAAAATGCTCATCACCAGTTGCAAATCCGCTTTTTTGATTGCACCCGTGGAATAGACTATTGAGTCTGCAAGTTCCCACCCATCGATTACTTTTTTCATTTTGTGCTGTGTTCTGGCTGCTTCAACTGCTATTAATTCGTCCAACGGAGGAGGGAGCTTTTTTCTTTAATGAATGCCCTTTGTTTTTCGGCAAGTTCTTCCCCGTCTACTTTGAGGGTATATCGTAGATTTCGGACACACATATTGTGGGAGTTATTTTTTTCTTCAGAGCTTTCAATTATCGGTTTGGCGTTTTCTCCTGCTCCTGTTCCCATGAAGTATGCTAACCATGCATAGGAGTCGATGACGTATTTCATAAGCAGCGATCCTTATGGTCTCTAAGGTCTTTGAGATCTGCCGTTTTCATTGTGCCGAACATGCGTTCTATTATTGAAAAGTAATCGATAAGAATTCTGTTTATTTGGTTTGAAATGTTTCGGGCACCTGCCTTCTCTTTCAAGGTTTGGTAGACGTCATCCCGCAAGGTTATAGTGGTTTTCTTCGCCATATACATCGCCGTAAACATCTATTGCCTAATATCTTCTTTTAAGGATGCCAGACTATTTGTCCTGCATACTGGATATTTACATGCGTGAAAACTTACAGGTTTTGTCAAGCTTTGGTGCAGGGGAGGATTTGAACCCTCAATGCAGAGAAGATGTCACCAGCAAAATCCCTTTTTTATCAATGTAATTGATTTGAAACTTATAATCGAAAAAAGCAGAAAACAATAAACTTATAATCCAAGTCTAACCAATAAAAGCCGAAGTAAGTGGATAAAATGGACAGAAAATTAAAAACTATACCGGAACCGGAAAAGGGAACCCGAACCGTTTTTGCATCTAAAACGTTGCCAGTAATAAAAAGCAAGGGTGGTAACACTACTTACCTTTGTGGTAATTGTGGAGCAAAGCTGGGTGAAAATATCATCGAAGGAAAATTTAAGAATGTTGTGCTAAAGTGTCCAAAGTGCAACCTCTGCAACGAAATATAGTTTGGGTGACGATTTTTCGCGTGGAGAAGAATTCTGCGCGAGCAACGCAGACTTTACAGAGCAACCGAAAAGACTTTAGGACGCTAATACGATGGACTCAAACCCGACGAACATCACCAAAAAGCAACTATGCTTTTTTACTTAGTTGTTGCGGTGGGATTTGAACCCCCTCGGGAAGCATAGCATTAGATTTAAGCTTGGTTTGAGAGATGGGAATACTATAGTTTTTTAAAGTCTTCCAATGCCTTCTTGAGATCCATTGCGGCGTTGAAAGATAAATCATCGCTGTCATATTCAACTCTTTTAAGACCCCTAAGATTTGGAGGCAACTCCACTTTTCGCTCAACCAACAAAACAACTTGCATGCTATACTTCAGATAAGCCGCATTGATTTCAGAAATGACAATTGAATTAAGAATGTAAAGTCCGCTGTATCTTCTCTCCTGTTCAGCAGCAGCGATATTTATGATTGCACAATCACAATCTTTCATCAAACCAAATTTATTGTCAGAAATTGGCAAAGTGGTTTCTTCTTTATCGCCCATTACATAGTCATACTGCAGAAAATCTAACATTTCCTTAACTTGGTTAGAGACCTGGGTGTTGCTATTAGATATGAAGACCCGAGGTTTCAGACCCTCTCTTTGGGGCGCATTTGGCATTCTTTCATCCAAAGTTGCTGGTTTTGTTAATAGGTCATCTGTTACATATGCGGGTGGCATCGCAAAGGTAACCTGTGAACGGGCAAGGCTTTTGATCCTATCAGCATAGCGCTTATTCAATAGTTCATTTATACGCATTAACTCAAGTTCGATTTCATTATCCATAGCTATTATTTTTCCTTCCAAGGCATCGTTGTCAAAATCGAATGCTACAATTGTGCCTTTTTGAGCTCCGGCTTTTACTAACAATTTGACAAAAGCTTCAACCTCAGCCAACCGGACAGGATCAGATTGTTTAATCAAAAGGGGTTGACCTCCCTCGGTAAACCCATTTACCCCTGAAGATGGGTCACTTGGTTTACCATTGAATTTTTTGATCACCCACGCTTCGAAGTTACTGGATGAAAGTCTACTGAGGCTCTTTTCATTCATCCGCTTTCTTAAAACAAATACAAACGTAACTGCGACGACTGCTACTATAACCAATACGATTATACCAATAAGCAATAAGGCATTGACACCTCCAAGTGTTGCTGCTTTCGTTGGGGTAGGCATTATTGAAGGGCTTGGCGTCGATGTTTGACTATAGCATATTTGTGGAAAAAAGACTACAACCAAAAAAAGAAAACACATTACAAAAATGGCTACCAGTAATTTTTTATTCATTATTTGAATCCCCTGATGTGAATGGTGGTTAACTCCTGGCCATAGGTAATTCCTACAGTGAATGGAAAGTTATGGTTATATCGCCTTAAAAAACTATTGAGAAAAAATTGATATCCCAAATCAGCCGTCATTCATCATCAATTTGATTTACAAAAATAATAAAAGTGGATGAATACGCCGGTTTCCACAGAAATACGCCCTGTATAGTTTGCTTATAAAAGTGCAGGGGCGGAATTTGAATCCCCAAGTCTGTGGAGATGTCACCCGCTTTTTCCTTTTTTAATAGACAAATCCAGCCCATTAAGCAAAATGTTGAGATCTTAAACCATTTCTTTCCCTTTTAGTCTTTTATATAGACAACAGCGCTAAGTCCTACAGTTAAGAGTATGAAAATGAAGTATAATACTCCGCTTATCATAAGCAAATTATGGAAAATAGGTTCTCCTGTAAGAACCTTGGTTGAAGGAAGCGGAATATCGTATGCAGCTGAAAAAACAATATAGAAGATCATGCCTAAGGCTTGGGTCAAAAATATAACCAAATTTATCTGTTTATTGCTCAATGCAAAACGTTTCTTATTGACTTTATTTACTTTAAGTTTTGTGGATTCAGTGAAGAGTAAGCATAGACCAACAAATGGAAGCGTCAAAGCCCACAGATCTAAGTAGCCATGACCTAAGAACCAAGCCCACCATTCACTCCATCCTCCAGCGGCTCCAAAGAAAAGATACAATAGAAAAAGCAACAATAGATACGTTCCTAATGATGTGATGATTAGCCCTGCCTTTTTCAAGTCAATACTACTTAGGGTTAAATCTGCGCTCTGGGTTGATTTTTTCGAAAAATAGCCGGTGTATAGGGCGAGTAGGAATAGACCGACCGTTGTTAATATGAAGCTAAACATGTTTAGTGGGAACTGGATAATATAATCTACTCCTTTTTCCATTAATGTGCCTATCCAGTTACCTGAGTTATTGAGCCAGAAAACAAAAAGGTAGGCAGTACCTGAGATCAGCCCCCATTTTATCGGTTTTGCAGCGGGTTTGCTTGGGTTTAATTCAAGAAACAACTTAGTCAGCACAACTGGAATTAATATTGCCTCGACCAAGCAAGGCACAGTGAGTTCAGCTACTTTCATTAGTGTAAAGTGGAAGCCTCCGGGGAAGCCTTCCACATAAATCGAAGGCCAAAACAACAGGAAGTAACCTATTTCACAAACCAAGACCATTCTAATGGTCATGTATGCTTCTGGTTTTGAAAGGTCTCTTTTTGCGACGTAAAAAAGAACAGCTATTATGGCAATGAGGCTTGCTGCAACTAAGAGTCCAGTGCCTATAGTTGCCGGTATATCCTCTATCTCCAATGGACTATTTACGTGGTGATTAAAAATGCCTAAGAGATTGTCATAGATCATATAGGCAAACCATGAGAGAGCAACTAGCAACAGCCCAATTCTAAAGGACATATACGTCGTCTTTGCTTGCGTCATTTTTTTAGTCCGTCTGTTTAAAACCTTAGCTATTTTTTGTTTTATCTAAATTATTAGATTTGTTCAATTATACTTTGGAACATAATTAATTAGTATTCGAATATGGAGTTATCTTAGAAAATCTCCCTCATAAATCTTCGGTCCATTTGCTTATGTTGGTGCAGGGGGTGGGATTTGA